>NZ_JBBCBQ010000010.1:0-395995 GCF_037203805.1 Kribbella sp. CCNWLW201 | reverse complement strand
CTGCAATGGACCACACCCCACGGCTTCACCTTCCACGTCACCCCCACCGGCACCCACCGAGTACCGGCACCGGGCAGGCCACCCGACTGTCCGACCTAGCTCAAGCTCTCCGCCACCGGCGCGAGGGAGTGCTGCTCTCATCGGTCGGGACTGTGGTTGCTCGGCGGTGCGGTTCGAGCTCGTCGCGCAATGTGCCTGCCGCGGGGGCCGGGCGGGGTTGCTGGGCTCCGGCTATGGCGCATAACGCTGTGAGGCAGCGGTCGGCGGAAGGGCAGTTGCCTTGCGGAGGGGAGCCGGGTCGTCAATCGCGGGCGACGCAGGAACACGCAGAAGGCGGGCGATCGCCCGCTCGGGAACCCGAGCGGGTGGGAGCGGGCGTGTGGGCGTGACGTAGGAGCGGCTGCGTAGCACGCGTCGGTTGATAGGACGTTAGATCCAGGGTAGGGCTGAGCGTTCGGTCCAGTATTCGTCTGGTTGTTGGGCGAACTCGGTCAGGGGGCCGTCTGGGCGGTGGGCGAGGTTGCTTTCGAGTTGTTCGGTGGTGGTTGCGCCGCTGAGGACGACGTCGGCCCAGGGTTGGGCGGCTGCGGCGCCGATGGCGAGGGCGTCGGGGGTGATGCCGTGTTGACGGGCGAACTCGTTGAACGGGGTCTCGCCGGCCTTTGCGGTCAGTCGGCCGTTGGCGACGGCTTCCTTCACCACGACGAACCAGCCTGCGTCGTGTGCTTCGGCGAGTGCGGCGCCTGCTGAGGGCTCGAGAACGTTCCAGGTCGACTGGACGGCGGTGAACGGTCCGTTCAGTTCCAGTGCCTTGCGCAGGGTCTCAGCCTGGTGTGGTCCGCTTGTCGACAATCCGACGCGCACGCCGTCGGCCGCGAGTTGACCGAGTCGGTCCAGCAGTTTGGCGTCGCCTAGCGCCGGGCTGTCCGACGTGAGGCTGTGGACCAGGTAGAAGTCGGGTGCTCCACCAAGCGCTTGAAGGGTCTCGGGCCACTGCCGTTCGAAGGTCGCGAGCGAGTGGTCCTTCACCTCGTGCGTATCCGCGTCGTGCCGCCAGTCGGCGACGTACGTGTAGCCCCACTTCGAGCCGATGGTGAGCTGGTCGCGTCGCTCGGGTGTCAGCCACTCGCCGAGGAAGACTTCGGCAAGACCGTACGAACGCGCGGCGTCGAAGTAGCGAACACCGGCCTGCCACGCCTGCTCGAGGAGTTGATGTGTGCGCGCTCTCAGGTCCTCGATCGCGCGGCCCGGCGGCAGATCCTCGTCGTGTCCGAGGTTGATGTACCCGGGTCGCCCGAGCGCTGCCAGTCCGAGACCGATGGTTGCCGTCATACTTCGATCGTGCCACCTGATGTGTACGGCAACGAATGTGAGACGCGCCGCACGAGCCGACGCGGGATGCCCTTCCTCGTCTAGCGTTTTGTTGTGTGAGCGATCCTCGTCTGCCACCACCAGGCACCGTCGTCCGGCGTACGACGGCCCGCGTCCTGCCCGTCCGCCCGGACGGTCGGGTGCTGCTGCTGCACGGCTGGGATCCGCTGAAGCCACAGACGCCGTACTGGTTCACCATCGGCGGCGGCGTGGAAGCCGGTGAGACGGTCGCGGAGGCGGCGAGCCGGGAGCTGCGTGAAGAGGTCGGCATCCATCTGCCGATCGACGCACTCGGTACGCCGGTGGCGACGAACACGATCGAGTTCGAGTGGGGCGGGTGCCCGATCATCCAGCACCAGACGTTCTTCGCGGTCGCGGTGGACGGCGTCGACGTCACGTTCGCCAACCAGGAACAACTCGAGCTGGAGACGATCAGCGCCCACGGTTGGTGGTACGGCGACGATCTCGAGGCGACCGGTCAGGCAGCACACGTCACCATCCCCGGACTGCTCCGCCAGGCGGCCGACGCGATCACCTTGCGGCGCGCATCCTGAGCGTCAGCGGCTGCGGGCTTCCTTGAGGATCTTCTTCTTGATCTTCTTGTCCACCTCGTAGTGGATCCGATCGAGCCGCTCCGCGCAGCCGGCATCAGCCAGCCGCTTCAGGACGACCGGGCACTTCTTGCACCTCGGCTTGTCCTTGCAGCACTTCTTCTTCGCGGTCATCGACGGCACGCAGCGAGTGTAGGTGAGGCATACCTAACCGTCTAGCTGACAGCGCAGCCATCGTGGCGCACATCACTGCGCCCGTCCGCTGAGGGCTCAGGTGAGTTGTCTGGTCAGCAGCTCCCGCGCCTCCACCAGCGACGGTCCATACCAAGTCAGATGCCGCCCGGACACGCACTTCGCCGGCCGCGTGAATGCCTCCGGACCGTCCTCGGGTGAAAAGGCATAAGGCTCGTCCGGCAACACCACGATGTCGTACTCCGGCAACGCGTCCGGATCGAACCGTGGATAACGCTCGCCGGAATCCGCGAACACGTTGTCGACGCCGATCCGGGCCAGCAGATCTCCCGCGAACGTGTCGCGTCCCAATGCCATCCATGGTCTACGCCAGATCGGTACGACGGCCCGCCGGCGCTTTCCGTCGTACGACGTACTCCACTCGGCGCGTGCTTGTTCCAGCCACTCCGGAACTGCTCCGGTGATCGCGGACAGCAGCCGGTCGAGTGATTCGAGTGATTCGGCGACTGTGGTCGGCGAGGTGGTCCAGACCGCGATTCCGGCCGCGCGCAACGTCGCGAGATCGACGGCGCGATTCTCTTCGGCGTTCGCGATCACGACGTCCGGTGCGAGTGACTTGATGATGTCGAGATCGGGATTCTTGGTACCGCGAACACGTGTCACGTCGAGGTGTGCGGGATGTGTGCACCAGTCCGTCGCACCGACGATCAAGTGCTCGTGCGTTGCCGCGATCGACTCGGTCAACGACGGCACGATGCTGACCACACGACGCACTGTCGACGGCATCGCGACGACGTCGCCGAGGTCGTCCGTGAGCTCTCTCATCGTGCGTCTCCGAAGCCGTCTGCAACGTGCTCAGCGAGCACTCTCATCATGCTCTTCGACACCTCCCTCACCTCACTTCGCACAGGCCGTTGCCGAGGACAACACTCCCCGAAAGGGCGGTTCGACACGAACTTTGTGCGCGTGTCGCCAAGAAATTATCGGACCCTTCGGGCATCCTCTTAGCGCGACGGAATCCCTTCTGCACAAGGATTTTCGGCATTTGCGCGTCTGCTCGCCGTCAGGACGCCTTAACCTGAAGACGTTTCGGGTGCTTTACGTAGCCACCAAGTGTTGTCATCATCATGACGACGAGGAATCCACCGTGGTTTTCCTCAGCCGCACCAAGGAGGCAGAGTGCCAGCCAAGAAGGCAGCCGCAGGGAAGGCGACAGCCAAAAAGGCTTCTCCCGCCAAGAAGACTGTCGCGAAGAAGGCCAGCGCCGCGAAGACGACGTCCGCGCGCAAGGTCAGCGCAGCTAAGAAGACAGTGACGAAGAAGGTGAGTGCGGCAAAGAAGGCGCCGGCAAAGCGCAGCGCTGCCAAGGCGCCCGCCAAGAAGACCGCAGCCAAGAAGACCACCGCTGCGAAGAAGACCGCCGCCAAGAAGACGACGGCGAAGAAGACGGTCGCGAAGAAGGCCCCGGCCAAGAAGGTCACGGCCAAGAAGACCGTCGCGAAGAAGGCGCCGGCGAAGCGGACCACGGCCAAGAAGACCGTGGCCAAGAAGGCGCCCGCGAAGAAGACGGTCGCGAAGAAGGCGCCCGCCAAGAAGACCGCGGCGAAGAAGGCCCCGGCCAAGAAGACCGCCGCCAAGAAGACGACGGCGAAGCGGACCGCGGCGAAGAAGGCCCCGGCTCGCAAGGCCCCGGCCCGCAAGACCGCGGCCCGGCGGGTCACCCGCTGAACCGGACGTTCGCTCACCGGCGACGTCAGCTGACAAAGACCGAGGGGCACCACCATCAGCGGTGGTGCCCCTCGGTGCATCAGCTGTGACGGACTAGTCGTCGTTCCACTTGGGGTCGTTGTCCCAGGCCTCGTTGCGTTCCTGGACCTTGTCGAGCGCCCGCGCGGCTTCCTCCGGTGAGGAATACGGCCCGAGCCGGTCCGCTGCCTTGTCGCCTTCGTAGGGCTCGACCTTGTGGTGCTTCAGGCAGTAGTACCACTCGTTGCTGTGATCGTCGGCCATGAGAGTGACCACCTCCTGGAGTCTTGGCAAGGCTCTCTAGAATGATCTCACCATGTCGCCTCTCACACCTGGCATCATCTCGCCGCGCCGCGAAGTGCCCACGTCGATCCCCCGCCCCGAATACGTCGGGAAGCCGGGCCCCACGCCGTACGACGGTTCCTACGTCACCTCACCCGAACTGATCGAGAAGATGCGCGTCGCCGGGAAGCTGGCAGCACAGGCGTTGCAGGCGGTCGGTGACGCGGTGAAGCCTGGTGTCACCACCGACGAACTGGACCGGGTCGGCCACGAGTACCTGATCGAGCGCGGTGCGTACCCGTCGACCCTCGGCTACCGCGACTACCCGAAGTCGCTGTGCACGTCGGTCAACGAGGTGATCTGCCATGGCATCCCCGACGACCGTCCGCTCGAGGACGGCGACATCGTCAACGTCGACATCACCGCATTCCTGGACGGTGTGCACGGCGACAACAACGCCACCTTCCTGGTCGGCGACGTGGACGAGGAGATCCGGCTCCTGGTCGAGCGCACCCGCGAGGCGCTGAACCGTGGCATCAAGGCGGTGAAGCCGGGCCGCCGCGTCAGCATCATCGGCCGGGTGATCGAGTCCTACGCCAAGCGGTTCGGGTACGGCGTCGTCCGCGACTTCACCGGGCACGGGATCGCGACGTCGTTCCACTCCGGTCTGATCATCCCGCACTACGACGACGAGCGGTTCGACGACGTGATCGAGACCGGGATGACGTTCACCATCGAGCCGATGCTCACCCTCGGCACCCACGACTACGACCTGTGGGACGACGGCTGGACCGCCACCACCAAGGACAAGTCGATCACCGCCCAGTTCGAGCACACCCTGGTCGTCACCGAAACCGGCGCCGAGATCCTCACCCTCCCGTGAGACTCACGCAGTACAAGCACTACCACCTCCCAGGAGTGCTCACCCTCTGCACCGCCGAGACTTCTACGCCGCCCTCCCCAACCGGCTTCCGCCTCTACCGGTAGGCACGCCCTTTCCCGCACCGCAAGGGTTATGGGTTCTCCCCTCGGATAGGAGCAGAGAACCCACAACTCGAAGGGATATCCGCCTCTTCTGCCGTATGTGTGGGTGGATCGAGCGTGCCCGGGGTGACACGGCACGGTGACCTGAGACAGGAGACGGATGTCAACGGTGACCGGACAGGAAGTAGCAGGTCCCCGCCCATCAGTTCCTGCGCTATCCCCACTGCACCCTCAACGGACCCCTCGATGCCCAGCACCAGTCGCGCGTTCCGGTGCGTGTACCGACGAACGGGTAGTGCACTCCGCTACGACGTACGCGCGGGCACCATCCCCCGCTCAGCTGCACTACCCGGCACCTGACCACTACCCGTCGATCGGTACGCCGCCGCACCTGGGACCACCACGTCACCGGCCACCCCCATTGCCGACTCGCAGCCCCCGGGGACTGGCGTGCGGCGAGCGGAGCCTCATGTCAGGGGGTTGCCCACCGGGGTGGACAGATCACCCACACATCAAGCAGGAGAGCCGGATATCCCACTCGGATGCACGCAGGGTGAGCGGGCGACAGTCAGCCCCGGTTCCAGTGAACCGGCCGGTGGTGGTGGCCTGGAGCGGTCTGGGGGTGATGTTGCTGGCGGCAAGTAGCCCGCTTGAACTCGGCGAGGGTGGTTAGCGGTTCGAGGCTGTGTGGATGAAGGTGGCGAGGTCTTCGGACTGCTGGAGTCGGGACGGTTCGTGGAGGTACATCATGTGGCCGGCCGGGTAGTACTTCGTCTCGATGTTGGCGACGAGCTCGGCGGGGATCTGGAGACGCCCCAAGGTGTGCTCGGTGGCGAAGTACGGCGTTGCACCGTCGTAGTGACCGGAAGCAACGTGCACCTTGAGGTGCGGGTTGACGCGCATCGCGTCGGCGAGTTTGTCGGCGACCGTGATCTGCTGGCCCTCGAATTCCTTGAATGACCAGTTCTTGGCCGCGTCCATGTTGAGGATCTCGTACGGCAGATCGTTCTTGTACTCGAGCTCCACCCGCACGTAGTGGTTCAGCGCCGCGGTGTACGGCCCGATGATCGCGCTGAACGACGGGTCCTTGCCCGGCGTCTCACCCGCATAGTCCGCGTCCCACCCGGTGAAGCGGCCGTCCAGCCGGCCGACCACCTGGCGGCGTGACCGGAGCAGTTCGGCGAAGAATCGCATGTGCTCTATCCGCAGGTTCACCCGGTCGAGATAGTCCTCGGACAGTCCCGTCAAGGACGCCAGCCGGGTGACCACCTCGGCCCGGTAGTCGGCCGGGATCCGGTTGCCCTGGGCAAGCGCATTCGGGTAGCGGCCGGCCGCGAACCGCTCCGCATCCGCGAGCAGGTCCTCGAGCGACCGGTCCGGCACGAGACCGTGATAGTGCGCGATGGCGGCGTACGACGGCAGGAACAGGGTGTACGGCAGATCGTTGCCCGGGGTGAAGTCGAGGGTGCCGAACTCGAGCGCCGCGGAGATCAGCATCACCCCGTTCAGGTACATGCCGTACCGCTCCTGCAGATGCGAGGCCAGTCCGGCGGCGCGCGTCGTACCGTACGACTCGCCGGCCAGGAACTTCGGCGACATCCACCGCCCGTTGCGCGACGTCCACAACCGGATCACCTCGCCGACGGACTCCAGATCCCGGGTGAACCCGTGGTAGTCGCCCGGCTTCTCGCCCTCGACGGCGCGCGAGTACCCGGTCGACACCGGGTCGATGAAGACGATGTCGCTGTGCTGCAGCAGGGACTCGGTGTTGTCCACCAGCCCGTACGGCGGGGGCGCGAGCTGACCGGCGTCACCGGACACGACCCGGCGCGGACCCAGCAGACCGAGGTGCAGCCAGATACTCGACGAGCCCGGGCCACCATTGAACGCGAACGTCACCGGCCGGTCGGCGGCATCGGCGTCGTCCAGCGTGTACGCGGTCAGGAACACCTCCGCCTTCGGCTGGTGCCCGTCGAACTTCCCCTCGGTCAGCACCTCCTGCCGCAGTACGACCCGCCCGGTCGTCGCGGTGTACTTCAGCTTCTTCCGGCCGATCGACAGCACGTGCTGGGTCGACACCAGATCGTCGGTGGGCGTCTTGGCCGCGGCCGGCTTCTGCTCCTCGGCCGCCACCTCGGACGTGGACTCGGTGCTCTCATCCTTCGCCATGTCGAGCACCCTAATCGACGCGCCCAAGACGCTCCTTGGGTACGTCGGTTCGATGACACCTGTACGACGACCGAGCGATCAGAGCTTCACGGCACCGGGGCGGCCATCCTCCACGACGAACGACGCGTAGGTGTATTTCGGGGCGTCCGCGCGGCTGACCGTGGTGACCATCCGCAGGTCGGTGCGGAACTGCTCGCGGTCGATCGTGCAGCGGACGTACCCGCGCCGGTCGCCGTCGAAGAACTTGATGTGCGGGTTGTACTTGATCATCGGCCCGTAGTACGGCCCGTACACCTCGCCGTCGCCGTTGCTGGTCAGCGAGGTGCCGACGAACTCGGTCGCCACCACCGGCGTTCCCTCGCGGTCGAAGTCGGCATGGATGTCGTTCACGAAGGTCGAGTGCCAGTCACCGGTGACCACCACCGGGTTGCGCGTGTTCGCCTCGTTCCAGGCCTGAACCAGTCGTTGCCGCGCAGCCGGGAAGCCGTCCCACGCGTCGTGCCAGAGCAAGTTGCCCTCGGCACCGTCATGGTCGAGCCGGCTCAACATGACGTTGCTGGCCAGCACGTCCCACTGCGCGCGGGACCGCTTCAGCCCGTCGTACAACCATTGCTCCTGGGTCTTGCCGAGCATCGTGATCGCCGGGTCGTAACCACCCTCGCACGCGTCGGCCTCGCCCCACCCGCACGGCGGGACGCTGCGGTACTGCCGGCCGTCGATCACGTCGAACTGCGCGAGATCGCCCCATTGCAGCCGACGGTAGATCCGCGGGCCCGCACCGGCGGGACGCGCGGGCCGGCGTACCGGCTGGTGCTCGTACCACGCCTGGTACGCCGCCGCGCGCAGGACGGAGATGTCGCCCTCATACTGCGACTGGGTGTTGGCGTAGTCGTTCTGGACCTCGTGGTCGTCCCAGGTCACCATCCACGGGAATCGCGCGTGGGCCAACTGGAGATCCGGGTCGCTCTTGTACAGCGCGTACTGCATCCGCCAGCGCTCTACGTCGCGCGGGGCCGACCGCAACACCGCCGGCACCGGCGTCTTCCGGTAACCGCCGGTCGCCGGGATACCGCCCTCGTACACGTAGTCGCCCAGGTGCAGCACCAGGTCGAGGTCCTCGTCAGCGAGGTGCCGCAGGGCCGAGTAGTAGCCACTCGACCACTCCTGGCAGGAGGCGAACGCGAAGTTCACCGAGGCATTCCGGCCGGTGCGGACGGGCGCAGTACGAGTGCGTCCGACAGCGGACACATCAGTGCGGTACTTGAATCGGTAGAACCACTCACGGTCGGGGGCCAGACCTTCGACCTCGACGTGCACGGAATGCGCCAGTTCGGGCAACGCCCAAGTCCTGCCCTGCTGTACTACGCGGCGAAACGACGAGTCGAGCGCGATCTGCCACTCGACCGGCACCTTGCTGTCCGGCATGCCGCCACCGGGAACGAACGGGTCCGGCACCAGGCGGGTCCACAGCACCACGCCGGAGGGCGTCGGGTCACCACTGGCGACGCCGAGCGTGAAGGGGTAGTCGCCACCGGAAGGGCGCGGGGTCGCGTTCGCACGATCGACCGGGAGCTGCGCGAGCGCGGCAAGCCCGGCAACGCCTCCGACGGCACCGAGAAACCGGCGGCGATCAAGGCTGGCGAGTTCTGTGTCGGGCGGAGTCATGCGCGGCAGGCTAGCTGGGCCGGGTGACATCGGGACGACGTGCGAGTGTCGCAACGAAAACTCGCTCCCCTGCCCCCGATAGCCTCAGTGCATGGCGACGATTCTGCACCTCGCGTTTCCGGACCAGTGGGAAGCCGCCAAGGAGGCGGGCAGTTACCGGTGGTCGACGCGGGGCAAGAGCCTCGACGACGGGGCGACGTTCATCCACTGCTCCAGGCCGGAGCAGGTCGGCATGGTGGCGAACTTCGTGTACGACGACGTCGACGAGCCGCTGTGCCTGCTGGTGATCGACACCGAGCGCCTGGTCTCCGCGCTCTGCGACGAGGATCTGGACGCGATCGGCATCAGCTTCCCGCACATCTACGGCCCGCTGAACCTCGACGCGGTGGTCGACGTACGCCCGTACGAGCGGGCTGCCGACGGCCGTTGGCCAGAGGTGACCACCGAGGCCGTATCCTGAAGCTGGAACGGGTCGGTCGGGCGATCGCGTCGTCCACCACCGGTGGGCGCCGAGGAAAGTCCGGACTCCACAGGGCAGCGTGGTGGGTAACACCCACCCGGGGCAACCCGCGGGACAGTGCCACAGAAAGCAGACCGCCAGCGGCTTCGGTGAACCCCGTGGTTCATCGGAGTGCGGGTGAGGGTGAAAGGGTGGTGTAAGAGACCACCAGCTCCGCAGGTGACTGCGGAGGCTCGGTAAACCCCACGTGGAGCAAGGCCAAGAAGGGCGATGGGAAACCATCGTCCGCGCGAGCGTTCGAGGGCTGCCCGCCCGAGCTCGCGGGTAGGCCGCTGGAGGTGCCCGGCAACGGTCACCGTAGATGGATGATCGCCGACTACAGAATCCGGCTTACAGACCGACCCGTTCCGCACTCGTCCACAGCCGTTTGATTCGTTGGCGGCCGCCGACTGTAACGCGTTACAGTCAATGACAAGACAGGCCTGGGTGGGCCGGAGCCAATCGGTTACCACTTCTCATGGGCGGGTCGCGGGTTCGAATCCCGCCGCCGGGCGCAAGCCCGACGTAGCTCAGTTGGCTAGAGCAGCTAACCCCGGTCGGCACAACACGTCCGCCCAGGCCTGTCTTTCGCATGCCCGAGACCCGACAGGAGAGAAAGGAAATGTCCCACGACCCGCTGGCACTGATCAGCACCCGGCAGACGCCCCAGGACGAGCAGGCCGACCCACGGCAGCAGAAGAACCGCGCCGGCGGCTACACCTTCGTCCAGGACGACTTCGCCCGGCTGCACCGGTTCCTGACGCTCGGCACCACCGGAGGCACGTACTACGCCTCCGAGCGCGAGCTGACCCAGGAGAACGCCGGACTGGTCGTGGAACTCGCGACGAAGCGGGCTGCGGAGGTCGTGGCCGCCGTACTGGACATCTCCCTTCGTGGTCGTGCACCGAAGCAGAACCCGGCGCTGTTCGCGCTGGCCGCAGCTGCCAAGCTCGGCGACGACGACGGTCGTCGGGCCGCACTGGCCGCCGTGCCGCTGGTGGCTCGGACCGGGACGCATCTGTTCCTGTTCGCCGGCTACCTGCAGCAGTTCGGTGGCTGGGGCCGGGGTACGCGTCGGGCGATCGGCAACTGGTACGTCGGTCCGGACGTGGATTCCGTCGCCTACCAGCTGCTGAAGTACCGCCAGCGCGACGGCTGGTCGCATGCGGACCTGCTGCGGCTGTCGCACCCGAAGACGACAGAGCCGGTACGACGGGAGCTGTTCGACTGGGTTCACCGTCGCCCGGCCGACCTGTCCGGACTGCCTCTGCTCACCGCGTTCGAGCGGATTCAGGCAGCGACCGACGTGACCGAGGTGGTCGACGTCATCGCGCTCAACCGAGGCCTGTCGTGGGAGATGATCCCGGACCGGTTCCTGAACGAGCCGAAGGTCTGGGACGTCCTGCTCGCGAACGGTCTCCCACAGACCGCGCTCCTCCGGCAGCTCCCCCGCCTCACCCGGCTGGGCCTGCTCGAGCCGCTCGGTTCCTGGGCGCCGATCGTCGCGGACCAGCTGGCAGACGCTGCACGCCTCAAGAAGGCACGGGTGCACCCGGTCAACGTCCTCGTTGCCCAACGCACCTACGCCTCCGGCCGCGGTGCGGACGAGTGGACGCCGCCTTGTGCAGGAGTACGCCGATGATCCGGCGTGACGTTGAGCTCGCGTGGCTGGCCGGGCTGCTCGAAGGCGAGGGCTACTTCGGCATGATCAAGAGCCATGTGGGCGGGAAGGTGTACCGGTACCCCCGCGTCGGTGTGACGATGACCGATCGCGACGTCATCGAACGTGTCGCCGCAATGTTCGGCCAGAAGGTCACCACCGTCAGACCCGGATCTCAATCCAAACTCATCCAGTACCGGTTCACCATGACAGGTGTGCGTGCTGCCCAGCTCATGGTTGACCTGCGACCGATGCTTGGCGCCCGCCGACAGGCCAGGATCGACGAAGTGCTGTCGGAGTACAGCACGGTCGAAGACACCAACGTCCGTCGAACTCGATCGAACCGCAAGGCTGCCTTGCGGCGATACGGCCACGACCAGGCCACCGACCGTCTGATCGCCGACCTGTCGCCCGACACGATCGTGCAGCAAGCACAGGATCACCATCGCGCGCAGGAGGTTTCTGAGTCGACGGGTCGATTCCATCGCGATCAACGCAATCGGCTGGTCAAGCAGTTGCGGGCCGAGGATCCTGAACGGTGGACCTATCCCGCGTTGGCGGCGGCGATCGGCTGCTCTCCGGAGCTGATCGCCGCCATCGTCAAAGGGCGCACCCGCAACTGAGCATGCTCGTGACCGGGGCGAGTGGCAGGCTTGGGGTGTGGCACGCAGAGGGGTACGACGGGTTCGAACGGGGATCGTGATCCTCGTGCTGTTCGTGCTGCTCGCCGGGAGCGGGTACGTCGGCTGGATCGCGGTCCAGCGGTCGGAGCCGGTGGCCTTACCCGACCCGACCGGCAACTATCTGGTCGGCCGGCGGACGTTCGAGTGGACCGATACGGCCCGCCGGGATCCGTACGCCGAGGGGTCGCGAAAGCTGTCGGTGTGGCTCTGGCACCCGGTGGCCAAAGGCACGACCGGTCGCAAAGTGCAGTACGCACCCGGGCTGTGGAACGACCTGCGCCTGAAGGGCCCGGCCTCGGTGTTCCAGGGCCCATTCGATGGGCTGCAGGACCCGGCACTCGACCGGGTCGCCGTCGCACCCGGCCGATTCCCGGTCGTCGTACTGATGCCGGGCCTGGGGCTGTCGGCACCGATGTACGCCAGCCTCGCCGAGGATCTGGCGAGCCACGGCTATCTGGTCGCCGGCGTGACACCGACGTACAGCGCGGACCTCACCGTCCTCGACGGGCAGAAGGTCGAGAGCGTCGAGGCGGCCAAACCCGACGACCTCGAGAAGGAGGGCGATCGCCTCGTCGGCACGTGGGCGGCAGACGCCCGGTTCGCCGGCTCGATGGTGGCCAAGCAACTGCCGAACAGCGTCGAGTCCGGGATCGGTACGTCGTACCTCGGGCACTCGTTCGGTGGTGCGGCAGCGCTCGAGGCGTGCCGCACCGACACCCGGTGCGCGGCGGCGGTCGACCTGGACGGAAGCCCGTACGGCGACGCCGTGACGAAGGGCGTGCAGGCGCCGATCCTCCTGCTCGGCGCCGACGACACCTGCATCACCGGCGTCTGCGGACCAGACGCCCGCGGCGACGAGGACCGCGACCGCACCTTGTCGTTGCTCAAAGCAAGCACTGGTACGTCGTGGTGCGCCACGATCCCGGGGACGCGCCATTACAACTTCACCGACTACGGCGCGTACTACCTGGCTCTGCCACTCCGGAAGCTCCTCCCGCTCGGCAGCGCCGGACCACGCCACGCCCTCCGCGTCCAGAACGGCTACGTCAGCACGTTCCTGTCCCACGCCCTCTACCGCACACCGGCCCCAGGCGCCCCCGCCTGCAGCACTTAGAGGTCGAGCTCGTACGTCTGGCCGACGAGCTCTTGGCCCCAGTCGTCGTGCGGCTCGGAGCCGGTGAGGCGGAAACCGCGGGACAGGTAGATGTGCCGGGCGGCGACCAGCGGATCGTTGGTCCACAGCACCATCCGCTTGTAGCCGGCCGCCCGGGCGAAGGCCAGGCAGGTGTCGACCAGTTCGGCGCCGAGGCCGAGACCGCGCGCCTCCGGAGTCACCAGCAGCAGCCGAAGCTGGGCAGTGGCCTCATCCGGGCCCTGGACGCAGAAGATGCTGCCGGCCCGCGCGCCGTCCACCTCGGCGATCCAGGCGGCCTCGCGCTGGTCGTCGTGGTCGGTCGTGTACGCCGAGACGATCTGGGTGATCAAGGCCTCGTACCGCAGACCCCAGCCGTACTCCGCCGCGTAGATCTCGGCATGCGACTGCACCACCCAGCCGAGGTCGCCCGGCTCCCCCAGTTTCCTGATCACCTTGGTCATCAACCCTACCCAATCCACTGACACGACTGTTTCAGTAAGAGATACTAACCTCGTGCCGACCACGAAGCCAACCCCGTC
Organism: Kribbella sp. CCNWLW201; assembly: GCF_037203805.1. Lineage (NCBI taxonomy): Bacteria > Bacillati > Actinomycetota > Actinomycetes > Propionibacteriales > Kribbellaceae > Kribbella > Kribbella sp. CCNWLW201. The sequence continues at coordinate 382,519 of NZ_JBBCBQ010000010.1, read as the reverse complement.
CGCGCGTGAGCAGGAACTGCTCGAGCGCGCCTACGCGTACTCGCTCACCCACGGACTGGCCGACCTGTCGCTGCGCCCGCTCGCGACCGCGATCGGCTCCAGCCCACGGGTGCTGCTGTTCCTGTTCGGCAGCAAGGACGGCCTGATCCGCGCCCTCCTCGCCCGCGCCCGCGTCGACGAGCTCGAGCTGCTGCGTCGGATCGACGCCCAGTACGACGAACCGCCCGGACTGACCGTGGTCGCCGGGGAGCTGTGGACGTGGCTGGCCGCGCCCGAACGGCGGCCGTTGATGAAGTTCTGGGTCGAGGCGTACGGGCGCTCACTGGTCGCCCCGGACGGCCCGTGGGCGGACTACGGCCGCTCGACCGTGGAGGACTGGCTGGACCTGCTCAAGGCGAGTCAGCCCGATCCCGGCTCCGCCGAGGCGGAGGCACGTCGTACCGCCGTCCTGGCCATGCTCCGCGGCGCCCTGCTCGACCTGCTGGCGACCGGTGATCTGAAGCGCACGACCAAGGCGGTCGAGGACTACCTACGAGACTAGTTCGAAGTTGACCACGCGCTTGGCGATGTCGGCTTCGACGAGTTTGACCCGGACCAGCCGGCCCAGCGGCAGGGGCGTCGTACCGCTGATGCGGCCCTCGATCGCCAACGTGGACAGTACGACGATGCCGCGGGTGTTCTCGCGTTGGTCGACCTCGGTGATGACGCCGTCGAACTCGGACCCGACCTGGTCGGCCACCAGCCCGGCCTCGACCATGCTGACGATCGACCGTTCGTACGCGTGCGCCCGGCGATCCGCGTCGTCCATGATCTTGGGGATCTCGTCCATCGACTGACGAACCCACGCCGGCACCTCGGTGCCCGCCGACAGCGCCACGCAGATCTCCCCGGTCCACCGGTCGACCAGACGCCGCAGTGGAGCGGTCACGTGCGCGTACTCAGCCTTCATCGCCGCATGCGCCGGCTGCTCCGGCACTCCACCCGCGAACGCGCTGTACCCGGCGCCGCGGAACAGCACCGTGCACGCCGCCAGCATCGCCGCATGCGCCGGCACCTTCGGATCCAGCCCATGGATGAAGGCCGCGTACGACGTCCCGTCCGGCCACTCGATCCCGAGCGCCTTGGCGGTGTTGCCCAGCTTGCGCCGTAGATCGTCGTGCGACTCCGGCAGCGTTCGCAGGATGCCGATGCCGCCGTCCATCATCAGTTGCGCGGCGGCCATCCCGGTGAGCAGCGAGATCTGCGCGTTCCAGCCCTCGACCGGGAGCGGTGCGCGGAACTCCAGACCCCAGCCGTGGTTGGAGGTGACGACCTCCTGGTCCGGGATGGGCAGGTTGACGCCGCCGCGGGCGAGCTCGCGTTTCTCCCGGAGCTTGCCGACCTCACGCAGCAGTTGCAGCGACTCCGAGGCGATGCCCGCGTCGAGATCCTGCTGGACGCCGGCGTAGTTGAGCTTGGCGCGCGACTTCACCAGCGCGCGCTCGCAAACCACCTTGGTGCCTTCGCCGACCGCGTCGACCGAGATCGTCCACAGCAGGGCTGGACGGACCTCGTCGGGCAGCAGCGAGGCAGCTCCCTCGGAGAGCTCCGGTGGGTGCAGCGGGGTGCGCTTGTCCGGGGCGTAGAGCGTCTCGCCACGGCGACGAGCCTCGACGTCGATCGGGTCACCGGGCTGGACGAAGGCGGCGACGTCGGCGATCGCGTAGTGCACCGTGTACCCGTCGCCGTTGCGCTCGATGTGCAGCGCCTGGTCCAGGTCCATCGAGTCCGGTGGGTCGATGGTGACGAAGTCGAGGTCGGTCCGATCGAGCTCTGGCAGCCGTGGGTTCTTCGCCGCCTGCAGAGCCGCGGCGACCACTTCGGCCGGGAACTCCGACGGGACGTCCAGCTCCTGCCGGATCGCTTGCAGTGACGCCCGGAAGACTTCCGGTACGTCCTCGGCGAAATGAACCCTCTGCAAAGGCACGTGAGCTCTCCGTCCCGTCAGCGCACGTCGGTGTGCGTGAGGTCAGAGTAACGAAGAAGGAGCAGCTCAGAGCGAGGGCTGGACGTTGAACGATCGCAGTGAGGCCAGGCCGTCGGCGTACCAATGAATCTCGGTGAGTGTTGCCGGGCGCAACTCCATCCGGAACAGCGAAGCCATCGGGGCCTGCAGCACCGACCGGACCATCAGCTTGATCGGCGTGACATGGGTGACCACGACCACGGTCTTGCCCGGATACTTGGCCAGCACCTTGTCCCGCGCGGATCGGGCCCGCCGGGCGCACAGGTCGAAGGATTCACCGCCGGGTGGTGCGACGGCCGTGGACTCCATCCAGGCGTTCAGCGCGTCCGGCCACTTCTGCTGGATCTCGGCGAAGGTGTGCCCGTCCCAGTCACCGAATGCGACCTCGACCCAGCCCTCGTCGACGATCGGCTCGAGCCCGAGCGAAGCCCCGACCACCTCGGCCGTCTGCCGCGTCCGCAGCATCGGCGAGGTCAGGATCGCGTCCACTCCGCCGATCCGGGCCAGGTACTCCGCGGCCGCGTGAGCCTGCGCCCGACCGGTGTCGCTGAGCCCGGGGTTGTCACCACCGGAACCGGAGAACCGCTTCTCTGCCGTGTGCGGGGTCTCGCCGTGCCGCAGGAAGATCAGCTGAGTCGGCGGCCCGGCCTGCGGACCCCACCCCTGCAACGCCTTCTGCAGATCCGACGGCTCCTTGGCCACGGCCGCCGCGGCCCCAGCAACCGGGGGCTTCAGCGGGATCGGTACGCCGTCCAGCGCCATGTTCGCGAGCGCGTCCGCGGCTGCGTTCTGTGCGCGCGGCACCCAGGTCCATTCGGTCCCGAACGGCGCCAGCCCCTGCGCCTTGATCGCGAGCGGCTGCAGATCCGGGTGCTTGATCTTCCACCGGCCGGCCATCTGCTCGATGACCAGCTTGGAGTCCATCCGTACCTCGATCGAAGCGTTCGGCGCGTACTCGGCGGCCAACTCGAGCCCGGCGACCAGACCGGAGTACTCGGCGACGTTGTTGGTCGCGATGCCGAGCGTCTTCCCGCTCTGCGCGATCACCTCGCCGGTCGCCGGGTCGCGAACCAGAGCGCCGTACGCCGCCGGCCCAGGGTTCCCACGCGACCCGCCATCCGCTTCCACGATCACGTGGTTGTAGGTCATACCGCGCTCTCCGACGTCCGCACGAGGATCCGTCCGCACTCTTCACAGCGCAGTACGGCGTCCGGCGCGGAGGCCTTGAATCGAGTGAGATCGGACGGCGCCAGCTCCATCCGGCAACCCATGCAGCGCTTGCCGACCAGCGCCGCGGCACCGATCCCGCCGTTGTGCTCGCGGAGTCGCTGGTACAGCGTGATGAGGGCCTCCGGGAGCTCGGCAGCGATCGTGGACCGCTTGTCGCCGAGTTCCGCGCGCTGCTCGTCGAGCTCCTTGAGCGCGGCGTCGCGGGTGCTCTCCAGCTCGGCCTGCCGGCCGGCGAACGCCTCGGCGCGGGTCCGCAGGTCGGCCTGCACCGCCTCGGCCGCCTCCAGCTTCTCCATCACCTCGAGCTCGGCGTCCTCGAGGTCGGAGATCCGCCGGTCCAGCGAACCGACCTCGTGCTGCAGGTTCTCCAGGTCCTTCGGCGAGGTGACCTGTCCGGAGTCGAGCCGCTGCTGGTTGCGCGCCTTGCGCTGTCGCACCTGCTCGACGTCGCTGTCGGCCTTCTTCTGCTCCCGTTGCAGGTCGCTCACCTCGGTGTCGGCGGTGACGAGCTCGCGGTCGACCACCGACTTCTCCGCGGCCAGCTCGGCCAGCGTCTGGTGCTCGGGCAGCGATTTGCGTTTGTGGGCGACCTGATCCAGCTGCAGGTCGAGATCCTGCAGGTCCAGTAACCGGCGTTGGACAGCGGGCTCGGCGTTCAGAGTCGGCTCCTTTGATTCGTTCAGTTGTCAGCTGCCGCGGACTCAGAGCCGCAGGTTCCACGCGTCCGTACGGAGCGTCGAGATGTGAGTGTCCACGGTACTGCCTTGCTCTGCCAACCCTTCGAGCAGGAGCCGCTCGGCATCCAGCAGCCACGGCCACTCGCTGGCCCAGTGCGCGACGTCGATCAGCGCTGGCCCCTCGTCGTACGCCCGAGCCTCGGTCGCGGGGTGGTGCCGGAGGTCGGCGGTGACGTACGCGTCGACACCCGCTGCGCGGACCCGGTCGAACTCCGAGTCACCCGCTCCCCCGACCACGGCGACAGTCGAGATGGTCCGGTCAGGATCGCCCGACACGCGTACGCCGTGCTCCGTCGGCGGAAGGTTTCCGGCGACCAAACGGCCGAAGTCCGTCAGCGACATCGGTTCCTGGAGTACGCCGACCCGCCCGCCACCACGCGTGTCCATCGGGTCCGACGTCAGCGGCTTGAGCGGACGGGTGTCCTGTACTCCGAGAGTGGCGGCCAGGGCGTCGCTGACACCGGGGTTCGCGTTGTCCGCGTTGGTGTGGCACACGTGCAGAGCCGTGTTGCTCTTGATCAGGTCGTGTACGACGCGGCCCTTGGGCGTCGTCCGCGCGACGCTGTGGACCCCGCGCAGCAGGAGGGGATGGTGGGTGACGAGGAGGTCGAAGTCACCGGAGACGGCTTCGTCCACGACGGACCGCATCGGGTCGACCGCGAACAGAATCCGCCGTACCGGTTGCTCCGGATCCCCGGTGACCAGACCGACCGCGTCCCAGCTCTCCGCCCAGGCTGGGTCGTACAGCCGATCGAGTACCGCAACCACGTCACCAACCGTCGGATTCACAGCCCCCATCCTGCCGCACGGGGTGGCTAGAGGGCGTCTGGGAACTCTGCGCCGTCGCGAGCAGGTGCTCGGCGGAGTGCAGCGCAAGGCGGAGGGCGGGGCTCGGAGTGGGGTTCTCCGTGCCTCGTCCTCCAACGCGGCGATGCGCCCGCCGAGTGCCGCGCAGTAGGCGCAGGGTTCCCAGACGCCCTCTTACTCGGTCCGTGGATCCTGGGTAGGCAGGATCCACGGAGCGAGGATCAGATCAGCCAGGCGGTGGTGTCACCTGGCAGCTTGTCGCCCTCGAGCGGACCGCTGGACAGCACCACGGCGGCCTCGGGGAGCTCGACCGGGGCGGCGCCGAAGTTGGTGATGGACTGCCAGCCGCCGGGCCGGGTGAAGTGCAGGACCAAGTCGCCGCCGTCCACCCAGGTGAGCGAGTTGCCGGTCTGGAGACCCCGGCGGACGGCGAGCGCCCGGCGGTAGAGACTCAGCGTCGACTCCGGGTCGCCGTCCTGCGCCTCGACCGAGTAGCCGCCGAACCACTTCGGCTGGACGAGGTGCGAACCGCCCGTGCCGAAGCCGAACGACAGTCCGTCGACCTTCCACGGGATCGGCACCCGGCAGCCGTCACGGCCCTTCTCCGCGCCCTTCGACCGGAAGTACGCGGGGTCCTGCAGGTTCGCCGCCGGCAGCTCGCCGACCTCCTGCAGCCCCAGCTCCTCACCCTGGTACAGGTACGCCGATCCCGGCAGCGCCAACATCAGCAGCACCGCCGCACGGGCCCGCTGCAGGCCCAGCTCGACGTCGACCGTCGGCTCGGTGCCGTTGCTGAGCAGCCACGCCTTCCCGTCCTGCCAGAGACCGGACGGGTCCTTCGGCAGGCCGTACCGGGTCGCATGCCGGACGACGTCGTGGTTCGAGAACACCCAGGTCGAGGACGACCCGTTCTGCTCGGCCAGCGCGAGGTTGTCCTCGATCACCTGCCGGAACTTCTCGTACTCCCAGTCCGCCTGCAGCAGGTCGAAGTTGAAGGCCTGCCCGAGCCCGTCCGCACTCGCGTACCGGGCCCGCCGGGCGGCCGGCACGAACGCCTCGGCCACCGCCGACCGGGGCGGGTCGTACTCGTTCAGCACCGTCCGCCACTCGCGGTAGATCTCGTGTACGCCGTCCTGATCCCAGAGCGGATGTGCGCCGTTGGACTCGGACTGCCGGGGCAGCGTGGTCTTCGACGGGAACGGCTCGGTCAGGTTCTTCACCAGCGCGTGCGCGACATCCACCCGGAAGCCGTCGACGCCGCGGTCCGACCAGAACCGCAATGTGGTCAGGAAGTCCGCCCGGACCTCCGGGTGCTCCCAGTTCAGGTCCGGCTGCTCGGCCGCGAACATGTGCAGGTACCACTGCCCGTCCTCGACCTGCGCCCAGGCGGAGCCGCCGAAGACCGAGTCCCAGTCCGACGGCGGCTCGTCGCCCTCTCCCTCGCGGAAGATGTACCGGTCCCGGGCGGCTGAGCCCTTCCCGGCGTCCAGCGCCTCGACGAACCACTCGTGCCGGTCGGAGGTGTGGTTCGGGACGATGTCGACGATCAGCTTGATCCCCGCCTCGTGCAGCGCCTCGACGAGTTGGTCGAAGTCGTCGAGGGTGCCGAGCCGGGGGTCCACGTTGCGGTAGTCGTCGACGTCGTACCCACCGTCGGCGAGGGCGGACGGGTAGAACGGGCTGAGCCAGACCGCGTCGATACCTAGGGACGCGAGGTACGGAACGCGGCTGACGATGCCCGGCAGGTCACCGACACCGTCGCCGTTGGAGTCGGCGAAGCTGCGCGGATAGATCTGGTAGACGACGGCCTGACGCCACCAGTCTCGGTCTGTCGTCGGCTGCGTGCTGGTCAAGAAAGCCTCACTTGGGTCGGCAGGCGCGGGGTACAGGATTTCCGGGCGGTTGCGGCGACATTGCCCACTTGTTTATATAGACTCTAAATTTAGACTCCAGAGTATTCTGCGCGTAACTTCGACGACAGGTCAAGGGGCTTTCATGGCGAGACCGGCGGCCACTCCGCCCACGGCGACACCGCCGATGCTGCGCCGCGTCAACGCGGGGAAGTTACTCTCCGTGCTGTCCAAGGCGGGCGTGATGACAGGAACCGGCCTGATCGAGGCGACCGGCCTGACTCGCGCCACCGTGCACGCGGTTTGCAACGACCTGATCTCGATGGGCTGGGTGATCGAGCTCGACCCGGGCCGGGACACGTCGGTGGGCCGGCCGTCGCGGCGGTTCGAGTTCAACAGCCGCGCCGGGTGCGTGCTCGGGATCGACATCGGCGCGGGCAAGACCACGGTGCTGGTCGCCGACCTGCGCGGCGAGACGATCGCCAAGGTGGTGCGCTCGGTGTCCGGCGACAAGACCGCGGCGGAGCGGACCGGGATCGTGCACGAGACAGTCGTCGAGGCCCTCGAGACCGCGCAAGTGTCCGATGCGCAGGTGCTCGCGGCCGGCGCCGGTGTCGCGGCTCCGGTCGACCGGGACGGCAACATCCTGGTCGACGACGAGTTCTGGCGGCGCTTCGACGCCGGCCTGGCCCCGCGACTGACCGAGCTGCACGGCTGGCCGGTGCTGCTCGAGAACGACGCGAACCTGGCCGCCCTCGGCGAGCACTGGCGTGGCGAAGGCCGGAACGTCGGCGACCTCGCCGTACTGCTGGCCAGTGAGCGGTTCGGCTCAGGCCTGATGGACTCCGGCCGACTGCTGCACGGCAGCCGCGGCGGCGCCGGTGAGATGGTCTACCTCAAGCTCGTCGAAGGCGTCGGCGACACCCACGGCATCGCCCGGATCGCCCGCGAGCACGGTGCCGCGGCCGTCGCCGACCCAACTGTGGAGACCGCACTGCGGACGCTGGCCGGCGACCGCCCGGTCACCGCGGAGCTGGTCTTCACCGCCGCTGACGCCGGCGACGACGTTGCCCTAGGCATCCTTCAGTACGTCGCCGGCCGGACCGCCCGGGTGGTGGCGACGCTCAGCATCCTGTTCAACCCCGAGCTGGTCGTGCTGGGCGGTGGGGTGGCCGAGGCCGCCAAGTCGCTGCTGCCGGAGATCGAGGAACAGTTGGCCCGCTTCACGAGTACGCCGCCTCGCGTCGCGGTCTCGTCCCTCGGCGACGCGATCGTGTCCGTCGGTGCCGTCCGGCATGCCCTCAACTACGTCGAGCAGCACGCCCTCGATCTGACCCTCAGCTGCCGGCCCGCGTAAGGGCCCTGGCGACCGCTTCGAGGACGATCAGGTTGCGTCCGGACGTCGTACCGACGGCAACGCCCTCGGGGATGAGCTCACGGTCCTCCGGGATGCCGGTGCACAAGACGACGGTGTCCTCACCGCGGTTCTGCAGCAGGGCGGGCAGCGCTTCGCGCATCCACGGCGTGCGTACGGCGTCCTGGATCGCGACGACCAACGGGCGACCGGCGGCGGCCGCCGCGGCGCGGGCGATGGCTCCGTCGGACTGCGAACCGGCGCCGTCGAGCAGCCGATGCTCGCCGCGGAGGACCACTCCGTCCGATCCGGGGGCGATGCGGCTGAAGATGTCCGGAAGCCCAGTGAAATAAGGGTTCCAGGCCGGGTGCAGGCCCTGGGTCAGATCGACGACGTACGGCGCGCCACTCAGCGCGGGCAGGGTCTGGTTGGCGATCACCCGGGTGGCAACCTCGCGGATCGGGGCGCCGTCGAGGCCGGGCTGCCTGGTCCGGGTCTGCAATGTGGCGGCGAGGGCGCGGACTCGTCCGGCCGCCTCGGCGAGACGCTCGGCAGCGAGAGAGCCGTTGCCAACGGCATCGACCAGGCGGGCGGTGAGGGTCTTCGGGTCCGCGGTACCGATCGCGATCATGGCGAGGTCGGCGCCGGCCCGGATGGAGGCGACGGTGGCGTCCTCGATCGACTGGTTCTTGGTGATCGCCTGCATCTCCAGCGCGTCGGTGGTGATCACTCCTTCGAACCCGAGCTCCTGCCGGAGCAGCCCGGTGAGGATTCGGTGCGAGAGGGTGGCCGGCTGGTCGTCGTACGCGGAGAAGACGATGTGGGCGCTCATGATCACGTCGGCGCCGGCCGCGATCGTCGCCTTGAACGGGGCGAGCTCGACCTCGGTCACCTCGGCGATCGAGCGGTCGACGCGCGGCAGGTCGAGGTGGGAGTCGACGGTGACGTCGCCGTGGCCCGGGAAGTGCTTCGGGCAGGCGGCGATACCGGCCTCGTGGACGCCTTCGACGAATGCGACACCGTGCCTGGCGACCACGTCGGGGGTGGTGCCGAACGAGCGGGTGGAGATGATCGGGTTGGCCGGGTTGCTGTTCACGTCCACCGACGGCGCGAGCATCAGGTCGATGCCGAGACTCGCGAGCGTCGCGGCGGCGTCCCGGGCGGACGCACGCGTCAGGTCCACGTCGTCGAGGTCGCCGAGGATCCGCGGCGAGGCCAGTGGCCAGGGGTTGGCCGGAGCCAGGTGGCTGAACTCGCCACCCTCGTGGTCGATGGCGATCACCAAGTCCGGCCGCTCCGCCCGGAGGCTGGCGGTCAGGGCAGCGACCTGCTCGGCGTCGGCGACGTTGCGGGTGAACAAGATGACCGCGCCGAGCCCGGCCGCGACCGCACGGCGCAGGTCGTCCGAGGCAGTGGTCCCGTCGAAGCCGACGATCAACGCGCCGGCGGCATCACGATCCAGGTGATCACTCATTCGCCCACCCTCTCCCGTGCGGGGTTCCCTCGCCACCTGACCCGGCGCCCGAATGTCGGTGCCGGTGCCGTCACTGACAGCTAATAATTAGCGGCCGCCGACACTCGGAATGCGATCGTTGTCAGCGGTGGTCGAGGCGGATTCTACGCCTGCGGCCTCGGGTAGTAAGCGGATTCCTGCAAATGACCCCTCGCTGTCGGGGCCGACTACGGATAACGTTGTCTCTCGACCTTGACCGCTCTCGACGGAGCCCGACACCGTGACCGTACAGATCACCCATGTCTCCTCGCCCGAGTTGTTCGCCGGCAGCGATGACGATCCCCGCCAGTTGCTGCGGGTGGAACTGACCCGTTCCGCCGGCGACGGCGCGCTGTCCGTGCGAGTCGCCGGCGACGGCGTTTCCGGTACGGCGGACCTCCCGCCGGGCGACGGCCCGATCCGGGTCGAGGTCCCGCTCGAGGTCACCTCATCGTTGCGATCGCAGTACGGCGCGAGTGTCGCGGCGACCGTGACGGTCTCGGCCGAGGGTGCCGAGGTCGCGTCGGACAGCGGCACGGTGGTGATCGCCGAACCGGGCTGGACGATGGTGATGGTGTCGCACTTCCACTACGACCCGGTCTGGTGGAACACACAGGCGGCGTACACGACCAGCTGGGACCTGCAGGGTCCGGACGGCACCACTCGACCGGTGTACACGCACAACGCGTTCAGCCTGGTCGACGCGCATCTCAAGCTCGCTTTGCGCGATCCGGCGTACTGCTTCGTGCTGGCTGAGCTCGACTACCTCAAGCCGTACTTCGACACCTTCCCGGAGAACCGCGCTGTCCTGCGCCGGCTGATCGCGGAGGGCCGGGTCGAGATCATCGGCGGCACCTACAACGAGCCGAACACCAACCTGACCGGTGCGGAGACGACCATCCGTAACATCGTGTACGGCGTCGGGTACCAGCGCGACATCCTTGGCGGCGACCCGCAGAACGCGTGGCAGCTGGACGTGTTCGGCCACGACCCGCAGTTCCCCGGGTACTTGGCCAAGGCAGGGCTGACCGGGTCAGCGTGGGCACGTGGCCCGTTCCACCAGTGGGGACCGCTGCGGCAGGCCTGGGGTGACCCGAAGGCGGGGACTGCGGCTGTCATGCAGTTCCACAGCGAGTTCGAGTGGATCAGCCCAAGTGGGGACGGCGTACTCACTCACTACATGCCAGACCACTATGGCCCGGGCTGGGAGCTGCAGCACGCACCCAGTGTCGAGGCAGCGGGCGACACGGCGTACCAGCTCTTCGCCACCCTGAAGACGGTCGCAGCCACTCGCAACACGCTGCTGCCGGTGGGTGGCGACTACACGCCGCCCAACAACTGGATCACCGCACTGCACCACGACTGGAACGCTCGCTACGCCTGGCCGAAGTTCGTCTGCGGTACGACGAAGCACTTCATGGACCGGGTCCGCGCCGAGCTCGCCGAGACCGGCCGGCGACCGTCGCCACAGTCGCGGGACATGAACCCGATCTACACCGGCAAGGACGTGTCGTACATCGACACCAAGCAGGCCCAGCGTGCGGCCGAGGTGGCCGCGGTCGACGCGGAGAAGCTCGGCACGTACGCCGACCTGCTCGGGCTCGGCCGGTTCGCGGAGGCGTCGCTGGACAAGGTCTGGCGGCAGCTCGCGTACGGCGCCCACCACGACGCGATCACCGGGTCGGAGTCGGACCAGGTGTACATCGACCTCGTCACCGGGTGGCGCGAGGCGCACGACCTGTCGGACGCCGCGCGGACCGCGTCGCTGGAGGCCTTTGCGGCACAGATCGACACGTCAACCGTCGGCGAGCACGCAGTCGTCGTCACCAACACGCTCAGCTTCACCCGCACCGACCTCGTCACCGTCCGCCTCACCGCAACGTCCGAAGAAAGCGAGGCTATAGCCCACACTTCTTCGGACGTAACGGTTCTTGATGCGGATGGGCAGCCGGTGCCTTCGGTGGTCGAGGGTGACAAGCTCACGTTCCTGGCTGCTGAGGTGCCGTCGCTCGGGTGGCGGACGTACGCGCTGACTCATGGAGCTCGTGCTGGTGGTTGGGGGCCGGCCGATGACAGTGAGTCGGTGGAGAACGAGTTCTTCAGTGTGACCGTGGATCCGTCGCGCGGTGGTGGGATCAGTCAGATTGTCGACAAGCGGACCGGTCGACAGGTGCTCAAGGGACTCGGCAACGAGTTGCGGGTCTACGAGGAGTACCCGGACCACCCGCGCTTCGGCGAAGGTCCGTGGCACCTGCTCCCGTCGGGTCCGGTGGTCGGCTCGGGCGAGGCGCCGGCGAAGGTGTTCACGCAGACCGGGCCGCTCGGCAGCCGGATCGTCAGCCGCGGTGAGGTCGACGGGATCTCGTACGAAGCAGTCGTCACGGTGTACGACGGCCTCGACCGGATCGAGTTCACCACCCGGATCCTGGACCACGCCCAGTCGGATCGCCTGGTCCGGGTCAAGTTCCCGGCCGACGTACCCGGCGCCCTGCCGTTGAGCGAGGTCGCCGGCGCCGTAGTCGGCCGAGGGTTCGGCCTGATCGACGTGGACAGCGCCCAGGCCCCGTGGACGCTGGACAACCCTGCCAACACCTGGTTCGGCCTCGGCTCCACTGCCCGCATCGACTTGGTAGATGCTTCCGGCAACCAGGTCGGCACCCGTCCCCTCGCCGTCGCCGAGATCGTCGTACCAGACGACTCCGACCCAGCCGAGGTCCGCGACCTGGTCGTAGCCCTGGCCCGAGTAGGCGTCACCGCCACCACCTCCCTAGCCACCGGCTCCCGCTACGGCTACCTGAAGGTCGACTCAAACCTCCCCGACCTCCGCATCCTCGTCGGCGCCGCTTCGTCCTTGCTGGATGAAGAGGTGCCGAGCGAGGGCGCAGCGTTCGTCCCACCGCGGACGGCACTGGCAGAGGTTTGGCGGCCTAATGCGGATGTGCGGGATGTGCGGGCTATTCCTGCGCTGGTTCTGCCCACGGCGGCTGCGGTTGGGGCGGCTGTGGTCGAGCTGGCCGGGGCGCGGATTACCGCGACCGTTCATGGTGAGGGCGTGATCGAGGAGTTCGAGGATCGGACTGTTGCGCTGCTGACCTACGGACTGCCTGGGTTCGCGGTGGATGCGACTGGTGCGTTGCATGCGTCGTTGATGCGGTCGTGCACCGGCTGGCCGTCGGGGATCTGGATCGATCCGCCGCGGCGGTCGGCGCCGGACGGGTCGGCGTTCCAGTTGCAGCACTGGACCCACGAGTTCCGGTACGCGTTGACCAGCGGCGACGGCGACTGGCGCAAGCAGCAGTTGCCGAGCCGCGGCCAGGAATTCTCCTCACCGTTGCTCGCGGCAACCACCACCGCGCACGACGGCACCCTGCCGGCGACACACTCGCTGCTCCAGGTCAGCCCGGAGCGCGACGTGCTGGTCTCCACGCTGAAGCCGGCCGGCAACCCCATCGCCCGCGGGTCGGGTGTCCCGGCCGACCCGCGGGACGGCGTCACCCTGCGGTTGATCGAGGCAACCGGTCTGGGAGCGACGGCCACCGTCACCTCGGCCCTCCCGATCACCGGCGCCCACCATGCCGACCTGCTGGAGAACCCGGCCGCCCCGATCGAGGTTGCCGACGGCAACTTCACGGTCGAGCTGGCCGGCTCCGCGGTCGACACCTTCGTCCTGACCGTCGACGGTTCGGCCGCCGCGAATCCCGCCGTACTCGGACAACCGGGTGAGCTGGCCCAGCCGTCGTACGCGCGCTACTGGCTGCACAACCGTGGACCCGCGCAGATGGGCTTCCTGCCGATCAGCATGTCGGTCTCCCCCACCGTCGCGCGCACGGCCGGCAAGCCGTTCGAGCTCTCGATGGTGATCGCGAACCAGTACGCCGACACTCCTGCCGAAGGATTGTTGACAATCGGACTCCCGGACGGGTGGACAACTGATCAATCCGATCGTCAACTACGGCTCGAGCCGGGCGGTTACGTCCGCCACCTCGCGAACGTGACACCACCGGAGGACTGCGAGCCCGGGCAGTACTTCGTCGCTGCCCGCGTGCTGACCAAGACCGACCAGCTCGCCGGTGGTGCCGGCGTCACCGCGGTGGAGGACGTCGTCACGGTGTTCGTCGGCGAGAGCCCGGAGCTGACCGCGACCCTCGGCTTCGGGATGCCACCAACCGAGGAACCGGACCACGGCTCGGGCGCGGTCGAGGGCGAGCCGGGACGACCGACCGGTCTGACCGTGACGCCGTCGACGCAGGACCTGCGATTGGCTCCTGGAACGTCGGCGACGCTCGAGCTGGAGTTCGCGAACAACACATCCTCGGAGATCCGCGCTGAGTTGCAGCTGGCGTCGCCGTACGGGACGTGGTCGTGGCTGCCCGAGCCGGTGCGGCTGGTCGTTGTACCCCCGAAGTCGTCGGTGACGGTGCCCGTGCCGGTGCAGGCTCCAGCGGATGCGACGCCGGCGCACGCCTGGGTGCTGCCGAAGGTGATGTGGTTCGGACGAGCGCAGTACGCGCCCACTGTCCGCCTGGAGATCCAGTGACGGCCGCAGTCACCGTGAGCCACGGTCACGGCCATGGCCACAGTCAGGCGCCGGCGGCGCCGCCGGAGGTGATGGCGTACCTCAACGGTGAACCGGTGCCACGCGCGCTGCTGGACGATCGGCTCGCGGTACTGCGGGCCGGCGACGCGGCCTGCGTACTCCCCCGGCCGGACAGCCGCGAGGGCCGCCAACTCACCCGCTGGGTCGCCCAGGTCGTCCTCACCGAGCAACTCTGCCTCGACGAGCTCCACCGCCGCACAGACGCCGTACCCGAGACACCTGCCGAGGCGATTGACGTGTCGACGGCGATCGCGGTTGGGTCGATCACGGCCGCGGCGCTTGCTGGTTCTGAGGCGGTACGACGGGTTGCGGCGTTGGTGACCTCGGATGTGCGGATCCCGGCCGAGCAGTTGGCGTATGCGGCCGACGTACTGGGTGAGGAGCCACCGGCTGATCCCGGCGTACCGGTGGCGGGCTGGCATCGCGAGTTGCTGCAGAGCGCCCGGCTGGAGGCGTTCGCGCGCTGGCTGAACGCGGCCATGCACGAGCGGATCGAGCTGGTCCGCGGGCTCGAGCACCCGGGCGACAGCAACCAACCTGACAACCTGCACCGGCACTGACGGGGGGACGATGAGCGACGATGCAGTGAGTGCACAGGGCACGGTTCTCGGAATCGACATCGGCGGCACGAAGATGGCCGCCGCTCTCGTGTCCGCGGACGGCCGGATCGTCACCGGGGACCGGATCCTCACCCCGCCCGGCGACGCGGACCAGGTGTTCGCCGCGCTGGCCGAGCTGATCGACCGGGTCCGCGGCGACGCCACGCCGCGCGCGGTCGGGATCGGTTCAGCCGGGCCGCTGGACCAGACGCACGGGCTGGTGTCGCCGGTGAACATCGGCGGCTGGCGGAACTTCCCGCTGGTCGACCGGGTCCGCGCGCTGGTCGGCGACGTACCGGTGACGCTCGGGGTGGACGGGCACTGCTTCGCGCTCGGCGAGTTCTGGACCGGGGCCGGGCGGGAGGTCGACACGCTGCTCGGCATCGTGGTGTCGACCGGGGTCGGCGGCGGACTGGTCGTCGAGGGCAAGCCGCTGATCGGTCAGTCAGGGAACGCCGCGCACATCGGTCACGTGGTGGTGGACCTGGACGGCGAGGCATGCGCGTGCGGGTCGTTCGGGTGCGTCGAGGCGTACGCGAGCGGGCCGCGGATGGTTGCCCGGGCCAAACGTCGCGGCTGGCGGGCCGACGAGGCCGTGGATGCCGCCGTACTGGCCGCCGACGCGGCCGCCGGGGACGAGCTCGCGCTGGCGACCTTCGACGACGGCGCCCAGGCGCTCGCCGCGGGCATTGTCGCGACGGCGGTCACCGTCGACCTCACCACGGTCGTCATCGGTGGCGGCGTCTCCAAGGCAGGCCCGATCCTGTTCGACCCGGTCCAGGCCTGGGTCAAGCGCCTCGCCCAGCTCCCCTTCGTCACCGACCTGACGGTCGAACCCGCCCAACTCGACAACGCCGGCCTCCTCGGCGCCGCCCACCAGGCCTGGTCCACCGTCCGCTAGCTGCGCGGTTCGGCCTCGAATGCTTCGTTCGTGACCTCACGCACAGTTGTCTCGTGCGGAAAAGGGTGTCCCGAGCACCTTTGCGCAATTCTTACCCAATTGCCCGGAACCGTGTAACGACCACCCCGTCGTACCCGATGCAACGGATGGATGGGGTGGGGGCACGTCATCCAAGGTCGGTCGAGGGGGGCCTGGACTGACCGACATGGCCGATCGGGGGGCCTGGATCGGCCAGAACGCGAGTGCGGCGGAGAGGCGACTCTCCGCCGCCATCGCGTGGCAGTCCGTCAGTGGCAGTACCGGTGAGGAAGCAACGTCCGCCAGCGTTGTCCGTGGCAACGCTCGACCCCAAGGGATCGGTCCTGATGGACGTCGCGGTACTGCTACTCTTCGCTTCCTTCATCACCGTGACCCTGCCATTGAACGTCGCCGCCTCGTGCGGCGTTGCCGCCCTGCAAGGTCGCCCGCGCGGACGAGCCCTCGCCGGCTCGCGGACCGCCGCGACCACCGCAGGTGCGGCAGGGGTCTGCTCACCGGGATCCCGCTCGGGTTCCGGTGAGCAGACCGACCCCGGTGGGAACGGACGCGGTCCAGGAAGCGTCGGAACCACGGCCGGCGCTCGGGATCTCGGTCCTCAGGAGGGATGAGGATCGACGCGGGTTCTGCACCGCGGACGGTGGGCCAGTGGCTGCGGGAGGGCTGCCACCGACACAACCCTCGTCCCCGGTGCAGAACCGCCGTACCGGCTAGGGCTTGAGCCACTCGGGTTCGGGCAGGCGGGTGCGGTCCAGGCGGCCGTTGTCGTCGAGCGGGAGCTCCTCGATCGGGATCAGGTCGATCGGGACCAGGTAGATCGGCAACTCCTTGCCCAGGTCAAGCATCAGCCGGGCCAGGACGGCGGGATCGCTGTCCTCCAGTACGACGTACCCGAGCAGGCAGGTGTCACCGGCCGGATCCGCGCACGCGACCACCACCGCGTCGACCACACCCGGCTGATCGGCCAGCACGTGCTCGGTCTCGCCCGGCTCGACCCGGTGACCGCGGATCTTCACCTGGTCGTCAGCGCGACCGAGGTACTCGAGGGTCCCGTCCGCCCGCCAGCGACCGAGGTCGCGACTGCGGTAGAGGCGGCCGCCCGGATGACCCGGGTCCGGCACGAACACACGTTCGGTCTCCTCCGGCCGCCCGATGTAGCCCTGGGCAACGGCCGCACCGCCGAGGTGGATCTCCCCGACCGCGCCGATCGGCACCGGCCGGAGCGCCGCGTCCAGCAGCCGTACGACGACGCCCTCGACCGGACGGCCGATCGACGGCCGGTCCTCGGTCGGATCGACCTCGTGGATCGTGGTGACGATCGACGCCTCGGCCGGACCGTACTCGTTGAACAGCCGGCAGTCCGGATGCACCTCGAGGAAGTCGCGCACCTTGTGCGTCAGCACCATCGCCTCGCCGCCGGCCACGATCTCCCGCAGCGCGGGCAGTTCCGGCAGGCGGCGCATGGTCGCGAGCAACGCCGTCAACGGACTGAACGCCATGAAGAGGCGCTCCACAGCGTGGTCGCGGAGTGCGGCGATCACCGCGTCCGGGTCGTACCGGTCGTCCTCGCCGATGAGCACCAGCGGCGCACCCGACGCGAGCGCGGTGAACAGCTCCTGCACGTGGACGTCGAAGCCGAACGACGTCCACTGCAGCGTCCGTAAGGACCGACGGGTCTGCAGGTAGTGCCGGACCAGGTTGACCGGCCCGCGGTGCGGGACCAGCACGCCCTTCGGGTTGCCGGTCGAGCCCGACGTATAGATGCAGTAGGCAACATCATCGGCGGCCGACCGCACCGGTGGCGCCTGCTGCGCCCGCAGATCGCCGTCCCCCGCCGCGACCGGAATCAATCGCAGTCCGAGCCGATCCGCGAGCGCTGCGTCGTCACCGACCAGCGCGACCGCGGACGCGTCCTCGACCATGAACGACCAGCGCGACTCCGGTACGCCGGGATCCAGCGGCAGGTAGGCAGCGCCGGACTTCAGTACGGCGAGCACCGCGACGACGAGTTCGGTGCCTCGGGCAACACGTACGGCGACCAGTTGCCCGGGCTTCACGCCGAAGTCGACGAGTTGCCACGCGACCGCGTTGGACCGGCGGTCGAGTTCGGCGTACGTCAGCTGCCGCTCGCCCTGGATCAGCGCGATCGCGTCGGGCGTCCGGGCGACCTGCTGCTCGAACAGGGTGTGCAGTCCGCTGAGCTCACCGGCCACCACCGCGTTCCGTCGTACCCGGCCGATCAGACCGGCAGGGTCGATGTCACCCTCGAGCTCGCGCAACGTCTCGAGGTCGGACTCGATCGGCAGCATCAGCTCGGGGAGGCGCAGGTGCGGTTGGCTGGTCGCACGACGCAGTACCGCTTCCAGATACCCCAGCAGGCGATCGATGGTGCTCTGCTCGAACAGGCCGGCGCGGTAGTCCGCCGTACACGTGATGCCGGCACCGTGGTGCGTGAGGCGCAGCCGCAGGTCGAGGTGCTCAGCCAGCTCCTCCTCGCCGTCCTCGAACTCCACCAGGACCTGGAACAGCGGGTCCCGCTCCAGTACGGCGAGATCGATGCCGGCGTGGTCGAACGCACCGGTCGTGACGTCGTGGACCCGATGCGCGAGCTCCCCGAGATCGGGCTCGCCGGACAGGTCGATCCGGATCGGCAACGGCCGCAGAGGCGTCGTCGAGGTGTCGCCCTTCGGCCGGATCAGCGTCGTCCCGATGGTCACATCGTCCTGCGCCGCGAACCGCCCGAGCACAGTCCCCACCGCCGCCAGCATCACCATCAGCGGGCCGACCTTGCGCTCCCGGCTGAACACGAACACCGCGTCCCCGAGCTCCGCCGCCAACTCCTGCTTGACCGAGGCAACGCCCTCACCCGCCGGGCGATCCGCCGGCAAGACCAACGGCTCTGCTCCGGCCAACGCCAAATCCCAGTACTCGAAGTCCCGCCGCCGGAGCTCCCGCTCCTCCTCCGACAGGTCCGCCGCAACAACCGGTTCGACCTCAGCATCTGGTACGACGTCCGCGGGCGGCTCTGCCTCTGAGTCGGCGGTGTCTGCGGGGTGCTCGTTGAGGAGGGCGAGCTGTTCGTGCATCAGCTTGGTGACGCCGTCGACCAGTTGGCCTGCTACCCGGAGCTGCTGAGACATGAGAGCAGCCATGCCGGACCCGGGGAGCTCGGCTTCGCTGGTCGCAGCCGCTGCCTCGTCGACCTTCGCAGCCAACTCGGCGAGCCCTGAACCCAACACTGCCAACGCAGTCCGCGGATCGCGTACCTGTTCGGCTTCCTCGACAGACGCTTCCTCTGCAGTGTCCGCAACCTCAACAACAGAAGGCGTTTCAGCTTCCTCGATGCCCTCGGCAACTTCCCCCTCGGGCTCTGCTTCCGCCGGCTCGTCGGGCTTCGGGGTCTGCATGGCGACCGCGGTGGCGAGTTTGTGCGGAGTCGTGTGGCTCGCGAACAGGTCTTCGGGGGTGAGGGTGACCTCGAAGCGGGTGTTGATCTGTTCGATCACCGGGTTCATCGACGCGGGGTTGGCGCCGAGTTCCGCGAAGGTGTGGTCGACGGTGAGGTCGTACGGATCGAGGGCCAATGCCTCGCAGGTCAGATCCAGCACCGCATCCAGCGACTCGCGATACCGCTCAGCCGAGACCCCATCACCCGACCAGGTGCCCGCCTGAGCCAGATAGTCCGCGTCGACCTGATGCGTCTCGGCGGGCAACGCGAACGGCGACCGCTCCCCCGCCTCGGACTCGTCGGACTTCACGACTTCTGCCGGATCCGGCTCCGCCGGCAGGTCCAGCGGAATCTTCTTCACTGCTGGACCAGTACCACTCACAGGCTCGAAGGCCACCGCCTGCGCCCGGGCCGCGCGCTCGAACGCGTTCGGCTGCATGCGGGAATCCGGCCGTTCGGCTCGCCCCACCGTACGACCGTCAGCCGCCTCAACAGTTGCAGAGGGGTCGATCGGGTGGTGCACCCGGCGGAACGGATACGTCGGCAACGGCACGCGACCGCCGTCGGCGTACACCTTCGACCAGGCGATCTCCGTGCCCTGCTCGTACAGCTCAGCCAGGCCGTTCATCGTCGCGAGCACCGGATCCTGTCCGAGTCGCTGCGCCGGAATCCAGGTGCTGTTCGGCGCGATCCGGCGACCGGCCGGACTCAGTACCGCGTCCGGCCCCAGCTCGAGGAAGCGTCGGCAGCCAGCCGCCGTCACCGCCTCGACCGCGTCGCCGAACAGCACGGGCTGCCGCAACTGCCCAACCAGGTAGTCGCTGTCCAGCACGGTCCCCGACTCGAGCAGCTCGCCGGACCAACTCGACACCATCGGCGTCCGCAGCGGCTTCAGCGTGATCTCCCGGACGATCGCCGCGAAGTCCGCGAGAATCGGGTCCACCAGCGAACTGTGGAACGCCCGGTCGACATCCAGCCGCTGCCACGCGACCTCCAACCGGTCCAGCTGCGCGGCCAACTGCCCGACGATCACCTCGGACCCGGTCAGCACGAACGACTGCGGACCGTTGCCCGCGGCAATCTCCACACCCGGCGTCTGCGCCAGCTCACGAACCCGATCGGCATCCGCCCGTACGGCGACCATCGCGCCGGGCACCGTGCCCCGCTGCATCAGCTCGCCGCGCTTGGCCGTCAGCCGGACACCGTCCTGGAGCGACAACGCGCCGGCCACGCACAGAGCGGCGTACTCACCGACACTGTGTCCAACCACCAGGCCGGGCTGCACGCCGAACGACTGCCACAACCGCGCCAACGCAAGCTCAAACGCGAACAGAGCAGGCTGCGCGGTCTCCGTCGGCCAGACACCCTCAGACGAACCAGCAGGAGTCAGCAACAGCTCAAGCAGGCTGCCACCGGTCTCCTCGGCGTACACGCGGTCGCACTCGTCCAGCACCGACCGGAACACCGGGAAACGAGCTGCAAGCCCAGCAGCCATGCCACGACGCGCAGCACCCTGTCCGGTGAACGCATAGCCCAGTGGACCCGGTCCACCGCGTGGCACCTCGGCTGCCTGGGCTGTGCCGAGTGCGTCGACCAGCTCTGCCTCTGACGAGCCGGCGACGGCGATGCGGTGGCGGTACGCCGGTCGCCCGAGTGCCGCCGTACCAGCGAGGTCAATCAGGCGGTGGCCGGTGCCGTGGCCGAGGTCTGTGCGGAACAGCTCGACCAGGTCGGCCAGGGCGTCCAGATCGGGCGCGGACAGCGGCAGAACGACCGGACCGTCGTCGCCACGGCGGATCTGCCGCGGCGCCTCCTCCAGGATCACCTGTGCATTGGTGCCGCCGGCATCGAGTGCGCTGACGCCGGCGCGCAACGTCGTACCAGCCTCCCAGTCGCGGACCTCGGTACCGATCACGAACGGGCTGCCGTCGAGCGCGAGCTGCGGGTTCGGCTTGGTGTAGTTGATCGTCGGCACCAGGGTGCGGTGCTGCAGCATCAGGATGGTCTTGATCAGACCGGCCATGCCCGCGGCGCTGTCGAGGTGGCCGATGTTCGGCTTGACCGAGCCGATCGTGCAGAAACCGACCTTGTCGGTGTGCCGGCGCATCGCGGTCGTCAGCGCCTGCACCTCGGCCGAGTCGGCGGTCGCACTGCCGATCGCGTTCGCCTCGATGTAGCTGAGTGAGTCGGCCGGGAGCCCGGCGCGTTCGAGGGCCCGCTCGATGAGCTCGACCTGGTTGCCCGCGGGCGCGTCCTCGTTGCTGACCGCGGTCCCACGGATGACGGCGTACACCGTGTCACCATCGGCCACCGCCTGATCGAGCCGCTTGAGCAGTACGGCGGCCACACCGTTGCCACCGACCGTGCCGTCGGCCCCGGCATCGAACGCCCGTACCTGACCACTCGGCGACAGGATCGACTCCGGCGCCGGGTGATAACCCGTTGCCTGAGGCACCTGTACGGCGGCCGCACCGGCGAGAGCGAGATCCGCGTCACCGGACCTGAGCGCCTGGCAGGCGAGATGCACGGCGACGAGCGATGACGACCACGCGGACTGCACACCGATCGCCGGACCGGTGAGGCCGAGTCGGTACGCGACCCGGGTGGCGATGGAGTCGCGCGACTGGTTCTGCTGGGTGTAGAGGTTCATGCCGGAGCCGGCGAAGACCCCGACGCGGCTTGCGGTGCCGGCGTACCCGCCGTGCTCGAGTGCCTGGTAGCAGACCTCGAGGAACAACCGCTGCGCCGGATCCATCAACTCGGCCTCACGGTCACTGAGCCCGAAGAACTTGGCGTCGAACGACTCCACATGCTCGAGCGCCCCATTGACCGCGACAAGCCCGTCCTCCGGGTGCCCGCCCGCCTGGCTCACGTCTTCAGGCGAATACCGGCGGATGCTCTCCACCCCACCCACGAGGTTGTCCCAGAACTGCTCCAGCGTCTCCGCCCCCGGGAACCGCCCCGCCAACCCCACCACAGCCACCGGCTCCACAACCGAAGCCTTACTACCCTTCGCCCCCCGAACCGCCTCCCCCTGCGAGGAAGTGGTGGACTCATGCGAGGACGTGGTCTCCGGCGTAGAGACAAGTGCAGGCTCGAGGGCGCCCTCTGCGTCGCCGGCAACCTCAGGCGCAAGAACCAACTCCGGCTCGGCGGCACTCGCGGACTCAGCCGCCTCGGCAAGCTCACCGCCCGGCTCAGCCTCACGCCCGGAAACCAGTTCCTGATCAGAGGCCGACTCCGCCGTCAGTTCGGCGGCCTGTCCACCGGCGGCCCCCGCCTCGGCAGCCTCCTCGAACTCGCCAGCCTGAGCAGCCTCATCCGCCGACTCGGTAGCGGACTCCACCTCAGCCGACGGCTTTAGCTCGTCAGCCCGAGCAGCCTCGTCCCCGGACCCGACACCCGGCTCAGACTCGGACGCGACGGCGACTTCGGACTCGGTCTCGGGTTCGGGCTCCGGCTCGGGAGCCGACTCCGCTTCCGGCTCGGCAGCCTCTTCGCCGGTGGACCCCGCCGCGCCGACCTGCTCAAGCTCGCCGACCCCAGCAACCTCCTCCGCGGACCCGACGCCCGACTCCGACGCCGCGTCGCCAACGGCGGACTCATCCCCCACAGCAACAGATTCGGCCTCGGCGGCGACCTCAGGCTCGTGAGCCAACTCAGTGGTCGATCCTGCCTCGGCGGTCGACTCAACCTCACCGGCCTGACCAACCTCGCCCTCGGACCCGACCCTCGGCCCAGATTCGTCCTCGGCGCGCACGACGCTCGGCTCGGACTGGCCCTCGACGGCAACCTCAGGCTCCGACGCCGACTCCCCGCTCGGCTCGACGACCTGCTCAGTGGCGGACCCCGCCTCGGCGGCCTGCTCGACCTCGGCGACCCCAGAACCGTCCTCCGCGGACTCGGTGCCTGCCTCAGACTCCGCCGAGCGAGTGACGGATTCATCGTGTGCGGCAACTGATTCGGCCTCGACGGCGACCTCAGGCTCGGAGCCCGGCTCCGCAGCCTGTTCGGCGGTCGACCCCACCTCGGCGGCCTGCTCAACCTGGCCGGCATGAGCAGCTTCGTCCGCCGACTCGACGCCCGCTTCGGACTCTACGGCGACCATAGGCTCGGAAGCCGACTCCGCGTCCGGCTCCGCAGCCCTTTCGGCGGTGGACTCGGCCTCGGCGACCTGCTCGGAGTCGGCCCCGCCGGGTACGACGTCCAGCGCTGGCTCCGCCTCGGCAGTGATCTCGGCCTCGGGAGCCGACTTCGCAGCGAGCTCGACGACCTGCTCCGGGCCGTACCCGACTCGGTCGGCTTGAGCAGCCTCGTCCGCGGACTCAGCGCTCGGCCCGTCTTCGGCAGGTACGACGCCCGGCTCCGGCTCGGACCCAGCGGCGGGCTCGGTCTCGGGGCCAGCGGTGATCGCGGCCTCGGGAGTCGACGGTGCGGCCGGCTCGGCGACCAGCTCCGCGCCGGAGCCGACCTCGGTGGTCGACTCGAGCTCGGTGGCCTGAACGACCTCTTCCGCGGACTCGGCGCTCGGCTCAGAGTCTGCCTCGCCAGCGACGGGCTCATCCCCCACGGCACCGGATGCGGCCTCGGCGGCGACCTCGGGCTCGGGAGGCTCGGAAGTCGACTCCGCGTCCGGCTCGGCAGCCCGTTCGACGGTGGACCCCGCCTCGGCGGCCTGCTCAAGGTCGGCGGCCCCGGCAACCTGTTCCGCGGATTCGGCGTGATCGGCGGCCTCGGGGTCAGAGATGAACTCAGGCTCAGGAGTTGGCTCCGCGCCGGCGGCGAGCTCCGGCTCGGCTTCTGCAGCGCGAGCTGAGTCGGCGTCAGCGGCAGCCTCGGAGACCAGCTCCGGCTCAGGAGTGGTGGGTGCGGGCTGGGACGTCGGCTCTGCTTCGGCAGTCGGCTCAGGCTCAGTGGCCTGGGTGGGCTCGTCCACGGGCTGCTCGCCCGATTCGGCATCGGAGTCGGGAGTGACCGACACGGCGTCGATGGTGGCATCAGGCTCGGCGGCCAGACCCGGCTCAGGAGCAGCGGACTCGGGCTCGGCGGCGTGGGCGACCTCGTTCGTCGGCTCGTCGCCCGGTGCTAGGCCGGCCTCAGAGGTTGCGCCGGACTCGGATGTGGAGGGCGCGGCGTCGACTGTGGCCTCGGGGTCGGCCGTGGACGCAGGCTCGGCGGTCGGCTCCGGTTCGGCCGTGGCGGCAGGGTGCGCGGTTGGCTCGAGCTCGGCGGCTCGGGCGACTTCGTGCGTGGGGTCGGCGCTTGGCGCTGGGGCGGGCTCGGAGGTTACGGACTCAGTGTGGACCGTGGCCTCGGGGTCGGGCGTGGACGCATGCTCGTGGGCAGGCTCAGGCGCTCTGTGCTGCGCAGGCGCGGCGGTCGGCTCGGGCGCTGCAGTCGGCTCGGGTGCCGCGCTGGGCTCGGGTGCCGTGGTGGGCTCGGGTGCGTGGGAGTCGGGGGCGGGCTGGTTGGGTTGGGGCGTGCCGGGCTTGGTGGGGGCCGGCTGGGTGGCGTGCGGTATCCGGGGGAGCTCGGTGGTGGCTTCGGGGTCCGAGGGGGCTTCGTGGTTCGCGGGGTGGCGGGAGAAGGCTGTGCTGTTGAAGTACGCGTCGGAGTCGTCGTCCGGCTCGACCTCTGCCTCGACCTCGGGGGCGGGGGCGACTTCGGGCGCCGCTGCCTCGGGGGCGACCTCGGGCGCTGCCGCTGCCTCGGGGGAAACCTCGGGCGCTGCCTCGGGGGCGATCTCGGCCTCGGGGGTGGGGGTTTGGCGGTTGGCGCCGAAGGTGGGGCGTTGGGGTGGGGTGGGGATGGATTGCTGGAGGGTTCGTTGCCAGGCGAGGCGGATGACCGGGAGTTCCGTCGTGCGTTCGCTGGCGTCTTCCTCGACCGTGACGTGGGCGTCGGCGGCGTCGGCGTACGGGCCTTCGCCGGCTGGGCCGGAGTACGAGCTGGCTCCGGCTGGTTCGACGTACGGGCTGGCGGAGGTCTCCAGCGTGCCGTCGATCCAGCGTTGGCGCAGGAGCGGGCGGAGGATCTTGCCGCCTGGGGTGGTCGGGAAGTCGCGCCGCGGTACGCCGACGACCTCCGCCTCGAGGCCGAGTCGGCCGACGATCAGGCTGCGGATCGCCTGGTCCATCCCCGGGATCGATTCGGGTGTCAGCGCGTAGAACACGACCAGCCGGTCGGTACCGGTCTCCGCGTCCGCGACCCCGCAGGCCGCGATCAGTCCGTGTTCGGCGCCGACGACGGACGAGGCAACGGTCTCGATGTCGTGGGCGTAGTACAGCTTCCCGGACATGATGATGCGTTCGCTGTCCCGGCCGGTGATGACCACCTGTCCGCCGGTGATGAAGCCCTGGTCGCCGGTCGCGAGCCACTTGCGGGCTGGCCAGTTGCCGATCGGGAACGCGGCTCGGTCCGCGTCGAGGTTGCCCAGGTACCCAGGCGTCACCCGCGCGGACGCGACCTGCAGCTGCCCGATCCGGCCCTCCGGCAGGACCGCGCCGTTGGGCGCGACGATCCGTACGGTCGTCCCCGGCGCCGGCGCGCCGACCGACACCAGGCTCAGTACGCCGGGCGCCTCGGCCCGCGCCTTGCCCGGTCGCGCGACCGCGACCTTGCCGCTCGAGGGTCGCTGGTCGACCCACTCGATGACTCCGGTCGGTGGGATGCGGACGCGGTGCACGTTCGGTGTCAGCCCGGGGCGGGCGAACGTGATCCCGGTGACGGTCTCGGTCATCCCCCAGGCCGCGACGAAGGTCTCGGGTACGACGCCGAAGCGGTTCGTCAGCCGGAGGAACTCAGTCATCACCGGCACCGTGATCTGCTCACCACCGCTGACCAGGCTGCGCAGCGCGGACAGGTCCCAATGCCGATCCGGCTCACCCGCGATGGCGTGAGTGGCGAGGCGGTAGCCGAAATTCGGCGACCAGGAGTGGTTCACCCGGTGCTGGTCCATCAGGTCCAGCCAGCGCAGCGGGTTGGACAGCACCCAGTTGGTGTTCACGTGGATGTTCGTGCACCCGGTGAACACGGGCAGCAGGTGGTACAGCAGAAACGCGCCACTCTGGTCGAGCGGCAGCCAGTTCAGCGTCGTCTGTCCAGGCCGGACCGGCAGCATGGCCGGCGTACCGGCGGCGAACTCGACCAGCCCGCGATGGGTCAGCTGGACGATCTTCGGCGTACCCGTGCTGGTCCCCGACGACATCATCAGTACGGCGACATCGTCCGCGGCCGGGCGGTGGAACTCCGACGTCGGCTCGTGGCCGGCCAGTGCGTCCGGGTCGAGGACCGGCAGGCCGAGGTCGTTCGGGAGGTCGGACGGGCGGCCGATCAGCACGGTCCAGCCGAGCAGGTCGGTCACCTTGCGGAGCCGCTCGCGGCCCTCCTCGGTCCGGTCGCCGTCGGCGCTCGGCGCCATCAGCAGCGGGCGGATACCGCCCAGCGTGCAGGCCCAGAAGGAGGCGAAGAAGCCGACCGGCTCGGTGCAGTACACGACCGCGGGATCTCCGGCACGTACGCCGTTCGCCCGCAGGCCGGCCAGGATGCGCGCGGCCAGTTCGAGCAGGGTCGGGAAGTCGAGCTTGGTCTCGCGGCCGTCCGGTCCGATCTCGACCACGCCGGCGCCGCCGAAGTCGCGGGCGGCCCGCAGCAACGCACTCGGCAGGTCGCGCGGGTACCCGGCCGGAATCATCAGGGCCGGTCCGGTGCTGATCGCCGGCCGGTCCACACCGCTCCTCACCACGCCGATGCCACCACCAGGGGTACGGCGTCAAGCGGGCGCGCAGGCCGACACACCGGCACCACGGTGGCGCCAGCCAGTTGGCGACCCACGGACACGCGCCTCCCCAACTGGACGGAGCCGGGTTCAGGGCAGACC
Organism: Kribbella sp. CCNWLW201; assembly: GCF_037203805.1. Classification (NCBI taxonomy): domain Bacteria; kingdom Bacillati; phylum Actinomycetota; class Actinomycetes; order Propionibacteriales; family Kribbellaceae; genus Kribbella; species Kribbella sp. CCNWLW201. The sequence goes on along the minus strand of NZ_JBBCBQ010000010.1, from coordinate 355,584 downwards.
CGTCTCGCTCTCACCGACAGAAAGCCCCGTTTTCCGCCTGCCGGAACGATGCCGTATCCGGGGGTTCCCGGTGCGTCATCGCGCCGACCGACAGCCGTGAACCCTACCAGCCGCGACCCGCCCTGGAGGAGTCCGATCTCGGCAGCCGACGGTTAAGAATTCGTCCGCCCGCCGCCATCCAGCACAACGAGCGTCACCGCCACCGGGTACGCCGTCGGCCGACACCGTCCGATGACCGGAATCGCACCGGGGTCGAGTTGGCTCCTTGAATTGAAAACCATTATCGTTTTCGATTGTCTGTCATCCGCCCGAGCCAGTGAGGTCCCCGTATGTCCAGTTCATCCTTGAGTCGCCGCGGCTTCCTCGGTCTCGCCTCGGCCGGCGCGGCGGTCGCCGTACTGCCCGGCTGCGCCGGCGGGAGCGGCTCAAGCAGCACCGCGACCGGTGGTGCACCGCGCTCCGGTGGTCAACTGCGCGCCGTGTTCTCCGGCGGCGGCGCTGCCGAGGTGCTCGATCCGCATCAGAGCAACCTGTACGTCGAGATCGCGCGAGCCAAGGCGATGTTCGACAAGTTGGCCGACTACGGCTCCGACATGTCGCCACAGCCTCGGCTCGCGGAGAAGTGGGAGCCCAGCGCGGACCTGCGGACCTGGCGGATCACCCTGCGTCAGGCGACCTTCCACGACGGTCAGCCGGTGCGTCCGGCCGACGTACTGGCGAGCTTCGCGCGGATCGTCGAGCCGGGTTCCACCCGGCGGGCGAAGTCGGCCCTGTCGGTGATCGACCTGGCCAACAGTCGTGCGATCGGCGACCGCATGGTCGAGTTCCGGCTCAAGCGCCCGTACGGCGAATTCCCGAACGCACTGGCGACCCTCGGGACCTACATCGTGCCGGCCGGCAAACCGAACCTGGCCAAGCCGATCGGGTCGGGGCCGTTCAGGTTCCGCTCCTTCGAACCCGGGCGCAGTTTTGTGGCCGAGCGCAACAGTGACTACTGGGACGGAGCGCCGCACCTGGATGAACTGCACCTTGTCATCAGCAACGACGAGGCGGCTCGGGTCAACGCGCTGCTCGGTCAGCAGGTCGAGTACGCGCACGACCTGACGCCGACCAGCGCTCGTACGCACGAGAAGACCGTCCAGATCCACCGGCTGCCGCTGAGCAACTTCCACGGCCTGGCGATGAAGATCGACCGGCCGCCGTTCAACCAGCCGGAACTGCGGCAGGCGCTGTTCCACCTGGTCGATCGGGAGGAACTGATCCGGTCTGTGCTGCACGGGTCGGGTGAACTCGGCAACGATCTCTACGGCAAGAACTACCAGTACTACGCCAGTGGTCTGGCCCAGCGTGGTCGGGACCTGGACCGCGCGAAGTCGCTCCTGAAGCAGGCCGGCGCCGAAGGACTGACGATCGACTTCGACACCTCGGACGCGTCGACCGGACTGAAAGAGGCCGCGCTGGCGATCAGCGACCAGGCGCGCGCAGCCGGGCTGAACCTGAAGGTCAAGGTCGGCAACAAGGACACCTACTGGACCGACATTTCGAAGAACGGCGTACTGGCCAGCTACCGGTCCGGCGCGATGCCGCTCGAGTCGCACATCTCCCAGCGATTGTTGACAACCTCGACGACCAACAACACCCAGTGGAGGCGTCCGGACTTCGACAAGCTGTACTACGACGCCCAGGCGACCAGGGACGAGAAGCAACGCGCCGACCTGTACCTGCGCATGCAGGAGCAACTCTTCAACGAAGGCGGCTTCCTGTGGTGGGGCGTCTCGGACTGGATCGTCGGATCCGCGCCCTCGGTCCGGGGCATCGATGACAAAGCACCGGCGAACACGTTGAACTGGGCCCGCTTCGACAAGGTCTGGCTTGCGTGACCCGGTACGTCGTCCATCGGATGCTGCTCGGTGTTGTGCAGGTCCTGGTGGTGATGGCCGGGATGTTCTTTCTGACCGAGGCGCTGCCGGGCGACGCGGCGGTGACGATCGCCGGGGACAATCCCGATCCGGCGATCATCGCTTCGCTGCGGGAGCGTCTCGGTCTGCACGAGTCCGCGTGGCACCGGCTGGGTGAATGGCTGGTCGCAGCGTTGCACGGTGACTTCGGCCGATCGCTGATCGGCCCGCGTTCGGTGGTGGACATCATCGCGACCGCGGCCGGGCCGACGGTGTTGCTGGCCGGGTTGACCTTGGTTCTGCTCATCCCGTTGTCGGTTGGGCTCGGTGTACTCGCGGCGCATCGCGAAGGCAGCCGGTGGGATCGGGTGATCACGGGCAGCACGCTCGGGCTGTATTCGGCGCCGGAGTTCGCGATGGGGATCCTGGTCGTCACGGTGTTCGCGGTGAAGCTCGGCTGGTTTCCACCGACCGCCGTCGGTACGTCGCTCACCAGCAATCCGGCCGTCCTCGTGCTGCCGGTGTTCGTGCTGTTGCTGCGGCCGATCTGTTCGCTGAGCCGGCTCGTGCGGGCCGGGATGATCGACGCCCAGCGGTCGGAATACGTCCGGCATGTGCAGAGGATCGGATTGTCAACAATCCGCATCCGCCTGATGCACGCATTACCCAACGCACTCGCACCTTCGGTCCAGCAGCTCGCCCGAACAGTCGACTGGCTGGTCGGCGGCGTCATCGTGATCGAGGCGATCTTCGTCGTCCCCGGCCTGGGCACAACCCTGGCCGACGCAGTCGCCGCCCGCGACCTACCGGTCGTCCAGGGCCTAGCCGTCGTACTCGCAACCACGACAGTCCTGGTCAACCTCCTAGCCGACGTGGCCGCCCGCGCCCTCGCCCCTGCCGCAGAGTCCAGTCGATGAACGCATGGCGGGGCTGGGGGCGGCGAGATAGCCGGATGGGGCGTGGGTGGTGGCGGCGTGTTCGGGCGTTTGGGGTGCCGGGAGTGTTGGTGGGGGTGCCGGTTGGGTTGGCGCTTTTCGGGCCGCTGTTCGCGTCGGGTGACACGGCTAAGGGGGTGCCGTTCAGCGTTGGGGGTGGGTTTGGGACGGACTTTGTTGGGCGGTCGGTGTGGAACGAGGTGTTGCTGGGTGGGCGGTCGCTGATCCTGGTGGCAGTTGCGGCGACTGTGTGCACGTATCTGGTCGCCGTACCGCTTGGGCTGATTGCTGGGATGACTCGGAGTCGAGGGCTCGATGAGGTGTTGATGCGGCCGCTCGATCTGTTGCTGGCGGTGCCGTCGATGCTGATGCTGCTGTTGCTCGTGTCGATCGCACCGCAGTCATCGTGGGTGCTGATCGCGGTCGTTGCTCTGATCAACCTTCCGGATGTGGTGCGGATCAGCCGGGCGGCCGCGCTCTCGTTGTCCGCTCGGCCGGCGGTCGAGGCGATGCGGCTGCAGGGCGAGAGCCGGATCCGGATCGGCCTCGGGTACGTCGCCCGTTCGATGCGCCGTACCCTCGCGGCTGACCTCGGTACGCGGTTCACCGGCGCGACCTACCTCGTTGCGTCGGCCAGCTTCCTCGGCGTCGGGATCTCCCCGCAGGCCAGCGACTGGGCCGCCATGGTCGACCGCAATCGCAGCGGTCTGTTCGTGCAGCCGTGGGCGGTCGTCGTACCCGCGCTGCTGATCGTGATGCTCGCGATCGGGGTCAACCTCACCTTCGATCGGCTCCTGCGAACGGAGGCCCGGTGACCGTCGTCGAAATCAACAACCTGATTGTCCGCGTCGCCGATCGTGCGATTGTCGACAATGTCACGTTCACTCTCACCGCGGGCAGCATCACAGCCCTGGTCGGCGCATCCGGGAGCGGCAAGACCACCACGGCCCTCGCGTTGCTCGGTGAGCGGCCGACTGGTGCGACTGTCACCGGAGACGTGCGGGTCGACGGGCCGATCGGCTACATGCCGCAGCAGCCATCGTCCGCGTTGAATCCGGTACGACGGATAGGCGCCGTACTGCGGGAGATCGCCCGACTGCACGTGCCCCGCGACCAAGTCCGGCAGCGGATCCTGGAAGCTCTGCGGCAAGCCCAACTCCCCGATGGCGAACAACTCCTGCGCCGGTATCCACACCAGCTCTCCGGCGGCCAACAGCAACGCGTCGTCCTGGCCCACGAGCTGATCGGCCGCCCCAAGGTCCTGATCGCCGACGAACCCACCACCGGCCAGGACGCGCTGATCCGCGCCGGCCTCATCGACGAACTGCGGTCAGTCGCTCAGCAAGGCATCGCCATCCTCCTGCTCACCCACGACCTCGAACTGGTCCGCCGCCTCGCCGACCACGTCCTGGTTATGGACCACGGCACCATCGTCGACACCGAGCTCCCCACGTCGCCCCCAGGCGCCTCGCCACCTCCCCCACAATCACCGACAGCCCCGTTGCTGGAGGTACGGCGCCTGGTCGCGGGCCACCGCCGGGTCGAAACACTGCATGAGGTCTCGCTGACCGTCGATACAGGTGACACGCTCGCCGTCATCGGGCCGTCAGGCAGCGGCAAGACCACACTGGCCCGCTGCATCGCGGGACTCCACCCACACCGCAAGGGCGAGCTCCTGCTCGACACCAGAACTCGGCCAGCACCCGCTGCTCCCGATCGGCCAGCCGTGATCCGCTTGTCTCCCCTGCTGCGTCGACGCACGAGGGAGCAGCTGGCACGCGTCCAGTACGTCCATCAGGACGCCAGGGCCTCGTTCAACGAGTTCGTCCCAGTAGTCGACCAGGTAGCCCGCACTGCTGAGCGCCTTCGGGGCCATGCGGACTCTCACCAGCGAGCACTCGACGCGTTAGCCCGACTAGGCGTCATTGAAGCTACTGCGAGCCGCCTGCCGGCCTCACTGTCCGGTGGCGAGCTCCAGCGCGCTGCACTCGCCCGTGCCCTCCTCGCCGAGCCGGACCTGCTGATCTGCGACGAGATCACCTCCGGGCTCGACCCGGTCGCGCAGACCGAGCTGATCGCCGTACTGCGGACGCTCCGAGAGACGACCGGCTGCGCCCTCGTCGTCATCACCCACGACTTCACCGTGGTCGCCGACCTCGCCCGCCGCGTCGCGGTGATGGACGCCGGCCGGATCGTCGAACAGGGCGCCACAGCCGACGTCCTTGCCGAACCCGCTCACCCGGTCACTCGCGTGCTGGTGGCCGCCTCGACTCTGGAGGAGTCCCTTGACCCGATCGGCTGAACACAAACTCGGCCCGTACGTCGTCCGGTCCGCCCGGCGCGAGGACATCGACGGGGCGCGATCGGTGATGCTCGACACCTTCTACCACGTGTTCGGGCACGGATACGTCCCTCGCTGGCACGCGGATGTGGTCGATCCAGGCCGGGCGTACTTCGACGATCCGCGGCAGCGGCTGTTCGTCGCCGTACTGGACGACGAGGTGGTCGGAACGGCCGCCGTACGCGCCGACGGCCCCAAGAGCCCCCCGCACGCACCCTGGATCGCGGAACGGTACCCATCCGGCACCACTGCCCAGATCTTCCGCGTCTACGTCCGCCCCGAGCACCGCCGCCGCGGCCTCGCCCGGGCCCTCGTCGACGTGGCCTGCCAGTTCGTCGCCGACACCCCCGGCTACACCACGATCTACCTACACACCAACGCGGCCGTGGAGGGCGCCGAACCGTTCTGGCGCACCATCGCCAAAGAAGTCCACGACGGCCGTACAGACCACCGCTACAGCCCCGCCGTCCACTTCGAGATCCCGATCCACTGGGTGGGCGAAGAGGGGATCGAACCCCCGACATCTTCCTTGTAAGGGAAGCGCTCTACCGCTGAGCTATTCGCCCTGATCAAAACGACCGGCGCAGTCTACCCGAGATCGTGGCCCAGACTCGCCAAGGCCCTGGCGTAGTCGTCTGGGTTGCGGGCCTCTGGGATGGGGTTGACCACGGACCAGCGGATGGTGCCGGACTGGTCTACTACGAAGGTGCCGCGGAGGGGGCAGCCGCGGTCGGGGTCGAAGACCCCGTAGGAGCTCGCGATCGCGCCGTGGGGCCAGAAGTCGGTGAGCAGGTTGAAGTCGAGCTTCTGGGCGTCCGCGTACGCCCGCAGCGTGAACATCGGGTCGCACGAGATCGCCAGGAACTCGGCCGCCGCGAGCAGGTCGGGGCGGTCCCGCAGCGTGGTCAGCTCACTCGTGCACACCCCGCTGAAGGCGTACGGGTAGAACACCAGTACGACGTCCCGGCGGCCGCGGAAATCGGCCAGCCGGACGTGTTCGCCGTACTGGTTCCGGGCGGTGAAGTCCGGTGCCCGGCTGCCGACGGCAGGGGTCACCGGACGGTCAGCCCCGGCCCCGGGCCGACTTGGGTACCACCAACTTGGTGGCCGACCAGTCGTCGGTCACGGTCAGGCTGCTGGTCGTCGCGAGTCCGGCCGTCGGCGCGGCCTCGGCGATGTCGCTGGCGTCGACGTATCCGTCGCGGCCGACCTTCGGGGTCAGCAGCCACACCACACCGCCGGCCTTCAGGTCGGTCAGGATGTCGAAGAAGGCGTCGACCAGGTCGCCGTCGTCCTCCCGGAACCAGAGCAGGACGACGTCCACGACCTCGTCGGTGTCCTCGTCGACGAACTCCTCTCCGGTGATCTGCCGGATCGCGTCGCGGAACTCGTCGTCACAGTCGTCGTCGTAGCCGATCTCCTGCACGATCCAGCCGGTCTCCAGGCCGAGCCGGGAAGCCATGTTCGGCCCCCCGCTCTTGCCGTCCGCGTGGTCCGCGGTCGCGCTCACGTGTCCTCCTCCGTGGTCCCCGCTTGCCCGGGGGTAGGTTTCAGTAGCGATAGTCCATCGTGGCCTACCGCGTCGCGCAAGTATGCACGAGGGTTCCGTGACGTGTCCGGTATCCGCCTGCCGGGTACTGTCCGTGTCCGCTCACATCACGCTCGGGCGACCGGAATCGGGCGCCTGTGGAAGGCGAAGTAGAACGCATTCCGAACAGGTGACAGGATTGCGGGGAAGAGCAACCAGAGAGAACGGCAGGACACCGTGGCTTCCGGACACGAACCACCAGCCATCATCACCGAGGGGATGCCCACCCAGCTCCCCGACATCGACCCCGACGAGACACGGGAGTGGGTCGAATCGCTCGACGCGGTCCTGGACGAACGGGGCAAGGCGCGAGCGCGCTACCTGATGCTCAAACTGATCGAGCGAGCCCGGGAGCGACAGGTCGGGGTGCCCGCGCTGCGGAGCACCGACTACATCAACTCGATCCCGCCCGAGCGCGAGCCGTGGTTCCCCGGCGACGAGCACATCGAGCGGCGGATCCGCGCCTTCATCCGGTGGAACGCCGCCGTGATGGTGAGCAAGGCCAACCGCAAGGGCCTGGAGGTCGGCGGCCACATCGCCACCTACCAGTCCGCGGCCAGCCTGTACGAGGTGGGCTTCAACCACTTCTTCCGCGGCAAGGACCACCCCGGCGGCGGCGACCAGGTCTTCATCCAGGGTCACGCCTCCCCCGGGATGTACGCCCGCGCCTTCCTCGAGGGCCGGCTGTCCACGGACCAGCTGGACGGCTTCCGGCAGGAGGTCTCCCGCGGTCCGCACAACGGACTGTCGTCGTACCCGCACCCTCGGTTGATGCCGGACTTCTGGGAGTTCCCGACCGTCTCGATGGGACTGGCCGCGCTGAACTCGATCTACCAGGCCCGGTTCAACCGGTACCTGCACCACCGCGGCATCAAGGACACCAGCCAGCAGCACGTCTGGGCGTTCCTGGGCGACGGTGAGATGGGTGAGCCGGAGTCGCTCGGCGCGATCGGCCTGGCCGCCCGCGAGGAGCTGGACAACCTCACCTTCGTGATCAACTGCAACCTGCAGCAGCTGGACGGCCCGGTCCGTGGCAACGGCAAGGTGATCCAGGAGCTGGAGGCGTTCTTCCGCGGCGCCGGCTGGAACGTGGTCAAGGTGATCTGGGGCCGGGAGTGGGACAACCTGCTGGCGCAGGACCACGACGGCGCGCTGGTGCACAAGATGAACACCACCCCCGACGGCCAGTTCCAGACCTACTCCGTCGAGTCCGGCGAGTACATCCGGAACAACTTCTTCGGCGGTGACCAGCGGCTGCAGGCGATGGTCCGCAACCTGTCCGACGAGGACCTGCGCAGGCTGCCGCGCGGCGGTCACGACTACCGCAAGGTGTACGCCGCGTTCAAGAGCGCGACCGAGCACGTCGGCCAGCCGACGGTGATCCTGGCCCAGACGATCAAGGGCTGGACGATCGAGGCGCTGGAGGGCCGCAACGCGACCCACCAGATGAAGAAGCTGACCTCGGACGACCTGAAGGCCTTCCGCGACCGGCTCTACCTGCCGATCGAGGACAAGGACCTCGAGGACGCGTACAACCCGCCGTACTTCCACCCCGGCACCGACTCGCCGGAGTACCAGTACATGATGGAGCGGCGCAAGCAGCTCGGCGGTTCGCTGCCGGAGCGCCGGGTCGCGCCGAAGACCACGCTGAAGCTGCCCGGCGACGACGTCTACAAGCCGCTGAGCAAGGGCAACAACTCGCCGGTGGCGACCACGATGGCGCTGGTCCGGCTGTTCCGGGACCTGATGAAGGACCCGGAGATCGGTCACCGGATCGTCCCGATCGCCCCGGACGAGTACCGCACCTTCGGGATGGACTCGATGTTCCCGACGGCGAAGATCTACTCGCCGCACGGGCAGCAGTACGAGGCGGTCGACCGCAACCTGCTGCTGTCGTACAAGGAGTCCGAGCAGGGTCAGCTGCTGCACGAGGGCATCAGCGAGGCCGGTGCGATGGGCTCGATGATCGCGGCCGGTACGGCGTACGCCACTCACGGCGAGCCGATGATCCCGTTCTACATCTTCTACTCGATGTTCGGGTTCCAGCGGACCGGTGACTCGCTCTGGGCGTTCGGCGACCAGCTCGGCCGGGGCTTCCTGGTCGGTGCGACGGCCGGCCGGACCACGCTGACCGGTGAGGGCCTGCAGCACGCCGACGGCCACTCGCCGCTGCTCGCCTCGAGCAACCCGGCCGCGGTGCACTACGACCCGGGCTTCGCCTACGAGGTCGCGTACATCGTGAAGGACGGCCTGCGCCGGATGTACGGGTACGGCCTGGACCAGGACAAGCCGTACGGCGAGGACGTCTTCTACTACCTCACCGTGTACAACGAGCCCGTTCCGCAGCCGGCCGAGCCGGAGAACCTCGATGTCGCGGGGCTGCTGAAGGGCATGTACCGCTTCAACGAGTACGAGACGGCCGAGGGCGACGACGTACCGCGGGTGCAGCTGCTCGCGTCCGGTGTCGCGCTGCCGTGGGTCCGCAAGGCCCAGCAGATCCTCGCCGAGGAGTACTCGGTGGCCGCCGACATCTGGTCGGTGACCTCGTGGAACGAGCTGCGCCGGGACGCGATCGCGGCCGAGGAGCACAACCTGCTGCACCCGGAGGAGCCGGAGCAGGTGCCGTTCGTGACCGAGCAACTGAAGGACACCAAGGGCCCGGTCGTCGCGGTCAGCGACTTCATGCGGTCGGTGCAGGACCAGATCTCCCGCTGGGTGCCGAACGACTACACCTCGCTCGGAACCGACGGCTGGGGCCTGGCCGACACCCGGGCCGCGGCCCGGCGCCACTTCCACGTGGACGCCGAGTCGGTCGTCGTCGCCACGCTGGAGATCCTGGCCAAGCGCGGTGACGTCAAGCCGGAGGTCGCCGCCGAGGCAGCCCGCAAGTACCGCATCGACGACCCGACCGCGGTCGCCGGTGTCAAGCAAGAGGGCGCCGGCGCCTGACGCCCCGGAAAGCCGCTCACCTCCAGAGGTGGGCGGCTTTCCTGTTTCCGGACCCATCCGCCGGCATACCGGCCTACGACAAACGTCGTAGGGAGCGGCGCGGACAGGTTGCGCAATCCGTCCGACGCGCCGGGCGGCCCCTGGTCCCTACCGTCGGTGACATGACTGGCGCAAGCGTTGCTCTTCTCGCGGGGACGGTGTCCACCATCCTCTTCGCGTCGAGCGCGCTGCCGATGGTGCTCAAGGCGATCCGGACCCGCGACCTGAAGTCGTACAGCCCGGCGAACCTGGTGCTCGCGAACGTCGGCAACGCCGTCCACTGCATCTACGTGGTGCACCTGCCGCCGGGACCGATCTGGGCCCTGCACGGCTTCTACGTCGTGACGTCCGCGCTGATGCTGCTCTGGTGGTTGAAGTACCACTTCGGCCTGCGCGCCGTCCCCCGTGACGAGCGGAGGCTCGCATGAACACCGAAAGTATCGAGACCGTCATCATCGGTGCCGGACAGGCCGGGTTGTCCACCGGCTACCACCTGCGCAAGCGCGGCCGGCCGTTCCTGATCCTGGACGGCAACGCCCGGATCGGCGACCAGTGGCGGGCGCAGTGGGACACGCTGCGGCTCTACACGCCGACGAGGTACAACGGCCTGCCCGGACTGCCGTTCCCCGGTGAGCGCTGGGGCTACCCGACGAAGGACGAGGTCGCGGACTACCTGACGTCGTACGCGGACCGCTTCGACCTTCCGGTCCGCGGCAGCACCCGGGTCCAGAAGCTGGAGTCGTACGACGGCCGGTACGTCGTCACCACGAGCACCGGAACCATCCACGCCGACAACGTGGTGGTTGCCACCGGCACCTTCGGCAAGACGCCGTACCTGCCGGACTTCGCGGTCGATCTCGACCCGGGGATCCGGCAACTGCACTCGAGCGAGTACCGCCGTCCGGAGCAACTCAAGGACGGGCCGGTGCTGGTCGTCGGCGGTTCGCACTCGGGGACGGACATCGCGTACGAGCTCGCCACCAGCCACCCGACCATCCTGTGCGGACGGGACCCCGGCCAGATCCCGGTCCGCTTGGGCACCCCGGCGGCACGTGTCTTCTTCCCGGTCTTCCTGTTCCTCGGCAAGCACCTGGTCACCCGGCGGACCCCGATCGGGCGGAAGGCGATGGAGGAGATCCGGTTCCACGGCGGACCGATGCTCCGGGTCAAGCGAGAGGACCTGCTCGCGCGAGGGGTCGAGCGGGTCCTCGACCGGGTCACCGGTGTCCGTGACGGGCTGCCGGTACTCGGCGACGACCGGGTGGCGGACGTGGCGAACGTGGTGTGGGCGACCGGGTTCCAGCAGGTCTTCGACTGGATCCGGCTGCCGGTGTTCGGCACGGACGGCTGGCCGACGGAGATGCGTGGGGTGGTCACCGACACGCCCGGGCTGTTCTTCTGCGGCCTGTCCTTCCAGTACGCCTTCAGTTCGATGGTGCTGCCAGGTGTCAGCCGGGATGCCGCGTACGTCGCCAAACACATCGCGGCCCGATCCGCTGCCGACCGGACCCTTGCCGCCGCCTGACGGAACGCGCATTCTCGCGAGTATGGGCATCGTCGACGACTTGGAGCGGGCGCGTCAGGCGTTCGAGCGGCGTGACTGGGCGGTCGCCTACGACCGCCTGTCCGCCGCCGAGGCGGAGCCTGGCGCGGCCGCCCTCGGCGCGGACGAACTGCAGACGCTTGCCACCGCCGCCTACCTGGTCGGTGACAACGACGCCTGTATCCGCGCGCTGCAGCGCGGTTACCGGCTGCAGGTCGACGGCGGCAACATCCTGGGCGCCGTTCGATTCGCCTTCTGGCTCGCCCTGGTGCTCAACGTCCGGGGCGAGGTGGCCGTCGGCAGCGGCTGGGCCGCCCGCGCCGAGCGGCTGCTCGCGGATCAGCCCGAGGACGTGGTGGAGCGCGGCTACCTCAGCATCCACGAGTTCTTCCGGTGCCTGAACGCCGGCGACTTCGCCGGCGCGTCCCGGGTGGCCGACGCGATGACCGAGACGGCCCGCCGGTTCGGTGATCCGGACCTGCTCGCGCAGAGTCTGGTGTCCAAAGGGCGCCTGCTGATCTACTCCGGCCGGGTGCCGGAAGGACTCGCCCTGCTGGACGAGGCGATGGTCGGGGTCGCGGCCGGCGAACTGTCGCCGATCTTCGCCGGCAACGTGTACTGCGCGATGATCGAGGGCTGCCAGGAGGTGATGGACTACGCCCGCGCGTCCGCGTGGACCACGGCACTGACCCGCTGGTGCGACACTCAGCCCGACCTGGTGCCGTACACCGGCCAATGCGCCGTACACCGGGGTCAGATCCTTCGGCTGCACAGTGCGTTCGGTGAGGCCTTGGAGGAGTTCAACCTCGCGTGCCGGCGGTATGCGTCCGCAGGTTCGCAGGCTGCCGCCGGACTCGCGTTGAGTGAGTGCGGCGACGTACTGCGGATTCGTGGCGACTACCTGGCGGCCGAGGCGGCGTACGACGAGGCAGCGGGATTCGGTTACGAGCCTCAGCCGGGTCGCGCGTTGCTGCTGCTTGCCCGCGGTCGCACGCCGGCAGCGGTTGCGGCGGTACGACGATTGCTCGCGGAGATCGGGGACGCGGTGCACCGCTCGCGGCAATTGCCCGCGGCCGTCGAGATCCTGGTCGCCGGTGAACACGTCGATGACGCAACGACGATCGCTGAGGAGCTGAACGGCATCGCCGAGAGCTTCGGATGTGCGGGGCTGCGCGCGACAGCGGCGTACTGCCTGGCCTTGGTGGCGTTGGCGAGCAATGACCCTGATCGCGCGCTGCCGCAGGCAAGGACCGCGATGCAGCTGTGGGGTGGGCTCCAGTCGCCGTACGAGGTGGCGCGGGCGAAAGTGCTGGTCGGACGTGCGTTCCGGCTGCTCGGTGACGAGGATTCGGCGTCGTCCGAGCTGACGTCGGCGGCCCGGACCTTCACGGATGTCGGCGCGGCGCCGGCCCGGCAGGAGGTCGAGAAGCTGCTGCACCGCGACATCGCCGGCGGGCTCACCGGGCGCGAGCTCGAGGTTCTGCGCTTGGTTGCTTCGGGCAACAGCAACACCGAGATCGCGCACCGGCTGGTGCTCAGCGACAAGACGGTGGCGCGGCACCTCACGAACATCTTCACCAAGCTCGAGGTCCCGTCCCGCACCGCGGCGGCGGCGTACGCCCGCGACCACGATCTGCTCTGAAAGGCTCTTGGGAGGGAGTTGCTTCACTCCCGAGAGTGAGGTGCGGTGAGGTCCCGCATCGGATGCTCGAGGCATGACTGAGCGACCCGTTCCCCGATGGGCTTATCTGCTGGCGCATGCGATCCCGTTGATGACGTTGCCATCCGGCCTGTGGCGGTTGGGGTTGGTTGCGGGTTCGTCGATGGGCATCGTGGTCGACGGCCGGCCGACGTACGTGATGGGCGTCGGCGAGAAGGTGTACGTCGTGTTCCTGTCGGTGTTCTCCGAGGCCGTCGCGCTGCTCGCGTTCGGCCTGGTCAAACGCTGGGGCGAGGTCGCGCCGCGCTGGATCCCGTTCATCGGCGGCCGGCGCGTCAACCCGTACGCCGCGATCATCCCAGCGACCCTCGGCGGCCTCAGCCTGATCGCCATCTGGAGCTACGGCTTCCGCGACGTCTTCACCGACCACTTCATCCCGTTCTCCAGCCCCGCCTGGAAAGCGCTGATGATCGCCTGCTACGCCCCACTCCAGCTCTGGGGTCCGGCCCTCCTGGTCCTCACCTGGGCCTACTACCGCCGCCGCGTCAGCGCGCCCGCGGTCTTGGCTTCAGCGCGGTAGCGGGCAATGCGGGAGCCGGCAGCGGGTCACCGTCGTACCCGGCGACCATCGGGAAGCGGTCGGTGCCGCGACTGGCGATCGCGGCCTGCCAGGCATCACGGGAAGCGACGATTTCCTCGTGGCTGCGGCCGATGAAGTTCCACCACATGACCAGTTGTTCCTCGAAGGGTTCACCGCCGAGGAGCAGCAGGCGGGCTCCGTTGGCTGAGGCAACCAACTCGAGGGTGTCGCGGCCGTCGCCCAGGTAGGCCATCTCGCCGAAGCCCGGGGTCAGGTCTCCGACGGTGAGCGAGCCGTCGACGATCAGTACGGCGTACTCGTTGGAAGGCGTGAGCGGAAGCGTCAGCGTGCGGCCGGGATCGATGGTGAGGTCGGCGCCGACGAGTGGGGTGTACGCCGGCGCCGGTGAGGTGACACCGGCGACGGTGCCGATCATGACGGTGGCGCGGGCGCCGTCGAAGTCGATCGTCGGCAGGTCGGCGTACGCGTTGAAGGCGGGTGCGACCGTCGTACGCACGGAGTCCGGTAGCGCGACCCACAGTTGGGCGCCGTGCAGGATCGGTGGCGCGGTCGGGGTGGACACCTCGGAGTGGGCGATCCCGTTGCCCGCGGTCATGATGTTGAGCTCGCCCGGCCGGACCATCGCATGCGATCCGACGCTGTCACGATGCTCGATCTCGCCCTCGAACAGCCAGCTCACGGTCTGCAGACTCGTGTGCGGGTGCGGCGGGACTTGCATTCCCCGCTCCCCCGGTACGTCGTACGAGTCGACACGGCTCGTGAGGTCGTCCGGGCCGTAGTGGTCCACGAAGCACCAGGCACCGACCATTCGGCGGTTCTTGTTCGGCAGCAGGCGCCGTACCTTCGTCGTCCGGCCGAGGATGACCTCCCGCGGCTCGAGGAACTCCAGCACGGGCCCGTCGTTCCCACCGACGCAGACGATCTCAGCGGGGTCTTTCTCGAGGTCACTCATGACGCCGCCCATTCCTGCAGCTTCTGTTGGTCCCAGGTGTTGATGACGCGGTCGGGGGTCACACCGCAGTCCTCGGCGCGCTCGCAGCCGTAGACCTGCCAGTCGAGCTGGCCGGGCGCGTGCGCGTCGGTGTCGATGGAGAACATGCAGTCCGTCTCGACCGCGAGCGACAGCAGCCGCTTGGGTGGATCGAGGCGTTCCGGGCGGGAGTTGATCTCGACCGCGGTGCCGAACTGGCGGCAGGCCTCGAAGACGATCTCGGCGTCGAAGTCGGATTCCGGCCGGGTACCGCGGCCGCCGGTGATCAGGCGGCCGGTGCAGTGGCCGAGGATGTCGACGTGCGGGTTCGCGATCGCCCGGACCATCCGCTCGGTCATCGGCCCGGCCGCCATCCGCAGCTTCGAGTGCACGCTGGCGACGACCAGGTCGAGCCGGGCCAGGATCTCGGTGTCGCAGTCGAGCGACCCGTCCTCGAGGATGTCGACCTCGATACCGTTCAGGATGGTGAACCCGTCCAGCTCGTCCGCCAGCTTCTTGTTCAGCTCGGCGACCACGTCGAGCTGTTGCATCCGGCGTTCGCGGGACAGCCCGTTGGCGACGGTGAGCCGGGCCGAGTGGTCGGTCAGCGCGATGTACGAGTGCCCGAGGCTGTGCGCCGTACGCGCCATCTCCTCGATCGGGCTGCCGCCGTCGGACCACTCCGAGTGCAGGTGCAGGTCCGCCTTCAGTTCCGCGCGCATCGCCGTACCGGCCGTGGTCAGGGCGCCCGCGGCGTCCTCCAGCTTGACCAGGTACGACGGGGTGCTGCCGTCCATCGCCTCGAGGATGACGGCCTCGGTCTTCGGCCCGATCCCCGGTAACTCGGTCAGCGTCCCGGCCCGGCGGCGGGCCCGGACCTCGGCCGGCGGCAGCGCCGCGATCGTGTCGGCCGCGCGCCGGTACGCCTTGACCCGGTGCGTCGGTTGCTGGTCGCGCTCCAGGTAGTACCCGATCGCCCGCAGCGCCGCCACGGCCGCCGCCACACCCGCGTTGTCCGTCATCCCCCCATGATGGCAGCGGTTATGGTCGGGGCGTGGCGAAGAAGGGTCATCTCGCGCGGGCCGAGCGGTTGCAGGGGGCGACCGGTGCGCTGGCCACCGCCGCGATGGCCGCGATGGACGAGAAGCTGCCCTGGTTCGGCAAGCTGTCGGCGCAGGACCGGTCCTGGATCGGGCTGGTCGCCCAGTCCGGTATCACCGCGTTCGTCGACTGGTTCCGCGATCCCGAAGAGCACTCGTCGATGCCGATCCGGATGTTCGGTTCGGCGCCGCGCGAGTTCACCCGGGTCATCTCGCTGCACCAGACCGTCGACCTGCTCCGGACCACGATCGAGATGATCGAGAACACCATCGGCGACCTGCTCCCGCCCGAGGACGTGCCGGTGGTCCGCGAGGCGATGCAGCGCTACGCCCGCGAGGTCGCGTTCGCCGCCGCCACCGTCTACGCCCAGGCCGCCGAGATGCGCGGCGCCTGGGACGCCCGGCTGGAAGCCCTGGTCGTCGACTCGGTGATCCGCGGCGAAGCCGACGAGTCCGTCCGCTCCCGCGCCTCCGCCCTCGGCTGGACCGGAGCCGGTACGACGGGGTCCTCGGAGGTCGCCGTGGTGGTCGGACGCGCCCCCGAATCGGAGCCCGGGAGCGCCAACGTGGCCGACGTGGTCCGGCACGCGGCCCGGGAGGCCGGTGCTGACGCTCTGTGTGCGATGCAGGGCGACCGGCTGGTGGTGGTACTCGGTGGTACGAGTAAACCTGTCGAGATCGTACAAAACCTTGCTCAATGGTTTGGACCCGGTCCGATCGTCGTCGGACCGGTGGTGAAAGACCTGATGGCGGCCGTGACGTCGGCCCGGGCCGCGATCGCCGGACTCCGCGCGGCGCCGGCCTGGCCGCAGGCGCCACGACCGGTCCAGGCCGACGACCTGCTGCCCGAACGGTCACTCTCCGGAGACGGTCACGCCCGTCGCCAACTCGCCTCGGACGTCTACGGCCCGCTTACCATAGGCGGTGGCGTGCTGCTCGACACCGTGTCGGCATACCTGGACTCGGGTGGTTCGGTCGAGGCGACGGCCCGCGCGATGTTCATCCACGCGAATACCGTCCGGTATCGGCTCCGGCGTGTGGGCGAGATCACGGGCTACTCGCCGCTGAACCCGCGCGACGCATTCACACTTCGTGTCGCACTGGCGTTGGGCCGCCTGCTCAACCCCGAGCCCGGTAGCTCCCTTTTGTAGGAACCCTACAAAGTCGGGGCGGTAGAATTCGTGCTGCCTTCCGGCCCACGGACGGCCTGGCTCAGGGAGAGTTGTCACGTGCTCGTCATCGTCGCGCCCGGTCAGGGTGCCCAGACCCCAGGATTCCTCGAGCCGTGGCTGGAAGATCCCGCGTTCGAGAGCCGGCTGCACTGGCTCTCCGCGGTGGCCGGCCTCGACCTCGCCCACTACGGCACCAAGGCCGACGCGGACACGATCCGGGACACCGCGATCGCGCAGCCGCTGCTGGTCGCGTCCAGCATGCTGGCCGCGCTGGCGGTGTTCCCGCATCCGTCCGACGCGTTCACCAAGGTCGGCGCCGTCGCCGGCCACAGCGTCGGTGAGATCGCGGCCGCGGCCGGCACCGGCGTACTCAGCGCCGAGCAGGCGATGGTGCTGGTCCGCGAGCGCGGCAAGGCGATGGCCGCCGCCTCGGCGCTGACCGCGACGTCGATGACCGCCGTCCTCGGCGGCGACCGCGACGAAGTGCTGGCCAAGCTGGCCGAGCACGGCGTGACCGCGGCGAACGACAACGGCCCCGGCCAGATCGTCGCCGCCGGCACGGTCGAGGAGCTGGCCGCGCTGGCCGCCGACCCGCCGGCCAAGACCCGGCTGATCCCGCTGTCCGTGGCCGGTGCGTTCCACACCAAGCACATGGAGCCCGCGGTCCAGACGTTGGCGCGGTACGCGAGAGCGATCAGCACCCACGACCCGCGGACCCGCCTGATCTCGAACCGCGACGGCCAGGTCGTCCACGACGGCCGCGAGGTGCTGAACCGGCTCGTCTCCCAGGTCAACTCGCCGGTCCGCTGGGACCTGTGCATGCAGACAATGGCGGAGATGCAGGTGACCGGCATCCTCGAGCTGCCGCCGGCCGGCACCCTCACCGGGATCGCGAAGCGGGCACTCAAGGGCGTCGAGACGTTCGCGCTGAAGACGCCGGACCAGCTCGACGACGCCCGCGCGTTCGCCGAGAAGCACGGCAGCCCGTCCGAGATCGACGCCTCACCGACCTGGCGGCTGCTGGTCGCGCCGATGAAGGGCACCTTCACCCGCTCCGAGCAGGTCCGCCGGGAGTCCGGCGACACGGTCGAGGCCGGCGAGGTGGTCGCCCAGGTGAAGAGCCTGCGCGACGAGCTCGACGTCAAGGCCCCGCACGGCGGCATCGTGGTCGAGTGGCTGGTCGAAGAGGGTGACCCGGTCTCCCCCGGACAACCGCTGGTCCGTCTCCACCCGAACGGAGCAAACTGAATGACCGCGATCACTGCACAGACCGGTGCGACGTACGCCGGTGTCCTCGGTATCGGGTCGTACCGGCCGCGTCGCGTCGTACCGAACTCGGAGATCCTGGAGCAGATCGACTCCAGTGACGAGTGGATCCAGACTCGGTCCGGGATCAAGGAGCGGCGCTGGGCCGAGGCGGACGAGACCGTCCTGATGATGTCGGTGAACGCCGCCAAGGACGCGCTGAAGGAGTCCGGCATCGAGCCGGGCCAGATCGGCTGCGTCATCGTCTCCACGGTCACGCACCTCTACCAGACCCCCGCGATCGCGACCCAGGTCGCCGTCGAGGTCGGCGCCCCGACCGCGGCCGCGTTCGACATCTCGGCCGCGTGTGCGGGCTTCTGCTACGGCGTCGCGATGGCCAACGACCTGGTCCGCGGCGGCAGCGCGAAGTACGTGCTGGCGATCGGCGTCGAGCGACTCAGCGACATCACTGACCGGACCGACCGCGGTACGGCGTTCATCTTCGCCGACGGAGCCGGTGCCGCGGTGGTCGGACCGACCGACGAGCCGGGGATCGGCCCGGTCGTGTGGGGATCCGACGGGACCCAGCACGAGGTGATCAGCCAGAAGGAGTCGTGGCAGGAGGCGGTCGACAGTTCCAACTGGCCGCACCTCACGATGGACGGCAACCCGGTGTTCCGGTGGGCGTCGTTCGAGATGGCGAAGACGGCACAGCAGGCGCTCGACGTGGCCGGTGTCAAGGCCGAGGACCTCGACCTGTTCGTACCGCACCAGGCGAACATGCGGATCACCGACGCGATGCGGCGGACGCTGAAGCTGCCCGACCACGTCAAGGTGGCCCGCGACATCGAGCGGCAGGGCAACACGTCGGCCGCATCGATCCCACTCGCGATCACCGCGATGCGCGAGACCGGCGAGGCGAAGAGCGGCGACCTGGCCCTCATCATCGGCTTCGGTGCCGGGCTGGTGTACGCCGCCCAGGTCATCCGGCTGCCGTAGTCCTCGCCCATAGTTGTCCGGGGCGGCTCAGGTGGCCGGCCCGGCTGTAGCAAGCCAGAGAACTCCGAAAGGGAAACCAAGAAGATGGCCAGCACCGAAGAGATCCGTTCCAACCTCGCCGAGATCGTGAACGAGATCGCCGGCATCCCGGTCGAGGACGTCCAGCTGGACAAGTCCTTCACCGACGACCTCGACGTCGACTCGCTCTCCATGGTGGAGGTCGTGGTGGCCGCCGAGGAGAAGTTCGACGTGAAGATCCCCGACGACGAGGTGAAGAACCTGAAGACCGTCGGCGACGCGGTCGCGTTCATCGAGCGCGCCCAGAACGGCTGACAAGCCACCGCTGTGCTGGCCGGTGCTCATCGGACCGCGGTCCGGTGAGCACCAACACACCCCTCGTTGACCGATCCCCGAACTTTGAAGGATGAGGTAATCATGTCGAAGACCCGAGTCGTCATCACCGGGCTCGGAGCCACGACCCCGCTCGGGGGTGACGTGGCCAGCACCTGGGAAGGGTTGCTGGCCGGCCGCTCCGGCGCGCGGCGGCTGACCGACGAGTGGGTCCAGAACCTGGCGGTGCAGATCGCTGCTCCGGCCGCGGTCGAGCCGACCGAGGTGATCGAGCGGGTGAAGGCCCGCCGCCTCGACCGGAATGCGCAGCTCGCCGTCGTCGCGGCTCGTGAGGCCTGGGCCGACGCCGGCCTGGCGGACTCCGGGCTGGACAAGGAGCGGCTCGGTGTCGCCTGTGCCTCCGGCATCGGCGGCCTGCACACCACGCTGGCCAACTACGACGCGCTGAAGACCAACCCGCGCCGGGTGTCGCCGCTGGCGATCCCGATGCTGATGCCGAACTCGTCTGCCGCGTACGTGAGCCTGGAGTTCGGCGCCAAGGCCGGCGTCCACACCCCGGTCTCGGCCTGCGCCTCCGGCAACGAGGCGATCGCCCTCGGCCTGGACCAGATCCGGCTCGGCCGCGCGGACGTCGTACTGGCCGGTGGGACCGAGGGCGCGATCATGGCGCTGCCGCTGGCCGCGTTCGGGCAGATGATGGCGCTGAGCAAGCGCAACGACGAGCCGGAGAAGGCCTCTCGGCCGTGGGACGTGGACCGGGACGGGTTCCTGCTCGGTGAGGGCGCCGGGATCCTGGTGCTGGAGTCGTACGAGCACGCCAAGGCACGCGGCGCGAAGATCTACGCCGAGCTCGCCGGCGCGGGGATCTCAGCCGACGGTCACGACATCGCGCAGCCCGACCCGACCGGTTCCGGCGCGCGCCGGGCGATGGAGCGGGCGCTGGTCGAGGGCGACCTGACCCCGGCCGACATCCGCCACATCAACGCGCACGCCACCTCGACCCCGCAGGGCGACATCGCGGAGTCGCTGGCGATCCGGCTGGCGCTCGGCAACGCCGCCGACAACGCGATCGCGACCGCACCGAAGTCGATGATCGGTCACCTGCTCGGCGCGGCCGGCGCGGTCGAGTCGATCGCGACCGTCCTGGCCCTGCACCACCGGGTGTCGCCGCCCACCATCAACCTGGACAAGCTCGACGACCAGATCGAGTTGGACGTCGCGACGGAGCAGCGCAAGCTGGCCGACGGGGACATCGCGGCGCTGAACAACTCGTTCGGCTTCGGCGGCCACAACGCCGCCATCGCCTTCAAGACGGTCTGATTCAGGTGGGCCCGCACCGCGGGCCCACCTCGCACCTTCTCCTTGTCACCCCGGAGGCCCGATGACTGTATCGATGCCACGCCTCCGGCGCGGCGGGTCATGGGGCTTTGACTCCCGGCCTTCCCTCGTCACTCCAGTCGCTTCGCTCCCTCCGCTCCTCAGTCCAGGCCGGGAGGCCCCATGACCACCGCAGCTCCACAGAAGCCCGCGAAGCTCCCACGTGACGAGGACCCCCGCTATCCGGTCGCCCGGCTGACGCACCTGCTGGACCCGGGCAGCCTGGAGTTGATCACTCCGGACAACCTGTCCGGGATGCTCGCGGCCCGCGGGACGATCGCGGGCGCCGCGGTCATCGCGTTCTGCTCCGACGCCACGGTGATGGGCGGCGCGATGGGCGACGAGGGCTGCGATGTCGTGGTCAAGGCGTACGAGGTGGCCCGCCGCGAGGAGCTGCCGATCATCGGCCTCTGGCACTCCGGTGGTGCCCGGCTGGCCGAGGGCGTGCTGAGCCTGCACGCGGTCGGCAAGATCTTCTACGCGATGACGCAGGCATCGGGGAAGATCCCGCAGATCTCTGTCGTACTCGGCCCGGCCGCGGGTGGTGCGGCGTACGGTCCGGCGCTGACCGACATCGTCATCCTCGGTCCGGAGGGTCGGATCTTCGTCACTGGTCCCGACGTCGTCCGCTCGGTCACGGGTGAGGACGTCGACATGCTGCGTCTCGGCGGTCCCGAGCCGCACGGACGACGGTCCGGCGTCGTCCACATCACCACCGACTCCGAGGCCGAGGCCCTCCGTGAGGCGCGTCGGCTCGCGGATCTGCTCGCGAACCAGGGTTCCGTGGCGGGCGACGTTCCGGACACTGATCTGTCCGGGTTCCTGCCGGAGTCCGCCAAGCGTGCGTACGACGTCCATCCGCTGGTCGGAGGGGTGCTCGACGAGGACTCCGCTGTCGAACTGCACCAGCGCTGGGCGCCGAACATCGTCACCACGCTCGGCCGGCTCGGCGGACGGACCGTCGGCGTGATTGCCAACAATCCGCTGCGGTTGGGCGGCTGTCTCGATGCACTCTCGGCCGAGAAGGCGGCGCGGTTCGTGCGGATGTGCGACGCGTTCGGCGTGCCGCTCGTGGTCGTGGTCGACGTACCCGGGTATCTGCCCGGTGTCGGTCAGGAATGGGACGGCGTCGTACGGCGTGGGGCGAAATTGCTGCACGCTTTCGCGGAGAGCGTCGTACCGCGGGTGACGCTGGTGACCCGGAAGACGTACGGCGGCGCCTACATCGCGATGAACGCACGGTCGCTCGGCGCCACCCGGGTCTTCGCCTGGCCGCGGGCCGAGGTCGCGGTGATGGGCGCGGTCGCCGCGATCCGCGTCCTGCACCGGCGCAAACTCGCCGAGGTCGACCCCGAACTCCGCCCCCAGGTCGAGGCCGAACTCGCCGCCGAACACGAGACGATCGCCGGCGGCATCGAGCGCGCCCGCGAGATCGGCGTCGTCGACGAGGTCGTGGACCCCGCCAAAACCCGCTCCGCCCTGGCCACCGCCATCGCCATCGCCGAGCGCTCCGGCCGGGTCCGCGGCCGGCACGGCAACATCCCCCTCTAGGTTCGCGCGGTCGAATCGGGGCCGCGACACGATGGTGATGTGGTTGACACGGCGAGGTTACTGGTGTTGGTGGGGGCCGTGGTGCAAGATGTACGCAGTGTGCTGTCCGGTGCCTTGTGGGGTCGGGTGGGACACTGGTTCCGCTGGGATCGACGCGGATGTTCGAGAACGCTGGGGAAGGCGCCCCTCGAGCACAGGAGGTCCCGGTGGCGACAACTCGTGGCGTTCTTTACGTCCACACGGTGCCGTCAGCGTTGTGTCCGCATGTCGAGTGGGCCGCGGGCGGCGTACTTGGCGTGCCCGTGAAACTGGACTGGACACCACAGCCGGCGGCCCAGGGCACCTATCGGGCCGAGCTGTCGTGGCAGGCCGAGGCCGGGACCGCGGCGAAACTGGCGTCCGCGCTGCGCGGGTGGCAGAAGCTGCGGTTCGAGGTGACCGAGGAGCCGAGCAACGGGGTCGAGGGCGAGCGGTACTCGTTCACCCCCGCGCTCGGGGTCTTCCACGCGACCACCGGCGTCCACGGCGACATCATGGTGCCGGAGGAGCGGCTGAAGGCGGCGATGCTGAAGGCGGCCAGCGGCGAGGCGGACCTGACCGAGGAGGTCGAGCGGCTGCTCGGCCGGCCGTGGGACGACGAGCTCGAGCCGTTCCGGTACGCCGGTGACGGCGCTCCCGTGCGCTGGCTCCACCAGGTCGTCTGACACCCGCGGTCGATGGCGGCGGATGGTTGTCAGAGGCCACGACTGAGGTGAACCTGAGAACTTCTGAAGAAAGCTGTGAAAGGTACGGACTTCGCCGAACTTTTCGAGAAGACTGAGCATCAGACATCTCACCAGGGTGGGAGGGGCCGTGGCCGCTGGGCCACCGGGTGTCGGGACACCCCCGGTTGTCGTAAACAGCGGCCGCACCACGTGGAGGGCGCGAACCCCAGGGTTCGCGCCCTTCGTGCGTCCCGGGTCTAGGTGGAGGACCTCGCGATCAGGCGGGTGGGGAGGATCAGCGGGGTTGGGGTCTCGCCGGCGATGAGACTCAGGAGCATGCGGGCCATCTCCCGGCCGAGGGACTGGATGGGCTGGGCGATGGTGGTGAGTGGAGGTTCGGTGTGGCGGGCGCTGGTGATGTCGTTGAAGCCGACGATCGCCACGTCGCCGGGGACCGTCTTGCCGGCGTCCTTCAGCACCCGGAGCGCACCGATCGCCATTTGGTCGGACGCGATGAAGACGCCGTCCAGGTCGGAGTGCGTCGCCAGCAGCTCCTCCATCGCGCGGCTGCCGCCGTCCTCGCTGAAGTCGCCATGGACGACCCGGCTTGCGTCCAGCCCCGCCACCGCGAGGGCCTCCTGATAGCCCTTGTACCGCGCCGTGCCGGCCCCTTCGTCCATCCGACCGGTGATGGTGGCGATCCGGGTCCTCCCGGCCGCCACCAGGTGCTCAGTGGCCAGTCGCGCACCACCCCGGTTGTCCGCGTCCACGTAGTACCGCGGCTCGAAGTTGACCGGGCATCCCCCGAACACGACCGGTACGTCGGCTTTGTCGGCCAGCGCGGCCAACGGGTCGTCACCGTGCATCGACATCAGCATCACGCCGTCGGCCTGCCGGGTCCGCAGCAGTTGCTCGAGCCGGGTCTGACCGCGGGTCGACGTCGCGAGCAGCAGCATCAGCTCGAGCTCGGTCTCCTCGAGCACCGAGTTGACCCCGACCACGACCTCGGCGAAGAACGGGTCGGCGAACACCTGCGGGTTGTCGCTGGAGATCGCGAGGACGACGGCGCCGACCTGTTGGGTGGCGAGCGCCCGGGCCGTTGCGTTCGGCACGTACCCGAGGTCCACGACGGCCCGCTGGACGGCCTCCCGCTTGGCCTTGCTGACATGTGGCGCGTTGTTGATCACCCGGGACGCCGCGGATCGCGACACGCCGGCCCGCTCGGCGACTTCGTCGAGCGTCACTTGCCGTTTGTGGATGTCCGTCACCGGCTGGTCCTTAACGTTTGAGTGGGTAGAGGGTAGATCATCACGACCGGACGGCACCGTCCATGATGCCGCTGATCAACTGTCGGCCGAACAGGACGAACACCACCAGCAGCGGCACGATCGCGATCAGCGTGCCGGTGAACATCAGCGTGTAGTCGGTGTAGTACTGCGTGGCGAGCTGGCTGAGCGAGAACTGCACCGTCGGGTTGTCCGCCTCCAGGATCGCCAGCGGCCAGAGGAACTCGTTCCACGTTCCCATGAAGGTGAACAGTCCCAGTACGGCGGCGCCCGGCCGCAGCGCCGGCGACACCACGCGCAGAAACAGGCCGAACGTCGTACATCCGTCCAGCCGGGCCGCTTCGATGAGTTCATCCGGTACGGCGCGCTCGGCGTACTGGCGCATCAGGAACACGCCGAACGCGGACACCAGGAACGGGACGATCACCGCCTGCAGGTGGTTCTGCCAACCGAGCTTCACCATCACCATGTAGAGCGGCACGATGCCCATCTGGACCGGTACCATCATCGTCGCCAGTACGGCGAGCAGCAGCGCGTTGCGACCGCGGAAACGCAGTTTGGCGAAGGCGAACCCGGCCAGCGACGAGAAGAACACCACCGACACGGTCACGCAGACCGACGCGATCGCCGAGTTGAGCATGCCGCGGGCGAAGTGGGCCGCCTCGGCCTCAGGCCCGAACAGCCGCTCGAGGTTGGCGCCGAGGCTCCCGCCGGGGAGCAGCGGAGGTGGCATGTCCCCCACCACGTCGTTGGAGCGGGTCGCCACGACGAACAGCCAGTACAGCGGGAAGACCGACAGCACCAGGCTGACGATCAGCGTGAGATAGACCAGGCTGTTCCCGCCGTGCCTGATCCGGGGCCTCATTGCGTCCCTCCCCGCAGCCGGCGGCTGATCAGCGCGTTGGCGACGCCGGCGAGCACCGTCAGCAGGAAGATCATCCAGGCGATCGCGGATCCGTAGCCGTAGTCGAAGTTCTGGAAGCTCTGCTCGAACATGTACATCGCCACCGTCTGGAACTGCCGCAGGCTGCCACCGGACACGTCCCCCTGACCGAACAGCAGCGGCTCGGTGAACAACTGCATTCCGCCGATTGTCGACATCACTACGGTGAAGATGAGGGCCGGCCGGATCAACGGGACGGTGATACTGCGGAACTGCCGGATCGCACCGGCACCGTCGATCTGCGCGGCCTCGTACAGGTCCCGTGGGATCGACTGGATCGCGGCCAGATAGATGAGCGCGTTGTACCCGGTCCAGCGCCAGTTGACCATGCTGGCGACGGCGACCCAGGACGACGTCTTGCTGGCCTGCCAGTCGATCGGATCGAAACCGACCAGACCGAGTACGCCGTTCACCAGGCCGGTGTCGCGGCCGTAGAGCTGACCGAACACGATCGCGACCGCGGCAACCGACGTGACGATCGGCGCGAGCACACCGAGCCGGAACAACAGCAACGCCCGGATCGGCCGGTTCAGCAACGCCGCGATGATCAGTGCCAGCAGCAACTGCGGCACCGTTGCGAGCACGAACAACCCGAGCGTGTTCAGCAACGCGTTCCAGAAGTCCGGATCCCCGAGCAATCGCGAGTAGTTGTCCAGCCCGACGAACCCGGCATCCCCAGTCAGATCCCAGGCCCGCAACGAAACCCAGGCCGTGTACACCAGCGGAAACAACCCGAACGCCGTGAACAACACGAAGAACGGCGCGATGAACACGTACGGCGACCCGTAAAGATCAAACCGGCTCCAGAACGAACGCCGGCCGGAGGCCGAAGCCCCGGCCGGTGCGGAGGGGGTCCGCACCGGCCGCGGGGGCGCTTCAGCACTCACTTGTCGACGGCTCGCTTGGAGTCGGCGAGCGCCTTGGTCCAGGCCTCGTCCGGCTTCAACTTGCCTTGTTCGAGCGCGGTCAGGGCATCGCCGACCGCGTCGCCGACGAGCTGGTTCTCAGGGCCTAGGTAGACCGGCTTGAGGCTCTTGGCGGACTGGCCGAAGATCTTGCCGACCGGCGCGTTGTTGAAGTAGGCGTTCACCGCACCCGACACGGCCGGGTCGTCGATCGCCTGCGGGGACGACGGGAAGTTGTTCTTCGCCTTGAACGCCGCGGTCTGACCCGCCGGGCTGGTCAGGAACTTCGCCAGCTCGGCCGCCTCCTTCGGATGCTTGCTCTGCGCCGGTACGGCGAGGAAGGACCCACCGCGGACGGCACCCTCACCAGGAACCCGGGCCACGTCCCACTTCCCCGCGTTCTCCGGGCCGGCCTGCTCCTTGATGATGCCGAGCATCCAGGCCGGGCACGGAATGGTCGCGAACGTCCCCTTCTTGAAGCCCGCGTTCCAGGCCGGGCCCCACATCTGCAGCTTGCCGGACAGTCCGGCGTCGATCATCGACACGGTCTGGTCCCAGGCCGCCCGGACGCCCGGGTTGGTGTCGACGATCAGTTTGTTGTCCCGGTCGAAGTACGTCGTGTCGCCCTGCTGCATCAGGATGTTCTGGTAGATCCCGCCGGCCGTGTCGAAGAAGCTCGCACCCGTGCCGGCGGCAACGAAACGCTTGCCGGTGGCAAGGTAGGCGTCCCAGGTCGGCCACAGCTCGCCGACCTTGGCGCGATCGGTCGGCAGCCCGGCCTTGGCGAACTGGTCGGTCCGGTAACACATGCCCTGGGCACCGACATCGGTGCCGAGGCCAACCAGTTTCTTGCCGTCGGCAGTCAACGCCTGCTTCCACTTCCAGTCCAGGAAGTTGCCCTGCACCTCGGCGGCGCCGTAGTCGAGCAGGTTGGCGAACTGGTCGGGCTTGGCCATCAGCTTGACCAGGATGCCCTCCTCCAGCGCGACGACGTCACCGGCGCCGCTGCCCGCGGTCAGCCACTGCTGCAGCTTGGGCGTGTAGTCGTCGAGCTGGGCGATGTTGTCCTGCTTGATCTTGATGCCCGGATGCGATGCCTCGTACTGCTTGTACAGATCCTCGTAGCCGAACTGGCTGAAGGTCTTCACGGTCAGCGTGATCGTGCCGTCCGCGCCGCTCGCATCCTCGTTTGAGCCGCCGCACCCGGCCGCGGCGAACAAGGCAACTGCGGCACCGGCCGCGACGACTTTCCGAAATGCGGGTCGCCGGAGTGACGACATGGACCCTCCTTTGGGGCGAAGTACAGGTCTGGGGAGCGCTCCCAGTACTGCGGACGCAGAGGCCACGGTGACGCCGCTGGGTCAGCGCCCGGCTGGAACCCGGTTGATGCTCGAAGGGCTGATCGGGTCCGAAACTGGGAGCGCTTCCAGGCGACCATAGGGCACCGATGACGCGGTTGGGAAGCCCCCAGTTCACGCTCAGCGAGGTCTTGACACCGCGCGAGGGCCTCGGCAGCATGCTCACCACGTCGACTGAAGTTGGTCGGCGTACTGCAAGCGCTCCCAGCGCTCTACCGGTGCCCGTCCAGGCGCCACGGTCCCTCGGAGGCACGCCCATGCCCACTCCTCGACGGCGATCCGGTGCGATCGCCCTGACCGTCACAGTCGCCCTGCTGGCCGCGTCCACGCCGGCCGTCGCGGCCGATCCGCCGTACGAGCGGGTGCTGAACGGGACGTTCGACAGCGGCAAGGACCCATGGTGGAGCAACTTCCCGGCCGAGGTGAGCGGCGGCCGGCTGTGTGCGCAGGTCCCGGCCGGCACGGTCAACCCGTGGGACGCGATGATCGGGCAGGACGACCTCCCGCTCGAGCAAGGGCAGCTGTACACGCTGCGGTTCGAGGCGTCGGCGAGTCGGCCGGTCCAGTTCCGTACGGCGCTCCAGCAGGCGGCAGCGCCGTACTCGACGGTGCTGAACCAGGCCGTCGACGTGACGACCACGCCGCAGACCTTCGAGTTCACCGGTACGTCGCCGATCACCGACACCCACGGGCAGGTGTCGTTCCAGGCGGGTGGCGCGACCGAGCCGTACACGCTGTGCCTCGACAACATCTCGGTCGTCGGCGGAGTCCTGCCGCCCGGCGGGATCCCGGACTACGGCTCACCGGTGCGGGTCAACCAGCTCGGGTACCTCACCGACGGGCCGAAGCGCGCAACATACGTGACCACGGCAACGACGGCGCTCGACTGGCGTCTGCTTGACGGAGGCAACCAGATCGTTGCCACCGGCAAGACCACGCCGTACGGCGCCGACGCGGCCTCCGGGGACGACGTTCAGCTGATCGACTTCGGCAACGTCCGCAAGAAGGGCACCGGCTTCCGGCTCGCCGTCGGGGACGACCTCAGCGAGCCCTTCGACATCGGCGATCAGATCTACTCCGCGCTCCGGCGGGACGCCCTCGAGTACTTCTACAACAACCGCAGCGGTATCGAGATCGAGGCGAAGTACGTCGGCGAGCAGTACGCCAGGGCGGCCGGTCACCTCGGGATCGCACCCAACCAGGGCGACATCTCCGTCCCCTGCTTCCCCGGCACGTGCGACTACAGCCTCGACGTGCGAGGCGGTTGGTACGACGCCGGCGACCACGGCAAGTACGTCGTCAACGGCGCACTCGCGGCGTGGCAACTGCTTGATCTCTATGAACAGTCCGGCACAGCAGATCTGCGGATTCCAGAGGCAGGCAACGGGATCCCCGACGTACTGGACGAAGCACGATGGGAGATCGACTTCGTACTCGGGATGCAGGTTCCAGCCGGTCAGCCACTGGCCGGGATGGTGCATCACAAGATCCACGACGAGAAGTGGACCGGGCTGCCGCTCGCACCGGCCGCGGATCCGCAGCCGCGGTACCTCTACCCGCCGTCGACCGCGGCGACGCTGAACCTCGCGGCCGTCGGCGCCCGATGCGCACGTGTCTACGCTCGCTGGGATCGGCAGCTCGCGACCACGTGCCGAGCAGCGGCCGAGAAGGCGTGGAGCGCGGCCCGGCAGCATCCGGCGCTGTACGCTCCGCCCGGTGGTGAAGGCGGTGGCGCGTACGACGACACCAAGGTGACGGACGAGTTCTCCTGGGCCGCTGCCGAGTTGTTCGCGACGACCGGCAAGGCGTCGTACAGGAAGTTCATCACGACGTCGTTGCAGGCAGCCGACGGGTTCTCATGGCAGGAGACCGGCGGGCTCGCCGACCTCGCGCTCGCGCGGACACCGTGGCGATTGTCGATTGTCGACCAGTGGAAACTACGCAGTCGGATCGTCGACACCGCGGATGTCTACCTCGCCGATCTCAAATCCCAGGGCTACGCCAACCCCTACAAACCGGCGGACGGCAAGTACGTCTGGGGCTCGAACAGCGGTACGGCGAACAACGCGATGATCCTGGCGATCGCGGCCGACCTCACCAGGCGAGCGGCGTACCGATCGGCCGCGCTTGAATCGCTTGATTACCTGCTCGGCCGGAATGCGGTTGGCCGGTCGTACGTGACCGGCTACGGCGAGCGATCCAGCCACAACCAGCACCACCGCTTCTGGGCCCACTCGCTCAACCCCGCGCTTCCCTCGCCGTACCCGGGCTCACTGGCCGGCGGCCCGAACTCCGGCCTCCAGGATCCCGTTGCCCAACGCAACCTCCAGGGCTGCGCCCCGGCCAAGTGCTACATCGACGAGATCGGCTCCTACTCCACCAACGAGGTGGCGGTGAACTGGAATTCGGCCCTCTCCTGGCTCACCGCGTACGCCGACGGGGAGGGTCGCAGGTGACCGGTCAGTATGGCTGTCGCAATCCGCACTTGAGGTTTATGGTCTAGCTGAGCCTGGGGGACCTTGGTGGGCTCTTGGCAACAATCGGGGTGAGTGGGGCGGCGCCGATCAGACGTGGTCACCGGCGCTCGGTCGCTTGGGCCCACCCGCGTGCACCGCCGGTGTCGAGCGGATCGCTGAGCGAGTTCAGGACGCCACCTGGTCAACGACCGGGTGCGCCGCGTTCGCGATCGCTGCCAGCCGCCTGGCAGCCGCATTGGCATCACCAGAGGGGAATCTCATGCGCAGATTTCTGATCATCCTGCTCACGGCCGTCATCGCGTCGGTCTGCTTCGTGTCCACCGCGTCGGCCGGCAGCCCGCACTTCGTGGGCACGCCGACCGTCACCCGCTCGGGCAACTCGCTGACCGTCGCCGGTAAGGAGGCCGGTCTCGGCAACGAGGAGCAGATCCAGGTGCAGGTCACGGCCCAGGCCGCCTGCCTCAACCGGGGCGAGAACTTCCCGGAGGCCGACAACAAGGAGGCCTTCACGGCCACCGCCACGTTCCCGGTCCAGAACGGGAAGGCGAACTTCTCGCTGACCCTGACGGCGACCTTCCAGCCGAAGTGCAGCCCGCCGATGCGGGTGGTCTTCGGTGACGTCACCATCACCGACCTGACCAACGGCATCTCGATCACGTTGTCCGGCCCCTTCTGAGGCCGAACACCTGGGAGGATCCCTCGAGAGGTCTTCCGCTAGTCAGCTCCGGCCACTCGTGCGGTCCCGGCGCGAGTGGCCGGTCAAGCCATCAGGGGAAGCGGGAGGCCAGCGCGATACAGGCACCGGCGGCGGCCAGGGTGAAGAGCATGGCGATACCGGCGAAGCGAGCGGTGACTTCCTTGTCCACCTCGTCGTAGCCGACCGAGGAACCGATGTCCTTGTAGACGTCCTCGAGCTCACCGGCCGACTCGGCCGTGTAGGCCTCGCCGCCGCTGATCTCGGCGACGCTGCGCAGCTCGGCGCGGTCCGGTGGCACCCGCTGCCGGATGCCGTCCATCTCGATGAAGCCGGAGTCGGTGCCGAAGCAGATCGTGTAGACCGGGGTGTTCTTCGCCTTTGCGGCCTGCGCGCCTTCCTGCGCGGTCCGGCCGACCGTCCGCTTGCCGTCCGACAGCAGCACGATGCGCGCCGGGGCGGGGTCGTTCGGGTGGTCCGGGTCCGGCGGGACCTGGGTGAGCGCCTGCAACGAGGTGAAGATGCCCTCACCGGTCGCGGTGGACTCGGCCAGCTCCAGCCCGTCCACCGAGCGCAGGACAGTGGCCCGGTCCGTGGTCGGCGGCACGATGATGGACGCCGTACCGGCGAAGTTGACCAGCGCCACGTTGAACTTGGACGGCAACTGGTTGATGAAGTTCTTGGCCGACTTCTTCGCCGCTTCCAGCCGGTTCGGCTCGATGTCGGTGGCCATCATCGACAGCGACACGTCGATCGCGACCACGATGGTGGCCCGCTCGCGCGGCACCTTGACCTGGTCCTTGGGCTGCGCGAACGCCACGATGCACGAACACGCCGCCAGCAGGGCCAGTACGACGGCCAGATGCCGGCGCCACTGTGGCCGCCGCGGCGCGACCCGGTCGAGCAGGGCGATGTTGGTGAAGCGGAGCGCGTACTGCGCCCGGCGGTGCTGCAGGAAGATGTAGCCGGCGACGACGACCGGGATGACCAGCAGGAACCAGAGCCGCCCGGGAGACAGGAACTCCATCAGCGGGACACTCCCTTCGGCGGTTGGTGCAGGCGGGGCGCCACTCGCCGGTAGGCGAGCACGAACCGCACGGTGTCGGCGACCCAGTCACGGTCGGTCCTCAGTACCAGGTGCCCCGCACCTACCCTACGCAAAGCGGTCCTCGTTCGTTCCCGTTGCGCGAGGGCGGCCGTCGCGAACGCTTCCCGGACCTTGCGCCGCCGGGTGTCGATCTCCCGGACCGCGCCGGTCTCGGGGTCGCCGATCATGACCACGCCGATATTCGGCAGTTCCAGCTCGCGCGGGTCGACGATCTCGACCGCGAGCACCTGGTGCTGCGCGGTCAGCTTGCGCATCGCCCGCTCCCAGGACGGCTCCATCCGGCTGTCGACCTCGCCGTCCTCAGGGGTGAGGAAGTCGGACACGATCACCCGCAGTCCGCGCTTACGCTGCGTGCGGGCCATCGACTCCAGCGCCGCCGCGAGGTCGCTGCGGTGCGCCTCCTGGTCGCCGTTGACCTGCTCGGCCAGCAGCGCTCGCAGCAGGCCGTAGAGCGCCAGCCGCCCGGACCGCGCCGGCCACCGGCGCAGAGCCGAGTCGCGCAACATCAGCCCGCCGAACCGGTCACCGAGCCGGTGGGTCAGGAACCCGACCGTGGCGACCGCCGCGACGGCCAGCTCCCGCTTCTCCAGCTGTGACGTCCCGAAGTCCATCGAGGCGGACAGGTCGACCAGGGCCCACGTCTCCAGCTCACGGTCCGCAATCAGGTCCCGCACGTGCGGAACCGTCGTACGGGCCGTCACCGCCCAGTCCATCCGCCGTACGTCGTCCCCGACCTGGTACTCGCGTGCCTCGGCCAGCTCGGTGCCGGGACCGGGCAGCAGGCCCAGGTGCTCCCCGTGCAGATAGCCCTCCAGCCGCCGTACGACGGTCAGCTCGAGCCGCCGGAGTGCACGCTCGGGGGCGAGCTGCGAGATCGTCATCGCAGCCCGCGGATCTGGTCGGTTGGGCACTACACGAACTCCGGGCGGCCGGAGCCGTCGGTGCCGTCGCGCCAGACCGGCTGCGGCGGCGGCACGGTGGCGAGGATCCGCTCGATCACCGCGCGCGGGTCGATGTTGTCCGCGACCGCGTCGAAGGTCAGGCCGAGCCGGTGACCCATCACGTCCAGCGCGACGGTCTGCACGTCGCTCGGCAGCAGGTAGTCCCGGCCGTGGATCAGCGCGAGCGCCCGGCCGGCCGCGATCAGGCCGAGGGTGGCCCGCGGGCTGACGCCGAGCTCGATGATCGGCTCCAGGTCGGGCAGGTGGAAGTCGGCCGGCGTCCGGGTCGCCATCACCAGGCGGACCGCGTACTCCGCGACCAGGTTGTGGACGAAGACCTGCTCGGCCGACCGCTGGAGCTCCATGATCGTCTCCGGCTTGAGCACCTGCCGCGGCTCCGGCGGGTCCACGCTCATCCGGCGCAGGATCTCGAATTCCTCGTGCCCGCGCGGGTGCGGTACGTCGATCTTGACCAGGAACCGGTCCCGCTGCGCCTCGGGCAGCGGGTAGACGCCCTCGGACTCGATCGGGTTCTGGGTGGCGATCACGATGAACGGCTTCGGCATCGGGAAGGTCTGGCCGCCGATCGACACCTGCCGCTCGGCCATCAGCTCCAGCATCGCCGACTGCACCTTGGCCGGGGCCCGGTTCACCTCGTCGGCCAGGACGAAGTTCACGAACGTCGGGCCGAGCTCGATGTCGAAGGCCTCCCGGGTCTGCCGGTAGATCCGGGTCCCGACGATGTCGGACGGGACCAGGTCGGGGGTGAACTGGATCCGGGCGAACGTGCCGCCGACGACCGACGCGAAAGTCCGGACGGCGAGCGTCTTGGCGACCCCCGGGACGCCCTCCAGCAGGCAGTGACCCTTCGCGAGCAACGAGACCATCAAAGTCTCGACCATGTGCTCCTGGCCGACGATCACCCGCTTGACCTCGCTGACGGCCTCGCCGATCAGCCGGGACTGCTGGGCCACCGATCCAGCCGGCACAGTGGTTTCGGTCATGCCTGTCCTTCCGGGGTCCACGCTCGGACCTTGTCAACGCCGCGCCGTCTGCCGGCGCACTCACAACACCGGCCATTCCATCAGATCCCCGGGTCCCCCGGGCGCACGGCCCACCAGGTCCACCCCCCATCCTCCCCACTCGTTCAAATCCCCACTCCCCTGCCCGCGCCGTACGGCGACCCGGCGGGCGGCTGTGGCGACAGTGCTACCAGGGATGTGGTGGGATTGGGGGTGATGACTGCGACGGAATCGGACACCGAGCTGCGGGCGGCGGACGCGCCGGAGGAGACGCCTGCCCGGTTGATTCCGGATGCGCTGCCGCTGCTGCCGGAGGATCCGCCCCGGGTCGGCGAGTTCTGGCTGCGCGGGCGGCTCGGGGCGAACGCGGCCGGTTACCTGTACACAGCGGGTGACGAGAACGGCCGGGAGGCCGTCGTCGCGATGATGACCGAGGGCTCGGCCGACGACGCGGCGGCGCGGGACCGGTTCGTGACCGCGGTGGACGAGCTGCCGGGCGACGCCGTACTGGCGCACAACGACAGCGATGACGACGATCTGGCCCTGTGGGTCGCGATCGGGCCGATCCGGGCCGACGACGGGTCCAGCGCGGCCGCGGACGAGCGGCTGATCGCGGAGCGTCGCGGTGAGGACGTGCTGTCCGCGGTCCTGATGGACCGGGTCCCGCAGCTCGGCCGGTTCCGCGGCCCGGACTTCCTGCACTACTGGGAGGGTCGCCGGCGCCCCGGCCTGTTCCGGATCTGGCCGCTGCCGTGGCCGAGCGCGCTGAAGGCGGCGTCGCGGTGGGCGCTGATCCTGTCCCTGATCACGATGGCGCTCATCATGGCGCTGGCGGTGTTCCTCGCCTGGCTGCTGTTCCGCAACGCCGACCCGCTCGAGCCGGAGCCGGTCATCCCGACCCCGACCGGTACGACGACGGTCACGGTCACCCCGACCACGCCGCCGCCGAACACCGGGTCGCCGAGCACATCGCCGTCGACCACAGTCAGTCCCTCCCCGGTCCCGACGACCGGCATTCCGACCGGTGTGCCCAGCTCCCCGGGCACACCCGGCGGGGACCCTGGCGACAAGTTCTAGGTCGCTTGCTCGCGGGTGCGGGTCAGGCTCAGCAGGCCGATCAGGCTGATCACTGCCCAGGTGCCTTCGAGCAGCAGGAAGCCCCACGACGACTCGGCCGCGGCAATCACGGCGAGCGCGGCGGAGCCGACCAGGTTCAGGAGTTGGTACGACGCCGTGCGCTGACGCAGCCGCCCGGCCTGGGCAGCCGCGAAGGCGGTCAGGATCGTGAGCGCACCAGCGATTTCGACGATGTCGATTGCATGCATCGGAGTGCCCCTCCAAGGGGCGTGCGTCGTCTTGTCGTGGACCGGGTACGACGCCACTCGTCCGGGGACCGCAGACCGCGGCTCCTGCCCTCAGGATACCAACCGCAGCAGCTCCGGATCGCGCCAGAGCGTGAGCGGCACAGGCTGCCGGACGAGGGCCGCGTCGGCCCGGATCTCGGCCGGGCTGGCCGCCGCGATCAGCACCGAGGTGACCGCGGAATGCCTGGTGGGAAAGGCGAGTGCGGCCTGCGGCAGGGAGACGCCGTACCGCTCGCAGACCGCGGAGATCCGGCGTGCGCGGATTGTTGCCGGGTCACTCGACTGCTCGGTCTGCAGCACTTGCGGGGTGAGGATGCCGGACACGATCACCGAGACGCCGCGTGCCAGGCATCGATCGAGCAGCGGTCTCGCGGACTGGTCGAGCAACGAGTACTGCCCGGCCAGCAGGACCGCGTCCAGCTCGACGTCGCGGACGATCCGATCGAGCAGCTGCCAATCGCCGGACGCCGCGCCGATGGCCTTGATCACCCCGTCGTGCCGGAGTTCGCTCAGCACCGGGTACGCCGCCTCGATCGAGGACTCGTCGGCGAACGCCAGGTCGACCGCGAGGCCGAGTCGCTCCGCACTCGCCCGCAAAGACTCCCTGGCGTCCGCACCGACCACCGTCGTGGACACCAGGAACTCGCCCCGGGGTCGCCGCTGCAACGCCGTACCGAGGCGATGTTCGGCCGGGCCGTACGCCGGGGAGGTGTCGAAGAGCCGGATGCTGGCCTGGTAGGCCGCGTCGACCGTGGCGATCGCCCGGGCGTCCCCGTCCGGACCTGGTGATTCGCCGAGTCGCGAGCCACCGAGCCCGAAGCGGGCCGGCCGGAACTTGCTCGCCGACACGGGCGTGAGGGCGTGACTGGGAGCAGCCATCGCTTGTCACCTCCCGTGATCGGTAGCTGTAACCAGGATCACGGTTATGCGATGAGTTCGCATCCTTTCCGGGTTTTGCGCCCAGCGGCTTCAGCGTCCCGAGTCGTAAAGGTCAAACACTGACGCAGACCGGAATCGGCGTGCTGAACGAGCTCGTCTGGGTCAGTCCTCCGGTACGGCGGTCGACCGCGAATGTGGTGACGTTGTTCGACCGCTGGTTGGAGACGAACATGAGGGTGCCGGTCGGGTCGAGGGTGCAGTGGCGCGGCCAGTCACCACCGCAGGACGGCGTACTCGTCAGGCTGATCGCCGCGCCTTGGTCCAGGATCGTGAACACGGCGACGCTGTTGTGGCCGCGGTTGGTCAGGTAGACCGAGCGGCCGTTCGCCGAGGTGATCACCTCGCCCGGGAAGTTCTGCGGCGCGCCTGGTGGGATTGTCGACAATGTGCTCAGCGGAGTGAACTGCCCGTCGTCGTACCGGCAGACGGTGATCGTGCTGTCGAGTTCGTTGGCGACGTACGCGAAGTGACCGGACGGGTGGAAGGCGAGGTGGCGCGGACCGGCCCCGGCCTTCAACGTCGTCTGGTACCGCAGGGTTAGCTTCCCGTTGGCAAGTGTGTACGTGTAGATCGAGTCCGTGCCGAGGTCGACGGCCACGATGTACTCGCCGACCTGGAGCACCTGATGCGCATGCGGGGTCGCGCCTTCGTGCTCGACCAGGTCGGTCTGTTGCCCGAGGCTCCCATCCGGCCGGATCGGATGCACGGCGAGATCACCCGATCCGTAGTTTGCGCTGAGCAAGTAGTTCCCCGCGATGGTGAGATGACAGGGCGCGGATCCCTTGTTGGGCTGGCGATTCAGCACCCGAAGCTTGTCTGGGGCATCGATCGCGACCGCGGTCACTCCCCCGGTCGTCTGCTCGTTGACCGCGTACAGGAACTGGCCTCTTCTGACGAGGAACGACGGGTCCTCAACCCCGGCCAGTACACCGGTCGCCGTGATCTTCCCGTTGACGTCGTACGACGCGATGCCGATGCCGGAACCACCTCCGGCCGGCGAGGTGTACGTGCCCAGGTAGAGCGTTCTGGACGGACCGCGGGCAGCGACGGCCGGTGTCGCAACAAGACTGGCAGCGGTGACACCGAGGAATCCTCGGCGGGTGAGACTCATGCCGCGACCGGGATGCTGATCGAGGACGGGTCGCCGGCCGGGGAGCTGAAGGTGACGGTCTTGCCGATCGCGCTGCGGCCGAGGTACCGCGGGTCGACCGTGTCGACCACGAGCACGAGGTGATGACCGGCCGGCACCTCCCAGCTCGTGGCTTCCAGCCTGAGATCGATCGGCACAGCCTCGCCGGGTGTTGCCCCGCGCAGCGTGAACGGCTTGTGCGAGATGAGCGAGCCGATCCCGAGCGCGTCGACGTCGTACAGATAGGCGAACAGCGACGTATCCGGACCGGACGGCCTGACCGTCAAATGCAGCTTCGGCGCACCGTTGACGACGGCACCATCGGGGTAGACCGGGCCGGACCAGACACCTGCGAACGACCTGTCCACCAAGGGCGTCGCGACGCCGGTCGGAATCGACAGAAGCCCTTGCAGAGCACCGGAAACCAGCGCCACACCGCTATCCGCGATCGTCGGCACACCAGCTCCGATGGCGCTGCTCCAGCCCGTCGAGGCCTGCGGCTGGAGAGCGCCGGTCCGCGACAATCCGGTCGGCTTCGTCAGGTACGACGTACGCGGCTGTCCAACGGCAGCCCAGCTCGGGTACCCGCGCCAGACGCCGCGTTGCGACTTCAGCTGGACCGGCGCTTCGTCATCGGCGCCGTTGTTCGCGCCGGTCAGATAGTGATCCAGCCAAGCAGCGAGCTCATCCCAGGTCTCGTTGGGCAGGCCGATCGCGCCGGGCACCTCCGGGGTGGAGTGATCGCCGTGCGCGAGCAGCAGCCGCTTCGGCCCGGTCAGCCGGGTGAAAAAGTCGGTGTACTGCGTCGGCGGGAAGATCGAGTCCTCGAAGGCGTTGGCGAGGAAGACGGCCGGCTGGTTGGCGTTGATCTGGTCGACGACAGTCGCCGCCGACCGGACCGGCGCCAACTGCTTCGCCTCCGCGATCGCGCCATCGAAGTTGCCGCTCAGGAACTTGGACTGCAGCGACGCCATCTCCGGACCCGGCCGGCCGGTGATGTTGCCGAGGGCAAGCAGACCGGCGACGGACTGGAGTGCGAGCGTCTCGTTCGGGTCGAGTGAGGCGATCAGGTCCGCCCAGCCGCTCATCGCGCCGACCGCCTTGATCCGCGGGTCCTGCGCACTCGCGAGCAGCGAACTGCCGGCGCCGTACGAGATCCCGACCGCCGCGACCCGGCTGGTGTCGGCGGGTGTGTGCAGGTCGGCCCAGTCGATCACCTTGGTCACGTCGGCGATGGTCGGCGGGCCGGCGATGTCGATACCGCCGCCGGTGTCCCAGAAACCGCGACTCGAGTAGGAGATGACCTGGAACCCGTCCGTGGCCAGCTTCGCGCCCTGGCCGACGTACTCGAGGTTCGGCACACCCCAGCTGGACGGCATCACGACCAGCGGAAACGGTCCGTCGCCCTGGCCGGTCGGGGTCAGCACGACGGCGCCGATCTCGATCCCACCCGCGCCGGGGATCCGCTGGTACGACGTACTGAAGCCGGCCTGATCCGCCTCGGCACCGACGGCCGGGCCGATCGTGATCAGGGCAAGGACGACAGCAAGGGCGGCTGCGATTCTGCGCACGGGTGCGACCTCCGGCTCGGGATTACCGGAGGGTAACCACAAAGTTGCCGGTGTGTCACTATCTCGGCACGGTGAGTGTCGGATCCACTCCGGTCGCCTCGACCGACCAAGCCCAGAGCTGCTCGGCCAGGGCGGGATCCTGAGCGGTCCGGGTCGGCAGGACGAGGGCTGGTTTGCCGCGGTACTCGAAGAAACCCGGCCCGTAGTAGCTGCCCGGCCGCACGTCCGGGTTGGTGGCGGCGTACAAGCTGGGCCACGCTCCGGCGGCCGCGGACTGCGCGACCAGCTTGGTGGCTCCGGACCACACCCGAGCCTGGAGCGTTCGCCCGGCCAGCTCCGGCCCGGCCGCCTGCAAGTGCGTAGCGGCGTACCCAGGATGCGCGCCGGCGCTGATCAGGTTGGCCCCGGCGGCTCGCGCGCGGCGGTCGAGCTCCAGCATGAAGAGCACGTTGGCGAGCTTGGACTTCCCGTACGCGACCCATTTCGAGTAGCCCTGCCCGGGCTGCCGGAAGTCCGTCGGCTGAATCCCCCGGGCGGTCTTGTGCATGAACGAACTGACAGTCACCACGCGGCTGGAAGGTGCCTTCAGCAACAATGGCAGCAGCCGGCCGGTGAGGGCGAAATGGCCGAGATGGTTGGTGCCGAGCTGCAGCTCGAACCCGTCCGCGGTCTGCCGGTACGGCGTCGCCATCACACCGGCGTTGTTCACCAGCAGATCGAGCTTGTCGTAGGTCTTGACGACCTGATCCGCCGCTTTCTCGACACTCGTCAGATCCGCGAGATCGAGCTCGACAACCGTGGGCGTGCGACCGGAGAGCCTGCTCAGGTTGGCTGCGGCTTCGTCCGCCTTCGCCGGATTGCGCGCCGCGATCAGCACGTCGGCACCGTGTCTGAGCAACTCGAGCGCCGTCTCGTAGCCGAGTCCGCTGGTGGCACCCGTGACGAGCGCGCGACGTCCGGTCAGGTCGGGGATGTCCGCCGTGTTCCAGGTCATGCGCCCACAGTAGCCGTGGGCGCACAACCTGGTGTGGTCAGAGGATCTTGCGGGCCTGGAAGGCTTCGGTCACCTTCGCGGCCGTGGCCTTGCCGTAGAGGAGGCGGGCCGCCTGGACGGTGACCCGGGCGGCGTCGGCGAACGAGGTGTCCGGCGCGTAGAAGAACGTGCCCTCGAGGATCACCTTGTTGGCCTTGGTCCGGCCCAGCGACTTGTGGATGTCCCACAGCGCGTTCGACCAGATCTCGCCGTCGTCATGCACCTGGCCGACGATGTCGTCGGTGGTCTTGCCGGTGTCGGTGCGGCGCAGGCAGTGCGGCTCGGTCGTGGTGTACGACGTCGCGTCCCAGTCCATCACGCACGGCAGGTCGAAGTTCCGGCTCACCGGCACCGACATCGTCACGGCCCAGTAGTCGCCGAAGCCCTCACCGATCGCGCCGGCCTGCAGCGATTCGCCGTACCCGGGAACGATGTCGTCCTGGATCGCGTGACCGTACTCGTGCCAGATCACCTCCGCGTCCTCGGCGTCGTCGACACCGCCCTCACCCATCGTGATGCGGTCCTTCGACGGGTCGTAGAACGAGTTGTCACCGTTGTAGGTGTTGATCTCGAAGTCCTGCGACTCGTTGTTCACCTCGGTGAACCCGAGACTGTGGATGTACTCCTGGGTCTGGTTGACCTGGTAGTACGCCATCACCTGCTCGAACCGGTCGTCGTCGCGGTAGTACAGGAACTGGTTGTTCGCGCTCTCGGCCAGCCCACCCTTGGCCTTGACGATGTTGACGTACGGCCCCTCGAGCTTCCCGTTCCCGGCCAGGTTGCGCAGGATCACGCTCTTGTGCGCCGGGAACAGCTCGTCGGTGTTCGCGTCGTCCTGGTCCGTCAGCTTCTCGTTCCGCTCGCTGACCACCGGGTTCGGGTCGAACACGATGCCGCGGCCGTCGACGTGATCACTGATCACCTTCGACTCGACCACGCTGCCGGACTTCGCGTCGACCAGCGAGCGGGTGACGCCCTGGGCCGACCTGCTGGTCACGTTCCAGACCAGCCGCGCGTCCGGACCGCCGATGACGGCCAACTGCGCCGCACCGTCGGTGGCGGTCGGGGCCGGCGTCACATCCTTCTCCGGCCCGGCGATCCGGGCCCGGGCGGCGCGAGCAGTCACCGCCGCGTTGGCCGACTGGGTCGCCGTTGCCGACGGCACCTTCGCGGTCACATCCAGATTCGCCGGTACGGCGTCCCGCCCGTCGGCGACCTGGACGGCACCGGACGTGGTCACGTGCTTGGCGTAGTACCCGTTGATCACCGGCAGGCCCTTGAACGTCTGCTGGTACCAGTAGTGCTTGCCGAGCAGCGAGGTCTTGGTCTTGATCAGCTTGAGGCCGGCCGGGTTCGCCGCGGAACTCTCCGGCGCCGCCCCCGCAGCGCTGGTGAAGGACAGTCCGACGGAGACGGTGGCCAGACCGGCAGTGACGACCGCGATCACGCGTTTCGCCATGTTTCCCCTCCTAGGTAGACGAGTTGCGTAACGCAACAACTACGATCCGTCGAACCCTAGTTCGCCGAGCACACCGGAGGGAAGGAAAAGTCCCGCCGTACCGCGGCCGCAAGGGAAATCAGCCACCGGCCAGCAGCCGGATGACGTTCGGAAGCACCGAGACACCGACCTGGGGATCGATCGCCCGCTGGACACCGAGACCGACCCCCAGGCTGAGCAACGCGGTGGCACAGTCGGCCGCCGGCATCGGCAGCGTGATGCCGAACTCCTTGGCATGCTCCTCGAGCAACTGGGTGACCGCATCGCGGATCTGCGCGTTCCGCTCCGCGAGCTCCCGCCGTACGACGTCATCCTGACGCGCGCGCGTCGCGAACTCGACCTCGAAGACCGTCCAGGCCTGATCGCCGATGGTGGCCTCGGCCCAGCGCTGGAACGACTGGAGCATCGCCTCGAGCGTGCCGGCGCCTTCCAGAGCCGTGGCCATCCGGTGCGCCTGGTCGGCCCGGATCGCGTCGACCACGGCCAGGCAGAGCTCGTCCTTGTTGCGGAAGTTCGAGTAGACCGCGCCCTTGGAGAACCCGGCCTCGTCCGCGACCTTCTCCAGCGACGTGGCGCCGTACCCGTCCCGCAGGAACAGCTCGGTCGCGGTCGCCACCAGCGTCTCGCGGGTCCGCGCCTGGCTCTCCGCCCGCGTCATCCTCGGCATGATCCGACTCTAGTGCCTACGGTATTGGCATTCTCCTGGTATTCGAATACCGTCGGTTTCTGGAGGTGGTTTCATGGACGTCGTCGTGATCGGCGCAGGAGCTTCTGGAATCGGGGCAGCGATCCGCCTGCTGCAGGCGGGCATCACCGACTTCACCGTGCTCGAGAAGTCGTCGGCGCTCGGCGGGACGTGGCGCGACAACACCTATCCGGGGTGTGCCTGCGACGTACCGTCCGCGCTGTACTCGTACTCGTTCGCGCCGAACCCGTCGTGGACCCGCGCATTCGCCGGGCAGTCGGAGATCGCTGCGTATCTGTCCGACACAGCTTCTCGGTACGGCGTCACGCCGCACATCCGGTTTGGCGTCGAGATGCTGCGGGCGCAGTGGGACGCGGCTTCGCAGCGGTGGTTGCTCGAGACGAGCGACGGACCGTTGGAGGCGCGGGTGCTCATCACGGCGACCGGGCCGTGGCATCAGCCGCTGATCCCGTCGATCCCGGGGACTTTCGATGGGCCGATGTTTCACTCGTCGCGGTGGGATCACTCGGTCGACCTGACCGGTCTCCGGGTGGCCGTTGTGGGCAGTGGTGCGTCGGCGGTGCAGTTCGTGCCGGCGATCCA
Organism: Kribbella sp. CCNWLW201; assembly: GCF_037203805.1. Lineage (NCBI taxonomy): Bacteria > Bacillati > Actinomycetota > Actinomycetes > Propionibacteriales > Kribbellaceae > Kribbella > Kribbella sp. CCNWLW201. Next base: position 313,005 of record NZ_JBBCBQ010000010.1, on the reverse strand, counting down.
GCCAGTCGTGTCGTCGCTACATCTGTTTCAGCGGACGGCGCAGTGGGTGTTGCCCAAGCCGGATCATCACGTGCCGGGTGTGGAGCGGTGGGCGTTTCGACGTATTCCAGTGCTGCAGCGCGCGCTGCGGCGGGCCGAGTACCTGGGGATGGAGGCATTGGGGCTGGGGTTCCGGCATCCGTGGATCATGCGGGCGGTGCAACAGGTCGGGTTGCTGCACCTACGTCGATCAGTGTCGTCGGCATCGTTGCGTGCGGCACTCACTCCGTCGTACACCTTGGGTTGCAAGCGATTGCTGATGTCGAACTCCTATTACCCCGCGCTTGCTCAGAGCAACGTTTCAGTGCATCCCACCGCAGTTGCCGGCTTCGATGGTCGTCGCGTGATCGGTGCCGATGGCAGTTGTGCAGAGGTGGATGTCGTTGTCCTCGGCACCGGCTTCCGGATCCTGGATTTGCCGGTGGCAACCACTGTCTTCGACGCTTCCGGCCGCAGCCTCGCCGATCACTGGCAGGGCAGTCCGCAGGCGTATCTGGGCACCGCGGTGGCCGGGTTCCCGAACTTCTTCAACCTGCTCGGGCCCAATCTCGGCACCGGGCACACGTCGGCCTTCACGATCCTGGAGGCGCAACTCGACCACGTGCTCGGCGCGATCTCGTCGTTGCTGGATCGCGGCTGGTCGAGTCTCGACGTGCGGCCGGAAGTTCAGGCCGCGTTCGTCGCGGAGGTCCAGGCGGCCTTGGCGGGGACCGTCTACGAGACGGGAGGTTGTGCGAGCTACTACCACGACACGAACGGCCGGAACAGCTTCAGTTGGCCCTGGTCCAGCGGGCGACTGCGCAGGCGTGTCGCCCAGTTCGATCCGTCCGCCTACACGATCTCGGCCCCCTTGGAGGTCGTCCGATGAAGCCCTTGAACCTGTCCAGCGCAGTCGTCGTCATCACCGGCGGCGCCCGCGGAATCGGCCTCGCCACCGCAACCGCGTTCGCAGCCGCCGGCGCGACCGTCTACACCGGCGACCTCGACCCCTCCCCCGAGCTCCCCGCCGACCTTGTCGACCGGATGCACGGGCCTTGGCCGCTGGACGTCACCTCACGTGAGTCCTTCGCGTCTTTTGTTGACAATGTGATTGCCGACACCGGGCGGATCGACGTCCTGGTGAACAACGCCGGGGTGATGCCGCTCGGCCGCTTCCTCGACGAACCCGACGCGATCAGCCGGACCACCCTCGACGTCAACCTCTGGGGCCTGATCCACGGCATGCGCCTGGTCCTCCCGGGCATGATTGCCCGAGGCAACGGACAGGTGGTGAACATTGCCTCGATGGCCGGCAAGATCCCGTTCCCCGGCATGGCGGTCTACAACGCGTCGAAGTACGCCGCCGTCGGCCTGACTGCCGCCGTACGGCGCGAGCTCCACGGCACCGGCGTGACCGCGAGCGCCGTACTGCCGAGCGCCGTACGCACGTCCCTGTCCTCCGGAGTCCGCCTCGGCGGCGTACTTCCGACCGTGGATCCGTCCGACGTCGCGGCCGCCGTACTGCGAACCTGCCGCACCCGCCAGGCCGAGGTCGCGGTGCCGCGCTGGCTCGGCGGGTGGAAGGTCCTGGACGGCCTACTCCCATCACCACTCATGGCCTGGGGCCGCCGCGTGGCCGGCGACGACCGTGGCCTGACCGTCGACGACGCGGCCCGCTCGGCCTACGCCGACCGGATCGCCTCCTTCAGCCGAACGCGAGAGGCTTGACCGGGTACTCCCGAAGCACGAGCGACGTGGTGACCGGGCCCAAGCGGCCGATCGCGTCGACCACCTGCTCGAGTCGACCGGCGTCGGGCGTGTGTACGTCGAGCAGGAAGCAGTCGTCGCCGGTCAGACGGTAGGTCGCGGTCACCTCCTCGAGCGTGGCGAACAACTCGAGCGCATCGGGGATGCGCGCGTGAGTGGTCCGGACGCGGACGACGGCATGGATGTTCAGACCGACTCGGGCGGGATCGACGACGGCCCGATAGCCGGTGATCACCCCGGATCGCTCGAGCCGCTGGATCCGCGCGGACACGGCAGGCTGCGACAGGTTGACCTTGCGGCCGATGTCCGCGCCGCTGAGCCGCCCGTTCTCCTGCAGGATCGCCAGGATCTCGCGATCGATCTGGTCCAATGGATTCGTGCTCGATTCGCCCATGTGCCTTCATTTCATCAGTTCGCGTCGTCAGGCCCGATGACCTATCCCAGGATGGCAGCACACATTGGCATCCAAGGGAGCACCTATGCGATTCATCATCGTCCCCGGCCTCGACGGCTCGGACCACAACCACTGGCAGTCCACCTGGGAAGCCGGCTGGCTCCCCAACGCGACCCGCATCGCCCCGGCCTCCTGGACGAAGCCGGACCGCGACGACTGGAGCGCGGCCATCGACGACGCGATCGCTCTGGACGACGAACCCGCCGTACTCATCGCACACAGCCTCGGGTGTCTCGCGGTCGCTCATTGGCTGACAACTGTCGGCTCGCCCAGCGTTCGCGGTGCCTTCCTGGTCGCACCACCCGATCAACTCGCGCCCACCTTCCCCGTGGACCTGCTCCCTACCTTCATCCGTCTTCGCGCGACTCCCCTGCCTGTCCCCACGCTCCTGATTGCCAGCGACAACGACCCGTACTGCACCGTCGACGCCGCCGCTCGCCTGGCCGCCGACTGGGAAGTCCCCCTCATCACCACCGGCAACGACGGCCACCTCAACTCCGACAGCAACCTCGGCCTCTGGCCACACGGTCAGGAACTCTTCAACAGCTTCCTCGCCGACCTGCCAGTAGAGGACCGAATCTGACCTCTTCCGCTCCTAGCGTTTGATCCGTAATCCAGGAGAGGATCAGCCATGTCGAAGTTGAGTCTGCAGGCCCTGAACCGCGCCACCCTGCACCGCCAATGGCTGATCGAACGCCACGACGCCACCGCCCTCGAAGCAATCGAACACCTCGTCGGCATGCAGGCCCAGTCGCCGCTGGCGCCGTACGTAGGATTGTGGACACGCCTGAACGGTTTCGACCCCGCCGAGCTGGCCCGGCTGATCGAGGACCGCGAGGCCGTGCGCGGTTCGATGATGCGAGCAACGATCCACCTGATGTCGAGCCGGGACTTCCTCGCGTTCCGTCCGCTGATCCAGCCGCGGCTCGAGCGCGAGGTGTTCCAGAACATGACGTACGGCCGGCACCGGCTCGAGGGAGTCGACATCGACGCCGTACTGAAGGCCGGTATCGAACGCATGGCCGAAGGCCCGGCGACCGCCGTACAACTGCGTGAACACCTCGCCCCACTCTGGCCCGACCGCGATCCCGCGGCGCTGGCCCACGCCGTACGCTGCCTGCTCCCCACCATCCAGACCCCGCCCCGCGGCATCTGGGGCAAGGGCGGCAACCCCGCCATGTCCACCGCCGACCTCTGGCTCGGCTCGCCCGTCGCCGCCAACCCGTCAGCCGACGACCTGGTACGGCGCTACCTCGCCGCCTACGGCCCCGCCTCGGTCGCCGACGCCCAGAACTGGTCCGGCCTCACCCGCCTGTCCGAGGTCTTCGACCGCCTCGATCTCCGCACCTACACCGACGCCGAATCCGGCCGCACCCTCTACGACCTCCCCGACATCGACCTCCCCGACGAGGACACCGAGGTCCCCACCCGCTTCCTCCCCGAGTACGACAACCTCCTCCTCTCCCACGCCGACCGCACCCGCTGGATCGACACCGCCACCCGCCAGTCCCTAACCCTCCAAGAAGTCCTCACCAGAGGCTCAACCCTCCACAACGGCCAAGCCGCAGCCCTCTGGAAACTGACCAAAACCACCAAATCCCAAGCCACCCTAGAAATCCAACCAATCACCAAACTCACCCCCAAAGCCTGGCAATCCATAGAATCCGAAGCCCAGACCCTCCTAACCTTCACCTCCCCAACCGCCACCCACGAAATCAAGCGCATCACGGCCTAAACAAGGATTCAGTGCCCAGGCAGTTGCCTCGACCTGTCAGTGGACGCGCGCTAACACCGACGACGCCGGCTAAGAGTGCGGCGATTCAACGGACCCGACTCCGTGTGCCGCGGTCTCCTGTCTGGATCAGTGCCTACGCGGGCGGAGCCAACCCCTCCAGTGCGCGGACTCGGTCGCCAAGTGACGGGGTGCTCGACATCAACTGGGAGCGTCTGTTGGCCTCTCGCCCGAGCATGTTCTGATGCTGGACCTGCCACCCGTAGAGAACCTGCACGATGGTGGGGCCATAGCCCATTGCCGCCGCCCGACGATCGGCCTGCATGATCTCTCGACGACCGAGCCACGCAAGAATCGGCGGCGCAACGAACGGTGTGAGGAACAGCAGGGGCAACGTAAGGCTGTCGTCGAATGTGAGCACCGCGAGCAATACCCCCAGATAGCCGAGCGTCAGGAAGCCGATGACCAGGCATCCGACCGCCGGGACTGCCTTCATCAGGCGCCCAAGAGCCCGAACGCCGATGAGTGCGCAGCGCGCAGGTATCGAGTACCAGAAGCTCAGCAGGCTCAACCACGTACGTCCACCCAAGTGATGACTGAGTTCATGCGCTAGAACGGCTTCCAGGTGTGCCGCCGGCAGGTTGTACAACGACCATGTCGTCACAGCGATGGTGTGCCCAGGCGTCGGAGTCGCGTTGGCGTCCTCCGACTCCTGAATCCATACGGAGTACCTCCCACCGTCCACGCCGGCGCGGCTCGACAACTGCGGCCAGACCGAAGCAATGCGTTGATCTTCGACCAGAGTCGGCTTGCGGAGACGGAACATGTAGCGAGCGATCAACTCCTCGACCGGCTTGATGAAGACAACTGCTCCAGAGAGGATCCACAGCGCTATCAGGATCCAGCCGTAACCGAAACCGATGATTCCGGCGATCCAGGAAACCGTGACAAAGCTCCAGAAGAACCATGGAACGGCAGTGAAGAGAGTCGTCGCTACCGAGACCTCGACGCGACCACCAGCCGCCTTGGGACCACCTTGTCCATCTGACTTGGCCGATGCCCCCGGCGGCAACTGGCTCCACTGTGGTGCAGGTGGCACGTTTTGCTGAGGGCCGGGGTGGTGGGGGTCTGTCGGTTGCCATGGGCCGGTTGTCCAGGGGCCGTTGGGTTCGTTCTGGTCGCCCGGACTGGTCATTGAGCTCTCACTTCCTGTGCCGCCTCAGCCACATGCGGCAGATTACGGAGACATCGATCATCAGTACAGGGACACGTGGACGTGGTCGTAGTGGCCGCCGGTGGCGTCGGTGGGGCTGTAGACGCCGCCGCCGTTGTATGGGATCCAGGTGCCTCGGCGGGCGGACCAGATTTTGCCGTACCAGATGACGTAGCGCACGCCGGTCTGGCCTGCGGTCTTCACTGCCCAATTGGCTATCTGGTCGCCGCGGGCGCGGGCCGGGGACGATTGACGGGCGTCGGTGCCGACCATGATGTCGCAGGCTTTGCCGCGCGGGTGGTCGCTGGTCGGGTTCCAGACGTGCGCGTCCCAGCAGCTCATGCTCAGGGTGCCGAGGTTCTTACGGGCTTCGGCGACCCAGGCCGCCGTACGCGGGGTGACCAGGCCGCCCGTTCCGGTCGGGTCGGTGACGGTTTGCTGTTCCTCGGGCCAGACGCCGTTCACCGGTTGACCGGAGATCAGGCCTTCGCCGCCGCAGTCGTCGTCCTGCGCGACGCCTTCGTTCGAACCGCTCGGGGCTGCGCCCGCACGGCCGGCGTACGGATCGCCGGCGCGACTGAGGTCGATGCCGGCGGCGGCCGCGATCTGGCGTGCCTCGCTCTCGCGCAGCGCGTAACGGTCGGGGAAGGCAGAAACCTGAACGCGTTGCGCGGCGTCGCCCAACGCCATCGAAGGCCAGCCGTCGATGTCGACCAGGCCGGGTGGGCTAGGCGGGTTGGCCCCGCCGAAGAACGCGTCCGCCGCGTAGTTCGGGTTCATGATTTGGAGCCTCGAGCCCCAACCGGCAGTCCATCGCTGCTGGAACAGGCCAAGCGAGTCGGCGTCGCCGTACGCCAAATTCTGCAGATCGGACTCGACCAGAGCGGTCATCAGCGCGATCAACGTCGCCTGCCCGGGAAGACCGCGCTTGACGGCCACGTTGTCGATGAGCTTCGCATTCGCAATCTGTGTAGCCCGAAGTGAGCCGCCGGGGAGTGGATTGTCGGCTTGGCCCGGTGCGAGCGGTAGGCAGGCGGCCTGCGGTTTGCTCGATCCACCGAACGGGGCGAGCATCAGCAAACTGGCCACGCCGACCACGGCCAAGGCGGCAGCGGCCTTGACGAACACGCCCCTGCTCGCGACCGAGAGGATCCCCCGGCCGAGATCGCGCTCATCGAACATCGCAGCCCCCCACTGACGTGGTCATGGCCCGGTACCGCCCGACACCTCGCTGATGACCCATTGGCTGTTCTGATTCACCAGCGTGACGAGCAGGGGTACGTCGAATCGCTGAGCATTCTTTCCGGTGACATCGATGGTGACCTTGACGAATCTGGTGATCCGCGTCGGTGTGTCGACCGGTGCCTCCGCGTTGGCCGGCGGAGCACTGACCGGGGCCGAGATCACGGTCGACTTGCCGCCATCGTTCTTGAGTGCGTCGTACGTCGGATCGCCGGCAGCTGTGAAGCTCGAGGCGACCTCAGGGGTCATGTACTTCGCGCACTTGGAGACCAATGCGGAATAGCTCTCCGCGGCCGGGTCGCGGGTGTAGAACGCACGGGCCCAGGCACCGACCACGTCCGTTGCAAGCGCGGTTGACTCGGCAGACGGGCGCTGAGTCTGCGGCGGCGGAGTCGTTAAGGTTGGAGTCGTGGCCTGGGAGTTCTCTTCTCGTGGCTGGGTGTTGGACGGCGCGGTCGGCAGTACCACCGAGCGGCCAGGTGTCAGCAGCCCGACGGGAGCGCCGTCATCAGAACTCTCGCGACCGAGCAGGCGCGGCAAGCCGCCGCCCAACCCGAGGATGATGATCGCCAGCAGGACGACCAAGGCCACGATGACCGCCGGGCTGGTGGGCTCAGCCTGGCGCTGGCTGCGCAACCACGCCATCCGCTGCGCGTGGTCGTCCCGTCGCCAGTTCTTCTTCGCCTTACGGCGGTCGCGACCGCTGAGCTCGTCCAACTCGTCCGGATAGTCGTAATCCGTGCTCATCAACGAACGCCAACCGTCCGGTGCCTCCGGCCGGCGTCGCTCGGCGTCGTCGTCGTACTCGGAGTCCGCTCGCGAAGTAGCGCGGGCGTGGCGCGACTGACGTCCGGCGCCCTCCCGCCGGTCGTCAGTCGATCGGTGCTTGCGTGCCATCCGCGATCACCTTCGCGTCGGTACGTGTACGGTCACGCCGTCCTTCGTGATGGCGGAGTAGTCGCGGAACCGGCGCGGCTGCGCGGAAGGCGTCCGGCGCCGATGACGAACCTTCGGTGGTCCCTCGCGAAGGCTGGCCGACTGCGTGTGGATTCTCGGCTCATACCGCGTCTCACTGACCGGAGCCGGTGCCGGCCGGCGCGAATGACGAGCCTTCTGCGCTTCGGCCGATGCGCCGCGCGAAGTCCCCGAACCGCTCGCGGGAACGACATTGGCAGCCGAAACGGAGATCGTCCGCCGCCCCTCGGTCTTCGACTGGGCGCGAGCGCGGGCCAGATTCAACGCAGACGTACTCTTCGCCGGCCCACCAACCCCAGCCGCCCGAACCCCGCCACCTTCACCAGCCACCTGCTGACCACCGGGCCCGACTCCACCTGACGTCCCGGCGCCTTCAGTTCTCCGCCGCTCTGGGCCTGCCGTGAGTTCGTACGGCGAACTAGCGGCGCCCCCTCGAGTCAACGAACCAACTGCAGGCGCCTGCCGGTATACCCGGACTGACGACACACGTTGTGAGGTTGCGGCATCAGAAACCATGCCTCTCTTGCGCTCGGTGAGCGCCGGCGCGGCGCTCCTGCTGGTGAGGGCACCGAACATCCGCTTCGCCACACCGAGAGCACCTCGACGAGCCAAGCCGCCCAGCAGAATGCTCCCCGAGCCTGGGCGCATCATCGAGGTCAGGTTGTCCAGCAGTCTGCGTAGTCTGAAGCCGGCGATCAGCACGGCGATGGCCAGACCTGATACCGGAAGCCAGCCGAGCACGCCGGTCAGGCTGAATACAGCCGTGACCAGGGTGAGAGCCGTGCCAAAGACGAGCATGGCAAGGAATGACTGCATCACAAGTCCGACCAAGGCCTCGAACCAGTTGAGTCCCCATTGCCTCGTCCGGCCTGGGATGATCCACAGGCAGGCGAAAAACACTCCAACGACCAAGAGCAGTAGACAGCCGACGAAGGCCATCAAAGCCGTGAAGGCCAAGGAGATATTGAGAAAGGCGAACAAGGTCGCGGCAATGGCGGCAAGCATGACCACAGCGATGCGACCGAATGCATTCTCGCCCTTCGCCCACTTGACTGTCGGGGCGTCATCGCCACCTTCGGCTGGTGCTATCACGGAGTCGATGTACTTGTTCCTCGCATCGACATCTGTTCCGGCGTCGAGCATTCCCTTGCCGTACCGTCCGCACGCCTCCAGCGAACCGAACTCGGCAATACACCAGGGCGTCACCGCGAATCCGCGCCAGCTTGCGTCGGCCGACTTTCTCAGCAAAGTGTCCCTTGGCGCGCCGGTGAAACCGGGCTCCGGCCAGGCGATGGGACTTTGCATAGTCGGCCCCATGGCGTCAGCGGAGGCCGTCATGATGGCGCCTGCACCCATCTGGCGGGCACCGTCGACACCTCGCAGCCAGGTCGCCGGAGCGAGCGCAAAGCTGATGCTGAGCACACCGGCGACAAAGACCCACGCCAACTGGCCCAATGCGCTGCCGCTGGTCTTGCGTTGCGTGTACGCCGCCACCGCACCGAAGGCCAAAGCCGACGGCAGTAGCCAACCAACCAGCTGCGTGCTCGTCGCTCCGATCGTTGCTGACGTCGCCTCGGTGAGCGGCTTGACGTCAGTGAACGAGAACAGCCACCAACCCACCGAAATCGCACCCCGCGTGATGGCGACGATGTACATCATCACTATGTGGGCGTAGCCGTTGAACACGGCCTCCATGGGATCCCGAATGCTCCGCTCGAAGTCCAGCCCGTAGGCCATCGGGCTGTACTGCTCGAACAGAGTTCGCGTGTCACCGTGCGTCAGGTCGGGCGTCGGAAGCAGGTCACCGAAGCCGGTTGGACTTGTCGGGCCCGGTTCTGGGTCGGCGGCCAATGCGAGTTGGGTGGTGACTATCAGGGAGATGGAGAGCACTGTCACGGCCGTCCGTAGACGGCGTGACCAGGTCATGCGACGTGCTCCTTGTTGCCGGGGGTGGTGGCTTGGGGGGTGGGGTCTGGGGTGGTGGGGGCGGTTTCGCCGTAGGCGGGGTACATGGCTTCGTTGTAGGCGGCTTCGTCGGCTTCTTGGTCGTAGACCTCGTCGGGGCCGATGGGGGATTCGTAGCGCAGGGGGTGGTTGTGGTCCTGGCCGTTGGGGTGGCCGCCGTTTTGGTGGGCCGCTGGGGTGGTGGTGGGCGGCGGGGGTGCGTACGACGGCACGGGTTCAGAGGTTGGGGCCGCGGGCGATGGTTCCGGGGCGGGTTCGGCCGGGTAGTGCGGCTCGGGGGTCTGGGTGTGGGCCTCGGCTTGGGCGGTGGCTGTGGCGGCCGGTTCCAGGGCGTCCTCGTAGTCGTCGGCGAAGGGGTCTTCTTCGACCGGCGGGAGGATGGGTTGGGTGGGTTCGTTGGCGTGTTCGGATTCGGGGGTGGTGCGGAGGAGGGCGGCGACCTGTTGGCTGGGGATGTCGATTTGGACGGTGGCTACTTCGTCCCAGCGGTCGCGCATGATGCAGTGGCCGTGGCGGATGCTCTTGCCGTTGGCGGCGGTGTTGATGCCGCGGACGAGGGTCTGGTACGGCGGGGTCTGCGGCCTGCCCAGAAGCTCGAGCAACGAGTCGACCTGTTCGCGGGAGCGGAGGCTGAAGGCGAACAGGGTGGTGATCTGCTCGACCAGGCCCGGGAGCTTCAGGATCGAAGCGGGGTCCTGGGTGTCCAGCACGAGCGAGGCGCCGAGGGCGCGGCCGACCCGGGCGATGTAGTCGAGGAACGACGCGCCGTCGGGCGTCTTCGTGAGCAGATGGACCTCGGGCACGATGACGACCTTGGAGCGCCCGCGGAACTCGCGGCGTCCCGTCGTACGGACCATCCAGGCGAGGCAGCCGCGCAGGCAGGCCATGCCGACACGTTCGATCGGCGACCAGGATTCCGGCGCCGACTCGGGTGAGGGCAGCGTCAGGCCTGGCATCTGGACGACCCACAGGCCTGGGTTCGTGGTCAGCGAGGACAGGCCGGACGGCGGACCGGCCACGACCGATCCGAGGCCGGTCTCGACCAGGTCGCGCAGGGCGAAACCGACCGTACGCGTCGTCTCGGAGTCCGATTGACACAGCCGCTGGATCACGCCCCACGACGACGGATCGGGCGACTGGATCTCGGCCCGGGTGGCCGCCATCACCGGAGCTTCGGCGGCTCCACGCAAGTGCGGCGGCAGCAGCAACATCAACTGCGACGGCGCCTGCAGCAACGCGTCGTCGACCGGCAGCACGCGCAGCAGGTCGGCAGCCCCGGAGAACTGTGCGGTGATCTCGATGACAGCAGTCGGTACGCCGTACTCCGCAGCGACTGCGGATACGCCCGCGGCGTCACCCTTCAAATCCAGAAGCGGAACCCAAGCACCGGCGAAGGCCGAGTCCAGACCGCCAAGCATCGCGGCCGTCGTCTTGCCTCGACCGGACCGGCCCAAGAACAAAGTCGTCGTCGCGTCACCGAGGGCAGAGCCGGCCGCAGCGTCGAAACGCACCAGACCAGGCGTGGAGCCGGTCAGATAGCCAATCGCCGGACCGGTCGCGTCACCGATCGACGCGCCGCCCCAGAACCAGGAGCCGAAGAACGCGGTCGACTCACGCACGTGCCCGAGATCGGGGACGCGCAACTGGTCGCCGGGCAGCGATTCGAGCCAGAGGTCGCGCTGTTCGTCCGCGCCGGCGGCGACGGTGATGCCGCGGTCGGCGTAGTGCGCGATGACAGCGTCGACGTACGCCTCGAGGTCTTCGCGGGTGTCCGCGCTGACCAGCAGACGGGGGTGGTCCTCGACCAGGGTCAGGCCGCTGCGGTTGATGTCGCGCTTGACCTCGCGCATGACGCGCTCGGTCTCGACGATCTCGTCAGCGGTCTCCTCCGCGGTGCCCTTGGCGGCGGACCGGCGTTGCTCTTTGGCGCTCTTGCGGGTCTCGTCGACCAGGTGCCGAGCGGTCTTCTTCGTCAGGACCCGGAAGCGGACAGACGCCTCCACGGTCACGTCGATCTCGTCGCCGTCGTCGTCGATCGCCTTGATCTCGGACAGCGTGCGCAGCCACTCCCCCGCGCCCGGGGTCTCGAGCTCCTCGGGGAAGTCGGTCATCGCGAGAACGGTCGTGTACGCCGCTATCTGACCACGCGTGTCGTAGATGCGCAGATGGTCGGTGTACGGCACCACTCGACCCGAGGTGAGCCGGGCCAGGGACGCACCGGTGATCAGGCCGCGGCGGGGCGCGGCGACGGCACCGCGGTGCATCTCGCGGCTGATCAGCCAGGAGATCACCTCGGCCGGCGCGGTGTGCGCCCGCCAGACGGTCGATCCGAGCTGACGGCCGAGCTTGCGGACCCGCTCGTCCAGATGGGCGAGCTCACGGGCGCTCACGCGCCAGGACGTCGTACCGAGGGCATCGCTGATGGAACCCCGGACCTGGGCGGTCGCTCGGGGGTCGCGGTCGCTGAGGTGTACGCCGAGAGCGACGTACCGCTCCGGCATCCGCATCTCGTCGATCCGGTCGGCCCGGGTCTGGGCCCAGGCCTCGTGGTCGCCGAGCCGGTAGTGGCCGGCCACGCTGTCGATGTAGTCCTGACCGGTCGAGCGGCCCCAGACCACCTTCAGGTGGCTGAGCCGGTCGCCGAGGATCGTCGCGGCGGCACTCACGGCGGCGTCGAGGGCCGAGTCCTGCTCGGACTCGGTGGCCAGGTCCGTGTTCGCCACGGAGATGAGGAACCACGCCTCGGCGCTGCGTTCGGTGACGAGCAGGCCGTCCGCGATGGCGACCAAGCGTGGCGGCGGCAGGCCGCGCTCGCGGCCGACGCCCACCAGGTTCAGGAGCTTGTCAGCGATCTTCATGCAGGCCTCTTCCCAGACGACGTCCTACGACTGACCCGCTGCACGTGGTCCGCCCCGAGCAGGCGGGCACGCTGGTTGACCGTGATGTCCGCACCGGCGCGGACTCTCGGATCCAGCTCCACCACGACCTCGCGGTCCCATTCCGGGGTCACTCTGGCCTTCGCCAGGTTGGCCACCTTCTGGGTCGCAACGCGCTCACGCCATGGCAAGTACTCCGTCTTGTCGGCGGCCCGGGCGCCGAGACCGATGATCGGGCGGTGGGCGCGCAACGCGTAGCGGACGGCCAGCGCCCACTCGGTCACGCGGCGGCGGCGTTCGTGGAACTTACCGGGTCGCCAGCCGAACGCGGTGATCACGAACGGCGGGACGATGTACAGGCTGACGGTGGTCTTCTGCGGCACCCCGATGAACGGGACGAGCAGCGCGACCCAGAGCACGATGATGACCGCTCCGAAGATGATCATCCGGCGCCGGGCGCCTTCTCCGAGGTCGATGCCGAGCAGGTCGTACTGCCGGGTCTCGATCTCGAAGTGGTGGGTCAGGGTACGGCCGACGCGCATTCAGCTACCTCCGGACAGCAATCCCCAGAAGCCCTTGAGCACGTTGATGGTCTGGTTGTTGGCATAGATCAGACCACCGACGAGCACCCCGGCCGCGATATGGCCGAACAGCTCGCCCCACTCGCGCTTGAAGTAATGGCCGATCGCGCGGAGCACGAGGATGGCGATGAAGATGTTCCCCGCGATGACCAGGACCCAGTCCTTGAAGTCGGCTCCCGTCGGGACGTTGGGGTCGGCCAGTGGCGCGGCCAACTGAACCACGCTCATAGCCAGTTCGTGCGTCGTCATTGCGGTGTCTCCCTTGTTGCCTCGGTCATCCGACGGCGGGTGGGCGTTGTCATCCGACGGCCGCCACTTGCCATCGTTGTGCTCCGTCCGTGGCGACAGTACGCCTCAGCGTGAGCGTGTACGTCTGGTCCAGGGTGGTATCTCCGACCCCGTCCCAGGTGACGGCCGCGGTCGCCCGCCGCTCGTCGTCGTTGCCGGTGAAGACCTGCCAGTCCTTCAGCTCGCCGAATTTCACCGAACCGTTCAGGCTGCGAATCGTCGAACCCGGCGCGGTCACGGCCGACACCTTGTTGTCGGACTCCGCATATGCAGAGAAGAAAGCCTCCGCGTCCTTCAGTGTCGCCGCGGTCAGGTCGTCGTCCGGTACGCCGGCTTCCGGCATGTTGTCCGGCAACGCGGCCCGCTCATCCGGGACGAACGTCGGCGGCCCGCTGGCCACGATGCGTGACGCGGTCCGGGCGACCGGAACGGACAAACGCTCCCAGGAGTACGGTCCCGCGACGAACGCCGGACCGCGCTTGGTGTACGACCGGACCTCTACGCGTACGTCGACCACAGCCGTGACACCACTGGAGTCGACCTTCACCTCGCCCGGGTAGGCGCGGTCGGCAGTCTGCTTGCCGCGACCGTTCCATCCGGCCCGGCTGTCCAGGCCGGCCGCGAGGTCGAGAGCGATCTGGGCCGGCCGAGCGTCCGGGTTCGACTCGTCCCAGTTGAGGTACGAGACGGCGTACCTCGTCGCAACCGCACGGGCCTCGTCGCTCGGGAAGCTGTTCTGATTGCTGACAACGGTTTCCGGTGTCCGGTTCGGCGTGACCCATGAACGAACGCCGCTGATGGCCGCAAGGAGCAGTACGACGACCACCAGACCACGGAAGAACCGCCGGGCCCAGGTGGAGAACGACGACTCGGGCTCGGTGGACCAGGGCGGCTGCCCGGGCTCGAGCGCCTCCCGGACCGGGACCGGCGCTGCGTGCGCACCATGCGGCGAGCGCTGTTTCAAACGTTCGGGTGGACGATGGCCGGGTTGCGAGGCGTCCGTCGTACGCGAGGAAGGACGACGCGGGGGTGCCATCACTCCGCTGGCCGGCGGATGGGCCTGTGGAGCGGAGTACTGCGCCGCTACGCCCTGTGCCTGGCGAGGGGTGGGTGACACCGGTCCATCGGGGTGGGCCCACCACTCCGGTGCGGTGTTCGCCGGGCGTCCTTTGCCCGCTTTCGCCGGGCGCCGCTGGTCCGACCAATGCTCACCTTTTGGCGGCAGGTTCAGCAACGTTCGCCACCAACTCATCGCTACCCGCCCCTCAGACAGCAGTTACGCGGACAGTAGCCGGGAGAATACGGCAAGCAACTGTCCTCCGGGAGACCTGAGACCAGGATCCGGATGCTCCATCGCTCCCCGCAGCCATACTGTTACCCCACTCGCGGGCAGTGTCACCCTCATCGGGCAAGAGTGACACCTTCGGTACCGTCCTCATAGCTCCTCTCCCATGCCCGATCCGGTCGATCGGGCAGCGCAAACCATGCCATACGAGACGGACAGGCTTCGAATATCCGTGCGAACAACATGGTAAAGAACGCATCAACTGATCACGCATAGTAACCGATTCCGGGGCTCAGCCTGTGGAAAACTCTCCCGTGGCGAGGGGTCAAAAACCGCTTTACCGGGCATAGGGTCGCAGTAATCCCTGCTACCCCTGGAGGACCAGGATGGAATCTCGCCGACTGGGCAGACTCGGGCACGACAGCTCGGTGCTGATCTACGGCGCCGCGTCGCTCGGCGGAGTCGACCAGGATCGGGCCGACGCCTCGATCCAGGAAGCCCTCGATGCCGGTATCAACCATTTCGACGTCGCGGCCGACTACGGCGACGCCGAGCTCAGGCTGGGTCCGCGGATGCCGGAGATCCGCGACCGGATCTTCCTCGCCACCAAGACAGGTCGCCGTACCCATGACGAGGCCTGGGCCGAGATCAACCGCTCGTTGGAGCGGCTCCAGACCGATCACGTCGACCTGATCCAGATGCACGCGGTCTGCGATCTGGAGAATCTCGATCTCGTCACCGGCAAAGGCGGTTCGCTCGAAGCGGCGATCCGGGCCAAAGAAGAAGGCCTGGTCCGGGCGATCGGGATCACCGGGCACACCGCGCAGGCACCGGCCGTCCACACCGAGGCACTGCGCCGCTTCGACTTCGACAGTGTGCTGACGCCGCTGAACTACAGATTGTCGACAGATCCGCAGTACGCCGCCGACTACGCCGCCCTGGTCGAAGCGATCAAGGCGTCCGACGCCGCGCTGATGACGATCAAGATGATTGCCCGGCGCAACTGGCAGGACGGCGAGGAGAAGACGTACGACACCTGGTACCGGCCGTTCGACGAGCAGCGCTACATCACCGCGGCGACCGCGTGGCTGCTGAACGGACACCCGGAGATCACCGGCCTGGCCACCGCCGGCGAGACCCGGTTGCTGCGCCAGATGATCGTCGCCGAGCGCGAGCGGGCCGACCTCACGCCGGAGGCCGCCGCCTCGATCCTCGACGAGGTCAAGGACTACACGTCACCCTTCGTGGACATGCCGATCTGACCTGAACGTGTGCCAGGTCACACCCCGTACTCCGCATTTCGGTCACCTGCCGATACGGTCAAGCGCTTGTACGTCGTACCTGCCCCTAAGCGCCGGTACGACGTACATCGGCCGGGAACACCTGTGGTGGGTTCGGTGTTGTAGTGGCTGTATTCGTCTAACTTCGGAGGTCGTAGTGGCAACGGTCGAGCTGTCCCAGGAGAACTTCAACGAGGTCGTCAGCGGTGACGGTCTCGTATTGGTGGACTTCTGGGCGGAGTGGTGCGGCCCGTGCAAGATGTTCGGACCGGTATTCGAGAAGTCGTCCGAGCAGCACACGGACATCACCTTCGGCAAGGTCGACACCGAGGCGCAGGTCGAACTCGCCCAGGCGTTCGACATCCGCTCGATCCCGACCCTGATGGCGGTCCGTGACGGCGTCGTCCTCTACTCCCAGCCCGGCGCGCTCCCGGCCCCGGCCCTGGAAGACCTGATCGGCCAGCTCCGCGCGGTCGACATGGAAGAGGTCCGCGCCCAGATCGCCGCCCACGAAGCCGAACACGGCACCGAACCCCACACCCACTGAGCTCACTGCCAGCGATAGTACAAATCCGAGCACTCAACCACTGAGTGCTCGGATTTGTTGTGCCAGGTCGGCCCTCGCGCTGCCGTCCTTGAGGTGCGGACTGGCATCGATCGCCGATCGCAGCGCGGCATGGTCGGCCGGTGACAGGCGGTGCCACTCGTCTCGAGCCAGCCTGAGCGCGTGGTACTGCTCGTTCCCGGTCAGCGATCGGCTGACGGCCTCGAGCAGGATCTCACCGTCGATCAGGGAGGGATCGCCCTCCATCAGGCCCAGGGCGAGCACGCGCACGATCGGCGTACCTTCGCGGAACATCGTCTTGACCTCGTTCTGGTCGAACTTCTCGACGACCGCCGCACTGGACACCCGCTCGATGATCCGGTCGAGCACCATCGCTCGGACGTTCCTGAGTTCGGGACCACGTAGCTCTGTGTAGACCGTGGCGTAGGCATCGAGCTCGCGGCCGAGGCCGAGTCGCTGCAGGGTGTTGGCAGCTTCCCGGGCGCTGGCGGCGACCTGGCGCACCAACTGCACCTCGAACTGGCCGAGTTTCATCGCTCGGATCCGGTCGACGATCGAGGGCGTGATCAGCAGCAGTACGCCGACAGCCAGCACCATGGCCAGAACGGCTTCGTCGACGTCGGAGAAGAGCCCGACGAGGCCCGTAACGAGCACCCCGACGCCCGCCAGCAGACACACGACCCGAGCCGCGACGTCGAGAATCCGCGGCGCCTGGTCCAGCCAGGAACTCCTCCGCGCTCCCAGCCGGCGCTGACTGGTCACCTGAGGCGGCGTCTGGCCTTGGCCGAACGGCTGAGGAGCGCGGCGCTGCGGAGCTGAGTGCTCTTCGTTGGCGTCGGACA
Source organism: Kribbella sp. CCNWLW201 (assembly GCF_037203805.1). Lineage (NCBI taxonomy): Bacteria > Bacillati > Actinomycetota > Actinomycetes > Propionibacteriales > Kribbellaceae > Kribbella > Kribbella sp. CCNWLW201. The sequence goes on along the minus strand of NZ_JBBCBQ010000010.1, from coordinate 295,922 downwards.
TCGCCGCGACCTCCCAGGTCGTTCAAAGGTGTCAACGATCGTGCTCCGAGGCCTGACATTCGGCAAGGTTCAGGTCGTCAGCTTCGCGTCAGTGGTACGGCGCATGAGGAGTGAGCGGCCGACTTGGTCGGTGAAGCCCCAGCGGCGGTAGAAGGTCGGCGGCTCGATCCGCTGTCCACCTTCGGGGTCGGTGAGGACGGTCCAGGAGGCGTCGGCGGGTTGGCCGACGTTGGTGCGGCGGGCTGGAAGCAGACAGCCTGTCGTAGGAGCGGGCCCTGGGCAGGGGATGTCAGCCAGGGCCCGCTCCGGGGCTGACCGGGGCGGCTGGTTAGTCACGGGTGGCGCGGGCGGGTGAGGCAGAGACCGCCCGGGACGGGTCACCCGGTGTGCCGCTCGAGGCGTGGGTCAGCGCAGGTGGAGGGACCACGTCGTTGGGGCCCCTCCCGTTGGTGTCAGCGGAGTGGGTTGAAGGGAGCCAGCTCGCGCGGGGTGCGGCCGGTGGTGATGGTCTCGGCCAGCAGCTGTCCGGTGATCGGGCCGAGGGTGATGCCCCACATGCCGTGACCGCCGGCGGCGAAGACGCGCGGTGACGCGGTCGCACCGATCAGCGGGAGACCGTCCGGGGTGCACGGGCGCGGCCCGACCCATTCGAAGGTGCGGGCGTCCAGGTCGGCGTCCCGCAGCAGCGGACGGGCGGCCTCGACGATCGCGTTGATCCGCCGCTGGTCGAGCTTCGCGTCGGGCTTGCGGAACTCCATCATCCCGGCGACCCGCAGCCGGTCGCCGAGCGGCGTGCACGCGATCCGCTGCGCCGGGAAGTACACCGGCCCGGCCGGGACATGCGCGATCGGCACGCTGAAGCTGTAACCACGTCCTGCCTGTACGACGGTGCGGACGCCGAACTGCCGGGCCAGATCCCCGAGCCAGGCCCCGGTCGCCATCACGACCGCGTCGAACGGGTCGGTCTCACCGTCGCCGGTGACGAGCCGGACGCCGCGGATCTCGTCGACGATGTCCTTCACGACGACGCCGCTGATGATCTGTCCGCCCCGGGCGATCACCGAGTCGGCCAGCATCTTCACGTAGTCGCCCGGGTTGATGAACCGCTGCCCGTGCAGCCGGATCGCGGCCCCGATCTGGTCGGACAGCGAGGGCTCGATCTCGCGGGCGTCGTCACCGCTGATCGGCTCGAACTCGATGCCCTGACCGGCCGCGTGGATGTGCTCGATCTCCTCGAGCAGCACGCTCCGCTCGGCCTCGGTCCGGTACGCGGCCAGGAACGACTTGGCCTCGTACGTCTGCGCCTCGACGCCGGCCTTGGCCAGGAAGTCGAAGGCGGGCAGGGCTTGCCGGTTGATCGGGACCAGCGACTCCATCGCGGTCTTCCAGCGTCCGGCGGTGCTGTTGCGAGCGAAGCGGGTGAGGAAACTGAGGAGCCGCGGGCTCGCGGTCGGTGGAACGTACACCGGTGAGGAGGGGCTCAGCACCGCACGGACGCCGTACTTGAGGACGGCCGGTTCCGGCAGCGGGGTGGCCAGGCCGGGGGTGAGCCAGCCGGCGTTACCCCAGGACGCGCCCGCGGCGACGCCTTCGCGATCGAGCACGGTGACCTCGACGCCGGCCTCCTGGAGGAACCAGGCGGTGGCGAGTCCGACCATGCCCGCGCCGACGACAGCGACGCGATCGGGAACGATGTGATTGACACCAACAGCAGAACCAGCAGCGACCATGTATCGATGGTGCGTCCCCGGCGGACCCCTGTCATGGTGCGATCACACCACTGAAGAGACGAATGACTGTGCTCATCGCACAATAACCTGCACAATAACCGCATGATCACCGCGCCTGACCTGATCGTCGCCGTCGGCCCTGCCTTGTTCGAGGTGGTGGTGACCGGCAAAGGCGACGGAGAGGTCCGTGACGTCTTCCTGGCCGACCCGCAGGAGCCTGCGACCGGTCAGCCCGGCGATCTGGTCCTTGGACTCGGTCTACGCGACGCAGAGGACGCGATCGAGCTGGTGGAGCGCTGCGCCGCCGGCAACGCGTCAGGAGTCGTTCTGCGTACGACGCTCGCCCACGAACCCACCGTGGTCGCGGCAGCCGAGCGCTGGCTGCTCACCCTCGTGGCACTGCAGCCAAGCGTCACCTGGGCACACGTGGTCTGGCTGCTGCGCGGTGTGATCGACAGAGCGGCTGCACCCGACTCCCCCGCCGCAGGGGACGCCGGAGTGCACCAGGAGCTGTTCGCACTCGCCGACGCGGCCGCAGCGATCGTGGACGCGCCAGTCACCATCGAGGACAACCAGTCGCGCGTCCTGGCCTACTCATCCGGCCAGGACTTCACCGACCCCACCCGTGTCTCCACCATCGTCGGCCGACGCGTACCGGCCGAAGTGATCGCGCACTTCCGGGCCCGTGGCATCTTCCGCCGGCTGGCACGGTCCAGCGAGCCGTTCCTGGTGCCTGACGGTCCCAACGGCATCCGTCCGCGTCTCGTCGTACCTGTGCGAGCAGGTGGTGAGTGGCTGGGGTCTATCTGGGCTGTGGTGGACGGACCGGTCAGTGACGAGGTGACGGCCGAGCTGAGCAACGCTGCGTCGGTGCTGGCACTGCATCTGCTGCGGCTGCGCGCACAGGCCGATGTCGCACGGCGGAGTGCCATCGACAGGTTGCGCACGATCCTCCGGCAGTTCTCCCCCGACAATCCGATCGACGTACGGCTGCCACCTCAGCCCTGGCGGGTTGTCGCACTCGGATCACCAGACGGGTACGACGTACCGCAGCAACTCGACCTGTGGGAGTCGACCGGTCGCCGGCACGGATGGGGTGAGCCGCAACTCGCAGACCTCGACGGCACTGTGCTGGCAGTGGTCACCGACGCGGACGGCCCAGGCTCGTGGAACTGGTTGCGCAAGCTGGTCACCGAGCAGGCCAAGACCGCTCCGGGCACCGTCGCCGCGGCAGGCGGGCCAGCACGTGGTCCGGCCGACCTGCCGAGCTCACGCGCCCAGGCGGTCGAGCTGCTGGGCCTGGTACGACGGGGAGTCGCGCCCGGACCCGCATTGCCTGTGGAGGACGCCTGGCACGTGCTGACTGTCCACCGAGCAGTCACCTCGTTGGACACCAGCAAGCTGGACGGACCACTCGCCACACTGCTGCGGCACGACATCGAGCACGACACCGGGTTCGTCGAGACGTTGCAGGCCTGGCTGGAGTACCCGGGGCAACCGCAGCGTGCGGCGCGCGAACTTCACTTACACACAAACACCCTGCGGCACCGGATGAAGCGGATCGGTGAGATCGCGGCTCTGGATCTGTCGAATCCGCGCGAACGGCTCGCCTTACAACTGCAGATCGCCGCGGTGCGAACAGAGCACTGAGATGTTCACCACAGACCTACGTAACAAGGCTTCACATTCCGGCAACTGTTGGGCAACATGCGCCTGATTAAGTCTTCCTCAGAAACACCGAGCACCACCCCAAGGACTGTCCCAGCTTTTCACCAGGAAGCTGGGGCACCGTTCCAGCCTTTCACCAGGAGGCTGGACCGGCCGGTCCGAGCTTTTCACCAGGAAGCTCGGGCTTCTCGGGGCCCGGCGGTTGTCTGAGCGATCGCCGGGCCCTTACGAGAAATCCCTGCCATGACAGGGAAAATCAGGCCAGCCGATTGACGATCCGGGTGTAGAGCCCCGGAAGCAGCGCGGCCGCCGGCACGATACGGGGTGCGAGCAACGATCTGTTGCGGGCCCAGAGCAACGACCCGGTCAGCAACCGGCACTCCCAGGACACCCGCCGCCAAGCCGCGTCGTAGTCGGCCGGCCGGTCCTGCTCCACACAGCGGACCAGCTCCGCGGAGGTCCGGAGCGCGACCGCGATCCCTTCACCGGTCAACGCGTCGACGTACCCGGCGGCGTCTCCGACCAGCAGGACCCGGCCCGCCACCCGCGCTCGCACTCGCTGGCGTAGTGGGCCGGCTCCCATCACCGCGTTCGCGGGACAAGCTCCGCGCAGTCGGCGCTTCAGAGCTGGGAAGGCGTCCAGGTGGGAGTCGAAGGTCCCCCGGGCCGAGGTGAGGACGGCGACCCCCACGAGGTCGTCGGCTACAGGCGTCACGTAGGCCTCGCCGAGTGGAGACCAGTAGACCTCGACGAGGTCGGTCCAGGGCGCGACCGAGAAGTGCTGCCGCAGCCCGCGGCGAACGGCGCCTGCGGCGCCTGAGGTGGGGGTTGAGTTGAGACCTAGTTGGCGGCGGATGCCGGAGTGGAGGCCGTCGGCGGCGGCTAGGTAGCGGGCGGTGTAGCCGGCGGCGGTGACTGAGGTGGTGTTCTGAGTGATCGGCCCGACCCGGGCGTCGACCACCGGGACGTCCAGCGAGGCCAGGCGGTCGATCAGGGCTCGGTGGAGCGTCGTACGACGTACTCCCAGTCCAGGACCGGCGTGGAAGCGCGCATCCACCTGGTGGTGCGCGTCCAGGTATCTGATGCCGTGGAACGGACGGCCTGACAGTTCCACCCCCAACCGCCCCAGATACTCGACCGCACTGTGGGCGATGCCCTCCCCGCAAGCCTTGTCGATAGGCGCAGCCCGAGGCTCGACCACCACGACGGACAGACCCGACATCGCCGCGCGGATCGCAGTCGCAGCCCCGGCAGGTCCGGCACCGGCCACCAAGAGGTCAATCACTTGGACAGAGCGGCGTTCAGAGCCGCCTCCTCCGTCCGGATCCGGACCGCCAGCAACGGGATGTTCAGAACAGTGAAGACAAGAGCAGTCACCCACGCCGTGTGGACCAGCGGCAGCGCGATGCCCTCGGCCACCACCGCGACGTAGTTCGGATGACGCAGCCACCGATACGGGCCGCGTGCAACCAGTCGCAGCCCTGGTACGACGATCACCCGCGTGTTCCACTGCCGGCCGAGCACCGTGATGCACCACCACCGTAACCCCTGCGACAGCAGTAAGACGGCCAGCATCGTCCACCCGAGCAACGGGATGAACGGCCGCTCCAACGCCTCAACCAAACACCCCGCCAACAGAGCTGTGTGCAGCACCACCATGAACGGATAGTGCCCGCGCCCCGACTCCACCCCGCCCTGCGCGAAACTCCACTTGGCGTTCCGCAGTGACACCACCAACTCGGCCACGCGTTCGAACCCGACGAGCACCACGAGTACGACGTACCAACTCATGGCCACTCCAGTAGCACCAGCTCGGAACAGAACCCTGGCCCCATCGCCAGCAGCAAACCCATCCCGACAGGATCTCGCCGCAAGGTCTCACCGAGCACGTGCAACACGGACGACGACGACAAGTTGCCGACCGCATCGAGCGACTGCCAGGTCAGATCGAGCGCCCCCGGAGGCAACGACAGCGTCTCCGCCACCGCCTCCAGCACCTTCGGCCCGCCGGGATGACTCACCCACGTGCCGATCTCGGGCACGGTCAGCCCAAAGCCTCCAAGAAACTCCCGCACGTCACCGCCGAGATACGTCCGCACCACGTCCGGCACGTCCGCACCGAGCACGATCCGGAACCCGCCCGACCCAACGTCCCACCCCATCACCCGCTCGGAGTCCGGATACAGCCGGCTCCGCGTCGCGACGACCGACGGTCCCGACGCCAATGGGTGCTCCGAGCCAGTCATGACCACCGCGGCCGCGCCATCCCCGAACAACGCCCCGCCGACAAGGTTCGGCAACGACGAGTCGTCCCGCTGCAGAGTCAGCGAGCACAACTCAACAGACAGCAGTACGGCGACGTGCGTCGGCCACGCCTTCAGATAGTCATGCATCCGAGCGATCCCGGCCGCCCCACCCACACATCCCAGCCCGAACAACGGCAACCGCTTGACGTCCTCCCGCAAACCCAGCCGCAACGCGATCCGCGCGTCGATCGACGGGGCCGCCACCCCGGTCACCGTGGTGAACATCAGCAGGTCGACATCGTCCAGCGTCAGCCCGGCATCCTTCACCGCCCCGGCGACCGCCTCCGCGCCGAGGTCCACGGCCGCCGCGATCCACGCGTCGTTCGCCTCACCGAAGTCCTTCAGCGCGGTGTACTGCTCCAGCGGCAACGCCAGATGCCGATACGACACGCCCGCATTCGCATGCAGCCGCCGAAGCAACGCCGTACCGCTGCCGTCCGGTAGACAGATCGAGGCGAAGGCCTCGGTCAACGAAGACTGCGGATAGCGGTACGGCGGCAACGCGGGCCGAACCGCTGCGATCCGCGTCATCGTGGCATCGTTACATCGGTGAGCCGAGTCTTCACGACCGTGAGAGGGCTGGCACTCGCCTGCCACCCCGGCCCGACGGCCGCCGTCACCGCACTCACCACGGCCGTGGCCTGGTCGGCCGGGCGCAGTCCGGCCGGATGTCTCCTCGTCGCAGCAACGATCCTCACCGGCCACCTCTCGATCGGCTGGAGCAATGACGCGATAGATGCCGCCCGCGACACCATTGTGAACCGGCAGGACAAGCCGGTGGTACGTGGACTGGTGAGTCGCCGCACTCTGATCGTGGGCGCGGCGGTCATGCTGATCGTCACCATCCCGGTCTCGCTGGCCAACGGAACAGCTGCCGGCCTGATGCATCTACTGTTCGTCGCCTGCGCCTGGGCGTACAACCTCGGCCTCAAGTCGACCACCATCTCCTGGCTCCCGTACGCCGTCGCGTTCGGGGCACTCCCCTCGTTCGTCACCCTCGGCACGACCCACACCTGGGCGCCGTGGTGGGCCACCGCCGCCACGGCTCTGCTCGGAATCGGTGCCCATCTGGCAAACGTCGTACCCGATCTGGACGATGATCTCGCCACCGGTGTCCGCGGGTGGCCGCAGCGGCTCGGCGCCTACGCTCGGCTGATCGCGCCGCTGCCGCTGGCCTTCGCGACCGGGCTGCTGGTGGTCGCTCCGGCCGGTCCGATCGGAGTAGTCGGGTGGGTCGCCCTGGCCGTGGTCGCAGTACTGCTCGCGGTGATCCTGGCGTGGCGGGACGCGCCGTTCCTGGTGACGATCGCGGTGGCGGTCGTCAGCGTGGTCGCGCTGATTCTCCGCGGTGACGCCCTCACCTAGCCGGCGTCGGGTTTCAGCGGCGCGTTGCTGCCGAGGATGGCGGCCGTGAGAGCCTCGGCAGGCTCTTTCGAGGCGCGCGGGTTGGTGATCAGGACCAGGTCGATGGCCGGGAGTTCCGGGAGGCCGGCGCTCGGCGGGGGTTCGACCAGGTCGGCCGGCATCAGGGAACGGGCGAAGATCGCGATGCCGAGGCCGGCCCGGACAGCCGCGAGTACGCCGTTCACGCCACGGACGATGCACGTGATCCGGCAGGACCGGCCGGCCTGCTCGAGCGTCTGCACACCGAGGGACCGGCTGAGGCTGGGTGCCTGGTACGCGACCAGCGGCACCGGTCCGTCGGGCGCGATCCGGGTCCCGTTGATCCCGGCCCAGACGAGCGGATCCCGCCGTACCAGTCGTCCGTTCGGTTCGTAGCCGGTGCCGACGCTGTGCTTCACGTAGGCCAGGTCCAGGTGGCCGGACTCCACCCGGCGGAGCAGGTTGGGGCTCTGGGCAACTGTGAGCTCGAGATCGATCCGCGGGTACAGCTGGCGGAAGTCGCGCAGGATCCGCGGTAGCGGAGTGAGCGCGAGGTCGTCGGTCACCCCGAACCGCAGCCGGCCGCGCAGTTCCGAGCCGGTGAAGTACCCGGCCGCCTCCTCGTGCGCGGCCAGGATGGTCCGAGCGAACCCGGCCATCGCCTCGCCGTCCGCGGTCAGCGTGACCGTCCGCGTGTCGCGCAGGAACAACGGTCGCCCGACCGCCATCTCGAGTTTGCGGATATGTTGGCTGACCGTCGGCTGCCGGATACCCAGCCGCTCCGCTGCCTGGGTGAAGCTGAGCGACTGCGCCACCGCCAGGAACGTGCGCAGCTGATCCGGGTCGTACATCGATGGACCTCCTATTACGCGACGCGATAAGAGTAATAGGAGTAATTCGCTATCCGAATTCAGCACCTACCGACGAGGATGGACATGTCCTCCCCTGACCCGTCCACTCGTGTAGGGAACACTCTTGACCACCCGGGCCACCGGCACTGTCCCATCCGCCCCCGACTTCCACACCCACCGCAGTACGAGCACCCCCGAACCGCAGCGGCGCCCCGGCTTCCGGGACACGTTCAGCGCGCTGCAGGTCCGCAACTTCCGCCTCCTGGTCAGCGGACTGCTGGTCAGCTCGACCGGCGGCTGGATCCAGCGCATCGCCCAGGACTGGCTGGTGCTCACCATCACCGGCAGCGCCACCGCGGTCGGCATCACCACCGCGTTGCAGTTCCTCCCCACCCTCCTGCTGGGCATGTACGGCGGAGTGATCGCGGACCGCTTCCCGAAACGCAAGGTCTTGCTGGTCACCCAGACGACGATGGGCACGGGCGCCGCGGTCCTCGCCGTACTGGCCTTCAGCGGCCAGGTGCAGGTCTGGCAGGTCTACCTACTGGCACTGTTCCTCGGCCTCGCGACTGCCGTCGACAATCCGACCCGGCAGTCCTTCGTCACCGAACTGGTCGGCAAGGAGCGGGTCCGGAACGCGATCAGCATGGTCTCGTCGACGTTCCAGCTGGGCAGCATGATCGGCCCGGCGCTCGGCGGCGTCCTGCTCGGCACGCTCGGCACCGGCTGGGCCTTCGCGCTGAACGCGGCCACCTTCCTCGGCTCGATCTCCGCGCTGCTGATGATGCGCGAGCACGAGATGCCCGGGCTGCAGGCGGCCCGCCGGGCGAGTGCCGGAATGCGGATCCGCGACGGGCTGAGGGACGGCGTGCGGTACGCGTTCCACGAGCCGGCCGTCCGCTGGGCGATCGCGCTGGTCGGCATCTACGGCATGTTCGCGATCAGCCTGCCGGTCACGCTGACCGCCTTCGCCGACCGCGTCTTCCACACCGGCGCGACCGGTTACGGCGTACTGAACTCGGTGGTCGCGGTGGGTGCGCTGACCGGCGCACTGCTGTCTGCCCGACGGGTCCGGACGCCCCGGCTGCGGAACCTGGTCGGCATCGCGTCGCTGCTGACCGTGACCGAGGTCCTGGCCGCGATCCAGCCGTCGCTGTGGACCTTCATCCCACTGCTGGCCGCGCTCGGCATGGCGACGCTGATGTTCCTCACCGCCGCGCAGTCGATGGTTCAGCTGACCACCCCGGACGGTCTGCGCGGCCGGGTCTCCGGGATCTACAACCTGGTGTTCATCGGTGGCGGCGCGATCGGCGGCCCGCTGGTCGGCTTCCTGGCCCAGAACTGGGGTGCGCGCACCAGCCTGCTGATCTCCGGCCTGATCCCGGCCGTGGCGACGATCGCCATCGCCCTCCGGCTCCGGCGCGACGGCCGGTTCCGGCTGGTCCTGATCCGGACCCGCTCGCCCTGGCACCAGCCACCGGTCCGGCTCAACCTCGAGCAGGTCTCGATCCAGCTGTCGGCTCCCACGAGCCACCCGACGACGCGTACGTCGCGACCGTTCGCGCTCGGACGTCGCCAGCACCAGCGCACCGACCCGCACACCCGCCCGCTGCGCCCCCGCCGTCGCCCGCAGCACCACTAGGACGGACTCGCGCCCCCGGCTGGATCGGACCGGGGGCGCGAGGTGCTGATCAGCAGGGACGGCTGTCGATCAGCGAGGCGGCATCAGGCAGCGGTGATGACGCCCGCCGAGGGACCGTCCTCCTCAGCCGGTCCCTCGCTCGTACGACGCCGCAGCGGCGGCCCGAAGTTGATGAAGGTTGTGTCGCAGTCGCGTCACAGCGCCTACGGACAGTCATCGGGGCCGAATACTTGACGGCGTAAATTAAGCGACCCTAGGCTCGGCCGGGTCCGCTCTCTCCTCCCCTGGAGGAACACCCTCATGTCTGTATCAACCCGCCGTACCGCCGCTGTCCTGCTGGCTGCCGTCGCCCTGGTGTCGACGGCAGCCGCGATCGCACCGGCCGACGCGGCCCAATCGACCACGGTCCAACCGGGCCCCAAGCCGACCTTGGTCGAACCCGACTCCGCCTTCCAGGGCACCCCGGACCTGACGACGGCGGCCAAGACGCCGGCGCAGTACCCGCAGGTCGCGGCCAAGCCGTACATGGGCTGGAGCAGCTGGAGCCTGCAGTCCACCAACTACCCGGGTGTGAACCCGGACGGCCCGGGCAGCTTCATCAGCGAGAAGAACATCCTCGCCCAGGCCCAGGCGATGGCGACCAAGCTCAAGCCGTACGGCTACGAGTACATCAACATCGACGCCGGCTGGCAGCTCGGCGGTGACGAGTACGGCCGCCCGATCGCGAACACCAGTCGGTTCCCGCGCGGGATGAAGGCGGTCGGCGACGACATCCACAAGCTCGGCCTGAAGTTCGGCATCTACACCGTGGTCGGCCTCGGCTTCGACGTGTACCGCGACGGCAACACGCCGATCTACGACGCACCCGGCTGTTTCACCCGCGACATCGTCTACCCGGACCTGCGCACCACGAACGGCTGGGACCAGGCGTACAAGATCAACTACGCGAGCCCGTGCGCGCAGAAGTACGCCGACTCGATCGCGAACCTGTTCGCGAGTTGGGGCGTCGACTTCATCAAGATGGACGGTGTCGGCCCGGGCTCGTGGAAGGGCGCGCCGGACGACCCGAACCACAACAACACCGAGGACGTCGAGGCTTGGTGGCGCGCGGTGCAGAACGCCGGCCGCCCGATGATGTACACGCTGTCGTGGTCGCTCAGCCACCGGTACGCCGACGTCTGGAAGCAGAACTCGAACGGCTGGCGGATCGACACCGACGTGGAGTGCTACTGCGACACCATCGTCCGCTGGGACGGCTCGGTGAAGCAGCGCTGGTGGGACCTGCCGCAGTGGGTCGACGACGCCGGACCGGGTCACTGGAACAACCTGGACGCGATCAACGTCGGCGTCGGCGAGATGGACGGCCTCAACGAGGCCGAGCGGCAGAGCTACATGACGTTCTGGGCGATCAACGCGGCTCCGCTGTTCGTCGGTGACGACATGACGAAGCTCGACGCGTACGGTCTGAAGCTGCTGACCAACCGCGAGGTCATCGCGATCAACCAGTCCGGCAACCCGGCCCGCCCGCTGAACCAGGACCAGCTGCAGCAGGTCTGGTACGCCAAGAACGCTGACGGCAGCGTCACGGTCGGCCTGTTCAACCTGGCCGAGACCCCGGCCACGGTGACCGGGAACTTCGACCAGCTCGGCATTACCGGCAAGGCGACCGTCCGCGACGTGTGGGCGAACCAGAACACCCGCAATGTGGCAGGTCAGGTCAGCGCGGCGCTCCCGGCGCATGGCTCGAAGCTGTACAAGATCACGCCGAACAACGCCGGCAGCCCGACCAAACCGGCCGACCTGACCGCGACCGATGTCAGCCGGACCACCGTGTCCCTGAACTGGCAGCCGAGCACGGGTGCTTCGTCGTACAAGGTGTTTGCCAATGGCAAGCAGGTTGCGACCAGCTCGAGCACGAGCACTGTGGTGACCGGGCTGCTGCCGCAGACGCAGTACACCTTCACCGTCCAGGGCGTGGTTAGCGGCCGTACGTCGGAGGCGAGCGCGCCGGTCACCATGTTCACCTCGAAGTCGGGTGGACCGGTGCGGTACGAGGCCGAGGCGTCGACCAGCACGCTGACCGGAAACGCTGGCGTCTCCGGTTGCAACCTGTGCTCGGGCGGGGCGAAGATCGGCAACATCGGTTACGACGCGTCGGTGACGCTGAACAACATCACCGTGCCGACCACCGGGACGTACCTGGTGAAGATCGCCTACACCGACGGCGACACCAGCCGGCAGAGCATGCTCACCGTCAACGACGCCGACAGCTACTGGGTGAACTACCACGGCCTCGGCGACAACGACTGGGGTACGCCGCAGGTCACCTACCTGCCGATGAAGCTCCAGGCCGGAGCCAACTCGATCAAGGTGCACAACCCGACCGGCTACATCGCCGACATCGACTGGATCACCGTCTGATCATGGTGGGGCCGGCCTTCCCTGCGGCCGGCCCCACGCCTTTACTGGACGAATGAGCGCCTACCCCGCACCTCTGGTTCCACCCGGCTCCACGGCTCCGGTTCCCCGGCGGATCCGCGCGACTCTCGGCGATCGCGTCGTACTGGACACGACGGACGCGATCTACCTGTGGGAGTTCCCGCCGTACCCGCAGTACTACGTCCCGGTCGCGGACGTGGCGGACGGGGTGCTGACCGACACCGGCGAGACCAAGACGTTCGAACACGGGGTCGCGCGGGTACACACCGCCGGGTCGGGCAAGGCCTGGGTGTACGACGACGGGATCGCGAAGGACCGGGTCCGGTTCCAATGGGACGCGCTGGACAGCTGGTTCGAGGAGGACGAGGAAGTCTTCGTCCATCCACGGAACCCATACGCCCGTTGTGACGCGATCCGGTCCGGCCGGCACGTCAAGGTCGAGGTGAAGGGCAAGGTTCTGGCCGAGTCCCGATCGACCGTCATCGTCTTCGAAACCGGTCTGCCGCCGCGCTACTACTTCCCACGCCCGGACGTGAACTTCGACAACCTCACCCCGAGCGACACCCGGACCGCGTGCCCCTACAAGGGCCGCACCACGGGCTACTGGTCCGTCGACGGCCGAGACGTCGCCTGGTCCTACGACTTCCCAACCGCACCCCTACTCCCGGTCGCCGGCCTCATAGCCTTCTTCGACGAACGCGTCGACATGACCTTGGACGGCGTACGACAGGACCGCCCGATCACCCCGTTCTCCGACTGAGCTCCGCGATCATCGACTGGAAGTGGGGGCATTCGGGGCAGCTGGGGTGAGCAAGCCCTCGTCCTCCCAGTGCCTGAGGACGTGGGTCGCGAGGCCGAAGCGGGCGGCCAGTACGCCGATTTCGAACATTAGATGGCTGAGGTCACACCGCCGTCCATGGTGATGATGGAGCCGGTGACGTAGCTGGCCAGTGGGGAGGCGAGGAAGACGGCGACGTTGGCGACCTCGGCGGGTTCGCCGGCGCGGCCCATCGGGATCTCGGCGACCATCTCCGCCAGCAGCTCCTCCTTCGGCCGGCCGCTGGCCCGGACCGCCGCCTCGAGCCCTTCGTCCACTCGGGCCGTGCGCGTCATGCCGGGGTTGATCACGTTCACCCTCACGCCCTGACCGGCGTACGCCTTGGCATAGCCGACCGACGCCAGCATCAGTGCCGCGTTGGCCGCGCCGCCGCCGATGTGCAACGGGTTCGCCGCGCGCCCGCCCTGGCCGACCACGTTCACGATCGCGCCGCTGCCGCGCTCGGCCATGGCCCGGATGATCGCCTCGGTCGCGTGCATGTAGGTGAAGTACTTCGCCTCCATCGCCGCATGCAACGCCTTGCTGTCGAGCTCGTCGACCGGCGTACGGCGAGCCGCTCCCGCGCAGTTGATCAGAATGTCCGGTACGCCGATCCGCGCGAAAGCCGCCCTGGTCGCGTCGGCGTCGGTGAGGTCGACCGCCTCGACCTCGTAGCTCAGCCCCTTGGCCGCCAGCTCCTCCTGCGCCTTCGCGAGATTGCCGGGATCACGGGAGATTCCGGTCACCTTCACGCCCTCGCGCAAGAGCGCCTCCGCACAGGCGAGGCCGATGCCCTTGCTGGCTCCGGTAACGACCGCGGTCCGACCAGACAGTTGCAGATCCACGTGCTGGCTCCTCTGTGGCGGGGACTATTGCTGCTGCTAGCGGTGTCAGCGTATAAAACGTGACGAGCAACCGTTGAACCTGTTCATCACCGCCCTTCCCGGGCGTCCGTCGGTCAGGTCACTGGCGAGGTCTGGCGTCGGGTTCCCACGTCATCCAGGCCCACCGACAGTACGCGGCTTCGCCGGGCCGGTGGTGCCTATGACAACCACGGTGCAGGCGTCTTCACTGTTTCCGGCGGGCGGATCGTCGCGGTTCGGGAGTACACCGACACCGACCACGCGCGCCGGGTGCTGTTCCCGCCCGAGTAGATGCCCTGAGCAATCGTCAGTTTTCGCGGGTTCCCGGGCCTTCGGCAACGAATTGGAATTGTCGCTACTCCGGCCTTGAACGGCCAGCTACGATGGGTAATCAGATCGACACTCTTTGTTTCGACGCCTGATGCCCAGAGCACCGACGCCGGAGGGACCCGTGCCGACCATGTCAACATCCCACTCCCCGCCAGTCACCAGTCCTGCGCCTGAACGCAGTACCTGGCGGTCGATTCTCCACCATGACCTACCGGCCTCGCTGGTGGTCTTCCTGATTGCCATTCCACTCTCCCTGGGGATCGCCGCCGCGTCCGGCGCCCCGCTGATCGCCGGCCTGGTGGCCGCGGTGGTCGGCGGTATCGTCGCCGGAGCGCTCGGCGGCTCCCCGTTGCAGGTCAGCGGTCCCGCCGCCGGCCTCACCGTTGTCGTCGCCGGCCTCGTCAGCCAGTTCGGCTGGGCCGCGACCGCCGGCATCACCTGCGCCGCCGGCCTGTTGCAGATCCTGCTGGGCGTCACCCGGATCGGGCGGCTCGCCCTCTCCCTTTCTCCCGCCGTGGTGCACGGCATGCTCGCGGGGATCGGCGTCACCATCGCCGTCCAGCAGCTGCAAGTGGTGCTCGGCGGGCAGGCGCAGAGCTCTTTGATCGCCAACCTGACGGCACTGCCCGGCCAACTCGTCGCCCACCACCCCAACTCGGTGCTGGTCGGCGTACTGACCGTTGTCATCCTGCTGGCCTGGCCCAGATTGCCCAAAGTGAAGGCGATTCCGGCACCCCTGGTCGCCGTTGTCGCGGTCACCGCACTGGCCGCCGTCTTCATGACTGACGTCACCCGGGTCAACCTGCCGGACCAGCCGCTACAAGAGCTGATCGTGCCGGCGGTGCCCGACGGCGCCCCGATGGAGATCATCACCGCCGTACTGACTGTCGCTCTGGTCGCGAGCGTGGAGTCGTTGCTCTCGGCCGTTGCCGTGGACAAACTTCATCGCGGCAAACGGAGCAACCTCGACCGCGAGCTGATCGGCCAAGGCGCCGCGAACGCGGTGTCCGGCGCACTCGGTGGCATGCCGGTGACCGGCGTGATCGTGCGCAGCTCCACCAACGTCGCGGCCGGTGCGCGCACCCGCGCGTCGGCCATCCTGCACGGCGTCTGGATCGCCGCGTTCGTGCTCGCCGCCGGCGCGATGCTCGAACTCATCCCGATGGCCGCGCTGGCCGGCGTACTGCTCGTCACCGGCTTGCGGCTTGTCCAGCTCGCACACATCCGCACCCTGCGCCGGCATGACGAGTTGCTCGTGTACGTCGTGACTGCTGCCGGCGTCGCTGTACTCGGGCTGGCCGAAGGCGTCCTCATCGGTCTGGTGCTCGCACTCGCTCGAGTGCTGTACCGACTGGCTCGGGCGACTGTCACCACGACCGAGCAGGACGGCCTGTGGACCGTGCGGATCCGCGGCACGCTGGTCTTCCTCGGCGTCGCGTCGCTGATCCGGACGCTGCGGACGATCCCGTTCGGCGCCCGGGTGCGCGTCGACCTGGAGGTTCACCATCTCGACCACGCGGCCTACGAGGCCATCGAGGACTGGCGCCGCGGTCACCTCGCGCGCGGCGGCTCGGTCGAACTGAACCGGGTCGCGTTGCGGGCCGCGATGCACACCGATCCGGCCCGGCGGCTGCTGCCCTGGCAACGCCAGGTGATCCCCGAGCCCGACCAGCGCGTGTCGATGCTGGACGGGATCCGTGAGTTCGAGGCGTCGGCCGATCTGATCCGGCCGATGCTGGCGAAACTCGCGGCCGACGGGCAGCGGCCGGCGCACCTGTTCATCACCTGCGCGGACTCGCGGATCGTGCCGAACATGATCACCACGAGTGGTCCGGGCGACCAGTTCTGCGTCCGCAACATCGGCAACCTGGTGCCGCCGAAGGGGTCGAACAGCAACTCCGTCGACGCCGCGATCGAATACGCCGTCGAGGTGCTCGGCGTGAAGTCGATCGTGGTCTGCGGTCACTCACACTGCGGCGCTGCCGCAGCCGCGCTGGAGGCGAACATCCCGGCCGGCTCCGGCCTGCAGAACTGGCTGCGCCATCTGGAGCCGTCGGTACGTCGTGCCGTCGGCCTGCCGGACATTATCGACCCGGCGACCGGGGTGACCCTGTCCCCGGCCGACAAACTGTCCGTCGCGAATGTCGGCGTACAACTGGCGAACCTGCGCAGTTTCGCCTGTGTGCGTACGGCGGAAGCGGAAGGACGGCTCGAGCTGATCGGGCTGTGGTTCGACATCGGCGCGGCCGCAGCCCGGCTGGTGCTCGACCGCGAGCCCTACCTGGTCCGCGCGGACGAGGAACTCGCCACCGCGGGCCCCTCCGCCAAACGCTGATCGGTGACGTCGGCGGGGATGCGCACCCCGCCGTACGTCGAAGATCACCAGCAACGGCAGCGCCAACGCGATCGCGACCAGGCCGTCCAGCCAGTAGTGGTTGGCCGTCACCACGACGACGGCGAACGTGAGCACCGGATGCGCGATCCACAGCCAGCGCCAGCGCGAGCGGGTCGCCCGGATCAGGATCACCGCGACCATGAACGCCCAGCCGACATGCAGACTCGGCATCGCGGCGAACTGGTTCGCCACGCCGGAGTCTGTGGTCGGGCCGTACACGGACTGGCCGAGCACGACGCCGGTGTCCACCCAGCCCGGCATCATCCGCGGAGGCGCCAGCGGGAAGAACATGTGCCCGATCAACGCCAGCCCGGTCAGTGACGCCAGCGCCCAACGGGCTTTGCCGTACTCGGCCGGCCGCCGGATCATCAACCACAGCAGGACCGCCGCGGTCAGCGGGAAGTGCACGCTCGCGTAGAAGACGTTGGCGGCGTCGGCGAGACCGGGGATCTGCAGGGCCTCATGCTGCACGGTCGCCTCACTCGGTAACCCGAGCCACGCCTCCCAACCGATGAGCTTGTCCGCATGTCTGTACGCCGAACCCGCGTGCTCGGCGGACAGGAAACGTCCGAGGTTGTAGACGCCGAACAGGACTGCCAGCAGGGCCACTTCGCGGATGATCCGCCGTACTCCGGCGTGCGGCTTGACCGCCACCGAGTGCTCCACCCGCTCCAGAGTCAGCTGCGCCACGTCGACCCCCACCTCAAACCGAACGTCCGTTCTCTGAACTTCCACCCTGCGCCGGTGGCCCACGGAAAATCAAGAACGGTCATTCGTTTTGCACTGTGATCCTGACCGCATCGAGCCACTCTTCCAAATTATCGCAACCTGCTTATAGTTGCGAAGAATATGAACCAACTCACACCCGGGGTTCAGTGGCACCGGATGGGTGGGGAGCGGGAGGGTGGGGCCTGGCGTACCGACGAACGGGTAGTCATAGGCCGGGATCACGCGCCGCCCGCCTGCGGGCCCATCGCCCACTCCCGGATCAGCCACTACTACCCGTCCCTCGGTACGCCGGGAGGCGAGGGTGCGAGTTGTGGTGACCGTGTTTGTCCGCTGGACGTGGCTGCGGGCGGTGCTGCACAACGGGTGGTGGCTCGTGACGAGCGTCTACCTGGTCGTCGACGCCGGCCTCTCCCCCGCCCAGCTGGTGCTGATCGGTTCAATGCAGAGCGCCTCCGCGTTGCTGTTCGAGGTGCCGGCCGGAGTCTTCGCGGACACCATCAGCCGCAAGTGGTCGCTGGTGATCTCGCAGCTCCTGATGGGTACGGCGATGCTCACCACGGGCCTGGTCTCGTCGTTCCCCTTGCTCCTCGCCACACAGGTGCTCTGGGGTATCTCCTGGACGTTCGCCAGCGGTTCCGACATCGCCTGGATCACCGACGAACTCGACCAGCCCGACCGCATCACCGCCGTACTCGCTCGTGCCGCTCGCGCCCAGCTCACCGGCGCGGCGACCGGCCTGATCGTGCTCGGTCTGCTCGCCTGGGCGACCCGTCGCGATATCACGATCGTCGTCGCCGGCATCGCGATGATGTCGCTCGCGCTCTACGTCGCACTCAGGTTCACCGAGCACCGGTTCGTCCCCTGCGGACCGCGCGCTGGTCGGCGTCCTGGACCACCTTCCGCCGAGGTCTGACGCTGGTACGGCGAAGTCGCGAGATCCTGCTCATCTTCGCCGCGACCTTCCTCGGCAACGGCGCCTGGGGCTCCGCCGGCCGGCTGATCCAGAAGCGACTGCTCGATCTCGGCCTGCCCAGCGATCCGGATCCGGTTGTCTGGTTCACCGGTCTCGGTGTGATCGGGCTGATCCTCGGCGCGCTGGCCCTTCGTGTGGTCGCCAAGCGCATCGACGGTGCCCACGCCCGCAACGACTACGCCCTCGCCGCTGTGGCCGGTGTGCTCGGCATGCTCCTGCTGGCGTTCGCCCGCGATCCGGTCGTCGGCGCCATCGCCGTCGTACTGGTCTCAGGCATCGTCAACCCACTCACCCGGGTGATCAGCGCGATCTGGGTCAACGCACGGACGACTGCTGACATCCGCGCGACCACGCACTCGTTCCTGGAACAGCTCAAGTACCTCGGCGAGATCGTCTGTGGTGTGGGCATCGCGGCAACCGCCCAATTGACGAACCTGCCGCTGGCGCTCGGCGCGTCTGCGGTGCTGTTCGCGGCGACCGCCGTACTGATGAAGGGTCAGCCGACGAAAGAGGCGTCCGCGTTGTAGGTGTTGCAGGCGCCAGGCCCGCCTGCCTCGAAGCCTGCATCGGTCCAGTGGGCGTGGTTCGCCGCGCTTCCGTGGTCGCCGGCGGGGTCCTCACTCGCGGCGATGACCTCGTCCCAGACCTCCCGCCACCCGTCGTCGGCCGGGAAGTAGTCGCGGTCGGCCCCGAGGTAGGCGGCGCTGAAGCAGGAAGCCTGGAGCTCCAGCCGACGGTTCTCCTCCAGTTGCAGGTCGACACCGTTGAGCTGCAGGCCGCGCTTGTACTTCGCCTCGAGGATGCCGGTCAGCGCCTGGACGTGATGGCCGTACTCGTGCCCGATCAGCAACGCCATCCACGCCCGGGCCCAGTCCGGATCCTCCTTGTACGTCGTGATGTCGACCTTGGCGTCCATGTAGATCGTGTCACCGCAGTAGTAGGCCTGCCCGTCGTCGAAGTCGCACGGCGACGAGGGTGACTTCCCGAGCACGACGACCAACTTCGGGGCGACGAACGTGAAGCCGGCCTTGCGGATCGCCGGCGCCCACACGTCGTTGAGGCAGGCGACGTACTGCGTGTAGTACTCGCGAACGTTCGCGAGCGAAGTGGCCGGCGCTGTCGGCTCCTCACACTGCGATGCGGCCAGCTTGCCGACGCGGTAGATCGGGTTCTTCGCCAGTGCGGCCGGCTGCGGTGGCGCGGAGACCGGTGCGGATGGCTCGGGCGTCGGCGTGGTGGTCGGAAGCGCCGACCTGAGTTTCTCCGCCTCCGACGCGGCCGCCTCATCGGCGGCAGGCTCGGCGGTCGACGTGCAGCCGGCGAGCAGTAAGACAGCGGCCGCGCAGGTGGCGGCCAGACCCCGTGTGTTCACCCGGCGAATGTAGTCACCAGGTGATGGTGGCGTCGACTGAACCGGCCTCGACTTGCAGGAACCGGTCAGTCGGCAGGTCGTCGTACGCGGGGCGGTCGACGACGACCACCGGGGTTTTCAGGCCGTAGAGCTCGTGGGCGACGAGGGCGCCCAGGGCAATGATCGTGTCTGGGCGGGCGAGGATGATCGCGGCCGGTGCGGTGTGGGCGCGGATCTGCTCGGCGAGCACACTGGACGCGGAACTGGAACCCCGGCCGGACTCCATCACGAGTACTCGACCGGCCAGGATCGTGCCGCACTGCGGGTGATGCGCGTCGACGATGCGGCCCTGCTCGTCGGTCCCACCCCAGAAGGACAACGGAGCGGTCAAGCGGATGGGCTCTCCGGATGCGCTCCCTGGATGGAGCGTGCGCGCGGGGATCATGCTTCGAGCTCGTGGAGGACGACTTGACCCGCTCGGGCGGACGCGACGCATTCCTCCAGGGAGCCGAGGACGACGTCGACGTTGATGTTGCCTGGTGCGTAGTGCGCCCACTTGCCGGAGTTCGTCATCACGTTCTTCCAGGCCGGGGACAGGATCGAGGTCACGTACGTGCAGGTGTCCACGACGACTGTGACACCGGCCGACTCGAGAGTCCGCAGTACGCCGGTCTCCTCGGCGCGGGCGCGCGTCGCCCGTCCGGTGGAGAGGTAGAAGGCGACCTTCAGCGGCGGCCCGTCGTGGACCAATCGCGCTAGCTCTTCGCATTCGGCGTACGACGCATGCGGCGTACCGACGCTCACGGCGTCCAGTCCGCCGGACGAGAAGGTGGACAACTTACTCCGGGTAACTCGCATCGTCTCGAGGTCGACGTCGTACGTCGGCAGCTCGTCGAGCGGACCCGTCGGCGCCTCCGGTGTAACTCCGACCGCGTGGAACAGCGCGACTCCGCCGGCCGACGCGGCGGCGGCGCCGAACGCCTTCAGCCGGTCCTCGCTCACATCCTCGGGAATCCCCACCAGCACAGGGATTTCGCTGCCCACCACCGACCCGACGTGATGCCCGAGCAGCGGATACGCGAGGTCCGACCGCAGGAACCGCTCACCCAGCGGACGGCAGTCGAAGACCACGGTCCCCCTGCGCGCGTCGATTGTCTGCAATCCGGAGTACGGCGCTCGTCCGGTGATCGCGGCGCAGATGTCGAGGAAGTCGCCGTACCGATCCGTCCGTGCACCGAGGACCGAGTTGGCGAACACGATCGCGTTCGACTCCGCCCAGGCGATGTGCTCGCCGAGACCTGGCCGATTCGGGAGCTGGTACGGCGCGCAGGTCCACGTCGGCGTGCAGCCGAGGTCGACGTACGCGGACATCAATTCGCGGCCGCGGAGGGCGGCCTCGCGTTCGGCGTCGGTGGCGGTGCGGATCAAGCCCGGGTGGAGGAGGTCCATCGAGCCGACGTTGAGGGTGGTCGGGACGCGGACCTTTGCGCCGAGATCGACCAGCTTGTGGGCGAAGTCAAGGCTGACCTGGCCGTGGTAGAGACACGAGTCGACGTGGGCGGAGGTGATCTCGACCAGTCGCGGCGCAGCCTCGATCCGGGCCAGGCTGACGATCACGCGCATCGCGAGCGCGACACCGTCGCCGTCCTGACCGCCGAGCATGAGTTCTTCCTCGGCGGTCAGGCGTAGATTGTCCACAATCCGAAAGTTACATCGTCCGACAGTTGACGATCCTCCCGACGGATCGGCGATGTCAGACGGTGCGGCGGCGGGAGGCGACCAGTTCACCTGCCTTGTAGCCGTCGGCCCTGAGCAACTGCCCCGGCTTGACGTCCAGGATGTCGATGCTGAGCGGTGCGCCGGTGAGGTCCTCGGAGCTGATCGGCCGATCGTCCAGGTACACGTCGACCCGGTCGATCCCTAGCACGTCCAGCGTGACCGTGAGCGTCGTACCAGTCAGCGAAGTCGTCACGCCGAGCCGCCGGTTCGGCATCTCCGCCAGCAACGAGCCGGCCTTGGCCAGCAGGTCGACGTTGCCTTCGAGCAGGTCGGCCCGCGTCATCCGGTGCGTCTCGTGCGGCCGGATACCGAGGTCTTCGACCGGGGTCCCGGACAGTTCGCCGACCCGCAGGGTGCGGCGGATCGAGACGCGCAGGTTGGCACCGTTCGGCAGCGCAACGTACGGCGAGGTCGGGTCCGGTGGCGGTGGTTCGTTCAGCAGCGCGGCGAGCAACCCGTGGGTCCACACGTTCGCGCCACCCGCGCCGGTGTTGTCGTCGACGCCGAGGATGGTGCCGATCTCGTGGTCGGCGAACCCGGCGGCGAAGATGTCGGTCGCCGAGTACACCCGGGCGTCGGTGATCAGCACCACCGGGCCGTGGTACGTCTGGCCGATGTCGTTCGCGCCGGCCTCCGGCGTGATCGGCTTCGCGGCCGAGTACGACGCACCCGTCTCGGTCGAGAGGTCGAGCGAGTCGAACCACGGGCCGAGGTCGATCCCGGCCGGGTTGTCCTTGTGCCGACGGCAGATCCTGAGGTTGAGCGGCGTACTGATGAACTGCACCGGCTCCGGCTCGATGTGTCGTGGGGTCATCGTCTGCAGGGTGAACTCGCTGGCGAAGATGTGTCCGCCGCCGTTGTCGCGAACGTCGACAATCAGACCATGCTGCGGCAATAGGCCGGCCAGCCGGACGAACTCGTCCCGGAAGGCGACCGGGTTCTGCACGCTGAAGGTGAAGATCCGCAGGTGCCCGAAGGTCCCGGACGGCGTAACCACCTCACGAGCCCGGAACACACCGGGCATCGTGGTCGGCAGATCAGCGCCGCCGACCGCGGCCGGCGTACTCAGCTCGGCCGAGCTCTGCCCCTCTTCCAACTCGACCACTTCGCGCACGTAGAGAGCCTTCTTCGCCCGGGCCTTCTCGTCGGAGTCCAGATCCAGGCCCATCGAGGCGGACGTCTCGCTGATCGCGTCCAGGTCCGTCATCGGCGGCAGGTTGGTGGCCACCTTCCACTGCGCACGCAGTTCCTGGGTCGAGCCGTCGAGACCGATGTAGGTGACATTCACCCAGTCCTCGTCCGGCGGCGACTGGATCACCAGCGGTCGCAGGGTGAGCGAATCCAGGCCGCGCGCGAGGTTGGCCGCGTCGTTGCTGCCGGCGAACTGTGCGCCGTTCAGGGCGACGGCGCGGGCGATCGGCGTACCGTTCCAGTGCGTCACCTCGGCGCCGGCGCCGAACTGCGGAGCCGAGAGGCCGGTGACGGTCCGGGTGATCAGGTAGTGCTCGTCGCCGGCCGCGTTGTGGCACTTCTCGATCATGAACGGCAGGAAGGCGATCTTGCCGGCGAACGGGGCCGGCAGCAGGTAGTTGGTGTGCAGGTCGCGGACCGAGTGGAAGATGCTCGACATCTGCCGGTGGAACATCCATTCGGGTTCCATCGTCTCGGCGCTCTGGCGCTCCATCCGCGAACGCATCACCCGCAACCGCTGCAGCGGGTTGACTGCGTGCATCGCGGCCTTCAGGGGCAGATGCACGTAGTTCTGCTCGAGGATCAGCAACGCTTGGTCGACGAGCAGTTTCCGCTGGCCGAGGGTCAACGTACCGGCCGCGGCGAGGAAGTCCGGCAGCGGTACGGCGGCCGCACCTTCGACAGCCGCGGCGCGGGCCTGACTGGTCCTGGTGGTGCTCGCCATCGTCTGCTTGGCCGCCCGCTTGCCACCGGTCGTCCTTCTCGTCGGCGTCTTCTTGGCGGTGCTCGTCTTCTCGACCGCACTGGCCCTCTTGGCAGTACTGGACTTCTTCGCGGTGGTGGACTTCTTGGCAGCACTTGTCTTCTTGGCAGTGCTGGACCGCTTGGTGGCAGTCGTCTTCTTGGCGGTTCCGGTCTTCTTCGCCGTCGTCTTCTTGGCAGTGGACTTGATGGTGCGTGGCTGTGACATCTCTCCCCCAATACGGCAGCCCCTCCCCGGGCCACGATTCCTCCACCGTCGTCCGCCCCCCGCACTATGTCAACGCCCTTGACCACCCTCCTGCAAAGATGGGGCGGTGAACGAGGTCTGGGACAGCTTGACGTCGGTGCAGCCGGAGCCGTCGCTCCGGGTGGTGATCGGTACCGGGATCGCCGCGTTGCTGCTGATCGCGTGGCGGCCGATCTGGCGGTACACGCGGCAGGTGGTGACGATCGCGCACGAGGGTGCGCACGGGCTGATCGCCGCGCTGGTCGGACGGAAGCTGGCCGGGATCCGGCTGCACTCCGACACCTCCGGGGTCACCGTGTCGCGCGGCCATCCGACCGGCCCGGGGATGATCGCCGTACTGCTGGCCGGCTATCCGGGGCCTGCACTCTTCGGGCTGGCCGCGGCTTTCGTGCTCAGCCGTGGGTACGCCGTTGCCCTGCTGTGGGGACTGTTGCTCGCGCTGGTGATCCTGCTGCTGCAGATCCGCAATCTGTTCGGTCTGTGGTCGGTCCTCGTCTTCGGCTCGGTCGTCTTCGCGGTGTCGTGGTGGGGATCGCCGGACGTGCAATCCGCCTTCGCACACCTGCTGACGTGGTTCCTCCTGTTGGCCGCGCCTCGCGCCGTACTGGAGTTGCAGTACTCGCGCCGTGGCGGTGGGGGTCGTAGTTCTGACGCCGATCAGCTTCGGCGGCTAACCGGCGTACCGGCGCTGCTGTGGGTCGGAGTCTTCGGCCTGGTGACGCTCGGCTGCTTGGCGCTCGGCGTCCTGTGGTCGGGAGTGCTGCCGGGCTAGGCCGGTGGTGGGAGCGTCACGCCGAAGCCGCTGATCGCCAGGCGGAGGAGCACCTGGCCCGGGCGGAGGAGGTCCGCGATCTTGGCGGCGCTCAGGAGTTCCAGCTCGTCGAGGCGAGTCGCGTACGCCGTTGGGCCGTCGAGCCGGGCGCGTTGCAACTCGGCGGTGTTGTGCCAGACCTTCTGGCGGGACTCACGAAGGAAGCGCTGCGACGAGAGCCGGTTGAGCGGAGTGAGAACTCGGTCCACCAGGCTCCTGGCTCCGCCGAGAGCGTCGTCTTCCGCGCCGACGCGTTCCGCGAGTACGCCGTCGATTCGTTCGTGGTCTCGTCGCCGCCGTTCCATCAGGCTCGGATCGGTGAAGTCCTCGTCACTGATGACGGCCAGCAAGGCCTGCGGCAGGTCGTAGTTGACGTGCGCGTTGATGCCGAGCAGCACGTGCCGCAACGGCGGTAGGTCCGCCGGCGCCTCGAACGCCAGCCGCCACGGCCGCGGGGTGCTTCGACCAGCCAGGTCAGCGTCGTGGGCATCGAGATAGAGCTCGGCGAACCTCACGTCCCAGTCCTCGACCCAGTCCGGGTCCTCGAAGCGCGCCTGCTCGATCGCCGTACCGACCGCCTGGGTGGTGCGAAGGTAGGTACTGAGAAAGATCTGCCGATGCTTGAACTCGGTCGGCAGGTCGTCGAGCCGCTGCTGCATCCGGGCGACGACGGCGGCAATACCATCGTTCATCGGATCTCCTCAGCTGGAGGGATCATGGGAGCACGCTCTTTCGATCCGGTTGTGGTTGGCAACAGGGAAACCGACGCCTGGGCTGCCTACTACCTGCACGACTGGCGTCGCTTCCTCGTCGCCTCCGTCGGCCTGGTCGGAGCCGCCTTCGGGATGTCGCCGCGCCGAACGCTGGCCGGAGCGTGGTACGTGTTGCGCGCCAACCAGTTATGGGCACCGTACCCCGACAATCAGCCGGACGCGGCGCGCGCATACATGCGCCGGTTCTACGAGCTCGTCGTGCAGGATGGCGGCCTCTCCCTCGACCCGGCTCGAGCCGCCAGGTTGGAGGTCGAGTGGTGGCGCGTCCACCGCGCCCACCAGCACAACGGCACCGAGGAGTCACTCGAGGACGCGCTGGTCGAGCTGTATGCCTATGTGTACGACGCTGACCCGGAAGCCGTCCGCCCGGCCGCACGCAAGCGGGTCGAGGCGATGGACCTGTCCGACCGATGGGCCAAGGCAGGTCGCCACCGCGACGACCCCCTGCTCGCCGGAGAGCGGCGCGCACTCGTTGCGTCGTACGCCGCTCTCCGGAGCGCAGTCGAGGTCAGGCCCGGCCCCCACTGATCGGACGGCCCCGCTGGGCGATGCCGGGACCGCCGTACGGGTAATCAGCGGCGCCTGGATCGCTGGCCTCGTTCAGCTTCGCGGTCTCCTCCTCGGTGAGGTGGAGGTCGGCTGCGGCGAGGTTGTCGTCGAGCTGCTCGAGGGTGCGCGCACCGAGGATGACGGAGGTGATCGCCGGCCGGTCGACCAGCCAGGCGAGCGCGACCTGGGCCATCGAGATGCCTCGGGCCTCGGCGATCTGGCGGACCGCGTCCACCACGTCACGGACGCGCTGGTTGCGGCTGCGGCGATGCCAGGACTCGACACCGCGGTCCGGGTTCTCACCCAGGCGGGTCGCGCCGGTCGGCTCCTCGTCGAACGAGTACTTCCCGGTCAGCCAGCCACCGCCGAGCGGCGACCACGGCAGCAGACCGAGCCCGTTCTCCTGTGCGGCCGGGACGATCTCCCACTCGATCTCACGCACCAGCAGGTTGTACTGCGGTTGCAGCGTGACCAGCCGCGACCACCCGCGCCGGTCGATCAGGTCGCACGCCTTCTGCAGCTGCCACCCGGTGAAGTTCGACAGGCCGCCGTACGAGATCTTGCCCGCGCGTACGGCGTCCTCGAGGAAGCTGAGCGTCTCCTCGAGCGGCGTGACCGGGTCCCACGCGTGCAGCTGGTACAGGTCGACGTGCTCCACGCCGAGGCGGCTGAGCGACGCGTCGAGGGCGCGGCGCAGGTGCCGCCGCGAGGTGCCGACGTCGTTCGGCGAGTCGCCCGTCGGGAACCGGCCCTTGGTGGCGAGTACGACGTCGTCGCGGGCGGAGCTCTTCGCCAGCCAGCGGCCGATGATCTCCTCGGAGGCGCCGGCGGTGTACACGTCGGCGGTGTCGATGAAGTTGCCGCCGACCTCGACGTACCGGTCCAGCTGCACGTGCGAGCCGGCCTCGTCAGTCTCGTTGCCGAACGTCATGGTGCCGAGCGCGTAGGTGGAGACGACGGCGCCGCTGGCGCCCAGAGTGCGGTATTCCACGATGCTCCCTTTCTCAGAACTGTCCCACCCGCAGACTACGGTGGCGTTCATGAAGACGAGTGAACTGCTCATCGACGCACACAGCCGGATCCAGGAGGTCGTGCACGAGGTCGTGGAGGGGCTCGACGACAAGTCGCTCGCGGCGCGACCGGGCGAGACGGCCAACTCGATCGCCTGGCTGGTCTGGCACCTGACCCGGGTCCAGGACGACCACTTGGCCGACGCCGGCGGGTACGAGCAGGTGTACACCGCCGACGGCTGGCACGAACGGCTCGGCCTCCCACTGGACCGCGCCGACACCGGCTACGCGCACACCTCGGATCAGGTGGCGCTGGTCCAGCTCTCTGGCGACCAATTGCTCGGGTACTACGACGCCGTGCACGCCAGCACGGTCGAGTTCCTGAAATCCGTCACCGACGAGGGCCTGGACCGGATCGTCGACCGCCGGTGGAACCCGCCGGTCACGCTCGGCGTGCGGCTGGTCAGCGTGATCAACGACTGCGACCAGCACGCGGGTCAGGCGGCGTACGTGAAGGGCCTGCTCAGTTGAGCTTGGTCTCCCAGAGTGACGTTCCGGCGATCAGGTAGAGCTTGCCTTCGCGGGTGAGTGCGGCGTCGGTGACCGGCCCCTCGGGACCGCCGGTCGACTCCTGGACGGTCCAGCTGCCGTCCTTGCCGGTGATCACCTTCACCTTGTTGTCCTGAGCAACGATCTGGACGATCCGGTCGCCGTCGACGATCGGCGGCGGCAGCTTGTCCTTGTCCCCGACCGGGATCGACGGTACGCCGGTCAGGCGCCTGGCGGACCCGTTCTGGTCGAGTTGCCACATTGCCAACTGACCGTCGACGTACCCGGAGATCACGCAGGACGTCGTACAGGTCGCCGTGTTCGCCTGACTGCGGTTACCGGGATCGGGCAACACGATCCGGCTCCAGCCCTGGTTGAGCTTGGTGGATCGCCAGACCGCGGCCTCCTGGGCGACCACGTTCGGCGCCAACCGCACCTGCGATCCGAGGATCACGAAGCTGTCGCCGAGCGTCGTACCGAAACTCGGTCCGACCAGGAGGGAGGGCGTACTCTGCAGGGCCGTCTTCGCCGGGTTCTGCCGGACCCACTTGGCGTCGCTCTCCGGCAGCCAGACCGCGGCGTCGTTCCCCGTCTCGACACCACCCCAGGAGCCGAGCAACGCACGGCCGCTCGGGGTGATGACGGCCGAGTACAACGCACCCGCCGTTTGTCCGCCGAACGTGTTGAACTCTTGCGGACGCTCGACCAGACCACCGTCGACCGAGCCCGTCCACACCGTCCAGCGCGTGTTCGAGTGCGCCCCACCGGCCGCGCCACCGAGGGCGAGCAGCTGCTTGCCGTCGTACGCGATGGAATACCAGATCGCCTCGAAGGCGTACGGGCTCTTCGGGGACGGCGTGACCTTGACCTGCTTACGCTGGTCGCCGTTCAGGACGAGTAGTTGTGGGACCACCTTGGCGCCGCGATCGCGTAGGCCGACCAGGAGTTGATCGCCGTGCTCCGTGAGTACGACGGGCTCCGCGCCGACGTCGACCTTCGTCCAGTTGACCGGCGTGCTGGACGGCTTGTCCTCGCTGCAGGCAGTGAGCGTCACCAGGATCAGGGCGACGGCCGCCGCTAGGCTCCGCATCAACGGTTCTGCGGGAGTTTGGTGGTGGTCTTGCGTCCGGTCCGCGGTGCGGACGGCGGTGGTACGACCGGGCCGATGTCGCCGTCCGGAGCGACGTCGAGGTCGAGGATGACCGGCGCATGGTCGCTCGGCCCGGTCCCCTTGCGGGCCTTGCGATCGATCCACGCGGCCTTGACCCGCTCGGCGACCGGCTCGGTCGCGAGCATCAGGTCGATGCGCATACCGAGGTCCTGGTGGAACATGCCGGCGCGATAGTCCCAGTAGCTGAAGATGCGGTTGTCCGGCCAGCGATCGCGGACGACGTCGTGCAGGCCTTTGGCCGACATCAGATCGGCGAGCGCCTGCCGCTCCGGAGCCGTGACATGCGTCTGACCGACGTACGCCGCCGGATCGAACACGTCAGCGTCCGTCGGGGCGATGTTCATGTCCCCGCAGACGATCTGGTCGGCCGGTCCGGCGGCGACGACCTCACGCAGGGCCGCCAGCCAGGCGAGCTTGTAGTGATAGTGATCGGAGTCGGGGACGCGACCGTTCGGCACGTACAGCGAGTGGATGCGGATGCCACCGCAGGTCGCCGCGACCGCGCGCGCCTCCGGATTCGGGAAGCCGGGCGCCTCGGCCACGCCGGACACCACATCCTCGAGTCCGACCTTCGACAGCAAGGCGACGCCGTTCCACTGCACCTCGCCGTACAAGGCCGTCTCGTAGCCGCGCGCGGACAACTCCGCACCGAGCAAGTCGGTGAACGCGTCGTCCGCAAGCTTCGTCTCCTGCAGGCACACCACATCCGGCTGCCGCTCGTCCAACCACCCCAGCAACCGGGGCAGTCGCTGCTTGACCGAGTTCACATTCCACGTCGCTACTCGCACCCGACCACGGTAGACCCGACCACGGACCATTTCAGCGGTTACTGTGTGCGCAACCGACACCCTGGGGGTGCTGCCGGTGGATGCACCGGGCCGTTTCGTCGTCCGTCCGCCGGCTGGCTCGTTGTTCGGAGGGCTGGCGATCGGTGGGTTCTTCGCCGGGCTGGGCCTGTGGTTCGGCTCGCTCGCCCTCGACGACAGCACCACGGCTCCCTTCCTGCCGAGCATCCTCTCGCTGCTTCTGCTCGTCAGCGGAATACTGCTGGTCGCCCAGACGATCACCATGGTGGCTCGTCCGCTACTGCGCGCAGACCACCACGAACTCCGTCTCGGGAAACTGGCTCCGGTCCCTTGGCCAGACCTCCGCCAGGTGACCATCACCCGCATCGAGACCTGGATCAAACACACCCCCGACGCCGACGGGCGCTACCGCTACGTCCCGCAGCACGTCATCCGCCTGGAGCTCAACGACGGCGAGGTACGAGCGTGGACGACCCCCAACGCCGAGCCTCCCTGGACCGCCGACAACCTCGCACCCGGCCTCCGCCGCACGTCGCCAGCCACCCCCATCCACGTGGACCCGATAACCCAGTACCGAGGCGGCCCTCAGATCTCGAGTTGACGGGCCTGCTCACCTATCGCTTTGGCCACTCCAGCGGATCCGGCCCGTCGCCCTCGCCCCGGACCGGGCCTGCCCTACCCCGCCGCTAGCCACAATCTGCCCCGCCCGTCCCGTCGGTCAGCTTCCTGGCCAGCTCCACCCGCTGACCGTCCGTACCACCCCCGAGCACCGCGGCGGCGCATGATACTGCCCGGTCAAGCCCTGAAGCCCTTTATCCACAGAGCAGATCCGATGACGTGGGGTAGTTATCCACCGACGGAAAGTCAGTGCGTTCCGGCGGGCCAGATCACGGCACTCTCTATGACGAAGAGAGGGGAACGGATGGCCGAGCTGGACTGTGAACCCGCCGACGTGACCGCGCTGGTCGCCTACCTGCGCGATATCGGGAACCACGAACTACTGACTCTGGAGGAGGTCAACGAACACTCGTACTGGATCGAGGCCGGACTACTCGCGGCCGAACGGCTGGCCGGCGAGCCGGGTCGGCACGACCGCGCGGAGCTGCAGCAGGTGATCGCCCTCGGGAAGCATTCACGGCGGCGAATGATCGAGAGCAACCTGCGCCTGGTCGTATCGCTCGCCAAGCGCTACACCGGCAAGGGCATCTCATTGCTGGACCTGATCCAGGAGGGCAACATCGGGCTGATGCGTGCGGTCGAGCGGTTCGACCACCGCCTCGGCCACCGCTTCTCGACGTACGCGATCTGGTGGATCCGGCAGTCCATCGGGCGCGCGATCTCGGACCGCTCACGCCTGGTGCGGATGCCGGCCCAGGCATACACCGACGCCTGCCGCCTGGCAGCGATCCGCCACGACCTCACCCAACGCCTCGGCCGTGAGCCCTCCGTCCAAGAGCTCGCCAAGTCAGCCGGCCTCACTATCGCCCGAGTCGAACGCGCCCAAGCCTGGCGCATCCACCCCGAAACCCTCGACCTCGACGACTCCGAACCCCTGATCGACGACGACGCCGTCGTACTCCGCGCCGCCCTCCGCCGAGACATCGCCCACCACCTCCAGTTCCTGGACGACCTCCACGTCCAAGTAATCCACCACCGCTACGGCCTGAACGACCACACCCCCTCCACCCCCGAAGAAACCGCCACCGCCCTAAACCTCACCCCCGAAGAAGTCCGCACCCTAGAACGAGAAGCCCTCCGCCACCTCCGCCGCCGAGCCACCCACCACCTCCGCGACTACGCCGCCTAACCCCCACCCACAAGCCTCGACGCATCGGCACCAGCCACGTCCCTCACGCCACAACCACCCGCCCGGGCACCCACCGATCTCGCCCACCACTCATCCGCGCATGCGCTCACCAGGCACACACCCACCCGATCGCACCTCCGGCCCACGGCGTCCGCGGGCCTGACACAGCCGCGGCCACCACACCCGCTCGCCTAGCCCGCCCGCCCGCCCGCCGACCCAACCCCAACTGCTCCCCTCACACACCGTGGCGGCCGCGGCAGCGGCACCCCACCCGACGACCCTTGGCTCAACTGGAATGATGGGAGCGTGAGACTCAGGCGCACCACCTGGCCCCGCGAGCTGACCGAGTCAGTGAGCGCCACCTCGAGGCACGCCTCCGGCGGCAAGGAAAACATCCTCGCCGCGGTACAGCTGACCGACGGCCACTGGGTCGCCGGCACCCGCGCCGCCGTATACCTCCCCACCGACACCACAGACCCGACGGAATCCACCGACTCCACCGAGCCCATCCGCCGCGTCGGCTGGGAGCAGATCGAGCGCGCCGGCTGGGACTCCGAGGCCTCAGTGATGCACATCTACGAGACCACCGCGTTCGGCACCCCGCTCCGCGCCACCGAGCTCAAGGTCGACGACCCCGGCCGCTTCGGCCAGCTCCTCCGCGAACGCGTCGACGCCAGCATCGTCGTCCAGCGCCACGTCCCGCTGTCCGGCAAGCGCGGCGTACGCATCGTCGGCCGCCGCAACCCGGCCGACACCAACGCCCCGGTCGCCTGGAACTTCGTTCTGGACAAGGGATTGGAGCCCGACCAGCCCGGCGTCGTCGACGCCGCCGAAGCCGCCCTCAAGTCGGTCCGCGACGAGTTCGGCATCTAACCGGCAGCAGCCCTCAAAGCTGCCCCGGAAGCCAAGATCCCTGCCCTGGAATCCCGTTTTTGTAGTTCGACCCGCGCCTGCTAACCTACTCAGGTCCTCGGGGATCGGGGGCAAGATACACACCGATCCCGCGTAGCTCAATTGGCAGAGCAGCCGGCTGTTAACCGGCAGGTTACTGGTTCGAGTCCAGTCGCGGGAGCAACACGAAGCCGGTTTCCCTCCCAGGGACCGGCTTTCTTCATCCCAACCGCCGTACGACGTACGCCGTACCGCAGACCAAACAGCCCTCAACCGGTCACGGCTGAGGGCTGTTGAACGCACGGAAACCTCGACTGGCACACAACGTGACGAACTCTGACCCGTCGCGTGCAGGCGGTCAGCTACCAGACGACCTGCAGTCAGAGCCCACGACTGAAATCAGCTGCGGGTGCTCAGTGCTTGTCCTTGCGGCGGTCGATGGCGCGCTGAATGCGGTGCTGCGGCTGCCCCGTCAGCTTCGCCAACAGCGGGACGCGGTACTTGTACGCCGCAATCGCACCCACCACGAGCACGAGGAATATGAACCAGCCCATCAGACTTCCCTTCGTCGGGACCTGCCTCCATCATGCCCGGTCCCCGGTAACCACCCCTCAGTCAAACCCCTGACCCACCCCTGGTTTCCCCACCCACCCACCCACACCCGATACGATCTCTCCGCACACGGGGCGGTAGCTCAGCTGGTTAGAGCAGGGGACTCATAATCCCTGGGTCGCGGGTTCGAGTCCCGCCCGCCCTACTTCGTATCACCGCAGGTCACGGCCATATTCAGCCGTGACCTGAGGGCTGCATCGGGGAAGCCGCGGAAGCGGCAGCGTGGCAACATCACGCCGCTCCCATCCGGGGCGCTGCGAGTGCGGGTCTACGCTGGCCAAGACCCGGTGACGAAGAAGGACTTCTACCTCCAAGAGAGCGTGCCGCCTGGGCCGCGACAGGCCCAGGAAGCCGAGAAGCTCAGGACACGCTTCCTAAACCAGGTGGACGAAGGACGGAACCCAAAGACCCGCGCCAACGTCGACCAGCTCATCGAGAAGTACTTCGAGGTTGTCGACGTCGACGTCCAGACGCTGCGGGGATACCGCTCGAAGTACAAGAACCACATCAAGCCGCTTCTCGGAACAACCCCTCTGTCGAAGCTGGGCCAAATCGGTACTGGCGTCGAGATCCTCGATTCGTTCTACGCGGAACTCCGGCGCTGCCGTATTCACTGCGACGGCAAGAAGTCCATCCAGCACCGCACGACGCGCCCTCATCAGTGCGACGAGCACGAAGGCAACCGATGCCCTCGCAACAACCCACAGGGATGCCGACGCTGCCGCCGCATGTGTAAGCCGCACGTGTGCAAAGGCCTCGGCGACTCAACCATTCGCCAGATCCACTGGATTCTCAGCGGTGCCCTCGATCGCGCGGTGGTGTGGGGATGGATCTCGGTGAATCCCGCTGAGCATGCGAGCAAGCCGGGATTGCCCACGCCGGACCCGCACCCGCCGAGCGTTAACGAGGCCGTCCGCTTGCTCACAGGCGCTTGGGAAGAGGACGAGGACTGGGGTGCATTCCTGTCAACAAAGACAACGACCGGCAGCCGCCGCGGCGAGATGTGCGCGCTGCGGTGGAGCGATCGCACCCGCGAGGAGGGTGCCACGTCGGTACTCACTGTCCGACGCTCGATCTTCGTGAACGACGACGGCCAACTCGAAGAGAAGGACACCAAGACGCATCAACAGCGTCGGATCGTCATGGACCCCGAGCCCGACGCAGTTCTCGACGAACACGGAGCACGCTGCCGCCAGCGCGCCGCCGCGGGCGGCGTCCCATTCGACCCGAACGGGTACATCTTCTCGCCGGTGCCAGATGGAAGTCGGCCACTGCATCCTGACTCAGTCAGCAAACGCTATGCGCGGCTTGCGAAGCGTCTCGGGATCGACACCGAACTCAAGAACCTTCGCCATTACAACGCAACCGAGCTGATCATGGCGGGCTACAACGTTCGCTCTGCAGCTGGCCGCCTAGGCCACTCGGGCGGCGGCACCACGACGTTGCGCGTCTACACGGCCTGGTGGTCCGAAGCAGATCAACGCGCGGCAGGATCGACTCCCGTGCGCCTCCCCGCGCGTCCGGCGGCACGCGAAATCGAAGCTTCCAAGCCTGCCGTACCTGATGTCACCGACGAAGATCTCAAGCCATATGAGCGCATCGCCGCCGACCTTCGGGGAGCGATCGACGCCGGCATCCTCGCTCATGGCGATCCGCTGCCGCCAGAGAAGGCATTGGCCGCCCGCTACGGCGTCGCAGCCAGCACGGCCCACCGGGCGGTGGCACTACTCGTGGCGGCCGGCATCGTCACCGCGGCGAGAGGAAAACGCGCAACCGTTGCCGTTGGCTCCGATCCGGAGCCCGTGACCGTCTCCGAGCTGAGGGCAGCGAAAGCCCCCTAACACCGCAAGAGTTCGCCCGACGGCAGTCGCTGGCCTGATCGGTCACGCGCTATCCCACCATGCCGGTGCGGCAAAGGGTCTTCAGTTGCGTGAGTGAGAGCTCCTGAGTATGCGCAGCGGCCTTGCTGCTCACCCAGGCGAACACCTTCTCGTTCCTGCCCTGCGTGTGCGGTGGTTCAGTGGCCGATACGTCGTACCCGTCCGACTCGACAATTTGCTCGATTATCTCGCTGAGAGCCGCAGGCCCGCCGCCGCTGTACCCAGAGCTGTAGCCGCGGCCGCTGCGCTCCGGCAGGATGTGCAGAGTGCCATCCTCGGTGCGTAGCCACTCCACGCCGGCCTCGTGGTCGAGAATCAAGGTGCTCAGACGCTCAGTGCCTGCGAGCTGGAGCGGGGCGAAGGTGTGGTGAGTCCAATTCTCGATGTTGCCACTGACCGTCCGGTAGTGATGCGCGGCAACCGGTAGCCAGGTGATGGGGTCGCGGAGTGGCCGCCAGCACACGCAGCCGTCCCGTGCGATGGCGGAAGGCGAGTCAGGATCGTCGTAGACGCACGGGTCCCACAGGGCGCGCGTCCTTGCTACCGACTATGGCTACGTGGAGAGCGTCGGGATCGCATGGATCGAGTCGGTGGAGCCATTCCTTGGCGTATCGGCTCGGCGCAGCGTCGAAGCTCTTGCCGGCGTTGATCGCGGTTCCGGCGTCGGCTGGTGGTTCGACGTAGAGGACGAAATGCCAATAGCCGCGATCGTGCTCGTACGTCAGATGCAGGTCACGGTCGTGCTGGTATGCCATTGGAGCTCCCTCCCCCTTTGATAGCGATCCGCGGTGGCGTGCGCAGATGCCGTCTCAGCAGGTTACCGAACGTGACGCCGTCCCGCGCGCGGAGTGGCATGTCCGCCAGGCCGCCAGCGCATCCGGCCCTGTGGAAAACTCGGGCCGACCAGACGTGATGTCACCGCTCTTCAACAGCGCCGTAGCTCACGCCTCGCCGCAATTCTGTGAGAACTGTACTGAGCTCAGGGGACGGGTCGTGCGCGATCTTCTGATCGACGAGTGTCTCCATCTCGGCTCGCAGCTGCGGCCGGTCGCAGACCTCTGCGATCGGCAGCAAGCTCGACCCGAGGAAATCCGACGAAAGTCGGTGAAGATCAGCTCGAAGGGCCCGCAGGACTATCTCTAGATAAATCGGCACCACCCCTGACCTCTCGATCCTTGCGCAATTAGTCAAACATATCGAATACGCGTCTTCCAAATCCGACATTTCGCTCGCTGATGTCAGCGTAAGCAGCCTGACCAAATCACCAGCCACGCCCACTACTCGGCCCTCGCCGGCTCCGCGGAACAGGATCAGAAGCTGGGGGTCCAGACGTGCAAACTGCGCCGCCAGCTCACCTAGGATATCGGTCGTTTCATCAAGAAGGATTCGGTTGCTTTCGTTGATGACCTTAGCTCTCAACCCGAGCAAGATCAGGTCCGATGTCTCCACCTCCTTTATACCGAGGATCCACGTCAGGTCAGAATACTTATCAGCTACCGATTCAGCAGTGTAGGCCGCAGAGACCTCCAGGTCACGACCCCTCTTGTCGACCCAGATTCGGTCGACCTGCAGCATTCCGACGAAAGCCTCCCATGCTGCGGGCGCGGTGCAAGACTGCCACAGGCGAGTGAGTTGGCGCCAAGCCTGAACTGGATCTGACTCTTGGAGTAGCTCACTCACCCGGATTGGCTCATCTGCGAGAAGAGTGATGAGCATGAACAGGTTGACACTGTAGATGCCTAAGCGGCTGGTCGTTTGAAGGTCGACCGGCCGATATTCTCGGTAACCTCGGTTCGCACGATCGTACAATCCGCGTCGGAATATTCGCGGAAGTAACCGACGTAGCGCCACGCATTCACGCTCATCCAAACGTGAAAGGCATTGCCGAGTGAAATCTAGCGTCGCTGCTCGCGACGATAAGGGTTGAAACGATAGCAATGCGAATATCAAGCCGTCGTCAGGAAGCGCGGATGGATTCCAAGCAGATGACTTCTCAGCCGCTCCCGCCAGATCTTTCAATCCACGTATCACGAAACGTGCGGTCAGATACTCACCGAAGGTGGCATGCATGAACTCGTATGTTCGTCGCGGAACTACTCCAGATGTCTCGGACCTATGAATGAAGAAGAACCTGCCGACTGTGATGTCGGCTTCGGTCAGCCGCTCGTGAAAATCAGCCTCGTCGTCTGCGTCCAGCGCTGCTACCGGCAGCAAGTGGCTCATATCTGCATTCAGATCCTCAGTAGCCACCCATTGTTGTCCCCGATTGAACATCGAAGCCGCAGTGACGGATAGACGCTGCAGGTTCCGTTCAATTGCACCTGGCAACGCGTCGTCCGAAAGTTCGCGGCCACGTTCTTTCGAATGAACCTCCCGCCGAACGAATCGCGACAGCAACTTCTCATAGAGATCTGCACTGTCGAAATTCCCCTCCTCTCGGACCAGCGAATTGTTGTCCGCATCATAGAGTGCGAGCATCAGCAAAAGCAGCGGCTGCTCTGAGAGTGACGGATATTTCATTGCAACATTCGTAGGCAGCGGTTGCAGTTTCTCGCGCGCGAAGAACGTACGATTAGTGTCGTTCCAGACGCGAAGCCACTGCTCGACTTGCGACTCGTCGAACGGATCGAGCCTGATAGCGACGCTCCCAATCGGGAAGCGCGACCGCCCAGCCACGATCGTCCGACTTGTAATAACAACCGCGGTCGGCCGCCCAAGCGCAGATTCTCGGGCCTGAAATTCCTGTATAAGCTCCAGATAGTCGGATCGATTCACCCGCGTGCTCTGCAGAAGTTCATCAAATCCGTCGAGGAGGACAACGCGAGGAGCCCTCGGCGCATCACCGACGAAGCTTGGCCAAGAGATATCCCGACCCGTACTCCGCAGAATCCCTTGCTCGATTTGAGTCTGAATTGGAGAGTTCGGAGCGACATGGCGGAGTTCGACACGTACAGCAACAAACCCTGCCTCGGAGAGACGGGCGTGCAGCACCTTAGTGAGAAGCGATTTGCCGGCGCCCGGTGGTCCGAGGATTACGAGCGGGGCGTCGAAGGCCTCCGGCCGGATAAGTTGTCCCGCGATCGCACTTTGTACATCGGTCGCGCGTAGCAGACCGTTCCACCAATGGTCCTCTCCAGGCCGCGCCCGCTCATCAATCTCAGCTATCCTGCCGCTGGGATTGATGTAGCCGTCCTTGAGCCGTGGAAATTCCAATTGTGGGTGCGTATCGAGCGAGGCCCGGTCCACGAGAGGCCAATCGAGTTCTTGCCGAGCTATGATAGCGAGATCGGACTGCGCATATCCGCGATCGCCGGTGGCGGTCAGTGCGAGCATACGCTCCATCCCGGCAAGACCGGTGTGGATATCGTCGACGACAGAATAGAGTTTCGAGAGACGTTGTGAGACGTCATCGCGAAGTTCATGCACTGAATTTCGAGTGGCTTGATGATCTACCAGACTCGCCCAAAGAAAGAATTCAGGATTGTCGGCCGCAAGTCGACGGAATCCCTCGTCGTATCGATCCAGGGCGACAGGTGCGGCATCCACAGTCAACGCCGAATCGAGCCGTGCAACCTGCGTGTCGTTCAGTCGATCCCTGACATTCAGCCCTTCGATCAGAGCGAGGAGCCGCTCCGACATCCTCGTAAAGAACCCCAGCAGTTCAAACCGAGTATCTTCATAGGGGGTCGCCGGACTTGGCATTGGCACCCCCGCTGACGTCAGCATGTCCAGCATCTCTGCCTGAGCTGGAATCGACGGGCGTCCGGCTAGGGAAATCTGGTCACCCATGGTGAGCTTCAATTCTTTCATGTCGACCGGGAGATCCAGGCTGCTCACTGCCTCGAAGTATGCATTGATGACGATCACGGTATGTGCGGCGGTGAGTTTCTCCGACCTACTGGTCGCTGGCTCGTCTCGGAATCGTCCGCGCAGCGAACTGACAACTTCGCGGACCACGCGCATCGCCTCGGAACGCACGTCGAAGAGGGCCAGTACCGCCGGGTTGCCAGTCGCCGCCGCACCGAGCAGCACGCCAGCGGAGGCCAGATCGAGCACCTTTAGGAGCTTGCTTTCCCCGCCTTCAAGCACCCGTATGGCGTCTCTATAGGACAACCCGTGCCGCATCTGTAGGCGTTCCCGTTGCGTTGACTCGATCGCTGCCTCCCAGACTGCGTCGGCAGCACCCACTACTTAAGAGCACCAAAGCTCGAGTGTGATACGTGTGCAGCTGCAAGCCGATGCTCGGCCAACCGGTGCTTGTCCAACATCGAAACCGACTACCGAGCTCGCTGGGGTGTTCACCCAGGCCCTCGTTGTTCTCTGCGCTCTGCGGCCGGCTCAGGGTGGGCCGCACCCTGGCTTCGTTGTCTCTCGGCTGTCAGCCAGCGGGTCAGGGGCTCCGTTGCCCTCGTAGACGCAACCCGCCCGGAGGACTGCCCAGCTTTCGCTGGGCGCGATTAGCGGCGCGAGCCAGTCATGCCGACTCGCGGAGTGGCTTGGAGGTCGGGTCGTGGTCACCGTGCGATCGAGTGGCCTGTCGGGCACCGACCACCGGGCACAACGTCGAATCCAGCAGCTTGTGCAGTACCACCCGTCTCGCACACCGCAGCTCGGCTGGGAACGGCATGGGAACGAAGAGTCGTCGATTCAAGTCAACCGGAGTCGAAGGCGCTCGAACTGGTGATGCCTCACGCAGTTCCCGGCCGGAGATCCAGGGGCGTTCCACTACGCCTGGAGGGACCGGTGTCGACGGAGTCCCTCGGTTTCCTAAACCGTGCGTCGCAGGTTCGAATCCTGCCGGGGGCACAAGGCATATGAGCAGGTCAGAAGCGGATTGAGTTGAGCTCTCACTTTGATCTTCACTCCGTCGTGGGGCCACACGTGGTGCGAACTGTCGTTAGGCCGAGTCAAACCGAGCCGTTAGAGCAGGTTCGGATAACCTTCGCCACACCACGAGGCCGCCCGCCTCGTCACGTGCCAGTATTAGGGTGGTGAGCCAAGCGGTCCTGGGTGAGGGGCCGCTTGCAGAACGCTGACTCGCGAATCTGAAGACCGGTTCGTGATGGCCGTCATGCCCCAGGCCGCGGGCGGCGGCCGGGTCTGCTCGGTCAGCGCGGGCGTGCCAGACGTGGCCGGCAGTTAGCGGTCCAGGCACATCGCTTCTGCTCCCGTCCTTCACAGCGACACAGGGCGAACCGGCTGATCTGGTCGGTGGCCAGAGCGACGACGATAGGTCGAAGATCGTCTTCGTCCACGGGTGCCCAGGATCGTTCAGGTGGGTGCGGACCCCGTCCGAGGATGCCTAGGCGGCCCCGAGGCAGAGCCCGTCTAACGGATCTGTCCGGCCTCGTCGAGCATGATGTAGAGGCCCGGGATCGTCTCGGCGATCTCAGTGATCGCGCTCCACCACGTCGGTCCGCTTGACCACTTTCCGACGGCTGCAGCCAGGCGGTCGCGGTCCCCCCGGCGTGAGCACGCGGTGCTCACGGTCCCTTGCCGTACTGCAGGTCGTCGGCCCCGCGGGCCATCAGCTTGCGCCCGATCTTGATGACGTCGTCGACGGTGTCACTGCGGATCTCGGTGATCGGCGCCTCGGTGGGCTCCGAAGAACTCCCACAACGCTGCGGCGAAGACGTCTCATCCGCCGAATGGCTGCAACGCGTCGTCCGCCTCCAGCGTGGTCCGCCGATGCGGCTCACGAGCCGGCAGTCGCATCTGTTTGGATCGTCAGCGGTGAGCTGGCCGTTGTGCCCACCTAGGTCTGGTCCGGGCGATCGGTGCTGGTGCCGCGCGTCAGGAGAGCGAGGACCTGCAAGGCGGCGAGTCGCTGCTCTTGGTCGGTGGTGGCGAGGGCGGTGATCGCGCTGATGGCGATGGTTCCTGCGTACAGGAGGCCGGCTGCGCCGGCGGTGTGGGTGAGGAGCTGGAGTGTCGTCATGGGCAGAAGCTGACGCTGTGGCGGTGCTGTTCGGCAGCGGGTAGTTTCGCGGGAGGCGGAAACGCGCAGTTCAGAGCCGGGATTCGGCTTGTTCGGCCGGATTCGGTTCGAACGGCAGAACGGGGTCGGGGAGGGGCAGTCATTGGCTGGTGAGGTCTTCGAGGACGAGCTGCGGCGGCTCCGGGACGCTTCTGGGCTGTCGCTGAGCCAGATGATCGAGTGGGGTGAGGATCAGATCCCGAAGCTCGGACTGGCCAGGTCGACGTTGAGCAACTGGTTCACGGGCAAGAGCTCCGGGTCTGACCAGAAGTTGAAGGCTCTGTACAGGCTGATTGGCTACCTGGAGGCGATGGCGCGGCGTCGGGATCCGAACCACGAGTTCCATACCCTCGAGTGGTGGCGGGAACTGCGCGAAGGCCGGGCCACGACTTCCCAGAAGCCCGGTCGCGTGGCGCTTGGAAAGGTCGTCGGAGATCTCCCCGACGACGCTGCGCAGCTGTACGAGGTCCGCCGGTCAATCCAGACAGGGCAACCCGGTGCACCGGTTCTGCCTCCGTACATCAAGCGCGCCCACGACGAGGAGCTCCGCGGCGTGCTGGCCGCGGCGGACTCGGGAAGTCAGATGGTGATGCTGGTCGGGGGGGCAGCGACCGGGAAGACGCGAGCTTGCTGGGAGGCAATCCGGGCAGTGCTGCCCGGCTGGAAGATGTGGCACCCGCTCAACCCTGACCGGCCCGAGGCCGTGCTGAAGGAGCTGGCCGCCGGTCGGGTTGAGCCACGCACGGTGATCTGGCTCAACGAGGCCCAGCTCTACCTGATGCCGACAGAAACGGGAGGCCGTGTTGCGTCGGTTCTCCAAGAGCTGCGCCAGATCAGCAGCGGTCCGCTCGTGGTTTTGGGATCCATGTGGCCGCGCTACTGGGAAGAGCTGACTGACAGCCAGTCCACTCAGCACGCCGCAGCTCGGGAGCTTCTGGCTGGCTGCCGCGAAATCCCGGTACAGCCTGACTTCACTGCCGCCGAGTTGGCTGCCGCGCAGGTGGAAATCGCCGGTGACGACCGGCTGCGTGCCGCAGTAGCGGCTCCGGACACCGGCATCACTCAGTATCTGGCTGGCGGGCCGGAACTGATCGATCGGTACACACTGGCTGATGAGTTCTGCAAGGCGATCGTGCATGCGGCACTCGACGCGAAACGCTTGGGTCAGTGGTTGTTTCTCTCAGCTGAGTTCCTGCGCGAAGGCGCTCTGGGATACCTAGATGCAAGCGCGCTCGGCAAGACGGACGAGGCAGGAGAGTGGTTCAAGCGGGCCATGAAGACGCTCACAAAGGAATGTCACGGCGCTGACGGGATTCTTGCCCCCCGCAGATCCGTGGTCGCGGGTAGTCGGGCAAAGGGCTACAAGCTGGCTGACTACCTTGAGCAGCATCTGCGTCAACTTCGCCCCGCGGTCTATCCGCCCAGCTTGTTCTGGGATGCAGTGGGTGAAACCTGTAGTCAGCCGGCGCAGCTCGTCGCCTTCGCGCAAGCGGCCAGACGCCACGGCCGCCTGCGCAGGGCGGCGGCCCTTCTTGACCTGGCGGCCGCGTTGGGTAGCGCCTCGGCTCTGCGGGATCTCGTCGGCCTTCTTGATGCTGCCGGTGATGAGGAGGGTGCTGAGCGGCTGCTCGGCAGCCTTGTTGAGCGCGGCGACATCGACGCAGTACGAATACTGGTTCTGCGTCGGTCAATGACTGGCGACGACGCCATCCTTGATCGAATCGCTTATGAAGCCGCCGAACGCCTCGATGCGTACACACTTCGAGACCTGGGCGAAATGGTGCGCCGCGCCGGCGCCGATCGCGCTGCGGAGAGGTTCCTTCGGGGCGCTGCAGACCGTGGGGACAGTGACGCGCTATGGGCTCTGTTCGAGATGCGGAAACAGGCCGGTGATCCGGAAGGGGCCGAACGATTGCTCCACGAAGCGGCCGATCTCGGCAGTATCTCGGCGATTCTGCACCTTTACGGGCTGCGTATGGACGCTGGCGACTTTGAGGGTGCTGAGCTGCAAGCTCGGCGTGCTGCGGATCTGGGTGCCACCGATGCCCTCGGCAATCTCTCCACGCGACTTGAAAGCGCCGGAGACCTCGAGAGTAGTGATCGCCTTCTGCAGGAGGCCGCCGAGCGAGGCGACGCGGAAGCGCTCAACACTCTCTATCGGCGTCGCATGGACGCTGATGACCAGGAGGGCGCCGAACGACTCGCCCGCCGGGCCGCAGACCTGGGCCACACCGACGCGCTGGGAGATCTCGTCCAAAGGTGGGACGCCGCCGGCCATCACGATCGCGCCGAACGTCTCGCGCGGAAGGCGGCCCGTCACGGCGACACCTATCCACTGGCTGTCCTCGCTGAACGTCGCCAGGACTCTACGAGCTCCGAGCGACTCGCTCACGAAGCAGCCGACCACGGTGACACCAATGTCCTAATGCATCTCGCCTGGAAGCAACGCAAGGCGGGAGAGCACGAATCCGCTGACCGGCTCCTGCGTGAAGCCGCCCTCCGGGGTGAGATCCGCGCGCTCTGGGAGCTAGCGGAACGCGCCGGCAAAACTTCGATTCCAGCGTCAACTGGCCCGGTGACGATGCAAGACCTCGTG
This sequence comes from Kribbella sp. CCNWLW201, assembly GCF_037203805.1. Classification (NCBI taxonomy): domain Bacteria; kingdom Bacillati; phylum Actinomycetota; class Actinomycetes; order Propionibacteriales; family Kribbellaceae; genus Kribbella; species Kribbella sp. CCNWLW201. Next base: position 253,034 of record NZ_JBBCBQ010000010.1, on the reverse strand, counting down.
CATCTGCTGGTTGAGCTTGGCGATTCAGAGTCCGCCGAACAACTTGCCCGCGAAGCCGCTGGCCGCGGTGACAATGAGCCGCTCAACCTGCTTGCCGTGCTCCAATACAACAAGGGTCGTCACGCGGTGTCCGAACAGCTTGCCCGCGAAGCCGCGGGCCACGGCAACGTCTCCGTTCTTCGTAACCTCGCGCTGCGCCGCGACGCTGCCGGTGACTCTGATGGCGCCGAGCGTCTTCTCCGTGCGGCCGCCGATCACGGTGACACGGAAGCGCTCCGCGACCTCGCGGATCGCCACGATGCCGCGCGGGACCATGGAGGTGCTGAGCGCCTGCTCCGAGAGGCCGCCGCGCTTGATGATGTTCGTGCACTGCGCCAGCTTGTTCAGCGCTTGGACGAGTCCGGCGATCGGCAAGGCGCCGAACTGTTGCTCAGTGAAACCGCGGAGCGGGGTAACACCTACGCGATCCATGATCTCGCGCGGCGGCGCGATGCAGGCGGTGATGCTCAGATGGCTGAGCAGCTTGCTAGCGATGCCGCGCGCCTAAGCGATACCAGCGTGCTCCGAACACTCGCCTGGCGGCGCGATGTCGCCGGCGACCGTGAAGGTGGCGAGCGGCTCGCCAGTGCCGCCGCGCACTTCGGTGATTTCGCGCCCCTACGAGATCTGGTGCGCCGCCGGGCCGCAGCTGGGGATCTCGAGGCTGCCGAACGGCTTGCCCGGGACGCAGCACGCTACGGAGACACCTACGCACTTCGCGACCACGCCTGGCGTCGCTACGACGCCGGTGACCTTGCCGATGCAGAGCGGCTGCTTGTGGCCGCAGCCGACCGCGGCGACACCGCGTCGCTGCGTGACCTTGCCCGCCGTCGGAGCGAGGCCGGCGACAACGACCATGCAGAGCGACTGCTGGTCTCCGCAGCCGACCGCGGCGACACCGCGTCGCTGCGTGACCTTGCCCGCCGTCGGAGCGAGGCCGGCGACCACGACCAAGGAGAACAACTGCTTCGATTCGGTTTGTCAGATGACGGCGGGTGTGCCCTGCCGTGGACCTTGGATTCGATCCGCCAGGCGCCGGAGTAGGATCCTTGGGACGAAGTCCGCCTTCTGGGGTGACGCCCGTCAGCGGGGGAAGCCGTAGGGCAGGCGTGGGTCATCAGGCTGGTGCCGTGCGGAGCTCGCGACATGCTTGCTCGTGCTCGGCGGTTAGCCGCTTGATCGAAGTCTGCATGTCAGCAATGTGGTGTTGGTCGGCGTCCGGTCGAACGTGGTCAGCTCAGCGACCTCGCGGCTCGACCGGGAGCGTCTTTCACGTGACCGACAGCTTTGGCCGCGCCGTAGCGCCCCATCGCGGTTGCCTGTAGGAATCGAACGGACGACCTTCTCATTACGAGGAGGAACGACAACGCCTCATCTGGTCTCCACCAGCAACTTTGCCGTCGCTGTGTTCGCACCATGACCACATGGCCCGCAGGGCTTGACACCACTTCGCACCACGACCGGCACCACGAACGCAACCAGGCCGACGGAGGCGGTTCGAGCTGCCGACACGGGTCAGGGCGCAGGCCCCGCAAGCTCCGAAGCCAGAGCGAGCGGATTGAAGTCTGAGGGACCTGTCTGGAGCAGAGGCGCCGGCGGCGCGGCGCGAATCCCCCAGGCCAGAACCCGGCACGGCGTCATCGGCAGGTCGGTATATCGACTCACCCCCAAATGGCGCCGACATTGCAGAGATCCTTGCCGGTTCCACAGCCAGCACCTAGTGGGAGCGCTGCGCCTTGCTAGGGCCCCGCTGCAGCGGCACGTCGGATCTAGTCTGTACGCGGTCGACTGCAGGAATCTGACCGGGAGGAGTCGATGATGGAGCTCCACGTTGCACTGCGCGATCTGACCAAGCGACTCGTCCTCGGGCTCGCTCAAGACTGCACTCACAGGGAGCTCGACTCTGCATTCGCAGAACTCGGGATTCCGGGCCCATCCGAGACAAACCTCGACCAGGACGATGCTGCCCCAGTGCTGACGAAGCACCAGCGATGCCTGCGGGTCTTCGACCGCCTGGATGCCGACCACTACCCAGCTGTACTTACGTGGTTTCTCGCTCGTGGTCTGCCGCCACCTGCGCGCAACGAGGTGCAGGACGTCCTGTGGTCGCGCGAGCAGTGGCCCGTCATCCCGGAACGAGTGCGCCGCGACGTGGCCGCAGCCCTGGACACCCTGGCGCCTCTGGGCGAAGAGGCCGACGGGTTCATGGCACTACTTCACCGTCTGTGGATACTCGAGACGGATCTCAGCCCCTGGCTTGGGCAGAGCCTGGCGAGTGAGGTCGAGCGCCACGTCATTCAGAACCCTGGCGACTGGGATGTCCTGGAACTGTTCAGGCAACTCGGTGCCCTCAGCAGCTCCGACAGACGATTTGCCCTGTTCATTGAAGGACTGCTGTCTGGCGCAGTCACCCCGAACGAGGATCATCAACGCAGGATGGTCGACGCCATCTCACCCGCCCTGTCCCGTGCCGGCCTGAAGGTCAGCGAGGTCGGTGAGACCGGTGGCTACCCAGACTTCTGCATCGTCCCCACCGGCACGCGGACCAGTCCGCCTCAGCTAATCCTTTTCGCCTCGACATCGCGAAAGCCGGACCTACGTCTCAGCGACGTCCTCGACCAAGAGATCGAGGTCATGAGCGCGAATGACGACGTGCTCAGTTACGACAAGCCCATCCCCGACTGGGGACTGACCTGGAACCAGCTTCAGGCATGGTGGGCGGCGCGCTACGATCTGGCCCCCGCCGATGCCAAGCACAGCCTGTGGAGTCGTCTCCGCGCTGCTGTTCCCAGAAACTCTCCTCCACAGCTCGCTCTCTTTGACGAGTACTACAAGGTCTACGGCTCAAGAGAACAGCTCGTGGCTCTTCTACCCGAGGTGTGGCTCCACTGGGACCCCACCACTAAGGAGCGCCGGGGGTCCGACGGGCTGCTCACACAGCGCATGGACTTCCTCATGTTGCCAAGGGGTCACCGGCGGATTGTGCTGGAGGTCGACGGCGCCCAGCACTACTCCGCTCTCGGCCGACCTAGCCCGGCCGTCTACGCCGAGACCACACGCGGCGACCGCGACCTCCGACTGTCTGGTTACGAGGTCTACCGCTTCAGCGGGCACGAGCTACAGCCTGACCGTGCACGGTCCACCGTGACAGAATTTTTCAACCGCCTCTTGGACGGACCCCGATAGCAGCCTGCCGTAGCACATCGATCCCGCGGCCACCCTTCTTTCGCTGGGCCGCTCAGCCCGTGGCACCATCTCTCGCCCTCTTCGGGAGAGCATGAGATGCACCTCTGCGACGAGTCAGTGCGCGCCGACTGAAGCCCAGCGCCGCGGATTAAAAGTCTGAGGGCTGACACCGACCGGCTTGACTGAGCGTGACATCCGTGGCGTCTTGCGTGTCTGTGGCGGCAGATCTGCCCTGATAGGGCTCCGGTTCATTGACGGAACCATTGACAGACCGGAGCCCGGCTGCGCCCCGCTCCTCAGCCGTTGGCGATGCAGGCGCTGCCGTCCGCTCCAGGTTCAAGATATGTCTTGATGTCGTGGGGACCTGGAGTCCTGTCAGACTCCGCTTTGCGCTTCCGTCCACACATCGCGGAGCGCGGCGGTGAACCCAGCAAGGTACTCGGCGCCAACTGTGAAGGACCACTGCTCGTGGCCGAGTGGGTCCACGAGGTCGCCAAGGCACCCGGCAAGGATCGGCAGCCACCTCGCGACTGATGCGCCTGTCGGGGCCCGACCGAGTTCAATGTCGAGCCACCCGTTTTTCCAGCTTTGCAGCCACTTCGCAAGTTCGAAATTGTGCTGAGCAAGCTGCTCAAGCACCGCCCACGGCAGCGAGGGCATTACGCCAAGGGCGTCGCGGTAGCCTCGATCGCGTTCTGTGCGTCGGGCGTTTCTCATGGCATCGGTGACCTGGGCTGCTAAGTCCGACAAGGCGTGGCCGTCGGCTTGCGTTGGAGGTCTGCCGGCGAGGGTGCCAGTCGGTGCGAGCGATGGCCGGCAATAGAGCTCCTTCGTGGCTCTTCCGAAGTAGATCTCGACGAGATCCGGATCGTTGCGCAGCCGCTCGGACAGTTGGTCGCCATCCCAGATTTCGTAGCGGATGTCGCGGTCTCGCAGACGGTTCGCGGCGGACTCCACGGCATCGGCTAGCTGGGTCCGCTTTGTCGAGGCTCGGGTTGCGTATATGAATGTCGTTGTGAGGTTGGCCCACTTTCCGTCGAGGAACTCCTCGACGGCCGACGCTATGGCGTCCGGTGTCACTGTTGTGATGTTGCGGCATTGAATGGTTGCGTAGCGCCGGTCGGCCTGCGGCGACGCCGTCAGGCGTAGGTACAGATCGATGCCGTGCTGCTTCTGGCCTGTTAGGCCGTACTGTTGAGCGTGGTCGACGTCGAAGCTCCGGCGCGCGATCGCAAGAACGAGGCGTTCAAAGTTGTCCGGTGTCAGCGCCTCGAACGGCAGTCGGCTAGGCGCAGCAATGGTGATCGGCGTCGGCACCTCGGTCGGCGGCTGCTCAAGCCACTCTGGGATAGGCCTAGCCATGCCAGCGTCATCAGAACCGTCCACCTGGCCATTTTGCACGTGCCAATGCGTCGGACGCTCCAGGTTCCCGCGGGCGAGCAGTATCGGAAGTGGAGCGGTAGGCGTGTGATTCGTGCCGCTGCCCGGACTTGAACCGATGACATTCTCATTACGAGGAGGAAGTACAGCGGGGCATCCACTCTCTACCAGGGATTTTGTCCACACCGCCGGCCGCATCGTGTACGAGATCCCCATAGGTATCCGCGACTTCGTGCCACGAACGATGCCACGGGCGGAATCCGTCGCGGGTGGCCGCCCATCTGCTCGTATCCGGCCGCGAGGAGCCCGTGATCACCCCAGGGCTGGCGCGCCAACGTCGGCCCACTGACCGCCGATGGCAAGAATCGGTGAGCGAACCGGAGCAGGATCTGAGGTCCATCCGGCTCCCAGGTGGGGACGCGTCGTGGCCACAGACGGGGTCGTACCGGGGGTAGTGATCGATCCGGAGCCTGCTGCGCCGGTCAGCCATTCTTGCGGGACTTCGTTGCGCAGGGCAATCGACCTGCTGTTCCGCCAATTTGATGCATGGTGCCCGCTCGCCTAGGTCACCCGATGGTCACATGGGGACGTCCCCACGCATGTGAGCAGTTAGCCGAATGACGTCGATCAGCCGAGAGCTCCTTCAACCTAGCCTCGTTCCGACCAGTCGGAACGCGCAGCCTCCACAGTCCAGGGCGCTGCGGGCGTGCCGTCATCTGAGAGTCCGTAACGGCGGAGCAATTCGCCGCCTTCGTGGTCGCCAGCCTGACGCCGGTGTTTTACGACCTCCCGAAACGCCTGATGATCGCCGTTAGCAGCGGCATCGAGGAGGAGCTGCTCAAAGCCTTCATTGTCCCCAGCCTTGCCCCGTTCCTCCGCCAGCCTCCGGAGGGCATCGGTGTTGCCATAGCCCGCCGCTTCGCGGGCGAGTCGTTCGGCGGTCGCGTGGTCGCCATCCCGATCCCGAAGCAAGGCGATGGAACGGAGGGCATCGGTGTTGCCATAGCCCGCCGCTTCGCGGGCGAGTCGTTCGGCGGCCGTGTGGTCGCCATCCCGATCCCGAAGCAAGGCGAGGAAATGGAGGGCATCGGTGTTGCCATAGCCCGCCGCTTCGCGGGCGAGTTGCTCGGCGGTCGCGTGGTCGCCATCCCGATCCCGGAGCAATGCCAGAGAATGCAGGGAGTCGCCGTAGCCGTGGGCGGCGCCTTCCTGGAGCAGTCTTTCGGCGCGCTCGTGATCGCCAGCTGCCTGGCTGCGAAGTGCCAGGAGATGGAAGGCGCTGGCATCGCCGTGGGTCGCGGCTTTGCGGGCGAATTGTTCGGCGCGCTCGTGATCGCCAGCCGCCTGGCTGCGAAGTGCCAGGAGATGGAAGGCGCTGGCATCGCCGTGGGTCGCGGCTTCGCGGGCGAATTGTTCGGCGCGCTCGTGATCGCCAGCCGCCCGGCTGCGAAGTGCCAGGAGACGGAAGGCGCTGGCATCGCCGTGGGTGGCGGCTTCGCGGGCGAGTCTCTCGGAGCGCTCGTGATCGCTAGCCTGTATCAGATTGTGGAACGCTTGGGTGTTGCCCTGGGTGGCAGCCTCGCGGGCGAATTGTTCGGCACTGTCGTGGTCGCCGGCCTTGTCGCGGTGAACTGCCAGCTCTTGGAGCGCGAAGGGGCTGCCGAGGGTGGCGGCCTTTAGGAGGAGTTGTTCCGCGGCGGCCGCATCATCGGCCTCGTGCTGGAGCTTTGCGAGGTCCAAAAGGGCGTTGGGGTTGCCGTGGGTGGCGGCTTCGCGGAGCAGTTGTACGGCGAGCTCGTCGCGACGGAGTCTAAGCAGACTCCTCGCCAGTTGGAGCAGTCCATCGGTGTCGCCATGGGTGGCGGCTTCCCGGGCGAGTTGTGCTGCGCCTTCGGGGTCGCCAGCCTTGTCGCGGCGGACCGCCAGGAGCAGGAGCGCACTGGCATCGCCGTGGGTGGCGGCTTCCCGGGCGAGTTGCACTGCACCTTCGTCGTCACAGACCCTGTCCCTTCCGACTACTAAGCTCCGGTAGGACTCGGTGCTGCCGTGGGTGGCGGCTTCCCGGGCGAGTCGCACGGCGCTCTCGTGATCGCCTGCCCTGTCCCGGCTGGCAACCAGATCCCGGAGAGCACCGGCATAGCCGTGGATGGCGGCTTCCCGGGCGAGTTGCTCGGCCCTCTCGTGATCACCAGCGGCTTCGTGGAGAAGTGCCAAGTCTCGGAGCGCAGCAGTACTACCGCGATCTGCAGCGAGGCTGCGGAGCTTCGCCGCGCGTCGCAGCATGCTACGACGCGCGGCGGCCTCCGTGAGGTCGTAGAGCGCCGCAGGATCCTCACAAGTCTCGGTAGCAGCGTCCCAAAAGCTGCTCGGTGGGTACGCGGCCGGGCGCCTCCGGCCGTGTTGCTCGAGGTAGTCAGCTAGCTTGTACCTCGTTGCTGTGTTGCCACCACTGAGGATCTTGCGTGGAGCAAGAACCCCGTCTGCGCCGTGGCACTCTTTGGTGAGCGCCTCCAGAGCTTCGTCGAACCACACGCCTGCGTCGTCGGTCTGGCCGAGCTTTCTCTCACTCAGGTATCCGAGAGCGGCGTGACGCAGGAAGTTCGCCGGCAGGTAGAGCCATCGACTGTGTCGTCTCGCGTCCATCGCGGCGTGGACAATCGCCTTGCAGTACGCATCGGCGTCTTCATAGCGTTCGATCAGTTCGGGCGCACCGGCCAGATACTGAGTGATTCCACCGTCAGCCGCTACGGCGGCCTGCAATCGGATGTCGCCCGCGATCTGCGCCTTTGCTGCCGCGACCTCGTGCGGCGCAAAGTCTGGGGGAACGGAGATGCGGCGGGCGCTGGCCAGCAGCGCACGGGCTGCTCCGTGCTCGGTGGAGTCGCTGTCTTTCAGCTCGTCCCAGTAGTCAGGCCACATCGAGCCGAGCACCAGGATTGGACCGCCAGCGCCATGGAGCAGTTGCTGCAGGATGGATGCGGCGCGTTCACCAACGTCCACCCGTTGCAGGTACATCTGGGCTTCATTCAGCCAAATCACGGTGCGCGGCGCGACCCGGCCTGCTGTCAGTTGTTGCATGACGGCATCGGGTCTGTCCGGCGTCAGCGGATGCCACACCAGCCAGTCGGGCAACTCAGTCCGGATCGCTTCCCAGCAAGCCCTGGTCTTCCCCGTGGAAGAGCCGCCAACCAGCATGACAACCCGGCTGCCCGCCTTCGCCGCGACCAGTTCGCGACGTAACGCGGCGTCGTGGGCACGGACGATGTAGGGCGGCAGCAGCGGCGCACCAAATTGAGCCATCTCAATCGATCGGTGAACCTCGTAGATGAGGGCGTCCTCCTCCGACATGCCGCCAATCAGCCGGCCCAGAACCTCACGCTCCGGTTCGTTTTGCCTCTTGCGCAGTGCACGCCACCACTCGATCGGGTGGGACCTGTGGTCCTGGTCTCGCCGCTTAGCCTCAGCTTCCAGCAGCACGATCAGACGGTCTTGTGCCTTCTCGTCCTTAGGTATCTTGACCTTTCCAGTGAACCAGTCGCTGAGCGCCTGCTTGGTCAACAGGATCGGCGGCTTCTGCTGCTCGGCCCTGTTGATCATCGCCTGGTAGGTCAGGTTGCCGGCCGCGGCGCGCAACTTACGCAGCTCTTCGTCGAACTGTCCGTGGTCAGCCAATATGTCCCCCCAAATTTCTTCCCCGCGGGTCCGGCGCGGATCCGCCCGGACAATCCGGACGAGCGCCCTGACCTGCACGTTTTCGCACCGTAGCGGACTTACTCGTTGCGGCACAGCACCATGAGCAGTCCAACTCGGTGCATGACATCTCTCCAGCTCCTCCAAGACGCGGCTGGCGCCGCTGGCCTGCTGTACGGCTCCACCATCACGATTACCGTCTTGACAGCGCTCGCCTCCCCGGATCCCGAGCAGCGCAAAACCGCGATCCAGGTTCTCTCACTACTCGTCCGAGGAAAACGAAGCCCCGACGACCGGGCATAGCGTGGTCATCGACGGCGCTCGCGGCGCCTGCACATCCTGGTCGCCTCCGTCCCGCTCACCGCTAACGCGAGCTACTAGGCCAACGTCGACCGAAGAAGGTGATCCGACGCCGCTTCGTCGTCGTCGACCACGGCTAGGTCGAGATCCACGAGGTAACGGGAAGCGCACCACCGTGGTCTACGCGCCGCTCAGGGACATGGAGGGCGCCTCGACGAGATCGAGGCGATCGACTCCCGAGCGGTGGCCAACAGAGTCGGCTTCCTCGCGTTCGAACTCACGGCACCCGGCTGGAGGCCTAGGTGCGACGGCGGTCGAGTCCGAGGACGCCCAGATCGTCGTCGTCCACTCCTTGCAGCAGCTCGCGAAGATCGACGTCGAGCACCCGGCAGAGGGCGATGGCATCGGCGACTGTCACTCGGCGGCGTCCGTTCTCCAGGTCGCCCACGACGGGACGAGACCAGCCCAGCTCGGCGGCCAGGTCCTCCTGACGCTCCTGCCGGCGGGCTCGAATGGCGCGCACGTTGGCGGCGATTGCCGCGTCAACCTCCTCCGTGGACACCTCAGCATCGTCCACGCTTCTCCTCCAGTCGGCACGTCGCTATCCGCTTCTAGTGGAAAGTTCTAACTACCGGTAGGCGCTTGTATAGTCCTCATGAAGCTATTAGCGCCCCAGGGACGCTAAATTCTTCATGCGTCGAGGCTCGCTGGCTGAGGCTCGTTACGCGGTGCGAAGTTGGAACGGCACGACGCTGGGGAGTATCGATGACGTCTGGCAAGCATGTGAGCGAGGCCGTCATGGACTGGCAGTACGGCGTGGTGTACTGGCTCGCCCTGGCGAGCGAGCCCCTGCTCGAGGCCGCGCCGCCGGCCGGGGACGGGTGGGTTCCCAACACCGACGTCGGCGAGGCGGGGCATGTAATAGTCGTCCCGGTCTGGTCCGATGGCTCGATTGTCCAGCACCGCACCCACTGGCGACGGTTCTCACTGGGCATGCGGCAGTGGCGGCAGAACGCTCACATCCGCATGGACCGTCGACCGTGGTGGTCAGGTAGCAAGGTGCCAGACCGACTCGGGACCGTCCCTGATGGCTTTGGAGGTCTCCACCAGCACCGCTTGTAGGTCAGTGCTGACACCACCCGGACCAGGAGGGCACCCTAGTGTTGGTGGGAGTTGACACCACCCTGACGGGCGCGCAAGCGGAGCTCGTAGAGCAGGCCACGTGGCGGGAGCACCCCAATCGGGACGCCCCCGAGCACGTCCGCGATCAGGCCGAACTGTGGGCGGGACAGGCACGCACCGAACTGGAGTGGGCGAAGAGCCTGAGCAAGCGACTGTCTGAGGGCGCCTACACCATGGCCGATGATCCGGGTTCGTGGCGAACGGTCCCCGATCACCTCAAGATGCACTCCTAATCAACCTTGACTAGACGTTTCCTCCTCGTTTACTCTGGCCAAGTAGTCAAACTGGACTAGCCTCAGCCGATCCGTTCGCAACACCGAGAGAAGGAATCGAACCCATGGGAAAGTTCGCGATCGAGACGAGAGGGTTGAGCGGAGGTGGGCGCACGTCGGCGACGAAGCTCCTGGTACTCGGTATCGTGCACCTCTCCGGCGGCGCGCATGGCTACCAGGTGCGGTCCGAACTGCAGAGCTGGGGTGCGGAGAGTTGGGCCAAGATCAAGCCCGGCTCGATTTATCACGCGCTGAAGAAGGCGGCGGCTGATGGCCTTCTCACCGAACACGCCGAGCCGGGCAACTCCGGGCCGGAGCGCGTTCTGTACCGCGCGACTGCTCGGGGACGTGACGAGATGGTCGAACTGGTCCGCGACGGTCTGCGGCGCACCCATGACCCGGACATGCTCAACGCGTCCATCGCCATGTTGCCCATGCTGACCAGGACAGATGCCATCGCGCAGGTTAACGAGCGGGTCGCGCGCCTGGAAGCGGAGCTCGTAGTGCAGGCCACGTGGCGGGAGCACCCCAATCGGGACGCCCCCGAGCACGTCCGCGATCAGGCCGAACTGTGGGCGGGACAGGCACGCACCGAACTGGAGTGGGCGAAGAGCCTGAGCAAGCGACTGTCTGAGGGCGCCTACACCATGGCCGATGATCCGGGTTCGTGGCGAACGGTCCCCGGCCACCTCAAGATGCACTCCTAATCAACCTTGACTAGACGTTTCCTCCTCGTTTACTCTGGCCGAGTAATCAAACTTGACTAGCTCAATCAATCCGTTCGCAACACCGAGAGAAGGAATCGAACCCATGGGAAAGTTCGCGATCGAGACGAGAGGGTTGAAGAAGAGCTTCGGCACGACCCACGCGGTCGCCGGTGTGGACCTGGCCGTGAGCGCCGGGGGCGTGTACGGCGTGCTCGGTCCGAACGGGGCGGGCAAGACCACCACGATCCGCATGCTGGCCACGCTCCTGCGCCCCGACGCCGGAGAGGCGCAAGTGCTCGGCTACGACGTCGTGCGTGACGCCCAGGCGGTGCGGAGCAGGGTGGGCCTCACCGGGCAGTTCGCGTCGGTCGACGAGGACCTCACCGGGGTGGAGAACCTGTTGCTGCTCGCCAGACTGCTCGGCTACTCACGCCGGCGAGGCAGGGAGCGGGCGACCGACCTGCTCGACGCGTTCGGTCTTGCCGAGGCGGCCGATCGGCAGGTGAAGAAGTACTCCGGCGGGATGCGCCGGCGCATCGACATCGCGGCGAGCCTGGTCGTCCCCCCGGAACTGATCTTCCTCGACGAGCCCACGACCGGGCTCGACCCGCGCAGCAGGAACCAGGTCTGGGAGATCGTCAGGGGCATGGTCGCCGAGGGCACCACCGTGCTGCTGACCACGCAGTACCTCGACGAGGCCGACCAGCTGGCCGACCGGATAGCGGTGATCGACCACGGGAAGGTCATCGCCGAGGGCACGAGCGGCCAGCTCAAGGCATCGGTCGGCGCCGGCTCGCTGCACGTTCGGCTACGTGCGCCCGAGCAGCGGGCCGAGGCCGAACGGGTCCTCGCCGGCGTCCTCGAGGTGCCGGCCGAACCGTCCGCCGACCCGGCCGCGCTGTCCGCGCGGATCTCCGACCCCGAGCGGGTCGCCCGCGCCCTGGCCGAGCTGTCCCGCAGCGGCATCGACGTCACCGACTTCGCGCTCGGTCAGCCGAGCCTGGACGAGGTGTTCCTCGCCCTGACCGGGCACGTCGCCGAGGAGACGCCCGAGGAGGGTGCCGCATGAATGCCACGTCCGCGGAGCAGGCGTCGGCGCCGGTCACCGAGGACGCGCGGCGCAGTGTGTTGTTGGCCGGTGAGCGGCCGTCTCCCCCCGGTCCGGTGCTCACCTCGTTGACATTCGGCTGGCGCGCTTTGCTGAAGATCAAGCACGTCCCGGAGCAGCTCGTCGACGTGACCATGTTCCCGATCATGTTCACGCTGATGTTCACCTACCTGTTCGGTGGCGCGCTCGCCGGGTCGACACAGGCGTACCTGCAGTTCCTGCTGCCCGGCATCCTGGTGCAGGCGAACGTCATGATCACCATGAACACCGGCATAACGCTGAACACCGACATCCAGAAGGGGGTGTTCGACAGGTTCAGGTCACTTCCGGTGTGGCGACCGTCGCCGCTGGTCGGCGCCCTGCTCGGCGATGTGATGCGCTACTCGATCGGGTCGGCGATCGTGATCACGCTCGGCCTGGTCCTAGGGTTCCGGCCGGAGGGCGGCGCCGTCGGCGTGGTGCTCTCGGTGGTGCTGCTGCTGGTGTTCTCGTTCTGCCTGTCGTGGCTGTGGACGATGCTCAGCCTGATCCTGCGCACGCCGAACTCGGTGGCGGGGGTCAGCATGATGGTGATGTTCCCGCTGACGTTCGTGAGCAACATCTTCGTGGACCCGAAGACGATGCCCGGGTGGATGCAGGCGGTCATCGAGGTCAACCCGATCACCCACCTGGCGATCGTGGTACGCGGCCTGATGCACGGCTCGGTGCCCGCCGGGGAAATCGGCTGGGTGCTCGTCTCGTCCGTACTTCTCGTCGCGGTCTTCGGTCCCATCACCATGGTCCTCTACCGCAACAAGAAGTAGATGCCGCTACCGCGAGCACTTGGTCGAAATCAACTCCGACAACCCGGCCCACTCGGCCAACGCCATCACCGGTACCAGGCCCGGACACGACAAGGAGAGCCGAATGAGCACCATCCCCAAGAACAACTCGGAAACCGTTGCGCACACGCCCGGGCGGGCGAGCAGCATCGGGGTCTGGATTCTGCAAGTCGTGCTGGCGGCGATAATCGCCGGCGGCGGAATCTCGAAGCTCGCCGGCGACCCGGTCATGGTGGACATGTTCGCCGACATCGGGGCTGGCCAATGGCTCCGGTACCTGGTCGGAGCGCTGGAGGTCGCGGGAGGGGTTGGACTTCTGATCCCGGCTCTGGCGGGCCTGGCCAGTCTCGGGTTGGCGGCATTGCTGACCGGTGCTGTCATCACCGATCAGTTCGTGCTCGAGCAGAGCCCTTGGCTGCCGCTCGCCTTACTCGTCGTGGCGGCCGTGATCGCAAGGACGCGGTGGTCGCGCACCGAGGCCGTCGTCGGCACGCTGCTCAGGCGCTGAGACAAACCTCTCGAACGGAGATGTGAGATGAACGAGATGGCCTTTCGCGTGACATCAAACGATGGCACCACCATCGCCTACAACAGGGAAGGAAGCGGCCCGGCCGTCATTCTGGTCGGCGGGGGACTCGACGACGGCGTGGAGAACGCGCCCTTGGCGCCTGCTCTCGCCGAGCACTTCACGGTCTACAACTATGCCCGTCGGGGACGCGGCGCGAGCGGCTTCACCGAGCCCTACGCCGTGGAAAGGGAGATCGAGGACCTGGATGCGTTGATCGCGGAGGCGGGCGGCTCGGCACACCTGTTCGGGGCGTCCTCAGGCGGCGCGCTGGCGCTGGAAGCCGCCGCGGCCGGGTCAGCCATCGACACGATCGCCGTCTGGGACGTGCCCTACGCGGTCGGGGACGACATCCGCCCGCGATTCGAGAAGTACATCGCGGACACCCGACGCGCCTTCGACGCCGGGCGGGACGAGGAGGTTCTCGAACTGTTCATGCGCGTGACCGGCGCCTCCGACGACGACATCGCGGCAGGGGCGATGATGCGTTCGAGAATGTCGACCGCGGCCAAGCAGACGCCGCATTGGGCGCATTCGGTCGCCCTCGCGCCCACGCTGGTCCACGACAGCGTCTTCCTCGACCGCTACCAATTGCCGGCCGATCGACTGGCAACGGTCACCCAACCGGTCCTGGTCACCACCGGAGGACCGATCTCGTCCCCCTACTTGGCAGGCCTGCCCTCGGACTTCTTCGACCGCGCAGCCGACGAGCTTGCAGACCTACTACCCCACGCTCAACGGGAGACCCTCGAGGGGCCGGATCACGTCGTCGACCCACAGACCGTCGGCCCGCTGTTGCTACGGTTCTTCAGCGAACACTGAGGGGCCCGCGAGGTGTTGCGGGAAGACCGATTAGGCACCGCGCAAGCAGATCTTCGTCGCGCCAGGGACACGGGGCGGACAGGTGGTGTCGAGGTTGATGTCGTCGGCGGCATCACAGGCCTGATCCTGGGCGTGCTCGTCACCAACGTCTTCGTCACCACGCAAGGCCGGGCCGTCGTACTGACCTGGGGCTTCAGTGGGACTCGACCTGGCCTACTCGCTGCTCATCGGCTCCGTCGTCGGTCGTACCCCGCACTCCGGGCCGACTCAGTACCGCCCACCGAAGCCCTGCGCAGCACATGACCAGGCACCTCGGTAGGGCCAGTGATTCCGGGCTGTGGTCGCATGCGGTCACCGTTCCCGGGCGGTGGCCCGGTGCCGAAAGTCGTGCCCACGGCGTGCTCACGTCAGGAGTGCCACCGATGACGCAGCCGCGTTCCCGGGTCGACCTGTACGCGGCGATCCGACGGGATGCCCGATCTGGGATGTCCAACCGCGCGCTGCAGCGCAAGCACGGCGTCGGCTTCCGAACCGTGACAGCGGCGCTGGAATCTGCATGGCCGAAGGAGAGAAAGCAACCGCCCAAACGCGGCTCACGGCTTGACGCGTACCGAGTGGTGATCGACGACTGGCTGCGCTCGGACCTCGACGCGCCGCGGAAGCAGCGACACACGGCGAAGCGGATCTTCGATCGACTGCTTGACGAACATGACGGGGCCGGGGTGGTGTCGTACTGGATGGTCCGCGAGTACGTCGCCACCCGACGCCGTGAGATTCGCGTCGAGGTCGGACGGGAACCTGCCAACGCGTTCATCCCGCAAGAGCACCTCCCGGGCCGCGAGGCCGAGGTTGACTTCGGCGACGTCGCCATCCGCCTGCGCGGCGAGCTCGTAACCTGCGCGCTGTTCAGCCTTCGGCTCTCCTACTCGGGCAAGGCCGTGCACAGGGTCAGTGCCTCGGCTGGGCAGGAAGCCTTCTTCGAGGGTCACGTCCACGCCTTCAACGTGCTCGGCGGGGTGCCGACCGGGAAGATCCGCTACGACAACCTCAAGGCCGCCGTCGCGAGCGTGATCGGGTTCTCCCGCCAGCGGGTCGAGGCCGACAGGTGGACCGCCGTCCGTTCCCACTACGGCATCGAAGCCTTCTATTGCCAGCCCGGAATCCAAGGTGCGCACGAGAAGGGCGGCGTCGAGGGGCAGATCGGCTGGTTCCGACGCAACCACCTCGTCCCCATCCCAGAAGTCGACTCCCTCGCCGAGCTCAACGCTATGGTCGACGCCTGGGACGAAGCCGACGACGCCCGGCGGATCGGGTCCCGCGCCCGCACGGTCGGGGAACACTTTGCCACCGAGCAGCCACTCCTCGCGCCCCTTCCGACCGAGCCGTTCGAGACCGGCCGCTGGTTCACCCCGCGCCTGGACCGGTACGCCCAGGTCACGGTCCGGATGAACAAGTACTCCGTGCCCGCGCGCATGGTCGGCCGTCAAGCCCGGGTGCTCCTGAACGCCAGCGACCTGGTCGTGTTCGACGGCAGGACCGAGATCGCCCGCCACGAACGGCTCATGACCAAGGGCTCGACCCGGGTCGACCTGGACCACTATCTCGAGGTCCTCCTCCGCAAACCGGGCGCGCTATCCGGTGCGAAAGCGCTGGAGCAGGCCAGGGCATCCGGGCGGTTCACGCCCGTTCACGACGCCTGGTGGGCCGCGGCCTGCAAGGCCCACGGTGACGCCGACGGCACCCGTGCCCTCATTGAGGTCCTGATGATGCACCGGCACCTTCCACACGACCACGTCGTCGCCGGACTCGCGACGGCGCTGCGTGCAGGCGCGCTCACCGCGGACGCTGTCGCGTTGGAAGCGCGCAAGTACAACGACACAGCAGATGGCGGAGCCGACGACACGACAGCGGACCACCAGTCCCTGATGAGCGGCGACAGGGCACGCGGAGAAGGCGAGATCCCTGCCGTGCGATCGCTGACCGAGCGCCGGCTCCGCGCCCACATCCCGGCCGACACTCGGCCGCTGCCGAGCGTGGAGAAGTACGACCAGCTGTTGGCCAGCCGACGTGACACCCCGAACGAAGGAGCCGCACCGTGACCACCAAGCGCCGTGGAATGACCGAAGAAGCAGCCGACGCCGCGATCGACCAAGCGTGCCGGATGCTGCGAATGCCCACCATCCGCAACTCCTTCACCGACTACGCCGACCGGGCAGGGCGTGAGCAGATGTCTTACCGCGGGTTCCTCGCCGAACTATTGCTTGCCGAGTGCGACGATCGCGCCCGACGCCGGTCCGAACGCCGGATCAAGGCCGCCAAGTTCCCCCGCGAGAAGTCCCTGCGGGCCTTCGACTTCGACGCCAACCCCAACATCGATCCCGCCGTGATCCACACCCTCGCGAAGTGCGAATGGGTCCAGAAGGGACAGCCGCTGTGTCTGATCGGGGACTCCGGCACCGGCAAGTCCCATCTGCTGATCGCACTCGGCACCGAGGCCGCCATGGCCGGCTACCGGGTCAAGTACACCCTGGCGACCCAGCTTGCCAACGAGCTCGTCGAGGCCGCCGATGAGATGACGCTGGCGAAGACCATCGCCCGCTACGGCCGCGTCGACCTGCTGTGCATCGACGAACTCGGCTACATGCAACTCGACCGCCGCGGCGCGGAACTCCTCTTCCAGGTCCTCACCGAGCGTGAGGAGAAGGCCTCGGTCGCGATCGCGTCCAATGAGTCCTTCGGCGGCTGGACCAAGACCTTCACCGACCCCCGGCTATGCGCAGCCATCGTCGACCGACTCACCTTCGGCGGCACCATCCTCGAGACCGGCACCGACTCCTACCGTCTGGCCCAAGCCACAAAGCAGCGGACAACCTGACACCCGTCGGGCGCGGAAGCGGTGTCGACGCAAACCAACATCCGCGGCACCGACACGTGCCCGGCGGTGTCAGAACTCGCCAACAAGCGGTTTCGGACGAAACCTCTGCAGCCAGCAGAGCAGCCGTCGAGACCGAGTTACGCGGCAACTCCTACGTCTGGACCAGCTGTAGTCATGTCTTCCGGACAGCGCCGGTGAACCCGGCGATGAACAGAGTCGCGAACGCCCACGCGGCCATCTGGAGGATCCACCCGGCAACCGCGACGGTGTCCCCCGCCGCAGTTGCGGTGGTCGTGCAAATGTCCCGTGCACCGGTCCTGATCAGTGGAACGCTTAGATCCAAGCCCACGCCGACCCGCTCCACCATTGTGCAACTTACATTCGGTACTGCTGCTCGTGGCGTATGCCTCAGACCGCCATGTCCACCGACGATCGTGGACAACGCAACTGATGCTCCAATCACGACAAGGAGGCCGAGAAGCGCACGCCACGGCTGATAGCCGTAGCCGAGGAGAAAACCGGTCAGACGGACCCAAATGCGGTCGGACTTGCCAGTGATGGTTCGCCGCCTAAGCTGATCCTCACGTTGAGCGATCATGATTCTGCGGGTGTCGCCATCGTGGCCCGCTGCTTGTGTCGCCGCGGCAAGTTGGCGATAGGGCTGTGCTGCATACCGAGGCGTGCGGTGTGCGAGGACCGCGAGCCACTCAGTTACCGATTGCTGCTCTGGGAGACCCGTGTACTCCAGTCCGTCTACATGCAGGTCGCCAGGCCGACCCGATGTGTCTCTGATTTGATCGAGTTCAATATCTAGTGTCCTGACCTGCGTTCCATCGAAGCGCACAACACCTTCTTCGCCTGCGCCAACGGCCGCGAATCCGGCACGAATAAGCAGGTCCAACTCCACTCGCATGCCGGCGGCATTTAGAGCGGGTCCAGACTGATTGCTCAAACAGACTGCCCCGGTCGCTCCGAGTTGGCCGCGGATGTGGGCGTTAAGCAAACTCACTGCCCCGTGACTCCCGGAGCCCGTTGCGTTGAAGCCATCCTCTAGGTAAAAGTAGTTGGCGACTTCCATCCCATCACATAGGAGCGCTGTGCCCGTCGGGTTATTTATGGTTCCCTTTAGCGAGCCGTCACCAATTTTGGCGCCGACGAATCGCACAGCGCCGTCGCCGGAACCACTGGCAATCAACTCAACCCCCAGAAACAGATCGTGGTCGACTTTCAGTCCATCCGCGTCCAGAGCAGGCCCGGAAATACTGCTCAGACTGACCTTTCGGATGTTGAGGCTGCCGCCGATGTGAGCATGCCATAGCCTGACCGCGCCGGTCACAATGAGTCCAGCCTGGAGCGTCATATCAGCGCCCACGCCCATCTGCCCTGCGGATATCGCGGGCCCGGATGCGTTGTGAATTGTTGAACCCGAGATCATCAAGCTTCCCGCGATCTGGGCTGCGTACAAGCGCAATGCCCCCTGGCCGCCCGCTCCACGCACGTCGAGCCCGGCGAGCATCAGCAGGCTCTGGCCGACTTGTAAACGGTCCGCGTAAAGAGCTGGCCCAGACGTATTGACGAGTTGCGCCGATCGCAAAATCAGTAGCCCAGCGATCTGCGCTCCGAGGAGACGCACAGCGCCATATTCGCCGTCGCCGGTAGCAATGAATCCGTCGCCGAAATCCAGGTCCTGGTCGACTCTAAGCCCATCGGCGATCAAAGCCGACCCTGCAGGGTTGTCGATGGTTGCCGCCGCGGCGGAGATCCGACCACCGATGTGAGCACCAGTTAGGCGAACGGCACCGGCACCGGCACCGGTGGCATTGAACCCACGACCCAGAATCAGACTCTGCTCGACTTTCAGTCCATCAGCGATAAGCGCGGAGCCTGACGAACTGGTGAAGGTGCCAGCGGTTGCGTCGAACTCACCGCCAACCTGCGCACCCACTAGCCGGACAGTTCCATTGGCTGTAAAATTCCGGTCGAGCTTCAGATCCTGCCCTATCTGAATCCCGTCGGCGTCAATGGCTATCCCTGGTGAGCGCGCAACAGTCCCCGATGCGACGAGCCTGCCACCAATACGGGCGCCAACCAAGCGAGCCGCCCCATCCAATGTGAGACCGGCCAACGTCAGGTCCTGCCCAACTCTCAGGCCATCGGCGATCAAGCAAACATGGGACGTGGCATTGAAACGGGAGCCAGAAAAGCTTAGTTGGCCACTTATGATAGTTCGCACAGCCACAACAACCTGTTCGACAAGGCACCGCCGAATCCCAACGTCGCGCAGTTTGGCGTCGCGGAGTTCTACCCCGCCCGGTAAATGGCAGTCCAGCAAGTCGAGCGGTACATCGCTCGTCACACCTCTTAGATCCATGCGATCGAGAACGCGCGCTCCACACAAGCGGACACCTCGCGGGTCCGGATCGTCGAGCAATCGACCGGTTAGCAAATCACGAATCACCCAGGCGCGAATGTCGTGCGCACTATCCCAGGATTTCATCTCATCGCCACTGGGTCGTGGTCTGTCACCCGTGAGGTCGAGCACGGTTCCTGATCGCACCGATTCAATCAGCCGCGCTTCCAGTTCCGTCAGGGTCGCGCGCGCCATCTCGTCTACCACAACGCCTCCGCACTACAAGCCTTCAAATGTACCGCCGCCGCGGTCTTGCGCAGCCGGATTTCCGCGAGCGTCTGGCTTACAGGCACAGGCACCATCTTGCCCGCGCTCACAGGCGGCAACCCTGCCAGGGTTCAGTGAAGGTACCCGTCCCACTTCACCTCGTAGCGGAGCCGCCCGGCAGTGCGTGCGGCCCGGGAATCTGATCGGCCGAGCGGGCCAGAGCAACCTCGACCGGCGCGGCCAGATCTGGCGGGACGTGCACGGACGGTTCAGTGCGCCGCCGGGCCACCACCGCTCCCGCTCCCCTGACGAGAGCGTCCGAACCGCGGCCACACACGGCCACCACTCGATCCACGGTCAGTCGGGGGTCGCGGTGAGGGCATAAGCGATGGACTGGCAACAGGTACATATTCGAAGTGTGCGCTATTCCCTGGCCGGTGAGCCCGTCAGGCGTCGTCTCGCCGAGCGAGCTATAGCATCGCGGCCATGTCTGGCGCCCACATCACGGCGAGACTCGAACTCTGGCCAGCCATGGCGCGCTCACCCGCGCCTGTTCGACCGCCCCGGCAGCAGCAGTCCGACCGTTTACAGCGGCTCCGGCGCTGGCGACCATGCCGCTAGTCTCGGCATCGGCATCGGCGTCCTCCTCCGCGCACACCGTGGGCACGCAACCACATCCGCGCGTGCGAACTGCGCGAGCCACCCGCCGGGTCACGCCGAGCGTTCTGGCAGCCCGCGCAGCTGAACACAGCGAACCAGGCGAGATTCTCGCCGAGCATGGCAGGCATACGGTCGACCTGCTCCTGGACCGGTCGCGAGTGCGCGCCGAACGGGTCGCGGCTGGCCAGGCCGCGGTAGTCGGCCTGCGCTACCGGCTGGCCGACTGGAGAGCTCAGGTCGCGGCGGCCCACGGCTTCGAGGCGGTCACCGCGGCCGCGCCCTAACCCGGTCGACTCGAACTCGGCACGAGATCGTAGAACGAGGTCTGAGGTCAGTGCCGAAGGACTTGGTCTGCTTCACGCCACGCTGCTCGGAGGTGATGGACTGCCTCCACCTCGGAGATCAACTCTCTGAATTGGGGTGAGCTGGACGCTGTTGCCGCGACCTTGGCGATCACTTCGGGACGATAGTGCGCTCGACAAACCGGCCCGACGCCGACCAGGAGGCTGTAGGGATCGCTGAGGGGATGGCCGCAGTAGTCGCAGAATCCCGCAGCCGGCTGCCCGTGCCCGCGGGGGACGGGCCCTCTGCGGCGCAATAGGCGTTGCACCTCGGACTCGTTGCGTGTTTTGTGAATCTCTTGCGGCGAGTCCTGGATCTGTGCTGCGTCGTAGGTCAGGCCCGGCAACGAGGCGAAAACTGCCTCGACCTGCGCAACCGCCGCGGCGACGGTCCTGCGCCGCCAGATCAGGGCAGCAGGTAGCCCTGGAGAAACTCTGGGAGCTGGCCGCAAGGGAAGTGACCAAGTCTGGCTCAGTGTTTCGGCCTTCGGGAACAAGCGTTCCCAGAAGCTCCGAACCTGGACCTTCGCACATACCCAGAACGGATCCGGCGAGTCCAGCGTCAATGCACGAATTTCAAAGGGAGCGAGACCAAGCTCGGCGCTGGCAGCGGTGACAATCACGGGACCGGAGCGAGGATTGCCCGCGGGTGTCACGAGCCGGCTGCGGAGCAACGATGACCGGGTGAGCCGCAGTCGACCGTCTGTGGCTACCACGCCGTCGTGCCCCTGGAGGAGGACGGCTCTGACGTAACCCCCAGGCAGCCCGGTGGACAGCGAGATCCTGTGACCGAGGCGACTGACATCTTCGCTGTCTCCTCCGCGCAGCAAAGCCAGGGCCTCGTCCCAGATCCGCTGTTGGAAGCGCGCGCCTGCATCGCTCGCTGTGGCTCGAGGCGAAGCATCGGCAGCCTGCGAAGGGCGGCCCGCTAACCAGACTGGTGGGTGAGCCTCCACCTTACGCACGGCCCCTTGGCGCTCGAGCCGATGCAGGATGCTGTTCACGGTCGATTTGTCGCAGTCGGCGAATCCCATAGCACGAAGGGCACTCGCCAGGGATTTCGCGTCGCGTCCACGCTCGTGCACCAGCAGGAATACCGCATCGGACAACGCTCCCCGATGCGCTGAGTTCTCGCCTGCCGCCGACGCCGTTGGCTGGTCCATCTTGTCCCCGTTTCCCCCGGAACCACAACGGGCTCCAATTCCCCCTGACTATCGGCACACACTGACAAGTTGTTACATCTGGCAAGGTGGCCCGATCCGAATTCGGCCGGGCGTGCCGATAAGGAACGGCGACGGACGACGACGGACCTCGGCGCGCTGGCTCGGGATTGGGAACACCGGGTGTGCCGCGGGCTCACGCCCACCCGAACAACTGGAACCGGGCACACCCGGAAGAGCGCGGCCGGGAGCAATCGCCGAATGCTTCCCGTTGGCTCCTTACTTGCTGGCGTGGCAGACGGCGAGGTAGTCGGCCCAGCTGTCTTGTGCGTACCGGGCCCAAACGCAAGTCATCCTGTTTGACTGGCAACCGGTGCATATTCGGAGTGTGCAGTATCGCGTCCGCCTCAGGCGATCGGGGATCTGAGTTCGTGAGCGGTGTTGGATCAAGAACATGACCGGGCGGCATCCCGGTCGAGCTTCGACATCTAATACTCAAGCGCGTGTGAGCTCGTACGCCTGGAATATCCGCTCTTGGCCTGTGCACGAGACGACGTCGGCTACGGCTGTGTCTACATAACCTCCACCGACATACACCTCATTGCCTGGCCGGGCGGCCAGCTGCCCAGCTGCGTCAATCAGGGCCGGTGTGCCGTCACGGAGTGCGACACTCCAGCCTGGGGGCCAGGCCACATCGATGTCGACGAGGCGGTTGGTGCCGGCAGCAGTGCCCATCGGGGTGCGGACTACCAGGCAGTTTGTTGAGGTGTCGATCTCGAGGGTTCCGATCAACTGAGCCTGTAACGCCACGGTAGGGGCTTTACGTTGAACAGTCAGACCGGGCATCGCAGCGTCGGGGTTCTGCGTCGCGTCGCGGTTCATCGGATCATCTCCAGGGCTGTCTCTGAGCGCCCGATCACCGTGCCTGCTAGCAACCTCGAGAAGCGAGCACGATGAGGCGTCCGCGGCCGACGAACGTCCGGGCTCTTGATGCTCGGCGTCGCCGCTCTGGGTCTTGTCTAGGGCGTGAGTAGCGAGGCCTGCACCTTGCTGCTGATGTAGGTGACCGGTACCCAGACACACGCACCCTGGTACGTTCCTGAGCTGACGGCGCCGCGATGCTGACCCCAGGCAATGACGTCGCCGGGGTAGACGCTGTTGGGACCCGCCGTGGTCAGCCAGGGCGCGCCCGAGTCGCCTTTCGCGCACGTACTTGTCCACATCAGGACGACGTAGGCACCTATGCCAGAGTCATAGAACTTCGTGCTCCTGATGGTTGAGACGACAAGTCCGCTCCTGGCCCCGCTCAGGGCGACGGTCGCTCCCGCCGCTGGCGCGGCTGCGCCGCGCACGAACCGCCAGTTGTTTGTGGCCTGGTCTCCAACGAAAGCCGAAGGATGGAAGTCGTAACTGGAATAGAAGCCTCGGATCAACGTCGTATCCGCGGCCGCGCTGTAAGGAACAGGGGCTTCACCCGACTCGCCGGTTTCCCAGACGCCGACGGGTCTCTTGTCGTTGAGCCAAGGGACGTAGTCACCGCCGCCTTCGTTGCAGTGGTTTGCCGTGCTGCCGTACTCCCTGCCGGTGCCCCACTGCTTCCAGTTGAAGCCGGCCGTGCACAGCGCATTGGTGGTCGTCGCGGTCACGTCGGCGCGGCTGAGCCACGCGCCGCCGCTCCAGGATAATGCAGTGTCGTGTAGACGCGACTGGGTCTTCACGATCCCGTCGGCCGGTTGGTCGGGTGCCGGTGTGTACGGCTGGAAGACGATCCTGTCATCGTTCAAGGCCGTGATGCGGTCCGCCCACGCCTGGGTGTCACCTCTGTCGTTGCGCACGAGGAACACCACACGGTTCTTCTCGGGGTCATACAAGCCGTCGGCCTCGGTCAGACCGGCCGCCCACTGCTTCTGGGTCGGGAAGAGCCGATCACTCAATTGTTCGAGCTCCGCTCGCGAATACTTCACCGACCGGAATTCGAGTGTGAGGCCGTCGCGTGCCGCACGGGCCAAGGACTTGGCCTGCTCGACCGCTGGCGATGACCCGTCGACAGGCCCGACGAGCTGGATCACCAACACCTTGCGGGCCGACTCCCACATGAGGCCGCCGTCGAGGAGGGGCACCTTGTTCAACGCGGCCTGGACGTGCTCAACCCGCGGCGGTACGTCAGCTTCTCCGGTGATATCGAGTCGGACGGGTTGATCTGGATCGCAGCCGCCAGGCTTTGTGCGCAGCAGCTCCGCACATCCTGGGTATGGCGCGATGTTCGGGTCCGCCGGCGTCGGGTCTGCTTGTGCCCCCTGCATGCTGCTCCCACGGGTATCTGTGACAGACCCGGCTGCGTTGGCCGCTGAAGCACAGGCCAGCCCCGCAGCGATCGCAACGAGAACCAATAGTTTCGCTTTTGGTCTAGACATGTTCCCCACCCCCGGCCTGATGGTACGAGGACCCAACGCGAAGTGGAAGGGTGAAGCCGGCACGGCGCACCGTCCGGGATGCGGTCGGTCCGACCGGCGCTCATTGAAGATCGGCAACCGGATTCTCTGCACTAGTCGATCGCTGTCGCACGGCGCGCGGATTCGTGGCCGGGATGACTCGCTCCGTCACGTTCCTCGCAAGTCCAGTGTCATGACTGAGGAGCTTAAGCCCGCAGCCTAAGGAGCAGGCGCAACGACATCTTACGGCCGACCGATCTGCGGAGGCGGCTCCGCCCCTGGTTGTCTGTCTGACGCTGCAGCATCATGAGGTTGTGACCGCCATACTGCCGGGTCGCGGGGAAGAGGTCGCGTTTTTCGGGCGGTTGGTCGCCGAACTGCCGACATCCTCGGCTGCCGTGATGGTCCGGGGCGAGGCGGGCATCGGCAAAACCGCGCTAGTTGAGTCCGTGCTCGAAGGCCGACCGGACGATGGCCTGCGCGTTCTGCGGGGTGCCTGTGCGCCGATGGCGGGTGCGGCGGCGTACAGCGGGTTGGACATCGCTCTCGGTGCTGCGCTCAGCGCCGGTGTCGGGCTGGGCGACATCCTGTCACCTGCGGCAGGTCGTGCGCGGGCGCTCGAGTCGCTTCGGCAGGGACTGGAAGACGGTCCACCGGGCGGCACAGTGCTCCTGGTCGAGGATGCGCACTGGGCCGACTGGTCGACCCTCGACTTCCTGGCCTACCTGACCCGCAACCTGCCTGTACGCGGGCTGCTGGTCATCCTGACCTGGCGCGACGAGGTCACCGATGCTGATCGGGAGGCCTGGCTTGCTGAGCAGTTGCGCAGCCCAAGGCTCACCGATGTGCAGTTGCGACGGCTCACCGCGGCCGAGACGGCCCTGCAGGTAAGGAACCTGCGGTCAGACGCGACGCTCGAAGAGGTGGAACGGATCCACCAGCGCAGTGCGGGAAACCCATATCTCACCGCCGAACTGGCAACCCTCGAGCCGGCCGTGCCGGCCTCGCTACGTCGTGTGCTGCTCAGCCGCCTGCAACTTCAGTCGCCCGCCGTACGGACGCTCGTTGCCGCTGCCGCGACGCTGGCCCGCCCGCTTACCGACGGTGAACTGCTAGCAGTGGCCGGTGGCGAGGTCGACCTGATACGGAGGGGATGCGAGGCCGGCATCCTGGTCAGGGACCCCAACGGTAGAACCACCGCGAGACATCCGGTCCTCGCCGAGGTCGCCTACGAGAGCCTGCTGCGACCGGAACGCCAGCAGATTCATGCTCGCCTAGCACGCCACCTCAAGGCGCACCTGCGGGCTCCGGCCAGTCCGTCGGCCGTGGCTGAGGTGGCCGAGCAGTACCACCGCGCCGGCGACCCGACAGCTACCCTGCGGTGGTCGATCTCGGCTGCGCGCGCCGCCGAGGCTAGGTTCGCTCTTGCCGAGGCCGGCCATTGGTACGCCATTGCGGCAGCGGTTGTCGAGGCGACCGCCGATAGCTCGGATATGCCCAGCAAGTTGGAGTTGGCTCAGTCGGCCGCGACCAATCTCGGGAGCGCCGGACAACGGACGGCTGCACTCACCGTACTCGACGAGGCCCTAGCAGGGCGCGACGACACCGCTGAGCTGGTTCCCGCCTTGCTGAACAGGAGTTGGCTGCGCATGCATGCGGGCGACTCCGACGCTGCGCTGCGCGACGCCGAACGCGCCAGGTGCCTGGTCCCACCCGGAGATGAACTGCTCCTTGGGCGCACCCTGGCGAACCATGCGTTGGTTCTGTTGGAGTACGCGCGCTACATCGAAGCTGCCGAGTTGGCCACGGCCGCGCTCGAGCTGGCGCTGCGATCAGCTGACACTCGAACGGTGGGGCAGGCGAAGATCGCACTCGGCATCGCCAAGGAGGCGCGCAGTTGGGGCGAGGACCCCCACCAAGCCGCCGAAACATCCGCGGCCGGGATCGAAGACTTGCGCGCGGCGATGTCGATCGCCCGACAGGTGGCCGAGCCGGATGACATCGCCCTCGCAGGTGTCGGGCTCTCGAGCGCCTACCTCGCCCGGTATCAGCTCGACGAGCTGCTCGAGGCCGTACGCCTGACCCAGCGTGAATTGCGGCGATACATGTCGGGTCGGCATTGGCTCGAGGACATGATGGAGTACTGCGTCGTCATCCGCCTGTACGAACTCGGTCGCTGGGACGAGGCCCTCAGTTTCGAACGCAGTTCGGCAACGCCGGAGTTGCCGATACTCGAGCAGGCGATCGCACGGATCAGAATCGCGCGCGGCGAACTACGCTGGGCGGGCCAGCTGCAGCACCTGGCAAGCGTTGCAGATCGCGACGATCAGCCGATGTTCAAACTCAACTACGCCGAGGTGCAGTGTGAACTCTGCCTGCGGCTCGGCCGTGCGGACCAGGCGCTCGCTCTGGCCATCGCCGCAGCCGAAGTCGTTCACGGCACAGAAACTGAGAATGACGGGGAGGTTCTACTGCTAGTTGGCCTTGAGGCCGCCGTCGCGGAACATGCGCCAGAGGCGTTTGAGCGACTTGTAGATCTGCTCCGTGGCGCAGTCGGCGGCGTCACGGCAAACGCCGTCGACGCCACGATCGAAGCCGAGCGGTCCCGTATCGGCGGAGCTTCCGATCCGGAGCGGTGGTTGACCGCGGCCAGGGAGTGGAGCGCGCTCGGCCATCCGTATCCGGAGGCGAGGGCGCGCCTGCGCGCCGCCGAGGCCTTTCTCGCACAGGCACGTGTTGCAGGTTCCCGCGCACGAGCAGCGAGTGAGCTCGAGACCGCCAGGTTCACGGCGGAGTCCCTGGGTGCCGCTCCGCTGCGTGAGCAGATCGACGAGCTCGCCAAACTAGCGCGTATCCACCTCAGCGACGCCGTTACCATGCATGGCGGCAAGCCAGATGCCGCCGCAAACGACGACTATGGTCTGACCGACCGCGAGCGCGCCGTGCTCGCACTGCTCGCGGACGGCAAGACGAACCGAGAGATCGGTGCCGCGCTCTATATGAGCCCAAAGACCGCTAGCGTCCATGTCACCCACATCCTCGCCAAGCTCAGCGTCCGCAGCCGCGTCCAGGCCGCCGCGATCGCGGTGCGGCTGGGGATCGCCCGGTCAAGCACAAACGACCGTGACCAGCCTCGGGATGAGGCCAGCGACCCGCATGGATCGGCCGGGCGACCATGATGGCGCAAAAGCCTGCGCCACCGAGGACGACACGTTCAATCACAGAAGCCGCGTCACGTCGCCGAGGACTTCGCCCGAAACGATTCCGGGAGATCCTCGACCACATGTAGCCGCACGAACACTGATGCGTCCGTGTGAATTGGCACCAGACTCGGTTCGACCTCGCCTTGCACCTGCACCCGTGTGGCCGTGCCTGCTGCCGCGCGACTGGCCACCATCGACAGCCCGGCCGAGACTTTCGCCTGGCCCCGCTAGACGTTCGCGAACATGCGCGGCACATGACCATGGCCCCGAGCGCGGCCGCCACCTGAGCGGGCGACGGGTCGGCTAAGGCACCTCCGCAGGCAACTAAGGACATGCCGGCCCGCGACCTAGCCGATCGCCAGATTCGACCGCAAGTGACTTAGTCCCACGGTGAAAGGGAACCCGGCCGTCGGCCGGACCGAGGCCAAAGAGGTCACCATGAATCCCAATCTTGAAGCGCTCGCTGCCGATGGACTCGCCCGCCTGCGCCAGGCAACTCAGGTCGACCGACGCCGGCCGGCCGGCGTCCCTGGATCGCCGCCATCGTCTGAGCCAGCCGCGTCAGTTCGAGCGCCCGTCTCTGCGAGCAATCGAGTTCACAGGAAGCGGGCTCACAAGTTAGGGCTCGCCGCAGTTGCGGCGTGCTCGATCGCAATGCTCGCGGCCTGCGGCGGCAACGCTTCGGGACAGCAACCCACGACACCCTCGTCCAGCACGCCCGTGGCAGAACCACCCACGGCGCCGGTTCCCCCACCCATTTCTTCCCCACCGGTCCCTTCACCTCCGGTCATGTGCTCTGACCCGGTAGGCAAGCCTGGCAACATCCCAGCGCTCGTCGAAGAGGCCTACGACTGGCCACTGACCAACGGTCTCCACATGCACAGTCGGGTCACGGTCAACAGGAACTCAGGCGGGATCGCAGGATCGACGCACACGTTGAACACGAACCATCTGGAGGGGTTCCACGCCAGAGTCATGGCTGTTCTGAAGAATGGGTGCGGCGAGGTAATCTACGTAACTCCGCCCGAGGCCGTCGGTGTGGACGCGAACCAGTTCTTCCTCAGGTGGGAGGACTGGTTCGAATGGACAAAGCCGGTTGACCTAATGGTCACTCAACGCACGGCATCACTGCAGGTGGTCAACAGCCGCGGCGGAAACGACACGACCGACAACTTCAACCGATTGCGCGGCCTCGCCTGTTCGTACTGGGAAGCCCAGCGGCAGGCCTGCCCCATCCCCACGCTTTAGCACACCCACCACCAGGGTCCGGGTGGGCGGGTCGACCACCCGGACCTCAGCTTCCACCATTGGAGGAAGGTGCCAGTATGTTCCCGACACCGGCACATCGAGCGATCGTGGCGATGCTGGCCGAGGGCCGCCCGGTCTGGTACGTCGCTGCGGTTACCAATGCGACCGGCACTACGACTACACGGTCGGAGCTGAGCACGGCTACCCGAACCGCGTCGCACTGACGCGCTCGCTCCACGAGCCCACCACCGCCGACGCCGACTCGCGGCAACGGCATGAGCCATCAAACCAGGCGTACCCGCGTGCACGTAGCCTGCGCGACGGGACGCATGCTGACAGCTGAATCGACCCCGCCGTTCGACCTGCCTGCTGCGCACTGCGGTCCTTGGCACCTCCCCAAGGCGCCGGAAATCGATCCGGCCATGCAGCAGCTCCCGTCGAAGCTCGGCCAACGACAAAGACCCCTACGTCACGGGCGACTGCACCATAGACTGGTGCAGTCAACTCCGATGGCCAATGCTCGGTCCGAGACGGTGCAACCTGCCGCTCGTTCCCGGCACGAAGTCACTGGTCTACCCGGCCGACGTCGCGGCCATCACCCGCACGTGCGCTCAACGGCCGATCCGCCGCCCCGTCGAGCCGCCCGGATACGTCGACACCAAGCACGCCGCGCACCACCTGGGGCTCACCGGTCCCTACGTGAGCCAGCTCGCCGCCGAGGAGAAGCTGCCCGCGATCTTCCAAGACGGCCAGTGGTGGTTCGACCCAGAACAAATCGAGCTGGTCCGCCGCGCCCGCCGAGCACGGCGTGACCGGGTCGTCCATCGCCGGCCCATGCAGCGGCACGGCGGCACACCGTTGTGAAGCCGCCCCGGGCGGAGGACCGTGGTCCGGCGCCGTCTCCACCCATCGTCGCCTCGGCAATGACGGCGGCTAAGGGTCACTGCCTTCGACGTCGATGTGGACGCAGTTCTGCGCCCGTGATCTCGGGGAGGTCGGCGTAGCCGAGCGTGGGTTCCGGATCTTGCGTCCCGCCGTGAATCAGATGTTGGTTGTACGGTAGCCAGCAGTAACGACAGGCCGCGCGGTCGAGCGCCGACACCGGCCCACGATGGCGGAGGACCCGCACTTGAAGCCAACGATCTGGGCGCTCAGCCCCCACACCAAGGCAAAGCACGACCTGCTGCGCAAGTACCTCGGTGGCTGGTTCCCGATCCTGTCTCGCTGGGAGAGAAAGGTCATCTTCCTCGACGCATTCGCAGGCCCCGGCGTGTACGCCGGCGGCGAGCCCGGCTCGCCGCGACTGGCGCTGGAGACGGTGCTCGACCACAGGCATTTCAAGAACATGACGGGTACCGAGTTCGTCTTTCTGTTCAACGAGAAGGACCCTGCGCGCTACGAGTCGCTGAAGAAAGTCGTGGCGGACCTCGAAGCCGAACGCAGGGGCTGGCCGTCCAATGTCCGCGTCATCGTCGAGAACATGAACTTCGTCGACCTCGCCGACGAGATGATCGCCTCCCTCAGCGGGGAGCGTATGGCACCGATCTTCGCGTTCGTCGACCCGTTCGGGTACCGCGATGTGCCGCTGGAGAAGATCCGGGCCATAACCCACTCACTCTGGACCGAGTCGAGAATGACCCCAAGGTTGCCCAGCGTCTAAGGTCATTACTCAAGTATGCCGACCTTGGCATTTGTGACTTGACCGTCAAACATACGGAGATAACTGACGACCAGCGCAGCAGAATGCTGAGGGCGCTGGCGTCATTGCATGACACCGAACCCACGGACGAGCTGGTAATACGGGCGGTCGATATAGCCAATACGACTGTCGAGCTCCTGCATTCTTGTTCGGATGGTTCAGCACCAGTCGCCCTGCCTTTTGACCGTGAATCGGTGGGAACGAAGTCGCTTATTGCGTTGACGGGACCAATCACAGACGCCCTTGCGGAAGGGCACATATTACTCGTTGACGAACTCGATACCAGTCTGCACCCGCGTCTTGTAGCTGAACTCGTGCGCCTATTTCAGAACCCTGAAACGAATCCTCTGCACGCCCAGTTGATCTTCACGAGCCATGACACCACTCTGCTAGGTCACATCGTCTCAGATACCCCAGTGATGGAGAGAGGCCAGGTTTGGTTCGTCCAAAAGAACACCCACGGCGCCAGCGAGATATACCCACTTTCCGATTTCAAACCTCGGAAGGCGGAAGATCTGGAGCGAGGTTACCTCCAGGGACGCTACGGCGCGGTCCCTCTCGTCGACTTTGAGACAGAGTTCCCATACGTTCTCTCCGTTGTGGAAGGCGCTGAGTGAATAGCGGACGACGTGGGAGACGGAAGAATCTAGCCCCAATTCGCGACCTATCCCGAGGCGAGGCTGGGCGCGAGCAGGGAGTACGCCATTTAGTCGTCTGCGAAGGAGAACGGACCGAGAAAGCCTATTTCAAAAGCTACATTCGGATAAAGCTGAAGGACACTCTACTGGATATAGATGTTCAACATTCGTCGGGCGATCCCCTCGAATATGTTAGAGCTGCAATTCGAGGGAAGGCCATTGCCCAGCGTGCAGCAAAGCGCGAGCGGGACGATAACTTGAAGTGCGATCAAGTGTGGTGCGTTACCGATGTGGACACACATCGAAACCTGCCAGAGGCGCGTGTTCTTGCGCGGCGAAACGAGATTCGGTTGGTTGTTACTAATCCGTGCTTCGAGCTCTGGGGGATTCTTCATCTTGCTGGCTGCACCGGGCATCTCTCCAGCGCCGACGCCGCAGAGAAACTGAGAGAATACATGCCGAAGTATGATCCAAAGAAGAACAAGGAGTTTCAACACGAACTTATGGAAGGGAAGTATGCAATTGCGCGATCAAGGGCCCTTGCACTAGGTATAAAACATGAGGGCGACGGGAGCCCTGTCGGAAGCAATCCGTCGACAGATGTCTACTTGCTGGTCGATGAGCTTATCGCAGGAGCGAGGCGTGTAAGAGACGCAGGTCAGGACGGGTACTTTGGACTGTAGGGCTGCGCGA
Source organism: Kribbella sp. CCNWLW201 (assembly GCF_037203805.1). Taxonomy (NCBI): domain Bacteria; kingdom Bacillati; phylum Actinomycetota; class Actinomycetes; order Propionibacteriales; family Kribbellaceae; genus Kribbella; species Kribbella sp. CCNWLW201. Next base: position 221,396 of record NZ_JBBCBQ010000010.1, on the reverse strand, counting down.
GCGGCTCGTGAGCGGTCCCGCGCGCGGCGCGCCTCTGATCCATGGCGCCCCCTGATCCATAAGGGCACGACACAGCAGCCAGAGCCGGCACGGCCATGTCCTCCGTCGGCCGATGTTTGACGGTCGACCGCCAGGCCGGTCTGCGACAAGTGAGGAAGCGCGGATCGCGGCAATTGCGGATGCCCGTGAACCGGTGCCGTCGTGGCAGGCCGTTCAGCACGGTCGTGGTTTCCTAGTGCCGTGATAACCCAGATCCGCCTCGCGACCCAGGTCGACATCGAAGACCTCGTTGCGCTCGAGGCCCGGTTGTTCGCTGCGGACGCCGGCGAGCACGACCCCATTGTCGACACCACGTGGCCGCAACGACGCGGGGCAGGCCACGAGACAGTACTTTCCCACGTCTCGCATGACGCAAGAAAGTCCTGATGCTCCTCCGAGCGAGACACCCAATAGGTTCCCTCGGCAATGAATTGCATCGATCCTCGTGCCATGGCAAACGACAAATAGCTCGCATCTCGACACGGTTCGTGTCAGATGAGCCGTGCGGCGGCTGGAGGCTACGCCGCTCGCCAGCTGGCTCCTGCAATGCGGCAACCGAGCCGGTCATGCAAGCCGCCAACGATTAAGCCCACAAGTCCGATGAGGGCGCCTCAGTCATCGATGTCCTCTCAAGCGACGGCCAAGCAACGCGTCCCCACATCCGACATTCCTGCTCTAGTTGCGAGATTCCCGCTGTGCCCGGAGTTCCTCGTCCGAGAAAATGGGCCTTAGTTCCGCGTCTACCGCCACCGCATCGTAGCCGCGGACATTCAGACGAGGAGAAACAACAGCAAGGGCATGAGAAATTGCTCCGTCGTCCGATGGCGGGTTGATCCACAGCCACAGGGGCCGGCCTTCCCAATCGACAAGAACTGACGTGGTTCCCCCTTCCGCGGCCTCGATTTCTGCAATGGGGTACAAGTTGCCGGGCCCCTTTTGTGCGTACCGCGTTACAAGGCCGACTAGGGCCGCGGGAGTGACGGGCCCAAAGTGATCCGCAGGCGCTAGTCCGTCGTCAACAATGGTGACACCTTCGACGCTGTGGATTTTGTGCAGATTGAAGAATGGTGACCCTGTCTCGTTGATCGGCAGCAGTAGGAAGTGGGGTGGTTTTACACCTGATGGCGTATGAGTAAGAACCATCGGGGTCCCGACGTAATTGAAGGCTAGCGGAAGATTCTCCTGGCCATCTGCGACAACGACTAAGTCCCACCTATCCTCAAACAGGCGATGGAGGTGCGCCATTACCGGATTCCCTAACTGATCGCGCTTAGCATGCTTCAACAGGTCCTCTAGCGTTGCGTCGATCACGGCACACGTCCTTCCATTGCTCGTCTCCTCAACTCTCCCAACGCGTACAGAGCGACGTCGGCGGCGTGGCGAATGCGCTCGTCCGCCTGTGGCTCAACCTGAGCGCCGGCCACGATGCGGTCACCGAGCTCCACGAGCTGACGAAGGCCGCGTGCAGCTTGCGTGTCGAGAACTCCTTCCTTGCTCAAGCGCGCCGGAATCTTTAGCAGGGCGATGTCGCGGTCAAGCCCGACGCTTTCCGCCAGGTCCCGTAGACGTTCTTCAAGCTCGATGCGGATGCTCACCAAGGACAGCTGCGGATCATCGATCGAGTAGAACTGCGGGTAGGGCTGCGGCCCCCGCGGCCCACCCTGCGCGAGGGCCAGAACTTCTGGCGACTCCCTGATCAGCTCCTCAACTTCGGTCGCCGCTTCATTTGTCACTGCGGCTAGGGCCGGCAGCGAGACAGGACCCACAGTGATGCCATACTCACCCAGCCAAACACGCTGAACAAAGGCGCCTGCGGCGAACGCGACAGCGGCGGCGACGAGAAGCTGCAGCAGAATTGGGCCGGCCCCACTACCCAGGGTTCTACCCAGGAATGAGGCATCGGTGCCGCGCGACGTGACCTCAGTGGACTTGGTCTCCTTGACGGTCCCCGCCTTGCCCGCACTGTTCGAGCTCTCGGTGATTGTTGTCTGTTTGGTCGACGGCGTGTTCTCATTTTCAGCCCGGGCTATCAGCACCAGCGCCAGCAACAACACCACTACGGCGACCACCGCGGCGGCTCTGGACGCGCGGCGCCGCCGGAGTAGTTCTACCGACGGAGTGGCGGTGGTCACCTGATCCGCCGTAGGCGCCAGCATCTCGCTCGAATCAGCCATCTCATCCCCTGCCCCAAAGCCGTCCCTGCCGGGGGCGGCTACAAACCGTCATACCGACCGACCAGGGCGTTGTCGAGTGGCTGGCGCAAGACGCGAACCACGAGTGCGGCCCTGGCTGGCTGAACCTAATCGCGCGATCGCATGCGGACGTGATCGGCGTTGTCTTGGTCAGGCGTAACCAAGAACATCAGCCGAAGCCACCACAACCGCTTGGCCCTGGGTCCCACCGGTGCGCGTCTCCGCCAACCTCCTTGACCCGGACGGACGGACCTCTTACGCGTCGTGCCCCCAGGCTGCCCGCCTTGCTCATCTGTCACTCCGCTTCAAGGCACGAATTGACAGTTGACGGTCAGATGCCAAAGCGCAGGCACGAGCCAGTTGGATTCGCGTGCGAGAGGAAGCGTCCTACGCGCGATAGGCCTGGCGAATTCCAGAGGTCCCCCACCCTCGAGGGCAGGCGTTTGGCCTGCGGGGGTCCCCGATCGCCAGCGCGGGATCTCTGATCTGGTCGCGTAGCGTCGGCCCTGTCGATGGGGTCCGGCGGCCTTCTAAGCCGTCTGTCAACGCCCGAAACGTTCCGCCGCAGCCAGCGCACCTCGGCCGCGGCGGCCTTGCGGTACCCGATCCGGCGACCTGTGTAAGGGCCGGTGGGAGGGCGCTGGCGGTGACCACGCATCTGCGGCGTCCTAACACGCGCTATGCCTCAGGGGCGAGGCGGCCGTGCTGGCCGGAGTGCGGACAGATCGCCACTGAGCTGCGGAGCTGCCGGCTTCGTCCGCGCCTTGGGCAACGTTCTTCACGTCCAGGCGTCTCCGTTCTCATGCCTCGCCGACCAGCGGCACGAAGGCACCGAGAGCGCTGGTGAGAAGGGGCGACAGGATCGTAAAGGCGGTCAGGGGATTCCGTAGGAGCGAAACGTCAAGGTGCAAAAGGGCTTCAAGGCGGGTTCGTGCTGCCACCCATTCCTCAGTTGGCTGACCGTCTGGTGGAAGGGGGAACGTGTGGTCGACCATGGTCCGCGCGGACCTTCTCCAGACGACAATCAGCGGAAGGTTGACAAGTGATGCGATCGCGGCAAACAGCACACCGTAGTAAATGACGTTGACCGTAGGGAACTCGTCGTCTCGGGCCGGGTACGCCTCGAGGAACGCAGCGCGCAGCAAACTCGCGGTCACGATAGCTGCAACCACACCAAGTGCGAAGGCTCCGACGCAGAGTTCAATGAGACGCCACAGACGTAGCAGCTGCTCAATTACGTCACGGCGCGACGGCTTCATATCCTTGGATCGAGACTTCGAAGATGACTCGAGCACTGGCGGGATCGACGGCAGCTCCTCTATCCGCTGCTGTAGCAAGTGGCATGTTTCATGCGCAAGCCAGACGAGAACAACCCACGGAATGCCTGCCAGCAGAGAGGTGGTCAGGACCGCCCCGACTCGCACTTCTAGCGCCTTGACAGGCAACTCTGGAGTGCCACCGCCGACGACGATCCGGCCCAGAATGAGTACGGCAGTCCCCAAGATCCCAAAAGCAAGGTGTGGCCAGAGCTTTAACTCAGAACCAGTGACCCCCCACTCGTTAGCGTTGCGCAAAACGTGGACCGCGGTCAGCAGCAACGCGAGGAACAGGACACTCGCCGTTGCAGCAACGAGACGCCAGACATCCCAAGCAGCGCTCTCAACGAAGGCGTCGCTCGCTTGCGCTCCGGTCGAGGCATCTGCTCCGAGTCCAGCGGCAACGGCAAACACGAGCGCTCCGCTGCTGATCGACACGATCGGAGCCTCAAAGCGATGTATACTTTGCAAGCTCGGCACGCAAGCCCCCCAACTGCAACCACCGCGAACGCCGCAGGCCGACATCATGGCGCCACGTGCAAGCGGCGAATGATTCGATAGCCAGAAGCTACCTGGCCTGCTTGCCGAGAACCAATAGGTCGCTGACCCCCAAGGGCTATCTCGCCGCGTCCAACTTCATCGACTAGTTCGCGGCGTCGAAAGCCTCACGAATGTGCGCCGGGACTCGTCCCCGGTCATTGACCTCGTATCCGTTCGCCCGAGCCCATTCCTTGACTGTGCGAGCATCCGCATCAACTGTGGGACGGGTCACGCGCCTGCGGGGTCCGCTCTTGATTGACCGGCCCGCCTCGACATACGGACCGAGCGCCGCGCGCAAGGCTGCCGCATGCCTGGTGCGGAGGTCGATCTCGTACGACCTGCCGTCGAGCGCGAAGAGCACGGTCTCGCCCTTGCCGGTAGGGATCTCGCGGCCGTCGAGGTCATCGGTCAGCCGAATCTCAACTCTTTGGACCACGGGCCGCCTCCTGGCGCTCGATGCAGGTGCACACAGCATCGTTCATCACGCCCGTGCGGAGGCGACGCACCCGCCGAGAATCTTGCCGTCCAGTCCAGCCCGGTCCTCCCGGCGGGCACACCTGGCCTGCGGAAACGATGTTCCGTCGTGACCGGCCGGTCGCGCGGCCAGAGGGACAGGGACTACCCGGCGGTCAGTCGCCAGGACTCAGAGCTCTCGCCGTGCACCTGCGATCGGGCTGTGTCGGCGCCGTCCTACGCGCGGCGTGGGCGAGGCTAGCTGGGCAGGCCGCAACGGGCTCGCCCACAGCGTCCCTATGTCAATCTGAGCGTCGGTCGGCCGCCTCGGCACGCCGAGCCCGTTGAGCGAACGCGGCGGTGAGCGAACCTGCCAAGTCGCAGACGCCTCCGCGTGACATGACTCGTGACATGAAATCGCGTCAAGTAGAGTGTGTTCAGTTAGCTAGAGGTGCCGAATCCCGAACCCACGCAGCCTGAAGTTGACTCGCGCGGCAAGTGGCATGGCTCTCATAATCCCTGGGTCGCGGGTTCGAGTCCCGCCCGCCCTACCAAGTGAATATCGCACGCCAGGCGCGGTTCTGGTCGTTGACCTGTGGTGGACCGACCACCCCATGCCATTCGATGCCGGTACCAGCAGCACGCCCCTGAGCATCCCGCGAGTGGCCGGCACGACCACCGGCCGGGACACGCGGAGGGCACGAACGAGGTATCAGGATCAGTCAGCGCGGTTGGTTGGTCTCTGGTCGTACTCCTGTGGGGGGCTTGGTGGAGACGTGTTGATGGTCCGTGGGTTCGTAGTGCGCCGCGGTCTCACCCGAGCCGTGGCGTCGCGTCGCCTTGGCGACGGTCACCCCTTCGAGAGCGACGACGTACAGAGTCCACAGAGCGAAGCCGACCGAAATCAGGACGACGATGATCAGCGGTATCGCAATAGCAGCACCCATGAGGAGCCTCCCGTCTGGGGGCGTTTCCCCAGTACCCGGTGACCAGCGCCCGCATTCGGTTGCTGCCGGAACTCTCTGGTTCCACTCACAGCGGCGCGGGTCGGAGGTCGTTTGCTGGCGTAGGAGAGGTTGCCCAAGCCTTTCCGGGGCCGCGAGAGTGCTTACCAGGACCATGGTGAGCACAGCGCACCCACGCGGCATCATCCTCATCTGGACCTCCTAGCCGAGTAGCAGGTCCGTCATCACCACTGTCCGTCCCCGAGGTGCCGCCGGGCAGGGACCAACGACTCTCCGCCACCGCTGAAGGTCCCGATCCGGCGCGCGTCATACGGCCCAAACGCCGATCCTGCGCACGACCTACGAGATGCCCGACAAGTCCTTGTTCTGGCAGGTCGAAGAAGATCAGCACCGACCACCCGAGCGTTGCGATGATCGACAAGTCTGTTGGCCCGTGTGCCTGTCGGTGAGGCAACTCGGATTCCTAAGGGCAGGTTCGGGTGATTCCCTGGGCGGCATCGCGGTCGGCGGTGGTGATTGGTAACGAGTACTTGTGGGCGACCTGGAGGTAGCGCAGGACGTAGGTGCAGCGGTAGGTGCGGTTGAGGGGCATCCACTCGCCAGGTCCGGCGTCGTTCTTGGAAGCGTTGGCTGGTCCGTCGACAGCGAGCAGGTTCGCGGACTGGTCGTTGGCGAAGTCGATGCGCCGCTGCAGGGACCAGCGGGCCGCGCCCATGTCCCACGCCCGCGCCAGCGGATATAGATGATCGATCTGCACCTTGGACGCAGCGGCCTTACGGAACTCGATCCGACGACTGGTGTAAGGCTCAACCGGAAGGGCGCCTGCGATGACGACGCATGCAGAGCGATCGCGGTAATGCACCGCAGTCAACTGGGCCGTGAGTACGTCGTTGCGAGTATCGCAACCGTTATGACCACCACGACCCGCGTGATCATCAGTCCACGTCGGCCCGAACTGGTCCCGCTTGTACCCAGACACCTCAGGCCGTACGGCGATGACGCGGACCTGGCGAAGTTCGGCAGTGATCAGCCTGGCCGTACCAGTCCCTGGCTGAACGGTGACGGGAGCGCCGGTGGGCGTGGTTCGTGGCGGTGTGCTCGGCTCGGCCGGATTAGCGCCGGCTACCGGAAAGGCGCACCCCGTAGCCGCGAAGCCGAGCACGATCAGGGCAGCAGGGAGGACGCGCACCACGCGACCTTAAGCACCGCTGACGTCCCGCCCGCCTTACGACACGGCCCATCCCCATCTCAGTTGCCAGGAGCTGCGCGAGCCGGGGCAACGCTAAGCAGTTCAGGGTGGAAGGCTTTGGAACCGAGGGCGCGACGGCTGGTCTCAAGAGCCTCCGAACTGGAGTTGGCTGATAACGACTTAGATCTCGTCGGGACGCTTAGCTGCCTGCTCGATGTCCGGACCGCTGACTGCTATTGGCGTCGGGGCGTAGGCACGCCAGGCGATGTCGACGACCGCTTCGACAGTCGCGTCGTCGAGCGGATGTCCGAGGAGGAATCGCTGGTAGAACAGCGGCCCGATGGTGGCCATGGCGAACGTCTCGGCCGTGACGTCGGACCGCAACAGTCCACGCTCGGTCGCCTCGGTCAGGGCCGGGCGAAGCGCGTCGGTCATCGGCTGCACGAGCCTCTCGCGCAGTACCTGCATGCCCTCGTCATGTTCGGCGCCGCCAATTACGGCCGCGACCACCGCGCCAGCGGACTCGTGGAGCCGCCGGGCGATGGCCCGCAGGTGAAAGGCCAGCTCGGCGCGCGGGTCGGTGCCGGCAGCGGCATCCGCCAGGGGCAGGTCGTGCTCGCTGGCGGACAGCACGGCCAGCCGGAGATCGAGCAACTGCGGCCAGTGCCGATACGCGGTCGCCCGGCCCACCCCCGCGCGGGCCGCAACCGCCTGATGTGTCACGGCCTCGAGGCCTTCCTCGGCCAGCAGCGCGCCCCCGGCAGCCAGCATCGCCTCGCGGCTGCGTACTGCTCGCGGATCGGTTGGTTGGTTCACGACGACATACCTCGCTAAGAGACAGACTGCTGGACATCTTCGAGCCATTCTGTCTCATAGAAGCGGATCCCTCCCTGCGCAGAGGTGACGGCCACCACTATGAGACAACTTGCATCATAGATGACTTGTGAGGCACTCTGTCTCATAGATCGTTCGAACCGAGTCCACGGAGGACCACATGACCATCAACAAATCCATCGCCGTTGTCCGCTTCTCCGAAGCCAGTCAGGCCTACCAGGCGCTGTCCGAGCTGCGGCAACTCGACGCCGGCCTCACCGGCCTGGAGGTTCGCAGCGCCGCGTTGCTGGAACGGCGGCCGGACGGAACGCTGCGCATGCCGGAAGGTGGCGACTCCACGATCGGTGTCGGCACCACCACCGGCGGCCTCGTCGGCATGCTGATCGGCGTGCTGGGTGGACCGCTCGGAGTGCTGCTCGGGTTCGGCACCGGCGCGCTCGTCGGCGGCGTCGTCGACATCGACCGGGTGACCAAGGTCGACGGCACGCTGGCGTTGCTGTCCCGCGAGATCGCCCCGGGCATTACCGTCCTGATTCTCGAGACGGCCGAGACCACCGCCGTACCCCTCGATCAGCTTGCCGCACGCTTCGATGCAACCGTCGAGCGCCAGCCGACCTCCGCGGTCATCGCCGAGGTGGAAGCCGCCGCCGAGGCAGCCGAGGCGGCTCAGAAAGAAGCCAACCGCGTTCTGCGCGAGCGCAACCGCGCCGAGTTCCGCGCCAAGGTCGACGAGCGCGTCGACGCCGTCAAGGAAAAGCTGCACATCGGCTGAGCTCCACGCGCCCTACCCGCATGTGGCGGGCTGCGCGTCAGACCGCCCCGGACTCGCAGTCCGGCGCGGGCCCGCCAACTGAATCACCCCGGAGTCTCATCGTGTTCGTTGTCTTCTCACTGTTACTGACCGCAGCGTCCCTCGGCCCCGCCGTCGGCAAGCTGCTCGGACTTCCCAAAATCCGCCACGCCGCCGCCCACTTCGGCATCCCCTGGTCCAGGTACCGACTCCTTGCCATTCCCGAACTCGCCGCGGCCGGCGGCATCCTCGCCGGCCTGCTCTGGCGGCCGGTCGGCATTGCCGCCGGCATCGGCATGGCACTACTGCTCCTCGGTGCTCTCGCCTATCACCGGCGAGCCCACGATCCCCACCGCGAGGCGCTCCCCGCGCTGGCCGCCCTCGCCGTATCCGCGGCATACCTGGCCGTTGCACTCTCGTCTTGAACGGACACGATGGTGTGTGAGCAGAGCGGGAAGTCCTGACGCCACACCATCCCTTTTCCGATAGCTGCGTCGTTGTATGAGTCCGGGTCATCCTTGACAGGTTGGGTCGGGCTCTTGCTCTGCACGGCTCCAACTGGGGTTGGGGTGTTAGGCAGGTACGGCGATTGTTGCCAGGGCGTCCACCAGGCGCTGAAGGTGTGGGGGTGGCGACTCGAGGAGAGGGAGGCGCACTGTGGGGTGGGGGATGATGCCGAGTTCGGTGAGGGCGGACTTGGTCATGATGGCGCCTTGGGAGGTGTGCATGATGGCGTCTATCAAGGGAAGCAGCGAGGTCTGGATCGCTTGGGCTGTGTCGAGGTCGGCGTTGCGGATCGCTTGGATGAGGTCGGCGTTGCGGTTGGCGATGAGGTTGCCGACGACGCTGACCACGCCGGTGGCGCCGGAGGCCAGGTAGGGGAGGTTCAGGTCGTCGATGCCGCAGTAGTAGGCGAGCGTCGTACGGGCCATGATGGTCATCGCTTCGAAGAGGTCGCCCTTGGCGTCCTTGACTGCGCGGATCCGGGGGTGGCCGGCTAGTTCGATGAGGGTGGGTGCTTCGAAGGCGATACCGGCGCGGGCGGGGACGTCGTACAGCATCACGGGGAGGTTGGTGGCGTCAGCCACTGCCACGCAGTGCGCGATCAGTCCCGCCTGGGTTGGCTTGGAGTAGTAGGGACAGACGAGCAGCAACGCATCCGCTCCGGCGGCCTCGGCCTCGCGGGCCCGGCGGACGCTGGCGGCTGTGTCGTAGGTGCCGATGCCGGCGATGACTCGCGCGCGGTTGTTCGATTGGGTCGCCACGGCACGTACGAGTTGGGCTGACTCGGCGTCGGTGAGGGTGGGCGACTCGCCGGTGGTTCCGCCGACGACGATGCCGTCGCATCCGGTGGTGAGCAGGTGGTCGACGAGGTTGGTGAGTCCGGGTTCGCTGATGGTGCCGTCGAGGTGCATTGGGGTCACCATGGCGACGAGGTTGGAGCCGAAGAGGAGTTCAGCAGAGGCGTCGGTCATGATGCGATCCTGCGGCAGCCAGATTGCTATGGTCTAGCGATGGTTTTTTGCCGATATTGCGTAGCCTTCCTTCATGGTTGAAGTCGAGGTCGGTGCGCTGAGAGCGCTGCGGTCGGTTGCTGCTCTCGGGACGCTCGCGCGGGCGGCCGATGAGCTCGGGTTCACGGCCTCGGCGGTGTCACAGCAGATCAAGAGGCTCGAACGCCAGGTCGGTGTGGCCGTGCTCGCGCCGGCAGGACGCGGCGTCGTACTCACTCCCGCCGGGCAGGCGATCGTCGACTCGGCGCCCGAAGTGTTCCAGGCGCTCGAGCGCTGCGCCGAAGCCGCACAGTCAGTCTCGGAGGGCACACCGCGCGGTGTACTCCGCGTGGTCGCCTTCTCGACGGCGATTCGCGGGCTGCTCGCCCCGGCTGTACTGCGCCTGTCGACAAGCTGCCCTGATCTGCGCCTGCACGTCACCGAGCTCGACCCCGACCAGGCCCTCCACAGCGTCGATGCCGGTACCGCCGACCTTGCCCTCATCCACGACGCCGACGGACTGCCGGCCCCGCTGCCACCAGCCTTGACCCAGAGCCACCTTCACACCGATCTCGGCGACCTCGTCATGACTCGAACGCATCCCCTCGCGCGGCTCAGCCGGCCGCTCACCGGCGCCGACCTTGCCGGACATGCATGGGTGACCAGCCCGCCTGGCTCGGTGTGCCATCAGTGGTTCCGGCGACTGTTTGCCGATGCGCCTGAAGACCCCGACGTTCGTCACCTGGTTGACGATTTCGCCAGCCAGTTGTCGCTGGTGGCCTCGAGCAACGTCATCGCCTTGATCCCTCGCCTTGCGCGCCCGCCGTTGGGAGATGGGCTCGTTTCCCGGCCCCTCAGGCGACCACCGAAGCGCGAAGTCAACGCGGCGTGGCGACGCAGCGCCAACGCCAGCCCAGCGATCCAGGCCGTGCTCGCGGAGCTCGCCAGTTGACCGGGCTCAGTGCAGGGTGGGGACGTAGTTGAGGAGTTGCATGCGGCCGTCGAAGGTGCGTGAGGTGACGAGTTCGAGGTCCAGGTCGGGCCAGTCCGCGAAGATGGGCTCGAGCCCAGTCTGGCCAGTGACCACAGGGAAGACCACGAGCTGAAGATTGTCGACAAGACCCTCGCTGAGCAGGGCCTTGTTGAGCGAGATGCTGCCCATCGTCCGCATCGGGGCCGAGTCCTCGTCCTTCATCCTGCGGATCGCCGTGACGGCGTCCTCGGCGACCAGCTGCGTGTTGGCCCACGTCAGCGGCGGTTCCAGAGTCTTGGAGAACACGAACTTCGGGATCTCGGCCATCCGCTCGAACGTCGGATCCTCCATCTCGGCCACGATCTGCGACATGATCCGGTAGGTGTTCGCGCCCATCACGATGACGTGGTCCTCGGCCAGCTTCTCCTCCAGCCACGCCAGCAACTCGGGCCCTTCCTTGCCCCAGTAGCCCGGCCAGTCCTCAGCCGAGGCGAAGCCGTCAAGACTGCTGAAGAGATCAATGGTCAGCGTGCTCACGGATCGCTCCCCTCTGCCGACAACGCGGCCGGCCGTGTGGATCCCTCGCTACCCCATATCTCCACACCATTCAAGACAACAACGCACAGAAGCCGGTACGCCGTCCAACGCAAGAACCTGCGACCCGGTGCATGGGAGGATCGTCGGCGTGACGGAGTGGGCTCTGCGCGACTACGACCCGGCCGATGAGACGTACTGGTTGCGCTGCCGCGTCCTGGCTTTCCTTGGTACGGCGTACTACGACGACGTCGCCACCTCGAAGCCGGAACGCGAAGCCGGCCTTGAACTGGTAGCAGTCGCAGATGAACAGGTCATCGGCTTGCTGGACGCCAGTGTCACCGGTAACGAGGCGACGATCGAGACGATCGCGGTCCACCCTGACCACCGTCGGCTGGGTGTCGCGACCCGGCTTCTCGACGAGATCTGTGCTCGGCTGCACACGCGTGGCGTCGTACAGGTGGATGCCTGGACCCGGGACGACGAGGAAACGCTGGCCTGGTATCGGTCGCACGGTTTCGAGCAAGCGATGCGCTATCTCCACGTCTACGCATCCGAACCGGACGAGGCGCGTGCGGCGTTCGGATCACGGTCGGACCTCATGCCGCGCACGGGGTTCTTCCACGCCTGGACTGATCGCGAGGACGCTCTGCGGAACGAGTTCAGTCGCGTGTACTCCTGCCGGCAGTTCGTGAAGTCGCTCGGGAGTGGGCCTCAATCTGCGGAGACCCAGATTCCCGTTTCGTTTTCCTCGGAGTAGAACCAGCCGCCGGGTGTGGGGCGCCAATGGACGGACGCCTCTCGCACGAAGCCGCGGTCGTCGCTGACCATGCGGATCGTGGTGTGGTCCAGGGCTCGCGTCAGGACTTGGTCCTGGTCGCGGATCATTTCGACTCCGTGCTCGGTGAGGAGGCGGTGCGCGTCGTCCAACTGCAGCGCTCCGGCCGACGCGACGGACGCGTCGGCAATCGCTTCCGGCAGGGTCAGCTCCTGGCGGTCGCGAAAGTCGATGCGGATCGAGGCGAGAACGAGATCCTTGCCGGCGCCACGCCGTACCTTGGCGTCCAGGTTGAAACACCGCATCACGAGTTCCTAGGCAGTCGCGGAGCCGGACCAGTCCGTCGCGCATTCTCGCCTTGATAGTGGGTAGCTTGCTGTCCAGCAGGGTCGCTACCTCGCTGTAGGTGTGGCCGCCGTAGTAGGCCAGGGTGATCGATTCGCGCTGCAGCTCGGTCAGCGAATCGGGGCAGTGGCGGACCCGTTCGGCGTCGAGCTGGCCGATGACGGTGTCGCTGATCTACACAAGGTCAAGAACAATCGCGCCGCGCGTCCACACCGAGCGGCCGGGGCAAGTCGTTGACTCCCGGCCAGATCGGCACCGCCCGGCAACTGAAGGCCGGCGGCCTGTCGATCCGGGCGATCGCTGAAGCTGTCGGGTCCAGCCGGGCAACAGTGCACCGCGCTCTCACCACGGCCTCCAGAGGTCTGCAACCACCACCCGCCCCACAGCGCGATCGGCAAGACCTCACCCATCACCCGGCTGGACATCACACCCTAGGGGAGCCCGGCTTCGTACGCCGCGATCACGAGATGGACCCGGTCGCGAGCGCCCAACTTCGCCAGGATGCGGGCCACGTGAGTCTTGGCGGTTAGCGGGCTGACGACCAGCTCGTCCGCGATCTCCTGGTTGCTTCGGCCCGCGGCGACCAGCCGAAGCACCTCGCGTTCGCGCGCCGTCAGGCTGGCCAGCCGCTCAGGCGTAGGGGCGTCCGGGCGACTCAGCGCACGGGTGATGACCGCCCTGGTCGCGCCGGGCGACAGCAGCGCCTCCCCCGCCGCGACGGTGCGGATGGCGTCCAGCAGCGCGTCCGGACGGGTGTCCTTGGGCAGGAATCCACACGCCCCCGCGCGAAGGCCGCGCAGTACGTTGGTGTCTGTTTCGAACGTGGTCAGGACCAGCACTTTGCTGCGGCTCGATTCATCGTCAGCGATGATCTGCCGGGTCGCCTCGATGCCGTCGGTGCTCGGCATCCTGATGTCCATCAAGACGACGTCGGGGCGCAGGTCCCGGGTCAGCGTCACCGCCTCGTCGCCGGTGCCGGCCTCTCCGACGACCTCCATGTCGTCAGCGGAGTTGACCAGCAGCGCGAACGCGCCGCGCACCAGGGTCTGGTCGTCGGCGAGCAGGACCCGGATCACGACGGCACCCGCCAGATCTCCGGCAGCGGCAGGCTGGCCCGTACTTCGAATCCTCCGGACTTGCCCGGGACGGCGGACAGTTCGCCGCCGACGGCCTGTGCTCGCCCTGTCATCCCGGCGATCCCGAAGCCGGCCGGTGTCACGGTTGAGCTCGCTCGCGCGGGCCCGTGATCGATGACCGCGATCCGCAGCCGGTGGCCGTTCCGGTCGAGTCGGACGGTCGCGTGCTTGGCCGTCGAGTGTCGAATGACATTGGTGAGCGACTCCTGGATGATCCGATAGGCCACGATGGACACCGTCGACGGTAACTCGTCCGGGAGCCCGTCAGCTTCCACGTCGACCCGGACATCAGCCGCCTCGGCCATCTCCACCAGACGCTGCAGCTCGCCGAGGTGGGGCGCTGGCTCGGTTGGCTCGGCATCGCCACCATGCAGCACGTCCAGAACGGCACGCAGCTCACGGAGTGTGGCCCGGCTCGTGTCCGACAGGTTGTGCAGCGTGCTGGACAGCTCCTGCAGCGACGCATCCCCGCGCCTCGGCAGCTGGTCGATCAGGTGCGCAGCGACGGACGCCTGGACGTTCGCGACCGCGAGGCCGTGCGCTAGGACGTCGTGCAGCTCGGCAGCGATCAGGACCCGCTCCTCGGCGACCCGCCGCTCGACCTCGTCGGCACGCTCCTGCTCGACCCGCGCAGTGACGGCGGCCTTCCAGTTTTCATGGAAGCGGACCGCCAGCCCGGCAAAGAAGGCCATGAACAGCCAGCCGACGCCGAGGAGAGCATCGTCAGGTGCCCCCGACGCCTCGTCGGCGAGGACCGGCACGGTCACCGCGGCCACCGCCAGCAGGACGGCGGCGGCCCGCCGCGGTGGCGCGCTGTAGCGCGCCGCCGTGAACGCCGCCACAAGTGAGGCCGGCATCGTGGCCTCATGGGGATAGTCGAGGATGTGGTACGGCGTCGACACGGCGAGGACCGCGAGGACGACGAAGATCGGCCGGCGCCGGCGGGCCAGCAACGGCGCCGACATCGCGCCCAGGAGCGCGATCGCCCACAGATCCACGCTTCGCTCACCGTCGAAATCGACCGCCTGGAGCGTGATAGCGACGACGACGCCGAGCACGAACGCCGCCGCCGTCAGCAGCCGATCGGCTACTGACGGACGGAGCGCCATCATCGTTCCCACAGTGTCATCGACAGGGTCATCGACACAGTCCTATCCCGTGCGCCAGAGCTTGCTGGGCCACCAGATCCGCGAACCCAGCGACATCGTCAGTGCGGGAACCACGATGGACCGCACCAGCAAGGTGTCGATGAGCACGCCGACGGCGACCAGTATCCCAATCTCGACGAGCATGACGAGCGGCAGCGTGGCGAGCACCGCGAACGTCGCCGCGAGCACGACGCCGGCCGAGGTGATCACGCCACCGGTCACCGCGAGGCCACGCTTCGTGCCCTCGACAGTGCCGTGCCGGGCGGCTTCCTCACGTACCCGGGTCATCAAGAAGATGTTGTAGTCGACCCCGAGTGCGACCAGGAAAAGGAACCCGATCAGGGGCACCGACGGCTCCAACCCGGCGAAACCGAGCACCTGTTCAAACAACAGGTTGCACAGTCCGAGGGCTCCGAAGAACGACACCACGACGGTGGCGACCAATACCAGCGGAGCCACAATCGCCCGCAGCAGTAGCCCGAGGATGGCGAGCACCACCAGCAGGATCAGCGGCATCACCAGATTGCGGTCGCTCTTGTTGGTCTCGGCCTCGTCAAGCCTTTCGGCACTCGGCCCACCGACCAGCACGGCCTCGCCTCCGACCTCGTGCACGTGCTCCCGCAGCCGCTTGATCGTTGCCGTCTCACCCGCGCTTTCTGGCGAGTCGACCGGGATCACGGAGATCTCCACCCAGTCGTCACTGGTCCGGCCGATCTCGGCTTCGGCAACCCCCGGGGTACTTTCGACGGCGGCCAGGACCTCGCGGCTCTGGTCCGGCCGACTCATCACGGTGAGCGGCTGACCGCTCTGATCGGGGTAGCGCGCCTCGATCAGCTTCGCCCCGGCCACCGACTCCGGTGTCGAACGGGCGAACTGGTCCAGCTGCGGAAGCGAGCCGCTGGCACCCACTGTGCCCAGCGCGAGACCGCCCAGGATCACCAGCGGCACCGCCCAGCTGACGACGCGGCGGCGCGCAACCAGCTCACCAAGCCGAGCCCACCGAGAACCAGATGCGTGTGCCTCAACCCCGAGTCGCGGCACGAACGGCCAAAAGACCCGGCGCCCGAGCACCACCAGCAGGGCCGGGAAAAGCGTCAACATGACGAGCAGCGTGGACCCGATGCCCGCCGCACCCACCGGGCCGAGACCGCTGGTGCTGTTGAGATCCGCGGCCAACAGGCACAACAGGCCGGCTACCACCGTCGCCGCCGAAGCG
Source organism: Kribbella sp. CCNWLW201 (assembly GCF_037203805.1). Lineage (NCBI taxonomy): Bacteria > Bacillati > Actinomycetota > Actinomycetes > Propionibacteriales > Kribbellaceae > Kribbella > Kribbella sp. CCNWLW201. Next base: position 205,455 of record NZ_JBBCBQ010000010.1, on the reverse strand, counting down.
AGGATTGCCGGGCCGGCCCCACGCAGCGCCGCCAGCATCGCGTCGATCGGCCGCTCGTGGTTGTGCAGCTCCTCGCGGTAGCGAGACACGAGAAGCAAGGCGTAGTCGGTGCCCGCGCCGAAGACCAGGACGATCAGCAGCGCCGAGCTCATGCTCGTCACGGTGAAGTCGAAGATCTGGGTGAGTGCGTAGACAACACCCATCGACATGATCGCCGCGACCCCGACCGCCGTGAGCGGGACCAGCCACAGCAGCGGACTGCGGTACGTCAGGATCAGCAGGACCGCCACCACTACGGCCGTAGCGAGCATCAACGTAGCGTCGACGGCATCGAAGACCTCGTCCATGTCGGCCCCTAGCGCGGTCGGACCGGTGACATAGGCATTCAGACCGTTCGGCCGGTCGGCGAGAAGGTGACGCGCCTCGGCGGTGGCGCCGGCCTCCTCGTCGATCGCCTCTCGGTCGAGCGGCAGCGCGTACAGCAGGGCTGTGCCGTCGGCGGAGTCGATGATCTGGGGCGGTGCAGCGGTGTCGTTGCCGAATCGCTCCGCCAGCTCAGTGTGGCCGCGTACGACCGCCTCCCGATCGCCCGGTTGGAGGCCGTCGGGTCGTTCGTACACGACCACGAGCAGGCCGTTCTCACCCCCGGGCAGCTCGGCTTCGGCCTGGAGCACCTTGGTCGACTGGGCGCTGGCCGGCAGGTAGTCGGCCTGGCCATCGCGGGTCACCGAGTCGAGTTTGCCGGCGAGTGAGAAACCGGCCACCACCAGCCCGGTCCACACAGCCAGCATGAGCCACGGCACCACGGTCTTGGTCCGTGATCTCTTCGGTCTGGTATCGGCACCGGAGTGGTCGGGCGCCCGTAGTTCAGAAGTCATGGCGATCACGCTGTCAAGCCGGCGGGGTTGACGCGTCTGGCCACGGCAGACACTTCGCCGTACTCCGTGCGGAGTACGGCGGGCGGCTGGGGAAGGCGGCTAGGGCGGATGGCTACGGCGGATGACAGAGGCCGGGGCCGGGGATTTCCACTTTCTCGGCAACGTGTCCTTCAGGCCGGACGACGTACGACCGAAGGTGATCGACTGGTCTGAGGCGAAGCCCGGGCTGGGGCCCCACGACCTTGCGTACTGCCTGACTGTGGTGCCGACCGACGACCGACTTACGCGCGATCGGGTACTGCTGCGGCAATACTGGGACGGATTGCGAAGTGCGGGCGGCGCAAATCGCTGGCCGAGATCGAGGCACTCGGCTCCCGCGAGGTGCTGGCCGAACCGCCTCCCCTGATCTGAGTAGTTCATCGCATGCGGCGTACCTGGTGGCGAACTGACGATAGACCCATGACGAAGCCGATTCAGCCATCGACCACAGCCGCGTATTACGTCCAGGCGATTCTCTCGTTTGCCATCTCCCTGACCGCGATGGGTCTTGCGTTGATCTACCTGCCCGCGGCCGGATGGGTGCGAGCATTTCTCGCACTTGGTTTGCTGTTCGTCGTCACGTCGACGATCACGCTCTCCAAGGTCATTCGCGACCGCCAGGAACTGGCCGAGGTGACCAACCGCGTCGACCAGGCCAGACTCGACAAACTCCTCGTCGAACACGATCCCTTCAAGATCGACACGTAAGCGCGCGGGCATGCCGGCTGAGCCTGTGCAGGATCTGTTTCGCGGGCATCAGTCGCGTTGAGCATGAGGATCTGGAGATCGCTACGCCGTTATGGGACTTCGACCGGATCCGCGAACGGATGTCGGCGTACGAGTTCTACGTCGCGCACCCGTGGATCAACGTGCTCGGATGACGAGGACGGTTCTGAGGAGGCCGACGATGGGACCGATCGGGAGGGCGAAGCCGATCCAGAAGGCGAACTCCAGGGGCAGGAGCGCGTAGGCGAACACGGCACCTCGGCGGATCCAGAGGAGGTAGCCGAGGAGAAGCTCGGCGAGGCAGACGGCCAGGAAGGCCACGAGGAGCAGCACGGTGGTGTCGAGGCCGATGGATTCGAACGGGCCATCGCCGTACGTCGGGAAGCCGAGGAAGGTCCAGACCGTGCCGTGGTCGGCGAGGTACCAGATCGCATAAGCACCCGGCACCCCGAACCCAAGCCCAGGAATCCAGGCAAGCACCGCCGCCGCTCTCCACATGGTTTAAGTCTCGGTCCACGTGATGGACGAAGGGCGGCGGCCGGTCTCCACGAACTCCGCCAGGCCGTCGAGCGCCAAGCTCTTGGGAATGCGCACCGTGCCGGGGAGTTCGCTGTGTTGAGTGTCGTAGGCGTCGTCGATGAGGGCGTCGGCCGGGAGCGAGCCGACGCTCTCGTAGTACGGCGGGTCAGCCGACTCCCAGTAGGCCGCGCACGAGTCCTCGGCACCGAGGCCGATCGTGAAGGTGGGGCCGTCGGCAACGCCGAAGGTCACCAGTACGCGGCCCAGCCCCTGACTTTCCAGCTCTGCACACAGCGCTCGGGCGGCCGGGCCGTCGAAGATCTCGCGGGAACCGGCGACACCGGAGTACGCGCCCCAGTCGGCAACAACCATGGGCACACCCTAGAGCGCGCCGGAGATCGCCTTCTTGCGGAGGTCGGAGCGGTAGGCCTCTAGGGCTATGAGTTCGCCGAACATGCGGTTGTAGTCGTCCGCCCGGTCGATCGGGTTGGTGCGTTGGAGCTTCGACTTCAGATCCTGGATCCGGCGCGCGCAGGTCAGCTCCTGCAACCGGGCCAGCAGGGCCAGCGCATACGCCTCGTCCGGTTCGCGGCCGAGCCGGAGCGGGTCGACCGCCAGCGCGCCGACCACCGCCGCGGCGGGATCGTTGCCGATGGCATCGCGTACGGCGACCACCCAGGCCTCACCGGGAGCCGCGGCCGCCGGTCCGCCCGCCTTCGCCATCGCGGACCGGATCGCGGCCAGCCACGGATGCGTGAAGTCGTGGTCGTCCAACTCGTCGAACGCGACACTCACCAGTGCCGGATGCTGCATCGCGATCTTCAGCACGTCCCACTCGATCACGAACCGCTGGTCCCGCGGCGACGGCACATCCACCCGTGGCGGCGGCGGAGGAGCCTCCCCCTGTACGACGACCGGCTGCGGCCGATCGTTCGACACAGCAGCAGGTGGACGAGACGCAGCCCGGTACACCTCGGTGCGAACCTGGTCGACCTCCATGCCGAGATGGCCGGCGAGCTCACGGGTGAACGCGTCGACCTTCGACCGGTCGCGGATGCTGACCACCAGCCGGGCCGCGTCCCGCAACGCGTCGATGCGGGTGTCCGCGCGGTCCAGGTCGTACTTCGACAGCACGTTGGCGAGCACGAACCGGTACAGCGGCACCCGCCGGCCGATCAGCTCACGGACGGCAGCGTCGCCCTTCTGCAGCCGCAGGTCGCACGGATCCAGTCCGTCCGGCTCCACCGCGACGTACGTTTGCGAGGCGAACGCCTGGTCCCCCGCGAACGCCTTCAGCGCCGCCCGCTGGCCGGCCTCGTCACCGTCGAAGGTGAAGATCACCTCGCCGCGGAACTGGTCGTGGTCCAGCAGCAACTGCCGAAGCACTCGCGCGTGATCGTCGCCGAACGACGTACCGCAGGTGGCAACGGCGGTCTGGACGCCGGACAGGTGGCAGGCCATCACGTCGGTGTAGCCCTCGACGACCACGGCCTGGCGGCCCTTCGCGATCTCGCGGCGGGCGAGGTCGACGCCGTACAGGACCTTGGACTTCTTGTAGATCGGGGTCTCGGGGGTGTTCAGGTACTTCGCTTCGATCTTGTCGTCGTCGAAGAGCCGCCGGGCGCCGAACCCGATCACGTCCGACGACGCGTCCCGGATCGGCCACATCAGCCGGCCGCGGAACCGGTCGTACAGCCCGCGCTGCCCGTCCGCCGACAGCCCGGACGCGACCAGCTCGGCGTTGGTGAAGCCGCGGCCCCGCAGATGCGCCGTCAGCGCCTCACCGCCGCGGGGCGAGAACCCGACCCCGAAATGTACGGCGGCGTCCTTGTCGAACCCGCGCTTGTCCAGGAACTGCCGCCCGAGCGTGGCGTCGGGTGCGCCGAACAGCTGCTCCACGAAGAACTCGGCGGCGACCTTGTGCGCCTCGACCAGCCGGGGCCGCTGGTTCGCCGGACCGCGCTGGATCGGCGCGCCGGACTCGTCGTACCGGAGCTGGATGCCGACCTTCGCGGCCAGCGTCTCGACCGCCTCGTGGAAGCTGATCTGGTCGATCTTCTGGATGAAGTCGATGACGTCGCCGCCCTCTTGGCAGCCGAAGCAGTAGAAGAATCCGCGCGACGGGGTGACGTTGAACGACGGCGACTTCTCGTCGTGGAACGGGCACAGCCCCTTCAGCGACCCACCGCCGGCGTTCTTCAAGGTCACGTACGAGCCGACGATGTCGTCGATCCGGGCACGCTCGCGCACCAGCGCGATGTCCTCGTCCTTGATCCGGCCTGCCACCCCGTGAGTCTACGACGCTGGCGCAGTGAACTTAATCTGGATGCCATGCCACGAACTCTTCGCCCTGGTCAACGGTCCGAGCTCTACGTCCTGGAGGTGGACACCGGTGCGATTCGCCTGGTCTACAGCTCGTCCACTGTGCTCTTCGAGGCACCCAACTGGACCCCTTCCGGCGATCTCGTGGTCAACGGTGACGGGCGGCTGTTCAGGGTCGGCGACGGGCTCGAGGAGATCGACCTCGGCGGGGTGCCGCCGATCAACAACGACCACGTCCTGAGCCCGGACGGTACGACGATCTATGTCTCGGCCGACGATGGCCACTTGTACGCCGTACCGCTCGAAGGCGGTGCGCCACGCCGGGTGAGCAACGACCGCGGACCGGGTTTCCACCACTACCTGCACGGGGTCTCGCCGGACGGGCAGACGCTCGCCTACATCGGTCTGGAGCAGGTGGGCGACCGCCGCGTGACCAACATCTGGACGATCCCGACCGCGGGCGGCGCCGACGTACAGGTGACGAACGACGAGCACGCGGACGACGGCTCGGAGTACAGCCCGGACGGGAAGTGGATCTACTTCAACTCCGAGCGCGCGTCGACGGCGCCGGGCCACGCCCAGCTGTTCCGGAGCTCGGTCAGCACCGGCGAGGTCGAGCAACTGACGTTCGACGAGCGGGTCAACTGGTTCCCGCACCCCGCACCGGACGGCTCCGCGATCGCCTACGTCAGCTTCCCGCCGGGCACGCTGGGCCACCCGGCGGATGTGGACGACGTACGCCTGCGCCTGCTGAGCCCCGAAGGTGAGATCCGGGAGCTCACCTCACTGTTCGGCGGCCAGGGCACGATGAACGTGCCGAGCTGGTCGCCGGACAGCAAGAGCTTCGCGTACGTCGCCTACCCGCTCTAGACCTCGGACAGCTCGACCGACGTATCGGCGAGGCGCTCGGGGTCGACCTGCTTGCCCGACCGGATGAGGTCCTGGACGCCGTCGATCGCACCCCAGGTGTTGACGTGCATCCCGGCCAGGACATGCCGATCATCGTCGAGCCAGAACGCGAGGTACGCACCCGAGGCAGGATCGCCGCGCAGCACCACCTGGTACGACGCCCCGCGCGGAACGTCACCGGCGTACTCCATGCCGAGGTCGTACTGGTCGGTGAAGAAGAACGGGATCGCGTCGTGCGCGACGTCCTGACCGAGCATCGCCTTCGCCGCCGACTTCGCGGAGTCCTTCGCGCTCTGCCAGTGCTCGACCCGGACCGGCCGGCCGAACAGCGGGTGCTCCCACCGGACCACGTCACCGGCCGCGTACACGTCCTCCGCCGACGTCTGCAGGTCCGGACCGGTCACGATGCCGGAGCCGTTGTCCCGGGTCGCGACCTCGATCCCGGCTTCGGCCGCCAGCTCGGTGTTCGGCTGTACGCCGACGCCGACGATCACCAGATCCGCCGGGAGGACCTCACCGTCGGAGGTCCGAACCCCGGTCACCTTGTCAGTGCCCTCGAACCCGTCGACGCCGGTGTTGAACCGCAACTCGACCCCGTGCTGCCGGTGCAACTCCGCGAACAGCTCGCCGATCTTCTCACCGAGTACGGCGGCCAGCGCAGTGGACTGCGGCTCGACCACGGTCACCTCGCAGCCGCGTTCCCGCGCGGCCGACGCAGTCTCGAGGCCGATCCAGCCCGCGCCGACCACGACCACTCGCGGCTTGGCGGCGTACGCGTCGGTCAAAGCCTGTGACTCGTCAGCCGTCCGCAGGTAGTGGATACCGGCCAGGTCACCACCCGGTACGTCGAGACGCCGTACGCGACTGCCAGTCGCGATCAGGAGCTTGCCGTACGACACCTGCGACCCGTCGTCGAGCGTGACGCTGTGCGCCTTGGCGTCGATCCCGGTGACGGTCGTGCCGAGTCGCAGCTCGATGTTGTTGTCGTCGTACCACTGCTGATCGTGCAACTGCGCGACATCGGTCTGGTCCTTGCCGAGCAGGACGCCCTTGGACAACGGTGGTCGCTCGTACGGCAGCCTGGTCTCGCTGCCGATCAGGACGATGCCGCCGGTCCAGCCGTCGTTCCGGAGCTCCTCGGCCGCGGTCGCTCCCGCCAGACTCGCGCCGACGATGACAATCTGCTCTGCATCAGTCATACCGTCGACATTAGGCCTTCAAGCTTCCTTGAGTCAGGCCGGAGCGCCAGTAGCGTTGCAGAACGACCATCAGGATCATCAACGGGATGACCGACAGCAGGGCGCCGCCGACGGTGAGCTGGTAGAGGATCGGCGCCCGGTCGGTGTACCCGTGCCACGACGTCAGCCCGAGCGTCACCGGATAGAGCTTCTGATCCGACAACATCACCAACGGCAGGAAGAAGTTGTTCCAGATCCCGACGAACTGGAACAGGAAGACGGTCACCAGCGCCGGGGTCATCACCCGCAGCACGATCCGCGCGAAGATCGCCAACTCCCCCGCGCCGTCGATCCGGGCCGCCTCCAGCAGACCGTCAGGTACGGCGGCCGTCGCGTAGATCCGGCACAGGTACACCCCGAACGGCGACACCATGCACGGGATCAGGACCGCCGCGTACGAGTTGGTCAGCCCGATCTTGTTGAACAGCAGGTAGAGCGGCAACGCCAGCGCGGTCGCCGGGATCAGCACCCCGGCCAGTACGACGGTGAACACCGCCTCCCGACCGGGGAACCTGAACTTGACCAGCGCGTACCCGGCGGCCGAGGAGAGCAGCGTCGCCGCGGCCGCCCCCACTCCGCCGAGGAGCACCCGGGGTGCCGGGCGGAGACGCAGCACGAGGATGGCCAGGCCGCGAAAGGAGCCGGGGGTGCGGCACGAGGAGCGCCGCGGGCGCCGCACGACGAGCGCCGAGATGCGCCAGGGCGGGGGCCTGCCGTGGGAAAGGGGTGTGCGGGCTAGGGGATTAGTTGGGTGTGCCAGGCGAGGGCTGAGGGGTCGGTGAGGGAGGCTACCTGGTCGACGATGACGCGGAGGCGGGCGTTGTCGTCGGCCGCCTCGGCGAAGTCGGCCTTGAAGGCCGCGTCGAGGTGAAGCGGCGCGGTCTTCCACAAGGCTTCGACGAGTTCGGTGAGGAGTTCGCGTTGGGTGGCGCGGCGGGCCTGGCGTTCTGGGGAGTTGAGGACGTGGAACATGCCGACCCCCTTGAGCAGGCCGATCTCCACGCCGATGCCGTCGGGGATGATCAGGTCCGCCTCGTAGCGGATCAGGCGCGAGCGACCGAATACAGCGTGCGTCGCCTGCTCCGCGGCGGTGCAGAAGCGCCCGATCAGCTGACTGGTCAGGTCCTTCAGCCCGCCGAGCGCCCGCCGGCTGTCGTCGAACGGCGCACCCGGCCAGTACGGCAACCTGGTCAGCCGCCGCCAGCCCTCGTCCAGCTCCGCATCCGTTGCTTCCGGCAAATACAGCCGCCGGACGATCTCCCAGTACGGCGCCCGATCCGCATCCACCGCGGCCAGGTCGATGTGGTGGGCAACGATCCCGTCCTCGACGTCGTGCACCGAGTACGCGACGTCGTCGGCGAAATCCATCACCTGCGCCTCGATGCACCGGCGGTCGCCGACGCCCTGGCGCAACCACTCGAACACCGCGAGATCGTCGTCGTACACACCGAACTTGCGCTGACCCGGCCGCCGGGGCCACGGGTACTTGGTGGCGGCGTCGAGGGTTGCCCGGCTGAGGTTGAGACCGACGCTGCGGCCGCCCGGGTCGAACGCCTTCGATTCCAGCCGGGTGAGCAGGCGCAGTGTCTGCGCGTTGCCCTCGAAGCCGCCGATCTCCGCCGCAACCTGGTCGAGCGCCCGCTCGCCGTTGTGCCCGAAGGGCGGATGGCCGAGGTCGTGCGACAGACAGGCCGCGTCGACGATGTCCGGATCGCAACCCAGCGTCAAGGCGAGCTCACGACCGATCTGCGCGACCTCGAGGCTGTGCGTCAGCCGATTGCGGACGAAGTCGTCGCTACCGGCCGTCACGACCTGCGTCTTGGCCGCCAGTCGCCGGAGCGCGGCACTGTGCAGCACGCGCGCACGGTCGCGAGCGAAGGCGGTCCGCCCCGGCCGCTTGACCGGCTCCGCCACCCATCGCTCGGCGTCATGCTCGTCGTACCACTCATGCTGCTTCCTCATCACCGCTCACAGTAGCCGCCCGCACCGACAGTTTCGTGAACACCACAAAGGGAACCCGGAAAGAGCACAGGGCCAGGTCGAGACCGACGAACCGGCTCCGACGTCCCGATCATGACCGAGAAGAAGCAACGACAGGACACCGTCATGAAGGACGCCACCACGACGAACCTCCCGCCGATCGTCGATCGAGAGACCTTCGAAGCAGAGATCGAAGAGCTGCGGGTCCGGGAGAAAGCGCACACCCACGAAGGCGACGCGATCGCCGCGGCCCGCAGGCGGCTGCCGATGGTCGAAGTGGATCCGAACATCGAGCTGATCGGTCCCGACGGACCGCTCACCCTGCTCGACGCGTTCGAGGGACGTCGGCAGCTCATCGCGTATTACTTCATGTGGTATCCCGGCCATCCCGCGGCCGAGCAGTGTCAGGGCTGCACCTGGTGCAACACCCACGTCTCGGAGCTGTCCTACCTGCACTCCCGCGACATCACGTACGCCGTCTTCTGTCAGGGCCCGTACGACGAAAGCCGCCGGTACCACGACTTCATGGGCTGGACGATGCCGTGGTACTCGGCCCTCGACTCCCTCGACACACTCCTCGTCGGGCGGGTCATCGGCCGGATGCATCTGGTCTGCTACGTCCGCGACGGCGACCGGGTGTTCGAGACCTGGTGGACGACCATCCGCGGCGTCGAGGTGATGGACAACAGCTACTCGCTGATGGACCTCACCGTGTACGGACGCCAGGAAACCCACGAGGACTCACCCGACGGCTGGCCGCAACCCTGGGAGCCCGGCGGCCTGATCACCAACGGCCGCCCCATCTCCCATTGGTCCCGCCTCGAAGCCGGCCGATCGGACGACCTCACGAACCACTAGACGCAGTACCGCAGCCAGACGACGCCGCCCTCGAAGACCTCGGTGCCGGCTGGTTCGAGGTTCACATGGTGTCCCTCGGACCAGCGTCGGCCGGAGCCGACGACGACCGGGTGGACCAGAAGGGCGAGTTCGTCGATGAGGCTCAGATCGAGGAGCGCGCCCAGCAGGCCGCCGCCCGAGTCGACGCGGACGACCCGGGCGCCGCGATTGCCCAGGATGTCCAGGGTCTCGACCAGGTCCACCCGGTCGTAGCCGGTGACGAGCTCGCGGGTCGTGCTGTCGGGCGGTCGTGCTGGAGTCTGGTCGGCGTACAGGGCAAGTACGTCAGACCAGTAGCCGAGCTGTCGTAGGCCCTCCCACTCGCGGACGCGGGCGCGGCTGTCCACGACGGCGAGCAGCGGACCCTCCGACCGCCGACCGGGATGCGGCGCCGAGCGTACGGCGTCCTCCTGCGCCAGGATCGTGTCGGCACCGACCAGCGTCACGTCCTCCTGCCACAGCGTCGCCAGCGCATAGAAGCGTGCGAGATCCACGTCGAAACCCGACGTCCTCCCGTCGAGGGACACCGCTACCTGAGCCACCACATGAGGCCGCATGCCGCACAAGCTATGGGTCGCCACCGACAGTCCGCGTGTTGCAGAGACTTATTTGCAGAGACTACTCTGCAAGCATGCGACGGATTGATGCCCGCAGCCTGCGCGGACTCGCGCACCCACTCCGGATGGACATCCTGGAGGCGCTCGAGCTGGACGGCCCGGCAACCTCGACCACCTTGTCCGCACGACTGGGTGAGAACACCGGCACGATCAGCTGGCACCTGCGGTTGCTCGCCGAGCATGGGTACATCGAGGAAGACGTCGAGCGCGGCACCAAGCGGGAGCGGTGGTGGCGGATCCCCGGCCGGACCGTCCTCGACCCTGCCGAGTTCCGCGACGATCCGGAGACGAGCGGCGCGCTGGACGTCTACCTACGGCATCTGGTCGAGCGGTACTTCGACCGCGTCCGGGCGTACGTCGACGAGAACTGGCCGGCCGAGTGGCAGCACGCGGCGGCACTGTCCGACTGGCGCGATCTCCGCCTCACGCCCGAGCAACTCCACGCACTCAACGAGGAGATCGCTGAGGTGATCGACCGCTACACGGCGACCGAACCGACCGGCGACAACGCCGAACGAGTCATCGTCCAGCTCCAGTCATTCCCGCGCAGATCGTGAGCCTGCTCCGGCGGCATCGGGACTTTCGGTTGCTGTGGATCGGCGAGACGGTCAGTCGGTTCGGCAGCGCGACCTCGTCGGTGGCCTTGCCACTCATCGCCATCTCGATGCTCGAGGCAACCACCTTCCAGGTCGGCCTGCTCACCGCAGCCGCGTGGGCGCCCTGGCTGCTGATCGGCCTACCGGCCGGCGCGTGGATCGACCGACGCAACCGCAGGCCGATCCTGCTGACATCGTCAGCCGCATCCTTCCTGCTCACGGCCGCACTCCCGGTCGCAGCCTGGGCCGGCATCCTCACCATCGACCTCCTACTGACAGCCGCACTTCTCATCGGCGCCGCGGCAGTCCTCTTCCAAACTGCCTACACCGCCTACCTGCCGACCCTTCTCGATCCTCCCGATCACGCCGAGGGCAACGCGAAGCTGCACGGCAGCGCCTCCGCCGCGCAGCTCGCCGGACTGGGCTGCGGCGGCCTCCTCATCCAGTTCGCCGGACCAGCCAACGCACTTCTCGTCGACGCCGCCACGTTCCTGATCGCCTTTACCTGCTTGGCGGCGATCCGCTTCCGAGAACGACGTACGACGTACACGAGCCAAGCGGGCGGCATCAGGACCGGTATCGCATTGGTCGCGAAAGACGTCTGGCTGCGCACGTTGACGATCTTCGGAGCGGTCTCGAATCTCGCTCTGATGGGCTACCAGGCGATCATCGTGGTCTTCCTGGTCCGCGAGGCCGGCCTGTCCCCCGGCACCGTCGGCGCGCTGATCGCCGCGGCCATGAGCGGCGGCATCCTCGGCGCCTTCGCGGGCCGCCGTCTCGCCGCCCGCTTCGGCACCGCGCGCGCCCTGCTCCTCTGCGAACTCGGCCTGCCGACCCTCGCACTACTGATCCCGTTGAGCAGCCTGAGCCCGTGGCTCTACCTGGTTGGCGCCTTCGGCGTCAGCCTGGGCGTCGTCGGCGGCAACGTCGTCAAAGCGACGTTCCATCAGTCGTACTGCCCACCAGAACTCCTCGGCCGCCTCGCCGCGACAACCTCGTTCGTGAACTACGGGACGATCCCGCTCGGCGCGCTCCTCGGCGGAACACTCGGCGAACTCCTCGGCCTCGGACCAGCCCTGTGGATCACCACAGCCGGAGTACCGCTGGCCGGCCTGGTCCTGCTGTGCTCACCGATCCGGCGACACCGCGATCTGCCGACCTACCAGGGCAGCGTCGTACCGGTCGCCGACTCCAGTCGCGTCCGGATGGACTGACGCGCCTGGTCATAGCCGGCCTGGTTGTCATGCAGGATCGACGCGAGGTTGGCAGCCTCGTAGTACGCGTTCAGGTCGAACGCCAGCTGCGCCGGATCCGCGTCGAGCTCGCCACGCTCGACCGCCTCGCGTACGACGCTCTCCATCAGCTCCATCCACTCCCGGTGCACCCCGGCCAGCGCCTCGTGGACGGCTCCCCCGCGAGCGGCGTACTCGTGGGAGACCTTCTGGAAGAAGCAGCCGCCGGGAAACACCCGGCGACGCGAGTAGTCGAGCCAGCACTCGCTCATCCGCCACACCCGTTCGAGCCCGGGCTCGACCGCGAACGCGGGCGTCACCACCTCGTCGGCGTAGATCCGTCGCGCGGCCCGGATAGTGGCGAGCTGCAGCTCCTCCTTCGAGCCGAAGTGCGCGAACAGTCCGCTCTTGCTGATCCCGAGCTCGGTCGCGAGCCGCCCGATCGACAGACCCTCGAGCCCGTCGACCGACGCGATGTCGACCGCCCGGCGCAGTACCGCGCGCCGGGTCTGATCGCCTCGCACCAACCGTCCGTCGACCTTCTCCACCACCCGATCCTATTCGGCTTGACCGCGGCCTCGTTCCAAACTAATAATACGACCGTTCGTATTGTTTGCTAGTCGAGGAGCGAGATGGCGAAGATGACAACGGCGGTCGGGGCGGGGTTGCGGGCGATCGGTGCGGTCTCACCGCGGCTGGCCGGGCGGGTCGCGTTCGAGTTGTGGCGGCGGCCGATGGCCCGCGGTCAGGTCCGGTCGTCGGAGCGTGAAGTGCACGAGTCCGCCCGGGTCAAGGTCGTCGACGGGATCGTCACGTACGCCTGGGGCGACGGCAGCCGACCGGTCCTGCTCGTCCACGGCTGGCGTTCCCGCGCGTCGAGGTACGCCGGTTTCATCACGCGACTCCTCGAGCTGGGCTACAGCCCCATCTCGTACGACGGTCCCGGCCACGGCGACACCACCATCGCGATGGGCACGATCCTCGACCACGAGCGCATCATCAACGCACTTGCAGCCCGGTACGGCGCCTTCGAGGGCGTGATCGCGCATTCGCTGGGCGTGCCGTTCGCGCTGTACGCCGTCCGCCAGGGAGTCGCGGCCGGACGGATCGTCTCGATCAGCGGGTTCGCGGAGTTCGGCTACCTGGTCGACAAGTTCGGCGGCGAACTGGGTCTGGGGACCAAGGTGAAGGACAACCTGCGCCGCGAGATCGAACGGCGGTTGTTCCACGGAGATCCGGAGATCTGGACCAAGTACTCGGCCGGTCCGGGTGATGCCGACCTACTGGTGATCCACAACGACGTGGACGACGTGGTCGACCCGGCCCAGGTCGCCGTACTGCTGGCGTCGTACGGACCGAAGGCGCGCTTCTCCCCCAAGACCGGCCTCGGCCACGGCCGGATCCTGTCGGACCCGGCCGTGATCGAGGAGGCCACAACGTTCCTTGCGTCCGAAGATCCGAGGGCTATAGCCCACACTTCTTCGGACGCAAGCGGGTTGTCAGATGTCGCGGAAGGTCTCGATCTGAGCGCCTAGCGAGTTGAGGCGGGTGGCGAGGTCCTCGTAGCCGCGGTTGATCACGTAGACACTGCGCAGGACCGAAGTACCCTTCGCGGCCATCATCGCGATCAGCGTGACCACGGCCGGCCGGAGCGCAGGCGGGCACATGATCTCCGCACCGGACCAGTGCGTCGGGCCCTCCACCATCACCCGGTGCGGGTCGAGCAGCTTGACCCGGCCGCCGAGCTTGTTCAGGTCGGTCAGGTAGATGGCGCGGTTCTCGTAGACCCAGTCGTGGATCAGCGTCTGCCCGGTCGCCGAGGCCGCGATCACCGCGAAGAACGGCAGGTTGTCGATGTTCAGGCCGGGGAACGGCATCGGGTGGATCTTGTCGATCGGCGCGTGCAGCCGGGACGGCCGGGTGACCAGGTCGACCAGCCGGGTCCGGCCGTTCTCGGCCAGGTACTCCTCGGAGCGGCTGTAGTCCAGCCCCATCTCCTCCAGCAGCGCCAGCTCGATCTCCAGGAACTCCACCGGCGCCCGCCGGATCGTGACCTCTGAGCCGGTCACGATCGCCGCGGTGAGCAGGCTCATCGCCTCGATCGGGTCCTCCGACGGCGCGTAGTCGACGTCCACGTCGATCTCCGGGCGGCCGTGCACGGTCAGCGTCGTACTGCCGATGCCGTCGATCTTCACGCCGAGCAGGTCGAGGTAGAAGCACAGGTCCTGGACCATGTAGTTCGAGCTGGCGTTACGGATCACCGTGACCCCGTCGAACCGGGCCGCGGCCATGATCGCGTTCTCGGTCACGGTGTCGCCGCGCTCGGTCAGCACGATCGGCTTGCCCGGCGTCACCGCCCGGTTCACCATCGCGTGGTACTCGCCGCCGGTCGCCTTCACGTCCAGGCCGAACGGCCGCAGGGCCGCCATGTGCGGCTCGACCGTCCGGGTGCCGAGGTCGCAGCCACCGGCGTACGGGAGTTGGAAGGTGTCCTCGCGGTGCAGCAGCGGGCCGAGGAACATGATGATCGAGCGGGTACGGCGGGCGGCCTCGGCATCCATCGCGGCCAGGTCGAGGTGGGCCGGCGGGACGATCTCCAGGTCGCCGGCGTCGTTCAGCCAGGTGGTCCGGACGCCGATCGAGTTGAGCACCTCGAGCAGCCGGTTGACCTCTTCGATCCGGGCGACCTTGCGCAGCGTGGTGCGGCCCTTGTTCAGCAGGCTGGCGCAGAGCAGCGCGACACCGGCGTTCTTGCTGGACTTGACGTCGATTGAACCGGAAAGCTGCCGTCCGCCCACCACACGAAGGTGGACCGGGCCGCCACCGAGAGAGACAATTTCGGAGTCGAGTGCCTCGCCGATCCGGGCGAGCATCTCGAGGGTGAGGTTCTGATGACCCTTCTCGATCCTGTTCACCGCACTCTGGCTGGTGTTCAGTACGTCGGCGAGTTGTGCCTGCGTCCACCCGCGGTGCTTACGGGCGTCCCGGATGAGATTGCCGATCCGGCTCAGGTAGTCATCAGTCATGCGCGGGACCTTATCTCACATGTGAGATACCCCAGCACCGACCCGCCGTTGCCAGCGTAGCCAATGTCACTCGAGCCCCGTTCGCCCACCCCCGGCCGCTGACAGCGCAGCAAGTCTCGGCCCCCTACTGACTGTTGAGACGCCCGCCGCCTACAGTTACCCCCAACTCCCGCCGCCACCCGGAGAGGACCAGCAGATGCCCGACGACACCGCCGCGGTGGTGAACGAGTTCGAGGCGGAGTCGTGGCCGTTGGAGGCAGCGGCGGACAGCCTGCACCAGGTGATCGACGGCTTCCAGAACGGCGACACCCGGCCGCTGGTCATCGGCGACGGCGACCAGCCGGTGCTGGTAGTGCTGGCGATCGCGGACCTGGCCGACTTCCGGGCCCGGATCGCGGAGCTGCTGGCCAACCCGGTCGACGCCGGCTGGCTGCGCTACTACCTGCGCTCCCACTTCGACATGAGCTCCGAGCGGCTGATCGAGCTGCTCGGGGTGGACGGTGACCACGGCCTGTCCTCACTCGCCAGCCAGGTGAACGTCGAGCAGGCCGCCGTACTGATGCCGGATCATCTGCGCCGGACCGAGGCGGGCGGGAACCCGCTGATGCTGATCGGCGACGGGATGATGGCGACCGCGGCGCTGCTCGCGTTCCCCGCGTTCCAGGTGCTGCTGGCGATGGAGAACGAGGGCGCGGGCGACGACGACTCCTGCGCGCATGACGACGAGGAGAAGCCGACCACCCCACTCGAGGTACTGGCCGAGCGGCTCGGCCCGGTCGCGACCCAGCTGGTCGCCCAGATCAACGCGGGCCGCGAGCCCGGGCTGCCGCGGTACGAGCTGCACTTCGAGGACGACTTGGTCGAGCACCTGCGCGACCTGGAGGGCCGCGCGGAGAAGGCTCCGGGCGGCGGTGCGTACGACGAACTGAACGATCTGCTGCACCAGTTCGACCAGATGCGCAGCGGACTGGTCGAGGTCGAGGAAGACGACGAGCCGGGCGAGGCGCCGTACCTGGAAGCGACCGATCTGAAGGCCGCGTTCCCGGATCTGCGGGACAACTTCCGCAACGGCGCCGACGACCCGTACCTGATCGGCCTCGACGGCCGCCCGCTCGCCGGGCTGATCACCTTCGACCTCTACGAGGAGCTCCAAAAGGTGTCGGTCGAGCTGGACGGCACCGACGAGGCGCCGGTGCTACCGCTCCCCCAGCCACGCTGGGAACACGGGCCGCGGCTACTCCCGTTCGAGGCCGCCGTCGAGGTGTGCGACGCGGTCATCGAAGACATCTCCAACGGCGAGGCCTCCATGGTCTTCGTCGCCGACGAAGACGGCGAACCCGAACTGGTCCTGGCCCCCCTCGTCTGGCTCTGGGCCTACGTGGACCACCTGGACCTGGAACCCGCCGACGTCTAGCTGAACGGGAAGAGCGGCTGCCATTCGGCGAGGGTGGCGATTTCGTAGACGTTCTGAGGGGTGTAGGGGTCCTTGGCGAGGATGTCGCGGAGTTCGGCTTCGTCGGCGACGTCGTAGACGAGGAGGGCGCCGGTCTGGTCGGTGAAGGGGCCGGCGGCGACCAGCTTGCCGGCTTCCTTGAGCGCGGTCAGGTACTCGCGATGGGCCGGACGGACCTCCATCCGGCGGTCGGTCTCGGCGAGGTCGAAGCGCAACTGCACGACAAAAAGGGCCATGCCGAAAACCCTACATGACCTGAATTACAAGAGAATTTGGTGCGGGAAGGGAGTCACGAGCCGCCACAGCGGCTGGTTCAGGTCAGACCCGAAAGTCGACGAGTGATCGCCCTTCCCGCCCGGTTATTTTCACTGCTCAACTAGCCCAGATGCAAGGGGTTGGTTAAGGAAATTGCTGCGGACAGTTGAGTCAGGTAACGCTTGGTGATCGAACCCCCGCCGGCGTTGATGAGAGCGCTGATACAGCCGTACAGACCGTCACGTCGCTCGCTTGTCAAGGCCCGATGTCCCGAGTACGACGACAGCACATCGAGGTACTGCGAGGTCGTATAAGTCAGCTCCCACTCGTACCGCCGGAACTCCACCGGCTCGAACCGCTCGCTCGCGTCGACCTCCGAGGAGTCTTGCGGAATCGCGTCCGCCGGCTGCAGACCGGTCGTGTCCGCATCGTCCATGAACCGCTGGTAGCAATCCATCATGTCCGCGAAGAACTGCACGCTGCCGCCAAGGATGTGTTCGGTCGACACCACGGCGAGCATGCCGCCCGGCCGCAGTACGTCGGCACACCGCGCGACCCGCGTCGCCGGATCGAGCCAGTGGAACGCGGTCGCGCAGATGACCAGGTCGTACGTCGAAGCCGGCAACTCCACGCTGTCGAAGTCGGCCACGATCACCTCGACCTCGGGCAGCTTGGCTTGCGCGAGCCGGGCCAGGTCGGGACTCAACTCGATCGCCGTGACCGACCACCCGCGCTCGACCATCGGTGCCGTCGCCTGACCGGTGCCGGGTCCGATTTCGAGCACCCGCAGCCGATCCGGATTCCCGAGGAGCTCGGCGATGTCGTCGTACAGGGCGGATGGATA
Organism: Kribbella sp. CCNWLW201; assembly: GCF_037203805.1. Lineage (NCBI taxonomy): Bacteria > Bacillati > Actinomycetota > Actinomycetes > Propionibacteriales > Kribbellaceae > Kribbella > Kribbella sp. CCNWLW201. Next base: position 187,924 of record NZ_JBBCBQ010000010.1, on the reverse strand, counting down.
GGTCGGTCTGACCCGGTCGTACAGCTCGGCGTCTTCCCCGAAGGTCTGGCGCAGCGTCTCCCTGCTCACGCCCCGAACGCTATCCGCCGACGTTGAGAAGCCACCAACCATTTCCTCGCCCGCGAAATGGTCGGTGGCTTCACAAGGTGACCCGAGTCAGCCGAGGGCGGAGCGGCCGGCTTCGAGGCGGGCTACGGGGATGCGGAAGGGGGAGCAGGAGACGTAGTCCAGGCCCGATTCGTGGAAGAACTGGATGCTGTCCGGGTCGCCGCCGTGCTCACCGCAGATACCGAGCTTGAGGTCCGGCTTGGTGGCCCGGCCGCGCTCGACCCCGGTGCGGACCAGCGCGCCGACGCCCTCACGGTCGATCGACTCGAACGGCGATACCGCGAAGATGCCCTTCTCCAGGTACTGGGAGAAGAACGCGCCCTCGACGTCGTCCCGGCTGAAGCCCCAGGTGGTCTGGGTCAGGTCGTTGGTACCGAACGAGAAGAAGTCGGCCGCCTCGGCGATCTGGTCCGCGATCACCGCGGCCCGCGGCAGCTCGATCATCGTGCCGATCGGGATCGACCACTCCACGCCGACGTCGGCGAGCACACCTTCCACCTCGTCGCGGGCCAGCATCAGTTCCTGGACCGCGCCGACCAACGGGATCATGATCTCCGGCCGCGGATCCTTGCCCTGCTTGCGCAGCTCGGCGGCCGCGGACGCGATCGCCCGGACCTGCATCGCGAACAGCCCCGGGATGACCAGGCCGAGCCGGACCCCGCGCAGGCCGAGCATCGGGTTCTCCTCGTGCAGCCGCTGGACCGCGGTCAGCAGCGTGGCGTCGTGGCCGGGTTCTTCACCGCGTTCGCGAGCAAGTGCGACCTTGACCGCGAGCTCCTCCATCGACGGCAGGAACTCGTGCAGCGGCGGGTCGATCAGCCGGATCGTCACCGGCAGCCCGTCCATCGCGGCCAGCAGTTCGAGGAAGTCGTCCCGCTGCAACGGCTCCAGCTCGGCCAGCGCGGCATCGCGATCGGCGTCGTTGTCGGCCAGGATCAACCGCTCGACCGACTCACGCCGCTCGCCCAGGAACATGTGCTCGGTCCGGCACAGCCCGATCCCCTCGGCCCCGAACCGTCGCGCCCGGGCCGCGTCGTCGGCCGTGTCCGCGTTGGTTCGTACGCCGAGGCGCCGTACCTCGTCCGCGTGGGTGATCAAACGGTGCACGGCGGCCACGAGTTCGTCACCGGCGTCCGGGGCCAGCGATCCCTCGAAGTACTGAACGACCGGGGACGGGACGACCGGGACCTCGCCGCGGAGCACCTCGCCGGTGGTGCCGTCGATCGAGATCATCTCGCCGGCCTCGATCACCGTGCCGTTCACCTTGATGGTGCCCTCGGCAACATTCACGTCGAGGTCCTCGGCCCCGCAGACACAGGTCTTGCCCATGCCGCGGGCGACCACGGCCGCGTGCGAGGTCTTGCCGCCGCGGCTGGTCAGGATGCCCTGCGCCGCGATCATGCCGTGCAGGTCGTCCGGGTTCGTCTCGCGGCGGACCAGGATCACCTTCTCGCCGTTCGCCGCGGCCTCCACCGCGGCGGCGGAGGTGAAGACCACCTTGCCCGAGGCCGCGCCCGGGGACGCGCCGATCGCCTTGGTGATCCGCTCCTTGTCCGCGTCCGCGTCGAACCGCGGGAACATCAGCTGCGCGAGTTGCGCACCGTTCACTCGTTTGAGTGCCTCGTCGGTGTCGATCACACCTTCGTCGATCAGGCTGGTCGCGATCCGGAACGCGGCCGCCGCGGTCCGCTTGCCGACCCGGGTCTGCAGCATCCACAGCTTGCCGCGTTCGACGGTGAACTCGATGTCGCACAGGTCGCGGTAGTGCCCCTCGAGCTTGGCCATGATCGCCATCAGATCGTCGTACGACGTCTTGTCGAGCTGCTCCATGTCCGCCAGCGGGACGGTGTTGCGGATGCCGGCCACGACGTCCTCGCCCTGCGCGTTCTGCAGGTAGTCGCCGTACACACCGGGCTGGCCGGTGGACGGGTCGCGGGTGAACGCGACACCGGTGCCGGAGTCCATGCCGAGGTTGCCGAACACCATCGAGCAGATGTTGACCGCCGTACCGAGGTCGGTGCCGATCCGTTCCTGGCGGCGGTAGAGGATCGCGCGCTCGGAGTTCCAGGAGCCGAAGACCGCCTCGATCGCCAGGTCCATCTGGGTCCGCGGGTCCTGCGGGAACTCGCGGCCGGTGTGCTCGTGGACGGCGTGCTTGAACGTCTCGACGAGCGCCTTCAGGTCGTCGGCGTCCAGGTCGAGGTCGTTGTGCGTTCCCTTGGCCTCCTTGGCCGCCTCCAGCGCCTGCTCGAAGACCTCACCCTCCATCCCGAGCACGGTCTTGCCGAACATCTGGACCAGTCGCCGGTAAGCGTCCCAGGCGAACCGCGGGTTGCCGGACTGGTGCGCGAGACCGTTCACCGAGTCGTCGTTCAGGCCGACGTTGAGGACCGTCTCCATCATGCCCGGCATCGACGCCGCGGCACCGGAACGAACCGACACCAGCAGGGGGTCGTCGGCCTGGCCGAGCTTCTTGCCCATCTTCTGCTGCAGGACGTCGACATGGTGGTCGATCTCCTCGGCCAGCTCCGGCGGGACCGCCCCGGTCCGCAGGTAGACCTTGCAGGCTTCGGTGGTGATGGTGAACCCCGGAGGCACCGGAAGGCCGAGATTCGTCATCTCGGCCAGGTTCGCCCCCTTCCCGCCGAGTAGCTCCTTCATGTCCTTGTTGCCTTCGGCGAAGTCGTAGACGAGTTTCGGCACGATCACTCCCTGGGTTTCAGGCGGTGTTTTCAGGCGCGGTGAGATGGCCCGCTCGGCCCATCGACTCCGGTGGCGGGGGCGTGATTTCAGAGTAAGCCAAAAAACCAGTCCAGTTGAACACTGGTCTCACGATGTCGACGTGACCCTGCCCACAGGTCGAAGGCCGGAAAACCCTTCCCTGGTTGACAACGCGAGACAATGAAGCACTTCTCCATCGATTCCCAGTCCAGCAGGATCGATACCCGAACGAACCGGCCGTTGGACCAGGATCACGCAGGTCCAAGGTCCCGTCTCGCGAGCGCGGGAGCACGTACGACGGGCCGTCGACGAACAGGCCGGACATGAAGACGGGACCTGGGACATGTCAGTGCATGTCCCAGGTCCCGCTGTCTTGTCTCAGGTCCCGCCGGCCTACAACTTGCGGCGGGTTCTGAGGTAGTCGCCGACGACGGCCGCGCCGAGGCCGTCTGCGTCCGGGGCGAGGACCCGGCCGCCGCTGCGGCGGGCGAGGAGGTCGACGAAGGCGTTCAGCCGAGGATCGTCGCCGAGGCGGAAAACGGTCAGCGATGCGCCGAGTTTCGCCAGGCGGTCGACCTCGAAGATCGTCTTCCGCAGCGTCGCCGGCTCGGGTGGGTAGGAGAACTCCGCCGTACCGTCCGGCTCCAGGTGAGCGGTCGGCTCGCCGTCGGTCACCATCAGTACGACGGGCTGCGCGTCCGGATGACGACGCAGGTGCCGGCCGGCCAGCAGCAGGGCGTGATGCGCGTTCGTCCCCTGTTCCCAGGTGCCTTCCATCCCGATCAACTGCGGTAGCTCGACGACTCCGGCGTACCTTCCGAAGGTGATCAACTGGAGTGCGTCGTTCCGGTAGCGCGTCGAGATGAGTTGATGCAGTGCGAGCGCCGTACGTTTCATCGGCAGCCAACGGCCCTCCTGGACCATCGACCACGACGTGTCCACCAGCAACGCGACCGCGGCCCGCGCCCGATGCTCGGTCTCGGCGATCTCCACATCGGCCACATCGAGCTTGACCGAGCCACTGCGCGAAGCGGTCCGCAGTACGGCGTTCCGCACCGTCCGCGGCACGTCCCACGGCTGGGTGTCGCCGAACTGCCACTGCCGCGTCGACCCACTCAACTCACCGGCCGCGCCCGCATTGGCCGCGTCGCGTTCACCGGAGCCCCGAGCAGTCCGCAGTACGTCGGCCAACGCCGTCTGACCGAGTTGCCGCAGAGCCTTCGGCGACAACCGCAACGACCCGTCGGGGGCACGTTCCAGCAACCCTTGATCGCGCAACTGCCGCTCGAGCTCGCTCAGCCGACGGGCATCGACCGTCGCCTCGTCGCCGAGTTGCCGGGTGAGTGCATCGAGATCGATATCCTCCAACCGCGCACCCGGATACGACTGCGCGAGCTGCTCGGCCAACGCATCGAGCTCGGCCAGATCCGACATCGCCCGCGCACCCTCGGCGAGACCGAGCGGATCGTCACCACTCATCTGGGCCGAACCACTCCAGTCCTCCCCCGGCCGGAGCGACTGGAGCTGTGCGTCCAGCTGCGCCAGCTGCTGCGCGAGTTGCGGACTGCCGAACGCCTGCTGCGACAGTTCCATCAGCTCGGCCCGCTGCTCGGGAGTCATCGAGTTGAGCATCCGCTGCGCCGCGGCCGCCCGCTGCGCCAGTACGTCGATCAATTCGTCGACGTTCCGTGGATTCTCCGGGAAGAACTCGCCGTGCTTGGCCATGAACTCGTCGAACAACTGCGGCACGTCCGGCCGGCCCTGCGCGTGTGCCGCGAGCAGCGCGTTGAGGTCGGTCAGCATCTCGTTGATGCGTTCCACGTCCTCGGGCGTGGTCTGCTGCAGCGCCTCCTTCATGCCCTCGAACCGCGATCCGAGCAGCTCCCGGCCGAGCAACTCCCGGATCTGCTCGTACTTCTCCCGCGCCTCCGACGACTCCCACTGGTAGTTGGCCAGCTCCCGGACTGCGGCCGCCGTACCGGACGGGAGTGCGTCGAGCTCGGCCTCCTTGAACCGGGCGTCGTCGGACGGGTTCGGGAAGAGCTCCCGCCGCTCGGCCGCCAGCGCCTCGTCGAGCAGACGCTGAACGTCTCCCAACGTCCCCTCCAGGTTGTGCCGCCGCTGGATCTCGCGGCGGCGCTCCCACAACCTGCGAGTGAGATCGTCCAGGCCCTGCGTACTCCGGGTGCCGCGCCGGAGCATCTCCTCCAGCGCGGACCGGGGCGACGACCCGTTCATCACGTCGCGGCCGATCTCGTCCAGCGCGTCACGCACATCCACCGGCGCGGCGAGCGGATCCGGCCCGTCATGCCACGGACCGTACGACCAGCCTTCCGGTATGGACGCCGACATGTCAGGCCCCGTAGACGGTCGTGTCGTTGTCGGCGTCCTTGGCGACCCGCTTGGACAAGTAGAGCGCCTCCAACGCCAACTCGATGGCAGCGGCGATGCGTCCCGGCGACTCGTCCGGCTCGACCCCGGCCCGGGCGGCGACGTCGTGCAGCACCGGCAGCTCGGGCAACGCCGCGAGCACATCCCGGCCAGGCACCCGTTCACCGGTGGTCACAAGGTTGCCGTCGGCAATCGCATGCGCGAGCGGGCTCAGATCGAGACCGGCGAACCGCTCCCGCGCGGTGTCGGCGACCGACCGGCGCAGCAGGTACTCGAGCAGCTCGATCTCGCGCCCTTCCTCACCAGGCTCGAACTCGAGCTTGCCCCGCAGTACGGCGGGAACCGCCTCCAGATCCACCGGACGAGCAACCGCCGGCTCCTCACCGGTGATCGCACTCCGCCGCAACGCGGCCGCCGCGATCGTCTCGGCCGCGGCCACCGCGAACCGGGCCGAAACACCCGACCGCTGGTCGATCGCGTTCGACTCGCGCAGATGCCGGACGAACCGGGCCAGCACCTCCAGCAGCGGTTCGCCCACCTCGGCAGTGAACTCGGCCTCCTGCCGGATCACATCCACCTCGGCGTCGATGGTGAGCGGGTAGTGGGTCCGCACCTCGGCGCCGAACCGGTCCTTCAACGGCGTGATGATGCGACCGCGGTTGGTGTAGTCCTCCGGGTTGGCCGTTGCCACCAGCAACACGTCGAGCGGCAGCCGCAGCGTGTACCCGCGGACCTGGATGTCCCGCTCCTCCATCACATTCAGCAGCGCGACCTGGATCCGCTCGGCCAGGTCGGGCAACTCGTTGATCGCAACGATCCCGCGATGCGATCGCGGGACCAGACCGAAATGGATCGTCTCCGGATCACCCAGGCTGCGGCCCTCGGCCACCTTCACCGGGTCCACGTCACCGATCAGGTCACCGACCGACGTATCCGGGGTCGCGAGCTTCTCGGCGTACCTCTCACTGCGGTGCAGCCAAGCCACCGGCAGCTCGTCACCGAGCTCAGCGGCCCGCCGACGCGACGCGGGCGTGATCGGCTCGAGCGGGTGTTCGGGCAGCTCCGCCCCCTCGATCACCGGGGTCCACTCGTCCAGCAGACCCACCAGGGTGCGGAGCAGCCGGGTCTTGCCCTGACCACGCTCACCCAGCAGTACGACGTCATGCCCCGCAAGCAGGGCGCGTTCGAGTTGCGGAATCACCGTCCGGGTGAACCCGACGATCCCGGGCCAGGGATCACGCCCGGCCCGGAGTTCCTTCAGCAGATTGTCACGGATCTCGGCCTTGATCGACCGTGGAAGATACCCGGCGGCCCGCAGGTCACCGGCCTTACGAGGAAGTTCAGCAGGTGCACTAGTCACCCTGAAAACGTTAGCTCGCCCACCCCAAACCGCACCCCGTTTATCTCACCCCACCCCCAACACCTCATCCACCAAGTACAACGCTCGCCACCGGCAACCGGGGTTCCACAGCACTGCGGTTCGCGGGTCAACTGTGGTTCGCGGGCAACAAACGACTCTGGAGCCGCGGGCTCCGCTGCGTGATGGTGCTGGTCGGTGCGGCATGCGTCAAGGGCGCCTTCGGCGTCCGCTGCGCGGATCTTCGACCCTTGACACACACCACCCCGACCAGGGAAGGACGCAGCTATGCGGATCCCGCGCAGACGTATAGCCCGAGATCGTGGACCGATCGAAGCTCCCGGTCGCACGACGAGCCGAACCTCGTACACCTTCCGGGGACCTGGGACACCCGACCAGATGTCCGAGGTCCCCACGCGATGTACGACGTCCCGCGTTCCGCGCCGCTTGACCATCATCCGGCCCGGATCCCGAGACCACAGTCCCAAATCCGTGCAATCGTGGGGACCTGAGACAGGAAACGGCGCGGTGAGACAAGTTATCTCAGGTCTCACCCCACGCTTTCCTGTCCCAAGCCCCAACGACTCGGGAGGGAGTCCCGGGATGCGGACGGATCCGCCCAGATGCCGGCCCGACCCCAACCGGAGACAAGACGGCTGACGGGATGCGTGTCACCGTTGCCCTGCTGCATCCAGCCAGCAACCACAACCCGCCACCCACGATCCGCTCCCGGCATTCCCCGGATCCACAGTTCGCTCCCGTGTTCACCCCGGGGAGTGTGACCACTCGGGTGAGCTGCTCCGGGATAGCTGCGCCCTTCTGGTCGGGGTGGTGGGAGTCAAGTGTTGAAGATCCGCGAAGCGGACGCCGAAGGCGCACTTGACGCCCGCCACCCCGACTAGCACCGTCCCGCAGCCCGGAGCCGCGACACCCCAGTCCCCCCGCCGAGCACCCCGAGACCACAGCCGCTCTCCCGAGCACCCGCCAACAACAGTCGCCTACCCGAAGCAACCGACCCAGAACCGACGCACCGCAGCACCCGGCACCACCGCCACCCCACCACAGCACCCACCCCACGACCGCCCTACCCGAAGCAACCGACCCACAGCCGTCGCACCGCAGCACCCGGCACCACCGTCACTCCACCAGAGCACGCATCCCCGGCCGCCTACCCGAAGCAACCGACCCACAGCCGTCGCACCGGAGCACCCGACGCCACGGTCGGCCCGGCGGAGCGGGCACCCCACGGCTGCCGAGCCGGAGGAATTGACCTGCAGCCCTCTACCGGAGGCGGCGGGACGTCACATTGAAGTGGGTTGTTCGAGTCTCGGGGTGACTCGGCCGGAGGTGAAGACGTGGGTGGGGGTGAAGGTGACTGGGACCCATGGGTGGGTTGGTGATTCTCGGGTGACGAAGTGGTCGCCGTCGGGCGGTGATGTCGGGCGGAGTTCGTATTCGTGCACAGGCTCCTCGGCGAACGCCAACCGCTCCCCCGTCGCCTCGTAACACATCACCAATCCGTCGTCACGCCGTACGACGTCCAGCCGCACGCTCGCCCGTTCGTAGCGACCGACGTGACGATCGTCGACCGGCACGTCGATGGGTTGTGGCGACTCCGGATGCGCGACGCCGACGTAGTGCGTGAAGACCTCGGATGCGAGTGGCTCGAACAGCGTGGTCCCGTTGCCCGAGTTGGTCAGCAGGCACATGACCAGACGCGCCTCCGGGTCGACGCGCAGGAACGCCAACTGCGAGATCGTCGATCCGTCATGGCCGAAGAGTCGCCGGCCGTTCCAGTCGTAGATGCGCCAGGCCAGCCCGAGGTCGTTGAAGCCGCCGATGCCACCCGCATACGGGACCTGTGGTTCCTGCATCGCCGCATACCGCTCGTCGGTCAGGTGCATCCGGGCGAACTCCAGCAGGTCGCCCGCGCTCTGCGTGATCAGTCCGGCGGGCCCTATGCTGCGCGGGAGCTGCCAGGTCTTGGCCGGCGAACCGTCGGCCAGCAAATGACCACGTGCGGCCCGGTGCAGGATCGCCTCCTCCGGCAGCGTGACGGTCGCGGTCAGGCCGAGCGGCTCGACCAGTCTGGCCTTGAGCGACTCGTCCCACGTCCGCCCGTCGAGGACCTCGATGATCCGCCCGAGCAGGACGAATCCGGCGTTGCAATAGGAGTACGCCGTACCAGGCTCGAAGAGACTGTCGACCTCGCTGAGCAGGCCGACGTACTTCTCGAGGCAGTCGTCACCGCGACCGGTGTCAGTGAACACGTCGCCGTCGATCCCGCTCGTGTGCGTGAGCAGCTGACGGACCGTCACCCGTGGATCAATCGGTGCCTCGGGCACCAGTTTGACGACCGGGTCGTCGAGGTCCAGCCGATCCTCCGCCGCCAGTTGGACGATCATCGTCGCGGTCCACGGCTTGCTGATCGAACCGATCTGGAAGATCGAGTCGGCGGTGGTCTCGACCCCGGTCGCGGCGTTCAGGACGCCGTACGGCGCGATCGTCGTCTCGCCGTCGTGCCAGATCCCGAGCACCGCCCCGGGGACCTTCGCCGCCACCGCCAACTCACTCAACCGCGCAGACCAGTCAGGCATGCGTCCAACCTACTTCGATGCCTGCTCGAGCAATCCACGCAGTGCCGACCAGGCGGCCGACTCGTCGAGGCCTTGCTCCTGAAGGATCTTGGTCGCAATCCCGGCCGAGTCGCGGTAGAAGGCGAGCAGGATGTGTTCGGTGCCGACGTAGTTGTGCCCGAGCGCGAGCGCCTCCCCGACGGCACCTTGGAGGACATGGGATGCCCGGCGGGTGTACGGCGGATTCTCGGCGTCCAACGGTGCCGGGGTGGATTCCGCAGCAGGACTCAGTACGTCGACGGCCTCGCGGACGGACTGTTCGGTGATGCCCTTGTCGAGAAGAACCCGGGTGGCCAGCGCCTGAGGTTGGGAGAAGAACGCGAGCAGTAGGTGCTCGGTGCCGATGAAGACGTGGTTCCGCGCCCGGGCGACGTCGGCGGCCGCCGCGGCCACGGCCTTGGTGCGCTCGGTGTAGCGGTCGAACGCCGGCCGGGCCGTCCAGGAGTCGGCGAACCGTTTGTGGGCCGCCTGTTTGCTGACGCCGAGCACGGCGCTGATCTCGACCCACGACTTCCCCGCACCGCGCGCCCGGTCCACGAAGAACCCGAGCGCGGCGTCGCCGGTGCTGGTCAGTTCGCCGATGGTGGTCGCCGCGGTCGCGAGCTGCTCGAGCTCGTCGTCCGTACCGGCGTCGGCCTTGATCGTATTGATGAGTTGCTGCAAGTCAGGTCCGGGAGTCATGCGTCAACCCTAGGTTGACGTCGATCATTCGTCAACCCTGGGTTGACGCGGTAGTGTGTCGCCCATGCAAGGGATCCCAGATGTGATCGACAGCGGATTGCGGGTGCTGTTCTGCGGAATCAATCCCGGCCTGATGTCGGCGGAGACCGGGCACCATTTCGCGCGGCCCGGGAACCGCTTCTGGCCGGCGCTTCACCTGAGTGGATTCACATCCCGGCAACTAAAGCCGGCCGAACAGAAAGAGTTGCTGACCTACAGCCTCGGGATCACCAACGTCGTCGATCGTCCGTCCGCGCGGGCCGACGAACTGACCCGCGCGGAATACGTCACCGGTGGGGAGAACCTGGTCAAGAAGGTTCTCCACTACCAACCGGAATGGCTTGCCGTCGTCGGCGTCACGGCGTACCGAGATGCTTTCGCGGAACGTACGGCGCGGATGGGCAAACAGGACCGGATGATCGGTGACACGCGCGTCTGGATCCTGCCGAACCCGAGCGGACTCAACGCGCACTACACCCTGCCCAAACTCGCCGACGCGTTCGCCGAACTCGAGCGGGTCAGTTGAGCGCGGTCCGCAGAGTCGAGATCGCCAGGTTGATCGCAGCGTTGGCGGCGTAGGTGTCGCGCAGCGCGTCCAGCATGACGAAGTCGTGGATGATCGCGGCGAACCGTACGGCGGTCGTCGGCACACCGGCCTCGAGGAGCTTGGCGGCGTACGCCTCACCCTCGTCGCGCAGGACGTCAGCCTCGCCGGTGATGACCAGCGCCGGCGGCAGTCCGGCCAGTTGGTCGGTGGTGGCGCGCAACGGGGACGCGGTGATCTGGTTCCGCTCGCTCTCGTCGGTCGTGTACTGATCCCAGAACCACTTCATGCCCTCGCGCTGAAGGAAGTAGCCCTCGGCGAACTGCTTGTACGACGCCGTGTCGAAAGACGCGTCGGTGACCGGGTAGAACAGCACCTGCTGGACGAACTTCACGTCGCCACGCTCCTTGGCGAGCAACGTCACCGCGGCCGTCATGTTGCCGCCGACCGAGTCCCCCGCGATCGCGAGCCTGGTCGCGTCCAGCCCGTGGTCCTTGCCTGAGGCAATGATCCACCGGGCGACCGCGTAGTTCTGCTCGAGCGCGTGCGGGTAGCGGACCTCCGGCGACAGGTCGTACTCCGGGAATACCACCGCAGCACCCGCGCCGACGGCGAGCTCTCGGACCAGCCGGTCGTGGGTATGCGCGTTGCCGAACACCCAGCCGGCGCCATGGATGTAGAGGATGACGGGCAGTACGCCGGTCGCACCGGCCGGCTTCACGACGCGCGCCTTCGTACCGTCGGCCGCGGTCACCCACTCCTCGTCGACGTCGAGCTTCGCGTAGTCGGTGGTCTGCACCTCGTCGACCAGCTTCCGCCCCTCGGCGGGCGGCAGCTGGAACAGGTACGGCGGGTTGGCGGTCGCGTCGGCGAAGGCCTGGGCAGCGGGCTCGAGCACAGTCATCGGAATCTCCTCCGGTCAGTTGGTGAGAACGAGCGTTCTCCCCGATGTCCTGTACTCTAGGAGAACGATGGTTCTCCGCGCAAGGTGGCGTGGATCACTGGGAGGAACAGATGGCGATCGACACGGCGACCGCCCAGCGGCAGGTGCTGGACGCGGCGGACGAGTTGTTCTACGAGCGCGGCGTACAGGCGGTTGGGATGGACGCGATCCGGACGGCGTCCGGCGTCTCACTGAAGCGCCTCTACCAGCTCTTCCCGTCGAAGGACGCGCTGATCGAGGCGTATCTGGACCGCCGCGACGCGCTGTGGAAGTCGATGCTCGCCGAGCACGTCGACGCGGCGACGGATCCGCGCGACCGCATCCTGGCCGTGTTCGACTTTCTGCACGACTGGTTCCGCCAGCGGGACTACCGCGGCTGCGCGTTCATCAACTCCTTCGGCGAGCTCGGCACCGTCTCACCACGCGTCGCCGAACTCGCCCTGCAACACAAGGAAGGCTTCCGTCAGGCGTTGACCGACCTGTCGAAAGCGGCCGGCGCCCCCGACCCCGAGCGCCTCGCCGACCACCTGATCCTCCTCAGCGAAGGCGCCATCACCCGCTCCGCCATCTCCGGCTCCCCTGACCCCGCCCTCCGCGCCCGCGAAGCCGCCGTACTCCTCCTGGACGCGACCCTTCCGAGCTGACTGACACCTGCGCTAGGCAAGATTGGCGCATGCGTGCGAGTGAGCTACTGCGGTCGATCGACGGGCTCTCGTACGGACAACGGGTGCGGCTGCTCTCCGATCGCGCGCAGGAGCTGACCGGACTGCTCGATGAGCTCGGCCGGGGTGACGCGTTCGAGCGGACCATCGGGATCCAGATCGCAGAGGTCGCGCGGGATACGTCGTACATCACCAGGCTGCTGCGTGACCCGGAGCCGGCGGTTCAGTCCCGGGCGCTGGCGGCGGTCGCGCGTGGCGTTCCGGTGTCGGACGACGACCTGCGGATCCTGTACGACGACGCACCCGCCGTACTGCGATCGAAGCTCGTTTCCCTGGTACGACGGACGCGGCGCGAGCATCTCGCCACCCGCCTGATCGACGAGCACCGGGCCCGCTGGGGTGATGTGGCTGCGGTCGGTCTGCTCGAAGCCACCGATCGCGCGACCATCGCCCGCCTGCTGCCTGAGTTGGCGTACTGCGTGGCACCGGGCGCGTGGCGTCGTCTGGCCGCGAACCACCCCGACGAGGTGCTCGCATTTGCCACGCGGACCCTGCCGTCCGGTGAGGATCGGGACGAGTGGTGGCAAGGCGTCGGCCACGGTGTCACCGCTGCGCTCGACCACGACCCATCGGCCGTGATGGCGTTGATCAAGCAGGCGATTCCGGCGCACGATCTCCCGGTCGCGGTGCTCGACATCCTCGGCCGCCTCACCGATCGCGATCCGGCCGGCGTACTCGATATCTTGCTGGCGCCTGACCGGCAGACAGTCGTCTGGAAGGCGCTCACGCCCGGGTTCCGCCGCCGCCTGCACAGGTACTCCGACGACGACCTGACCGCGCTCGGCCGTCTGCTCTGGCCGGATCTGACAGATCTCTTGCACGTTCTGGCGCCGTCACGACGTACTTCGATTTTCGAAGCAGTGACGCGCGACGTCGACCTCAGTCAGGCATCTCTCAGCTCAGCGCTTCTCCGGGTGCTGCCGCACACAGTGCGCATCGAACAGGCGCGCCGCATCCTGACCCTGCCGAAGATCCGCGAGGCCGGCTCGCTCCGTCGGGGCATCACCGGTCACCTCCCCTACGAGGAGGCGTTCGCCGCACTCGAGCCGGACACGCGCGATCCCGATGCTGGCGTCCGGACGTCGGTGTACCAGGCGATCATCCGCTCGGCTGGCTATTCGAGACGACCGGATCAGCTCTCGCGGGCGCTCACTTGGGCTGTCGATCGGGTGCGCAACGATCAGGACGTCGTACGCCTCAACGTCGCCCAGGCCGTCGCCGAGGTGTCACCGACTCTCCTCACCGACGCGCTGACTGCTCCGCTCGAGACGCTGCTGACCGTCGCGCTCGAGGCGCGGGACACGTCGTGGGCGACCCGGCGGGCGCTCACCACACTGGCGGAGCACGCCGTCGTACAAGGTGCCCTGGGCAACCGACCCGCATTGCTGGACTGGGGTTTGCAGGCGCATGCGCGGCTGTCGGAGAACCGGGGCCGGATCGACTTGGAGCGGCTGGTCGACGGTCTGCCGCGTGGACGAGAGGTGGAGGTCTATGAGGCGCTGCGGCCGGCGATCGAGGCCGCGGCCAAGCGCGACGAGTTCTCGCTCGCGTTCACAGTGGCCGCGGCTTTGGGTCGTCGCGGCTGGGCTCTGGAGCATTTGCACGGAGTGCTGGAGCAGGCGGTCTGGTCTGACCAGGAGCACGTCGCCGACCAGGCTTGCAGGTACTGGCTGGACCCGCCGCGGACCCGATACGACCGGCTTCGTCGGATTGTCGACAATGACGTCACGATGGCTCGCTCGCACCCGGTGTGGTGGCTCGTCACCGAGCACCACACCGACCTGCTCGACCCCGTGCTCGCCGCCGCGGATCGCATCCGCCGCTTCGAACTCAGCGGCACCTCCTGGCTGGTCCCCGACTACGCGCTCCGCCGGTGGCTGCCACGACAGCAGGCCCGGTACGCCGATCTGCTCGTCGAGTTGGCCCGGGACGACCGCATGCACACGTGGTACCGAGCCCTCGCGGTCAAGTCGCTCGGTCGCGTACCGGGGGTTGGTCGTGCTGCGGTAGAGCCGTTCCTTCAGGATGACGACGTACTGCTGCAGGAGGCTGCGCTCGCCGGGCTGGCGTGGACCGATCGGCCTGACCTCGCTATGCCGTTGCTGCTCGCGCATGCGGGTGACGATCGTGCGCGCGTCGCCGTGTACGCCGCCGCACGTGCCGCCCGGTTCATGCGGGCGAGTCTGCTGCCTGGCCTGTTGCAGCCGGTGCTGGCTGGTGACAGCGCCAAGATCACGTCCCGGAAGGAGGCGGTCCGGCTGCTCGGCGAACTGCGTGCAGCGGGCGCGGGCGCCGTACTGACTGAGGCCTGGCCGCGTGCGCATCGGGATGTGCGGGCTGCCATCGCTAGCACCGTGTCGCAGCACCTCCTGTACGACCCGGCCGCGTGGGCGGTGCTGGAGCAGGCTGTGCACGATTCTGCTGCGACAGCGGTCGTGCTGACACAGCGGTCCGCGTACGACGTACCTCTCGCCTATCGGTCGCGGTATGCGGACCTGTTGATCGCGGTCACCACCAGGAGCGAGCCCGAGGTGGTGGGGCCGGCGGTGCTCGCGTTGCGGCAGTGGGCTCGCTACAACCGTGCTGCTGCTCGGGTGTGCGCGGACTTTGTCAGCAATCTGACAATCCGCAATCGGATCTGGGGCGATGCGATCACGGCTCTTGTAGGGATCGTCGCGACGAACCCTGCCGACGGCCTGGACGAACTCGTCGACGTCGTACGGATGCTGGTCCGGCTCGAAGACGACCCCGATCTGCCGAACGCGACCGCTGACCGCGATCACCCGGCCCGTCAGCGGCTGTCGGTCCTGGTGCAGCGGCTGACTACTTCGCTGAGTGGGCGATCAGAGCAGGTCCGTCAGATCCTTAAGCAGGTGGCCAGCGAGCTGACCGGCCAAGACTTCCTGCACCTCCGGCTGCGGCTGACTATCACCGCCTTGCAGACCTCGCACCTGGCGGCAGAACTGGCTGACCTCCGTCGCATCGTCCACAATCAGCCGATCGCCGCCCTGACCGCCGCCGACCTGCTCCGCGACCGCCTGACAGCCACCGAGTCAACCTGGACCCCGGCGGATCTCCTCGATATCGCCGAGTCCCTGACCCAGGCCGACGACCTGCCTTCCGGCCTCCTGGCCCACGCCCTCCTCTCAACCGCAGCCCCTCGAGCCGGCTGGCCAACCCCCTGGCGCCAACTCCTCATTGCCCTACGCAACCACCCGACCCCCGACATCCGCCACCGAGCCCTAGACCTAACCCCAACTCCCGAGACCTGAGGCTCCTCAGTCCTCTGGGGTGGACTTCTCGGCGGCTTGGGCGGCTCGTTTGCGGCGTTTGCCTTCGTGCATGGCGACTACTCGGGCGATGGGGATGGCGCGGCCTTCTTCGAGGAGGTCCTCGGGGAGGGATTGAGGTTCAGGTAGCTGGTCGGCCCAGCGGTCTGCGTCGCCGAGGAGGGCGGGTGCGGTGCGGATGGTGAAGTCGCGTGGGGTGACTCGGTCGAGGTCGTCCCAGCCGACCGGGAAGGAGACCGGCGTACCGGGACGGACGCGTGGGCTGTACGCCGCGACCACAGTCGCTCCACCCGAACGGGTCGAGTCGACGAAGACCTTCCCGTGCCGGTCCTCCTTGATGTACGCCGTCGTGGCGACGTCCGGGTCGATGCGCTCAGCCCGCGCCGCTATCGCCCGGGTCGCGGCCGCCGCGTCCTCGATGGAGACCGACTCGTCGATCGGCACGAAGACGTGCACGCCCTTCGCTCCACTCGTCTTGACCGCCCCCGACAGCCCGGCGTCGGCGAGTGCCTGCCGGACCAGGAAGGCCGCCTGCACCGCCATCGCGAACGTCTCGCCCTCCGGCGGATCCAGGTCGAGCACGAGATGGGTGATGCGATCCCAACGCTCGGCGCGCATCAGGGTCGGGTGGTACTCGACGGCGCGCTGGTTCGCGAACCACAACAGCGTCCGGCGGTCGTCGCAGAGGGCGTACGACACCTCTCGCTTGGACGCTTCCGCCCACAGCGAGACCGTCTTCACCCACTCGGGCGTGTACTTCGGAACGTTCTTCTGCATGAAAGCCGGCTGTCCCGGCCGGATCCGGATCACCGATAGCGGCCGGTCCCGCAACTCGGGCAGGATCCGCTCGTGGACGGCGTCCAGATAGTCGACCAGATCCCGCTTGGTCGCGTCGGCATCGTCGAACAGCGGCTGATCCAGATTGGTCAGCGGTACCCCGTCACGCGTCTCGTCCGGCTTGCTCGCCATTCCCAGAGCTTAGAAGCCTGACCAGCGCATCGAGAACCACCACATCCTCCCCCGCCTCCAACGTCTGCGGACTCAACGCAATCTCATCGTCTCCCACTCCGATCACGCCCACCGCAATCCGCGGATCGCCGTCCCACAGCGCCGCGATCAGCTCGTCGCGCGTCCAGCCGCAGGTTGTAGACAATCGGACAACCGCACGGCCATGCGGCTGCCCGGCCTCACTCGGGTACCCACGCTCGGCTGTCACACCCGGCAGATTCTGCAATCCGACAACCCACCTGTCGACAATCTGCTCGTAGGCAGCGAGCACCGCCTCCTCGTCCTGCTCCAGCGTCCACTCGACCGCGGCGAGCAACCCCAGCAGTTCTTCCTTGCCCACCTTCATCCCGCGCCCGATCTCCTGGTACGGCGAAGCATGCGCACGGCACTTGTCGACAATCCACCGTCGCCCGAGCACCAACCCGCTGGACTGTGGACCGCGCAACCCTTTGCCTCCACTGAAGATCACCGCGTCGGCGCCGGCTTCGCTGGTGAAACGCCACAGCGACGAGGCCGGCGGGATCTGAGCCGCCGCATCCACGATCACCGGTACACCGAACTGCTTGGTAACCGGGATGACGTCTTCCACCGGTAGTGCACCGGCGGCGTAGTGGGCGCCGGCGAACCACAGTACGCAGGCGGGGCGTCGTACCAGGGCTGCTCGCAGTTCCTCGATGGATGGGCCGAGCTCGGTGATTCGGGCGCCGGTGAGGCGGGCGGCGTAGTCGTAGCCGTTGCGTTGACTCGCGAACATCACCACCTCGGAGTCGACCGGGAACGCCTGCCCAGGTTCGGCGACGCAGGCTGCGACGGTGAGGGTGATGCCGGCCGCGGCACCCGAGGTCACGTACGCGGCCTCGTTGCGGGTCAGCGCGGCCAACCGCTCGCCGACCCGCGTGTGCAACTCGTGCAGATCGACGAAATGCGCGGCCGCGTCGACCATCGCCTTGATCGCGGGCGGCGCCATCAGCGAACCACCCAGCGCGGTCAACGTGGCGGACGCGTTGATGACGGGCCGCACCCCGAGCGGATTCGTCATCGCCCCACCCCGAGCCGCCTGCTCATCCGACCAGGAATCTCGACATCGGTGGTACGCCGGACAGGTTGGCCAGCCAGGCGTCCAAGTAGTCGTTGTCCGTGCCGTCCAGGTGCGTGAGCTGATAGACGCTCGCCGCCGGAAAGGCCTCGACCAGCGGAGCAGACCAGTGCGGATTGTCGACAGCCAACAATGTTCGGGCACTCACCGCCGGCGCGTGGCGGACCGGATCGAAGTACGACAGCGTCCGCTCGACGACCTCCGGCGAAGACCCGGCGCGGAGGTGATCATTGAGCTCCTCTAACGGATACAGACTCGACCGCAGCCGTGCCTCGAGCGCCCGGTAGAACAGCAGCTCCGACACGCGTACGGCGGTGAACCCGGGCCGCCGCGCAGCCGTCAGCACAGCGAGATCGTCCCCACTCACCGCAACCCGAGCCGGATCCACTTCCGCCAGGCCCATCAGGAACTCGGCCGCCCGCAGGCAGTCCGCCGCGATCCCGCGATAGATGTACGACGCCGGATCGTCGATGTCCATTGTCAACAATCCTGGGTACGACGCCGAGAACCCTTCGTCGGCCAGGCGCTGACCACGGTGCATCAGACCGAAGACGACGTACCGGCTTCTGTCGTTGGGATGCGGGACGTGGTTGACACTCCCGTACCGCGGTGTGTGCAGCAACGCCGGGAACGGCCCGTCCCCGGTCGGGATGCTCAGATGACCGAAGACCCGATACGGACCCGCGCTCGTGAGGCGCACGGTGTAACTCGTCGACTCGTCAGTTGTCCGAGCCGGCACCACGTCGAGCACCGGTCGCGCAGGAATGGCGGCCAACTCGGCATCAACCGCGGCCCAGTAGCTGTCGAAGTCCATCAGTACCGTCCCGGCTTCAGGTGGTCGGCAAGGAAGTCCTCCACGATCCGCATCACGCCTGGCAGCCCGGCGTGATGTGCACAGTGCGGGAAGGTGTGCAGCGTCGTCTCGCAGGTCAGCACCCGCTGCAGCGCGAACCCGGTCTCCGGCGGACACACGTCGTCCTCGAGCCCGAGATACAACAGCGTCGGCGCCTGGACATTCGGCGCGAAGTTGAGCCCGTCGTAGTACGCGACCGTCTCCCGCACCCGGTCGACATCCTTCGGATGCACCCGCAGATACTCGTTGATCTCCTCGTACGGGTACGACCGGGTCAGCGTCGGCGCGGTCATGATCCCGCAGAGGTACGGCGCACCGGCCGCAACGCACGCGATCGCGTCAGGACGCAGCGCGGCCGTGGAGATCCCGAGCCCACCGCCCTGGCTCGACCCCTGCAAGCCGATCCTCTGATTGTCGACTTCTGGACGATCGAGCAATACGTCGACGGCGCGCACCACATCCAGGTAGAACCCGCGGTACCCATACGTGTTGTGGTCGACGATGTTGTGCGTCAGCAATCCCGGGTAGCCCGGGTTGAACAGGCTGTTCGACCGAAGCTTCCCGCGCGGGGCCACGGCCAGCGCCGCGTACCCGAGCTCGGACCACTCCTTCGGGATCGTCGGCTCGGAGATGTAGCCCGGAATCGTGACGAGGGCCGGGTACGGCGCCGGCAGGTCGCGCGGGACCGTGTACCAGCCGGCGATCCGCAGACCGCCGAAGCTCGTGTAGCGCAGATCGTAGACAATCACCTTGTCTGTCGACAGCGCCGGCAGTTCGGTGAGCACCGGGTCCAGCGGGTACGACGCACAGTCCGCCAGGCCGGCTGCCCAGAAGTCGTCGAAGTCGGCCGGCCGTTCGACCTCGACGGTCGCGTTCTCGGGGTCTCTCAAGGGCATTCCTCTCGACTCGGTCCATGCACGCGGCCGACCTGCCTCCACGCGAACGCGTGCTTTCAAGAGCTGCTGTGCTTACGCGGGTTGCGGGGCTTGGAGAGCGACGCCATCCGAGGCTGCGAACAGATGCAGGCGATCGGGGTTGAACCCGACGTGCACCGTGCTGTCGTGACCGAGCCGGAACGGCGTCGGCACCCGTGCCTTGATCAGCTCGCCGTCGATCCGGACCGTGACGAGGACGTCGGGACCGAGCGGCTCGGACACGAACACCTTCCCCGGCCGATACCCCGGCAGCGGCTCCGGCGACAACGACACGTCCTCGGGCCGGACCCCGAGAACGACGGCCGGGTCGTCAGGCAGAGCGTCGTACAGGCGAATGTCCTGCGTGATCGCGCTGCTGCGGAACGACCGCTTACCGTCGACGTCGGCCAGTTCGCCGGTGACGAAGTTCATCGGCGGCGAACCCATGAACGACGCGACGAACCGGTTGGCCGGTCGTTCGTAGATCTCCTCCGGCGTCGCGCACTGCTGGACGATGCCGTCGCGCATGACCGCGATCCGGTCCGACATCGTCATCGCCTCGACCTGGTCGTGGGTGACGTAGATGAAGGTCCGGGCGACGTCGACGTGCAGGCGCTTGATCTCGGCCCGCATCAGCACCCGCAGTTGCGCGTCCAGGTTGGACAGCGGTTCGTCGAGCAGGTACGCACCCGCATCCCGGACGATCGCGCGACCGAGCGCGACTCGTTGCCGTTGGCCACCGGACAGCTCGCGCGGCTTGCGGTCCAGCAGATCCTCGATGTCGAGCGTCCGGGCGGCCTGCAGCACCTGCTCGGCGATCGTTGCCTTCGGCACCCGCATCATCTTGAGCGCGAAGCCGATGTTCTGCCGGACCGTCTTGTGCGGGTAGAGGGCGTAGCTCTGGAACACCATCGCGACGTCCCGCTTGTTCGCCGGCAGCCAGCTGACCGGCTTGCCGTCGAAGAAGATGTTGCCCTCGGTGGCCCGTTCCAGGCCGCAGATCATGCGTAGGGTTGTCGACTTTCCACAACCGGACGGACCGACCAGGGTGAGGAACTCCTGATCCTCGATGGTCAGGTTCAGGTCGTTCACGGCGACCTTGCCGCCGAACGACTTGGTGATGCCTTCGAGTCGTACCTCTGCCATCTGTCAGCCCTTCACGGATCCGGCGGCCATGCCCTGGACCAGCTTGCGCTGGAAGAGCAGAGCCAGTACCAGGGGTGGGACGACCGCGAGCACGCCGGCCGCGGCCATCACGGTGAACTGGGTGTTGAAGTCGGTGGCGAAGTTCGCCGCCACCACCGGGATCGTCTTCGCGGCCTTCGTACTGGTCAGGAACAGCGCGAACATGAACTCGTTCCACGCCGTCATGAACGCGAACACCGCGGCCGCGACCAGCCCCGGCGCGGCGACCGGCAGGAACACCGACCACATGGTCCGGAACCAGCCGCACCGATCGACCCGGGCCGCCTCCTCCAGTTCGCGTGGCACCGACCGGAAGAAGTCCTTCAGGATCCAGATCGTGATCGGCAGCGCGAACGTGGTGTACGACAGGATCAGCGCCAGATAGGTGTCCAGCAGCCCGAACGTCCGCATCAGCAGGTAGAACGGGATGATGATCGCGATCCCCGGCACCATCCGGGTGAGCAGGTAGAGCACCAGCAGCACCTGACTGCCGCGGAACTTCAGCCGGCTGAACGAGTACGCCGCGAACGTCGCCAGCGCCAGGTTCAGCACGGCCGTCGACGTGGCGACAATCAGACTGTTCCGCAGCGAGTACGGCGTTTCCTCGATCGCCCGCCCACCGACCAAGGCCTGGGCCTCGGTGGGCCTGATGAAGCCGAGGTAGTTCTCCAGCGTCGGGCTGGTCGGGATCCAGTGCGGCGGCACCGAGATCGCGTCCACCTCGTGCATGAAGCTCATCGCGACGATCCAGTAGAACGGCAGCACCAGATACAGCGCGAACGCGATCGCCAGCACGTACAGGACGATCTTCTTCCACGGAATGCGATACCGCAGCGGGATCTTGACGACGGTCGGGGTGGTGGAGGCGCCCGTCGTGGCAGGCGGGCTCACAGTGGCGGTCATACCTCGAAGTTCCCCTTTCGGTACAGCAGGCCGATGTACCCGACCGAGATCAGCAGCGTGATCGCGGTGATCACCCACGCGTAGGCGCTGCCGAGGCCGAAGTCGGTGAAGGTGAGCACGGTCTGCACGTCGAGCAGGGCGATGGTGGTGGTCGCGTCCCCGGGACCACCACCGGTCAGCACGTAGATGGTGTCGAACGCCCGGAACGCGTTCATCGTCTCGAGGATCAGCACAATCAGCAGCGGATGCAGCAACCACGGCAGCGTCACCTGGCCGAACCGCTGCAACGCACCGGCGCGGTCGACGGTCGCGGCGTCGTACAGCTCGGACGGGATTGTCGACAATCCTGCAAGCAGAATGATGACCGAGAACGGCAACGTGTTCCACACCTGCGCCAGCGCGGTGAACAGGAACGCACCCGTCCCCGACGTCAGCCAGGCGTGGTAGCTGTCGATCAACCCGAGCTGGGTGAGCAGGCCGTTCAGCGCACCGGTCTTCGCGTCGAAGATGGTCCGCCACATCAAGCCGTTCACCACCCCGGGCATTGCCCAGGGCAACAAAGCCAGGCTGAGCAGCAACCCGCGCCCGCGGAACCGCTCGTTCAGCACCAGCGCCAGGATCAGCGCCAGTACGACGGTCAGCCCGAGCACCACCAGCACGAACAGCGCCGACACCTTCAGCGCGGACAGGAACGCCTGGTCGCTGAGCAGCGCCTTGTAGTTGTCGAAACCGATGAACTTCTTCGCCCGCGGCCGCTTCAGGTTGTTGCGCTGCAGGCTGACCCAGAACGAGTAGATGATCGGATAGGCGACCAGCAGGGCGATCACGATCATGGCCGGCGCGTTCAGCGCCCAAGCCTTCGCGTTGTCGCCCAGCGGCCGTCGTTCGGTGAGGACACTCATCCTCAGGAGTACTTCTTCTTCAGGGTTTCGGCGGTCTGCGCCAGGCTGGCGACCGCCGCGGACGGCTGGGTCTGGTTGCTCAGCACGCCCTGCACGACCTTGTGCATCTCGGTCTCGAACTCGGTGTACCAGGCGACGCCCAGGACGTTGCGGGGTTTGGCGATCTCGGCCAGCTGGGCGTAGACGGCCGGGTCGGCGAACTTCTTCAGCGACGCGACGATCTCGGGGTCACTCGCCATCGACTTGTAGGCGAAGCCGAGGCCGCGCTCGAGGAACCAGAAGCGCGCGGTGTACGGCTTCTTGTCCGCGTCGAACCCGCCGAGATAGGTGAGCAGCTTGAACGCGTTGTCCTTGACCTCGGTGTCCTTCGCCAGCCCGTACAGCCGGGTGTTGCTGACGGTGCCGTGCACCTGGCCGTCGAGGCTCGGGACGAGCGCCATCTTGATCTTGCCGGCCGCCTTCGACTTGGTCGGGTCGTTGTAGTCGCGGTTCGCGTAGCGGGCGCCGATCGTGTACGCGTACCGGGCCGCCTTCATCGCGTTGTCGATCGGGACCGGCAGCAACTGCAGGCAGGCCGGGTCGATCACCTTCGACTTGTTCGCCGCCTGCTGCAGCCAGGCGAAGACGTCCTTCACCACGGTGTCGCTGGTGTTCATGATCGGGTTCTGCTGGTCGTCGAACATGTTGCCGCCGCTGGCGAACACCAGCGCCCAGACCCACGACCACCAGGTGTCCGACAGCTGCGCGGGCACGCCGATCGGGTACTCGAGCAGGCCGGCGTTCTTGATCTTCAGCGCCTGCGCTTCCAGCTCCTCGAGGCTGGCCGGCGCCTTGGTGATACCGGCCTTGGCCAGGATCTCCGAGTTGTACGTGAGCGAGTTGGCGTCGGTGTAGTACGGCAGGCCGTAGCGCTTGCCCTGGTACGTCATCGCTGTCGCGTTGCCCGGGTAGATCGCGTCGTACACCTCGTCGACACCGGGCATCCCGTCCAGCGGCTGCAGGTAGTCGCCCTCGACCCAGGCAGCGAGCGAGTCGTCGTACACGTAGAGGGCGTCCGGGCCGCCGCCACCGGTGAACTCGGCAACGACCTTCTGGACGTACTGCGCACTCGTGATCGGGGTGTAGTTGACCTTGATGTTGTTCTGCTGGGTGAATCGGTCGAGGTTCTTCTGGACCAGAGCGGCCTCGTAGTCCCAGCCCTCGAACTTGACGCTCCCGTCGCCGGAACTGCCGCTGGAGGAGTCGTTGGAACAGGCGGACAGCAGGGAGGATGCGCTGGGCAGGGCGATGCCGAGGCCGGCGAGCTTCAGGACCTGGCGGCGGTTGAGCTCCATGGTTTTCCCTTCAAGACTGTTGATGCAGTAATGCTTGGGAGATGCGAAGCCGGTACAGACGCGTCGGGCGTCCTTTCCGGTGGTGCTGAGCGGTGCCTTCGACGCTCACCAGGCCCCCGGCGTCGAGCGTGCGGATCAGCCGGCGGCCGCTCTGATCCGTGATGCCGAGACGGTCGGCGAGCTCACCGGGCGAGATCGCGCGACCTTCCAGCTCGTGGTCCAGCGCCGCGAGCTTGGAGACCGTTGCGGCGCTGAGGCCGACGTTCTTCGCGAGCTGTTCCACCTCATCCCCGTGCTCGCGATAGGAGTAGCTGAGCGCCGCCTCCCGGACCGGCCCCATCGGACCGATGATCACTCCGCTGTCCTCGATCAGATATGCGCACGGCTCGTCCTCGAGCTCCGCCCGGGCGGCCGCCTGCTCCGCGAGCAGCACACAGTTGCGGGCGGACACCCCGACGCCGAACCCGGCCGACACCTGGACGCCGAGCGCGGCGGCCGCTTCGGCCAGCGCAGGTACGGCGACCCAGTTGCGGGTGACGCGCTCGAACAACGCCTTGTGCGCGAACACGACGACACCACGTGGGCCGCGATCCTCGATCCATGCACCGGCGAACTCGGGGGTGTTGAGCAGCAGGTTCATCAGGCCGACCCGGGCGCGTTCCTCGTCGGCCGAGCGCGAGATCAGGAAGACGCCGGCCGCGAACCGCTGGGCGCTGGCGCGTTCGGACTCGATCCGCAGGGCCAGCTCGTGCAGCTCGGTCCGGATCGTGGCCGGTACCGGCATCCCGCTCATGATCGGGATGTCGCCGCTGAGCTGGTCGCGGACGGCGGCCCGGACACTGATCACGTAGCTGCGATCACCGAACCGGTGGAACGCCGACCGGTGGAAGTCGACGATGTCCTCGACGCTCTGCGTGGGTGAGTAGGGCAGGCAGTCGATCGCGTCCTGGTCGAGCTCGAGTGCGGTCGCGACCGCCTCGACGGCCTCGGCCGGGAACGTGTCGATGCTGACGGGCGTCCGGCCCCAACCGCGTTCCTGGGCGCGGTAGAGAGCCAGGGTCAGGTCCAGCGCGGACGACCTGATCACGCCGACCGGTAGGCCGGGTGGCAGGAGTTCGCGGCTGGCCGTGTACGGAACCGGGCCGGCCAGGAAGCCGTCGAGGCGCGTGCTGGCGAGGAACTCGGCGACCCGGTCGCGGATCTCCTCCTCGTGGTCATAGCTGACCCACTCCAGGTCGACGCCGCCGAGTGTGCTTGCCGCTTCGCGGAACAGCACCCGGTGAGTCGAGTGGGTCACGACCCCGATCACGATTGCCACGGCACCCCTTTACGAACCAGGTTCGGAAGTGACTCGTAAATCCAATGCGGATAAAGGTGGCCCCGATCCGGGGGTCAGGTCAAGGGCCTGGGCAAAACAAAATCTGCCGGAAACAAAGCGGTCTGAGCCGGTCGGGCCGAGGGCCGACTAGGCTCGCAGGTATGCGGATCTCCGTTTCCTCGGACATGGATCAACCCGTTGCCCGCGCACTCGTGGCGCTGCTTCGCAGCCGCGGCCACGAGGTCACGACGTACGGCGCGCTCAGCCCGGGTGACGATCCACAATGGGCTGTCTGTTCCGAGACCGCGGCCCGTGAGGTCGCCGCCGGGACCGCGGATCAGGCCGTCGTGTGCTGCTGGACCGGCACCGGCGCCTCCATCGCCGCGAACAAGGTGCCCGGTGTCCGCGCCGCTCTCTGCACCGACGCGTACACAGCCGAAGGCGCACGCCGCTGGAACGACGCCAACGTGCTGGCACTCAGCCTCCGCCTGACGTCCGAGCCGCTGCTCGAGGAAATCCTCGACGCCTGGTTCACCGCCGTACCGAGCCAGGACGAAGAAGACCGCCAGAACATCGAACGCGTCAGCCGATAACGCCTGCGATGCTGCCGCCTCGACCGGGAGGCAGAAGGCGTCTGCAGCGCGCACTACCGCAGCGCAGCGACACAGCATGCGGGCGACAAAAGCGGTCCGCGCGTGTCCTTGTCAGCCGCCGGAGACGCCGAGTTCGGCGGCGGCTAGGTCGTCGGAGAGGCCGTCGGTGTCGTTGAGCCAGCCTTCGGGGAGGACGACGTGGTCGCGGGGGCTGCCTTGGCGGCCTCGGGGGGCGCCTAGTTCGGCGACGGGGAACGGCACGGCGGGGTCCAGCTGTGCGAGCAGTTCGTCCAGCTGGGCCAGGGATTCGACCATGCCCAGGGCCGCGCGGAGTTCGCCGCCGGCCGGGAAGCCCTTGAGGTACCACGGCACGTGCTTGCGGAAGTCGCGCAGTCCGCGCTGCTCCCCCATCAGGTCCGCCAGCAGCTCACCGTGCCGCCGCATCACCGTGGCGACCTCGCCGAGCGTCGGCAGGTTCAGCGCCTCACCACCGGCGAACGCGACCGCGAGATCGCGGAACAACCACGGCCGGCCGAGACAGCCACGACCGACGATCACCCCGGCGCATCCGGTCTCCGCGACCATCCGCAGTGCATCACCGGCTTCCCAGATGTCCCCGTTGCCGAGCACCGGGATGTTCACCGACCGCACGAGTTCGGCGATCGTGTTCCAGTCCGCCTGACCCGAGTACGCCTGCGCCGCCGTACGTCCGTGCAGACCGATGGCCGCGGCGCCCGATTCCTCCGCGATGCGGCCGGCGTCGAGATAGGTCTGGTGCGCCTGGTCGATGCCGATCCGCGTCTTCATCGTGACCGGTATGCCGTACGGCGTGGCCGCGCGAACCGCCGACTGCAGGATCGCGCCGAGCAGGTTGCGCTTCCACGGCAGCGCCGCGCCGCCGCCCTTCCGCGTCACCTTCGGGACCGGGCAGCCGAAGTTGAGGTCGATGTGCGCGACGCCGTACTGATCGCAGAGGATCTGGACCGCGCGGCCGATGTAGACCGGGTCGACGCCGTACAACTGGACCGAGCGGACCGTCTCGCGCTCGTCGAAGGTGAGCATGTCGAGCGATTTCTGGTCACCCTCGACGATGCCGCGGGAGGTGATCATCTCGCACACGTACAGCCCGGCGCCCTGCTCCGCGCAGAGCCGCCGGTACGCCGCATTCGTGATGCCGGCCATCGGCGCCAGCACCACGGGCGTGTCGATCGTGAGGTTGCCCAGCTTCAGCATGGTCAGGCCTTGGCCACCAGGACCTGACCGTTGCCGGAGACCTGGGCCTTGTAGGGCTGGACCGCGTTCGCCGTGGTGGTGACGTCGCAGGCGATGCCGTCGCCGGAATGCTTGACCACGGCAACGTCATCCATCGTGCAGGTCACCTTGGCCGCATCGGCCGCGTTCCGCAGCACCGCGTCGACCACCTTCGGCTTCACGATCGCGACCGACTCGGAGGTGAACTTGTACGACGCGCTGTACGTCTTCGCGTCGACGACCAACGTGCCGGTGTAGGGCTTCCCGGCGTACGTGACCGTGCAGGTCAGCTCGTGCTTGCCGGGCTTCTCGGCGTCCTCGATCCCCGGGCACTTCACCGTCGTGGCGGCGGTCTTGCCGGCCGCGATCTGCGCCTGCTTGGCGATCGCGAACTGGATCCGCTCGGCCAGTGGGGCGTCGTTCTCGGGTTCGCCGGTGACCTTCGGAGTCGGCCACGGCTTCGACGGGGTCGGCAACGGGGTGAGCGACGGCGTGGACGCGGTCGGGATCGGCGCGGTGGAGTTGGCCGGCGTGGACGGACCCGGCGTGCTACCCGCCTCCGGCTGGCTGTCCGAGCAGGCGGTCAGCGCGAACACCGCGATCGCGGACACGCCGAAGACGGCCAGCCCGAAGCGCAGGTGGTGAGCCGACGCGAACCGCATCGTCAGCAACCGACCAGGTGCTGGGCCAGGTAGCCGGTGACCTCGGTGAGGGCGACCCGCTCCTGCTTCATCGAGTCACGTTCGCGGATGGTCACCGCCTGGTCGTCGAGGGTGTCGAAGTCGACGGTGATGCAGTACGGCGTACCGATCTCGTCCTGCCGGCGGTACCGGCGGCCGATCGCACCGGCGTCGTCGAAGTCGACGTTCCAGTTCTTCCGCAGCTCGCCGGCCAGGTCCTTCGCCTTCGGGGACAGCTCGGCGTTCCGCGACAGCGGCAGCACGGCCGCCTTGACCGGGGCGAGTCGCGGGTCGAACCGCAGTACCGTCCGCTTGTCCACGCCGCCCTTGGCGTTCGGCGCCTCGTCCTCGGTGTACGCGTCGAGCAGGAACGCGAGCACGTTGCGGGTCAGGCCGGCCGCCGGCTCGATCACGTACGGCGTCCAGCGCTCACCCTTCTCCTGGTCGAAGTACGACAGGTCGGCACCGGAGTGCTTGGAGTGGGTGGACAGGTCGAAGTCGGTCCGGTTCGCGATGCCCTCGAGCTCGTCGAACTCCTTGCCGCCGAAGTTGAACCGGTACTCGATGTCGACGGTGCGCTTCGAGTAGTGGCTGAGCTTCTCCTGCGGGTGCTCGTAGAAGCGCATGTTGTCCGGGTTCAGGCCGAGGTCGAGGTACCAGTCCCAGCGGGTCTTCAGCCAGTACTCGTGCCACTCCTCGTCGGAGCCGGGCGCGACGAAGAACTCCATCTCCATCTGCTCGAACTCCCGGGTCCGGAAGATGAAGTTGCCCGGGGTGATCTCGTTGCGGAAGCTCTTGCCGACCTGGGCGATGCCGAACGGCGGCTTCTTCCGGGCGGTGCCCATCACGTTGGCGAAGTTCACGAAGATGCCCTGCGCGGTCTCCGGGCGCAGGTAGTGCAGACCCTCCTCGGACTCGACCGGGCCGAGGTAGGTCTTCAGCAGGCCGTTGAACATCCGCGGCTCGGTGAACGTGCCCTTGTTCCCGCAGTTCGGGCAGGCGATCTCGGCCAGCTTGACGTCTTCGGGGTCCTTGCTCTTGCGCCGGGCGAAGTCCTCGCGCAGGTGGTCGTCGCGGAACCGCTTGTGGCAGGACTGGCACTCGGTCAGCGGGTCGACGAACTCGGACAGGTGCCCGGACGCCTCCCACACCTTGGTCGGCAGGATCACCGACGAGTCCAGCCCGACGATGTCGTCACGGCTGGTCACCATCGCCCGCCACCACTGGGTCCGGACGTTGTTCTTCAGCTCGACACCCAGCGGACCGTAGTCCCAGGCCGACTTGGTTCCACCGTAGATCTCGCCGCACGGGTACACGAAGCCTCTCCGCTTGCTGAGGCTGACGACTGCATCGACGGTTTCCACGGGCACTTTTCGACTCCAGTAACGGCACTTTGCAACTCGGAAGGGTCCAGGCTATCGGTCCCACCGGCCCCTGGTGGAATCCACTCGGCGATCGGCGGAAACCAGTCGGAGATCGGTGCTACGGCTGGAACTCGGACAGATCGTCGTACGCGGTCGGCTCGTCGATCGCCAGCGACAGCAGCGGCACCGCGGTGAGCTTCACCTCGTACGGCGACAACGCCC
Source organism: Kribbella sp. CCNWLW201 (assembly GCF_037203805.1). Classification (NCBI taxonomy): domain Bacteria; kingdom Bacillati; phylum Actinomycetota; class Actinomycetes; order Propionibacteriales; family Kribbellaceae; genus Kribbella; species Kribbella sp. CCNWLW201. The sequence goes on along the minus strand of NZ_JBBCBQ010000010.1, from coordinate 158,869 downwards.
GCCGGTAACTGCCGACGTTCAGCCACTCCAGGTTCAACGCGATCAACTCCGGGTCATCGACGTTCCGCCCGACCTGGGCCGCGACGAAGCCTTTCTGCTTCTGCAGTACGTCGACCGCAGCCTGCAACCGTACGGCGAACTCCGCCTGCTCGGCCTCCGGTACCCGGAACCTGATCACCACGAACACACACTCACCCTATGCACCCCACCCCACTGGTGGCCGGACAGGGTGACGAACCTCTTGTGTGCTCGGGGTGGGTCAGGCACGGAATTGGGTGTGGCGGGTTGGCCAGCCGGTGGGGCCTGAGCGGGCGGAGGCCGGTCGTGGAGGGCCCGGCGCGGTGTGCGGGCCGGCGCGTGCGGGTGCCCACGATCTGCTCGCGGTCTCGGCGTACGACTGGGACGGACCGGCGACCAGCGTGAGAGGCCGGGAGGAGGCCAGTGGTCGTTGGCCGGTCCAGGCGTGCGCGATCGCGCGTTTGGTGTCGAGCTCGGCTTGTCTGCTCGCCTGGCTGCCACCGGAGTCGGCGGGACGGTCACCGAAGCGGTCGAGGCCGGGCTGGCGGTCGGCCGGGTGCCGGTTCAGCCGGGCGCAGACGTGGGCGTAGATGTTGTTGGAGCCCCGGCGCGGTTTGATCGCCAGTAACTCCCGTCGCGGCAAGTCCCCTGGCGCATCAGGCCCGATCTCCCGAAACACCAACCGATAGTCAGCCTTCTGCTCCGGATCGGACTGCACATATCCGACCACGCAGTCCCGCAGATCCCCCTTCCCAGCTTCATACCCCAACACATGATGCCCGTCGGTGTTGCCGGAGCTGAGCTGCTCGATCTGCCGCAGAACCTGCTGTCGCAGGTACACCTTGCCGGGATCGCGCCGGGCGTCAGCCGCCAGCCGCCGGAGGTCGTCGACGAACTTGTCGGTGAGCAACAGCTCGTAGCCCGAAGCACTTCTCACGGTTGGTTGCCTTCACGGCGAATCTCCTCCAGGTCTTGAACGGCCTCCGGCCCCATCAGCGCGGCGATCTCATCCACGGTGACTGGGCGGCTGTCTGGTAAAGGTTCCGTTGCGTAGGTGCGGACTGTGGGGTCGTCGACCACGCCTGCTGGTGGCTCGTCGTCGCCGCGGAGGTGCCGGTACTGCGAGGTCGACAGGACGACCGCCTCCGGCTCACCCGCCTCACCCCACACGACTGGCTCGCCGGAACCGGCCCGTGCGGCGTCCACCACAGCGGCCAGCTGCGCCGCCAACTCAGCTGGCTCCAGCACCTCAGCGCCGACGGTGAACTTCGCCTCACCGCCGAGGTCTTCGAACTCGTCGTACGTCAGGAGCACCGCCTCGGGCGCCCCGGCGCCGAAGCTGAAGGCACGCGTGCGGCCCGCGCGGAACCGCGCCAGGACGGCGGGCAGGTCGGCGCGGATGTCGTCTACGGAAGGCAAACCGGTCATGCCCTTGAATCTATTGGTTTCCGGCCGGCCGGGTCCGGAGTTATCCACAAGCTCCGCGCGCCTGGAACAATGGGACGATGAGTTCCCCGAGCAGTCAGCCGGTGAGCCCGCTCCGGCAGCGGATCACCAAGATCAGTTACCCGTACGTGGCGAAGCTGCACGGGATGCCCAAGCTCACCCTGCCCGGTATCACCCTGGTGCTGGCGCTGGCCGGAGTCATCGCTCCGGTCCCGGTCGCCGTCCCGGCGCTGATCCTGCTGGCCCTTTTGCTGGCCTGGCTCGGTTTCCTGTCCTGGCCGGTCGTCGGCAAAGGCGCCCGCTTCATCCGGGTCTTCTCGATCCTGATCATCTTGTTCTACGCGATCACCCGCATCGCCGAAGCCTCAGCCTGAGACCAGCTCGAGGCCAAGCGCCGTCAGGCGATCGCGTAGCCAGCACAGTTCCTTCGCGATCTTCTTCGCCAACGTCTCGGGGGTCCGGGGCTTGCGCGTCCACGCGTACGTCTCGGACTCGAGGTGATGCGTGAGCGGCTGTCCCCCACCGACCAGTCGGGTCAGGCAGTCCTCCAGTACGGCGTTGGTGCCGCTGAGCGGATCAGACAGCGCGCAATGGGCCGGAAGGTGCGCATGCATGCGCCACGCCGCATGCCCGGACAACTGGTACGCCAACTCCACGTCGTCCACACCAGGCCCGCACCACTCCCGGACCTGACGTAGGTACTTCGCGTCACCGAGGTCCGCAAGCCGCCGCCGAGCAGCACTGTCGGACGGATCCACGAGCTGGGGAGCCGCCGACAATTGCGCCTTCACCACATCCACGCCGGCCCGCCACAGCGTCTCGAACGCGTCGGCGGGTTCCTCGAACTGGACCGCGAGGTGGCAAGTGTCGAACCCCAGTCCGATCCGCGACGCACCGCCGTACGGGCTCGCGTATCGGCTCAGCCACGCGGCGGCCTGGCCAGTCATCTCGAGGACGCAGCCCGGTTCGGGCTCGACCGCGACCCGGATCTTGCGGCCGGTTCGCTGCTCGGTTCGCTCCAGGTGCCAGTCGAGCCGCTCGAACGCCTTCTGCGCGGCCGCGTCGCGCGCCTTCGACCAGGGCACCCGCCACGCCAGCGGGAGGGTCGAGATCGATCCGTACGGCGCATCCCGCGGAAGCAACACCGCGAGTACGTCGACCAGGTCGAGGGTGTAACGCAGTCGTTCGGGATCGGTCCAGTCCGGGCAGTAGAGCTTGGTGCCGACGACCTGGTCCTGGAACGCCGAGTGCGGGATCCCGTTCAGCGTCACGACTTCCAGCTGATTGCGAGCGAGAGCTCGGCGCAGCTTGGTGACCGCGGTCGGCGAGTTCGCGAGCCGGTCGGCCAGCGGGCTCGCGAACCACAGGCCGATGCCGAGCATCGGTACGTCGAGCTCCTGGCGCACCAGCGACGCACAGCCGTCCAGCCCGGCGATCAGGTCGTCGAGGTCCTCGGCTGGGTGCACCGTGGCGCTGTAGCCCAGATGGACGGTCGACCCGTCCCGGTGCCGGAATCTCATCCCGACCTCCTCACCCCATCCAGCCACGGAAGGTAGTCACTGGCGGACTTTCCGTAGCCTTGATACTCACTGTAAGAGTCGGACGACGCGGCGTGAAGGCCTGGTTCCCGTTCGTGACAAGGGTTTTAGGCGGTGAGGGGTTCCAGTTCGGTGGCGACCAGGTCGCGGGACCGGTCGGCCACGGCCATGGCCGCGAGCACGGTCGTCAGGGGTACGGCGGCAATGATCCCGAGGCTGCCGACCAGACCACGAACCACTTCCATGGCCACCATCTCCGTGGAGAGGACATACCGCCCGGGCAGGCCCTGGATGGCGAAGGTGATCAGGACCGGCATCGCGGCACCGGCGTACGCGAGGACGAGGGTGTTGACCACCGAGGCGACGTGCGTACGGCCGATCCGGAGGCCGGCGCCAACCAGTTCACGGCGGCTCGCCGACGGGTTCGCGGCGGACAGCTCCCAGACTGCCGCGGCCTGAGTCACCGTCACGTCGTCGAGCACACCCAGGGCACCGATCACCATGCCGGCCACGAGCAAACCGGTGAGATCGAGATTGGGCGCGAACTGCTTGGCCGCCGACGCACCGTCGGAGGCCAGCCCGCTCAGCTGACAGAACTTGGTGAAGAACCAGCCCAGCCCGACCGTCAGCCCCAGCGCCGCGATCGTTCCGGACAGGGCTATCGAACTCTCCGCATTGATCCCATGCGTAAGGAACAACGCGATCGTCATGATCACCGCGCCGCCGACAACCGCCACCAGCAACGGATTCGAGCCCTTGAGGATCGCGGGCAGGATGAACTGGGTCAGCATCACCGCGGTGACGGCCAGCGCGATCAACGCGGCGAAACCCCGCCAGCGCGACAGCGCCACGACCGCGATCGCGAAGATCAACGCCAGCACGAGCAATGGCTTGGTCCGGTCGTGGTCGACGTACTGGTACCGCTCGGCGATCGTCTTCGCATCGGTCTGGACGCCGAGCATGACGGACTGGCCCACCTCGACCGGGATCGCCACCTGACCAGTCTTCGGCACCTCGACGGGCGCCAACTGGCCCTTGTCCGCGCCGCTGGTCAGCTTGACGGTCGCCTCATCGCACTGATCCTTCTGATCCGCGCACGCCCTGATCGCCGTGACCTCGCCGCGGGCGGTGTCGGTCTGGTACGACGTGACCTTCAGCCCACCGCCCGGCCACATCACGATCATCGCGATCACGGCCGCCGTGATCAGCGGGATCAGCACCGCGGCGACCACTATCCGGACGCGGCGGGCGACGATCGCATCCGAGTTCACCACCGAGGTGTCGACCAGATGGTCGCCGTGCCCGTGGCCGTGACCATGCCCGTGACCTGCGGGAATGTCGAGCCCGCGGCGGCGGTTGGCCCGGTGGTCGGCTCGTCTGCGTCCAACGTTGCGGCTGGCCAATGCTCAACTCCCTGTTTTGACAACCAGTTCCGATTAAATGAAAATGATTGTCATGAGATCTAGTACTCGTGCTGTCGTCGCCGGCGCCACTGCCCTGGCCGCCGCCCTCACCCTGGCCGGATGCGGTGGCGACGACACCGCCAGCGGCTCCGGTGGCGGCAAGCTCGACGTCGTCGCTTCGTTCTACCCGCTCGAGTTCATCGCCCGCACAGTGGGGGGTGACGCGGTGAACGTGACCACCCTGACCGCCCCCGGCGTCGAGCCGCACGACCTCGAGCTCACCCCCAAGCAGGTCGGCGAGATCGCCGGCGCGAAGCTGGTCGTCTACGAGAAGGACCTGCAGCCCGCGGTCGACGAGGCGGTCGCGCAGAACGCCAAGGACGCCGGGTTCGACGTCGCCCCGGCGGCCAAACTGGAGGCGACCGGCGCCGACTTCGAAGAGCACGAGGAGGGCGAAGCGGCCGACCCGGCCGCCCACTCCGAGGACGCGCTGGACCCGCACTTCTGGCTCGACCCGGTCCGATACGCCGCCGTCGTCCAAGCGGTCACCGACAAGCTGGTCGCGACCGACAGCGCCAACGCCGACGGCTACAAGGCCCGGGCCAAGACCCTGCTCGACGAGGTCGGCAAGCTCGACACCGACTACAAGACGGGTCTGGCGAACTGCAAACTCAAGACGTTCGTGACGAGTCACGAGGCCTTCGCGTACCTCGCGAAGCGGTACGGTCTGACGATGGTCGGCATCGCCGGGTTCACCCCGGACGCCGAACCGACCCCGGCCCGGATCAAGGAGGTCCAGGACATCGTCAGGAAGCAGGGAGTGACCACGATCTTCTACGAGGAGCTGGTCAGCCCGAAGGTGGCCGAGACGATCGCCCGTGACGTCGGCGTCAAGACCGCCGTACTGAGTCCGATCGAGGGCCTGTCGGATGCCAACTCGAAAGAGACCTACCTGACGTTGATGCGGGAGAACCTGCAGGAGCTCCGGAAGGCGAACAGCTGCACGTGACATCACAAGACACTGCTGGGAAGGCCGTCCAGGTCGCCGATCTCTCGGTCGACCTGGGCGGTCGTCTCGTGCTGCGGGGCGTCGACCTCCAGATCCGCCAAGGCGAGGTGGTCGCCATTCTCGGCACCAATGGCTCCGGCAAATCCACCTTGATCCGGACCATGGTCGGCCTGCTCCCGGCGGCTCGCGGTGAGGTCCGTCTCTTCGGTACGCCGGTTCCACGCTTCCGGCAGTGGCGTCGGGTCGGGTACGTCCCCCAGCGCATCACCGCGGCAGGCGGCGTACCGGCGACTGTGGCTGAAGTGGTGTCGTCCGGACTGTTGTCCAAGCGGCGGATGTTCACCCCGCTGCGGGCCGCGCAGAAGCAGGCGATCGACGACGCGCTGCAGATCGTCGACATGGCCGACCGGCGCAAGGATGCGGTCGCCGAGCTGTCCGGTGGGCAGCAGCAGCGAGTGCTCATCGCGCGGGCGCTGGTGTCCGATCCGGAGTTGCTGATCCTCGACGAGCCGACGGCCGGGGTCGACCTGGCCAGCCAGCAGATCTTCGCCGACGCGATCCGGGAGCGGGTCGCGCACGGCACCACCGTGGTGATGGTCAGCCACGACCTCGGCCCGATGGACGTCCTGATCGACCGTTCTGTCGTCCTGCGCCGCGGCCGGATCGTGTACGACGGTCCACCGCACGCATCGCAGACCCACGCGCACGTCCACCACTCCCACGGCGGCGACGAACCCGGGTGGCTCTCGTGATGACCATGTTCCAGCTCGAGTTCATGCAGCGGGCGCTGATCGCCGGACTGCTCACCGGGCTCTCCGCTCCCGCGATCGGGACCTACCTGGTCCAGCGCCGGCTGTCGCTGATGGGTGACGGTATCGGCCACATCGCCATCACCGGTGTCGCGCTCGGCCTGCTCACCGGGAGCGCACCGGTCCTCACCGCGATCATCGTGTCCATCGCCGGCGCCACTGCGATCGAGCTGGTCCGCGCTCGCGGCAAGGCCAGTGGCGACGTCGCCCTCGCACTGCTCTTCTACGGCGGTATCGCGGGTGGCGTACTGCTCATCGGCCTCGCCGGACAGGGCGCAGCCACGCTGAACACCTATCTGTTCGGCTCACTGACCACTGTGTCGCCAAGTGACCTGTACGTCGTCGTCGGGCTGGCTGTCGCCGTACTGGTGGTCGCGGTCGGTCTCGGACCGCAGTTGTTCGCGGTGTGCCAGGACGAGGAGTTCGCTCGGGTCACCGGGCTCAGAGTGCAACTGCTGAACCTGCTGATCGCTGTGATGGCTGCTGTCACGGTGACGGTGGCGATGCGGACAGTGGGGTTGCTTCTGGTCAGTGCACTGATGGTCGTCCCGGTGGCGACTGCGCAGCAGATCACGAGGTCGTTCCGCAGTACTTTCATCACGGCGTGTGTGATCGGCGTCTTGGCTTGTCTGGCCGGCATCGTGACGTCGTACAACGCGAATGTGGCTCCGGGCGCGACGATCGTCGTACTGGCGCTTGCCGGCTTCGTGGTGGCGGCGACGGTCGGGACGCTGATCCGGCGGCGGCAGGGCCGGATCGCGCCGCTGGCGGACGAGGAGCCCGAGGTCGGCGTACCTGCACCGGAGCCTCACGTGGTGAGCGCCGGGCACCCGCACAGGCACAGCGAGCAGTGCGGTCACACGAAGGTCGAGCACGGCGACCACGTCGACTACGTGCACGACGGGCACCTGCACGCGGCGCACGGGGACCACTGGGACGAGCATTGATTTGCTGACTTCTGAGAGAATTGGCGGGTTGCCGCGGAAAACACGGCGACGGGAATGACAGGAGGAACGGTGGCCATCGGAACACGCTCGACGCGTCAGCGCGCAGCGGTCGCGTCCGCGCTCGAGAATCTCGACGACTTCCGGACCGCCCAGGAGATCCACCAGGAGCTCCGGGCCGCGGGCGAGGCCGTCGGCCTGACCACCGTCTACCGCACCCTGCAGGCACTCGCCGACTCGCGCGAGGTCGACGTACTACGCACCGCTGACGGCGAGACGGCGTACCGGCGCTGCTCGCAAGGCCACCATCACCACCTGGTCTGCCGCAACTGCGGCCGCACCGTCGAGGTCGAGGGACCGGCGGTGGAACGCTGGGCGGACAAGGTCGCGGCCGAGCACGGGTACGCCGACATCAGCCACACCCTGGAGATCTTCGGCACCTGCAAGGAGTGCCAGCAGACCGGCTAGGTCCCGCGGACAGCTGTCATGAACCGCTGATACCGCCGGCGTCCGACCAGCCGCCAGACAACGCGCACCGGAGCGGGTAGGTCGGCCAGCATCCTCGCAGCCTCGTCAGGATGCGCGGTCTCCAGCAGCTCCCCCATCGCGGTGAACCGCTGGCTCGGCTTGAACTTGCCGAACGCAACTTTCCCGAGGCTGTCCCATTCGGCCTGGGTGATGTGCACCGCGATCAGCGGCACCACCTCACGCTCCTCCTCCCCGAGATGCTCGGCGAGCCGAGTCGAGATGGTCTCGAGGGCCGCAGCGAGCGACTCCGAGGTGGCGCTGGTGGGCGCAGCCAGCCAGGCCGCCAACTCGCCGCGGGCCGTCTCGACGGCATCGTGTACGCCGACGTGCTGCTGCTCCATGCGGTGAATCAAAGCGGCCGACAGGCCGGCGCGATCGAGCAGCGCGGGCCAGAGCAACTCGTCCTCGGTCGAGTGATGAGCGTGCAACCCGTCGAGCTGAAATCCGATGTACTCCGCCACGGCTGCGGCGCGGGACTCCGCGCCCGCGGCCAGCACGTGGTCTCTCGCCTGCTCGAACCCCCGCCGGATCACGCGATGGATCAGGGCCATTTCCCAGGGATCCGATGCCGTCACGGCACTGCTTGGTGTAGCCATCCGTGCCCCCATGTACTCAATTCACTAGTGATGGTCACTAGTGAACGACTACTGCTAGTTTGGGTCGGGTGGCGAAGGCTGTCAACACACCGAAGCGCACCCGGCGCGAGCAGGCCGCGGCGACCCGGGAACGGATGATCCGCGCGGCGATCGCGGTCTTCTCCGAGGCCGGCTACGTCGGTGCGCGGATGAGCGATATCGCCGCCCGTGCGGGCGTGGCCGTGCAGACCGTCTACTTCACCTTCCACACCAAAGGCGAGCTGCTGCAGGCGTGCTTCGACCACGCCGTACTCGGACCGGACCACCTTCTCCCGATGGAGCAGCCGTTCCTCGCCGATCTCGCCTCGGCGGAGTCCGGCCTGTCGGCGGTGACCGACTTCGTCCGGGGCAACACCGCGATCCTGGCGCGGGTCGCGGCCATCAAAGAGGTCGCCGAGTCGGCGCCGCACGAGCCTGACGCCGCCGCCGTGGTCGAGCGCAGTGAAGCGTTGCGTCGTGAGGGCTTGGGCCAGATCGTCGAACTGATCGCCGAGCGATGGGGACTGCGGCCCGGTCTGGATGCCGCCGAGGCCACCGACCTGCTGATGATGCTCTCCTCGTCCGGGCCGTATCTCACGCTGCGGCGCTACGGCTGGAGCGAGGAGAAGTACGCCGCCTGGCTGGCCGAAACGCTCGCCCGGGATCTCCTCGCCTGAGTGTGGCCCAGGTCACCTTTGCCTTTGAGCGCACTCGAACCCGTAGTGTCGAAGACATGAACACGACCGAGCTGCTCACCGCCTCGGAACGGCGGCAGGCCATCGCCGCTCACCACCAAGGCATGGCGCCGATCGATCCGGATCTGATCTGTCTGCTGGAGCTTCCGGACGACCTGCCCGAGCAGCTCACCATCGCCGAGGCCGCGGAGATCACCGGCCTCACCGCCCACACCTTGCGGTACTACGAGCGGATCGGGCTGCTCCGGGTGGGTCGCGACAGCGCGGGCTACCGCAGTTACGACCGGCAGGCGATGGCGCGGATCGTGTTCATCACCAGGCTGCGCGTGTCCGGTATGCCGATCGGCACGTTGAGCCACTACCTGGACCTGGTCGAGCAGGGCGAGCACACCGCACCACAGCGGCTCGCCCTGATGCAGGAGCACCGGGACCAGATCCAGCAGCAGTTGCGTGATCTGCAGCTCGCGCTGGCGGTGACCGACTACAAGATCGCCATGTACGGCGGCACTGCCGCTCCGTAATCGAATGTGCTGTGTCAGGGCGGGCCCTCGCGGTCTGCCCGGCGGAGCCATGCCAACTTTGGAGATTTCGCCATGAAACTAGGTAGCACTGGAGCCGAGGTCAGCCGGCTGGGACTGGGCTGTATGGGAATGAGCTACGCGTACGGCGCGACCGACGACACCGAGTCGATCGCGACCCTGCACCGGGCGCTCGACCTCGGCATCACCTTCCTCGACACCGCCGACATCTACGGTTTCGGCGCGAACGAGGAGCTGATCGGCCGTGCGTTGAAGGACCGCCGGGACGAGATCTTCCTGGCGACCAAGTTCGGCATCGTCGGCGATCCGACGCGTCCGGAGACGCGCGGCGCGAACGGTTCGCCTGAGTATGTCCGGTCGGCGATCGATGCTTCGCTGAGCCGGCTGGGTGTCGACCACGTCGAGCTGTACTACCAGCACCGCGCCGATCCCGCCGTACCGATCGAGGAGACGGTCGCTGCGATGGCCTCCTTGGTCGAGGCCGGGAAGGTCCGGTACCTCGGGTTGTCCGAGGCGTCGGCGGACACGATCCGGCGGGCGCACGCCGTACACCCGATCACGGCAGTGCAGACCGAGTGGTCGCTGTTCAGCCGTGACATCGAGGAGTCGGTGCTGCCGACGTGTCGCGAGCTGGGGATCGGGATCGTGCCGTACTCGCCGCTCGGCCGCGGGATGCTGACCGGCGCCGTACCGCGGACCTCCGAGCTGGCCGCCGACGACTACCGGCGGACGTTACCGCGGTTCGACGACGAGAACTACGACGCGAATGTGGCGCTGGTGGACGAGATCCGGACGGTTGCTGCCCGCTACGACGCCACCCCCGGTCAGGTCGCGCTCGCCTGGGTGCTTGCTCAGGGCAACGACGTGGCCCCGATCCCGGGGACGAAGCGGCGCAAGTACCTGGAGGAGAACTTCGGGGCGCTCGATGTCGAGCTGTCCGCGGATGATCTGGCTACCCTGTCCAAGCTGACTCCGGTGGGTACGCGGTACCCGGACATGAGCTGGGTCGACCGGAGCACCGCCCCGCTCGGGTGATAAACTGCTTCGCACTAAGGCCTCCCGCTTCCGGCGGGAGGCTTTTCTGCGTTCTCATCCGGGTTTAGTGAGGATTCTGATGTCTGATCTCGTCGTACGGCGTGCCGGTGAGGCCGATCGGGTTGTGCTGGAGCGGATGTGGCTGATGTTCCGGCACGATCTGTCGGAGTTCCAGGGGCAGTTGCCGCGGCCGGACGGGAGTTACCGCAGTGAGCGACTCGAGTCGGTTCTGGCGGGCGATCCGGACTGGGCGGGCTATCTGTTCTACACCGGGGAGAACCCGGTCGGGATCGCGTTCGTGCGGGCGTTGACGCAGCCGGTGCGGGTGCTGAACACGTTCTTCATCGTGCGGCCGGTACGGCGGCATGGTCTCGGGCTCCGCGCCGTACAGGAAGTCGTCGCACAGCATCCGGGTCCGTGGGAGGTGGCGTTCCAGGAGAACAACTCGTCCGCCGTCGCGTTCTGGCGGCGGGTCGCGACGGCGGTGTCCGGGGAGGCCTGGTCGGAGGAGAAGCGGCCGATCCCGGGCGATCCGGACGCGACGCCGGATGTGTGGATTTCCTTTTAGAGGATGACTACTGAGCGCAGGACGTCGCCGTGGTGCATCTTGGTGAACGCGGCCTCGACCTCGTCCAGCGCGATCGTCTCGGAGACGAAGCGGTCCAGCGGCAGCCGGCCCTGGAGGTGCAGGTCGATCAGTAGCGGGAAGTCGCGGGTCGGCAGGCAGTCGCCGTACCAGCTGGACTTGAGTGAACCGCCGCGGCCGAAGAAGTCGAGTAGCGGCATCTCCAGGGTCATGTCCGGCGTCGGTACGCCGACCAGGACCACGGTGCCGGCCAGGTCGCGGGCATAGAACGCCTGCTTCCACGTCTCCGGCCGGCCGACCGCGTCGATCACCACATCCGCGCCGAACCCACCGGTCAACTCCTGGACCCTGGCGACGACGTCCTCATTGCTGAGGCCCTTGGAGTTGATCGTGTGGGTCGCGCCGAGCTCCTGGGCTGTGGTGAGTTTGCGATCGTCGACGTCGAGGGCGATGATCTTCGCGGCGCCGGCGAGGCGGGCTCCGACGACGGCCGCCGTACCGACGCCGCCACAGCCGATGACGGCGACGGAGTCACCGCGGCCGACGTTGCCGGTGTTGATGGCGGCGCCGAGGCCGGCCATCACGCCGCAGCCGAGCAGGCCGGCGACCTCGGGCTTGGCAGCCGGGTCGACCTTGGTGCACTGGCCGGCCGCGACCAGGGTCTTCTCGGCGAAGGCGCCGATGCCGAGTGCCGGTGAGAGTTCGGTGCCGTCGGCAAGGGTCATCTTCTGCTTGGCGTTGTGCGTGCTGAAGCAGTACCACGGGCGACCGCGCAGACAGGCGCGGCAGTTGCCACAGACGGCCCGCCAGTTCAGTACGACGAAGTCGCCGGGCTGGACGTCGGTCACGCCCGCGCCGACCGACTCCACGATCCCGGCCGCCTCGTGGCCGAGCAGGAACGGGAACTCGTCGTTGATGCCGCCCTCGCGATAGTGCAGGTCGGTATGGCAGACGCCGCACGCCTGCACCTTCACCACCGCTTCCCCCGGACCAGGGTCCGGGATCGCGATCTCCTCGATCGAGACCGGCTGACCCTTACCCGCCGCCACCACACCACGCACCGTCTGAGCCATGCCCAGACGCTAACCGCATCCGCCCTCCCCCGTCAGCCCTCCGGGCGTGGCGCATCTCCCCTGGTACCAGGTCGTACTCGGCTCGCTGCCTGTACTGACCGACGGGTAGTAGACGGTCGACGCGGGCTCCGTCGCTCGCCTCTAGGCGGGGCCTGGTCGGGCAGCGGTCACTACCACCCGTTCTTCGGTACGCACTCGGCCCGGGTGTCCACCGGTTGGGGGACAGAGGGTCAACCGGGTGGTGCTCCCGGGGGTGGGGGTCTGGGCGGGAGGGTTGGGGCATGGAGAGAGCTGAGGCTGTGAGGGTCCGGGGGCTGGTGAAGCGGTACCCGGGCAAGGTGGCGGTGGACGGGGTGGACCTGGACATCCATCGGGGTGAGGTGTTCGCGCTGCTCGGTCCGAACGGGGCCGGCAAGACGACGACCGTGGAGATTCTGGAGGGGTATCGCCGAGCCGACGAGGGTGAGGTCAGCGTGCTGGGCGTCGAGCCGGCGCGCGGCGACCGGTCCTGGCGGGCGCGGCTCGGGATCGTCGCCCAGACCTCCCGCGACGAGGCCGAGCTCTCCGTCGCCGAAATCGTGCACCACTTCGCCGGCTACTACCCGGCTCCGCGGGATCCCGATGAGGTGATCGCCGCGGTCGGGCTGACGGAGAAGCGCAAGACGCGGACGCGGAAGTTGTCCGGCGGCCAGCGTCGCCGCCTGGACGTCGCACTCGGCGTGGTCGGGAACCCGGAACTGCTGTTCCTGGACGAGCCGACCACCGGGTTCGACCCCGAGGCGCGCCGGCAGTTCTGGACCCTGATCGAGAACCTGCGCACCGCGGGCACCACGATCCTGCTCACCACCCACTACCTGGACGAGGCCGAGCACCTGGCCGACCGGGTCGGAGTCATCGCCGACGGCCGGATGGTCGAGGTCGCGACACCCGAGACCCTCGGTGGACGTGGCGCCCGGACCGCGCGCGTCTCCTGGCTGTCCGCGGACGGGATGCGCGAGATCCGCACCGACGAGCCGACCGCAGAGGTCGCCCGGCTGATGACGCAGTACGGCGGTGAGGTCCCGGAGCTGGAGGTACGGCGGCCGAGCCTGGAAGACATCTACTTGGAACTGATCGGATCGGCCGCGGCCGCTCCGGCACTGGAAGGAGCTTTGCGGTGAGCGTCGTACTGCCGTCGCCGATGAAGGTCGGCCTGTCCCGGACCGGGCTGGAAGTGAAGCAGTTCTTCCGCGAACGCGAGCAGCTGATCTTCACGTTCTTCTTCCCGATCATCTTCCTGGCCATCTTCTCGGCCGTGTTCGGCGGCACCGACTTCTCCGACGGAGTCGACGCCGCCACCTACTTCACGCCCGGAATGATTGCCTCCGGCATCTTCCTGACCAGCTTCCAGTCGCTCGCCATCACGATCGCGATGGAACGTGACGAGGACCTGCTGAAGCGGTTGCGCGGTACGCCGATGTCGCCGCAGTCGTACTTCATCGGCAAGATCGGGCTGGTCCTGGTCACCTCGATCCTGCAGTTCGGACTGCTGCTCACGATCGCCGGTCTTTTGCTGGGTGTCGACATTCCTACCGAGCCGTCGAAGTGGCTGCACTTCCTCTGGATCTTCGTCCTCGGGACGGCGTCCGGGTCGGTGCTCGGGATCGCGTTCTCTGTCGTACCGAAGTCGGGTAAGGCCGCGTCCGCAGTGGTGACACCGGTCGTCCTGCTGCTGCAGTTCATCTCCGGGGTGTACTTCGTCTACAGCAGCCTGCCGGAGTGGATGCGGACGGTCGCGGAGTTCTTCCCGCTGAAGTGGCTCGCGCAGGGCATGCGGTCGGTGTTCCTGCCGGACGGGTACGAGGCGAACGAGCCGGGCGGGTCGTGGCAACTCGGTCTGGGCGCCCTGGTGCTGTCGGTGTGGCTGGTGGTCGGCCTGATCGTCGCACAACGCGTCTTCCGCTGGACCCGCCGCGACGCCGGCTGATTGTCACCCGGTTTGATTGGAGGAAGATGGGATCGTGGAACGGACTCGGGTAGACGAACCGATCTGGGTGCGAACGCTGATCGGCTGGCACATCGTGTTCTGGGTGCTGCTGGTGATGACGCTGGTCATCTCGATCTCGGCCGACTTCAGCACGGGTCGTCGGATTGTCTACACGAGTGCGATCGCGTTGCTCGGGGCGGCGTACCAGTTCGTCGGGTGGCCGGCGATGACCTCGCGTCGGCAACTTCCGTCGTACGCGTACCGGATCTTGCTGGTCGGGTGCCTGATGGTGCTGGTCGCGCTGTATCCGCAGGCGGTGTTCGTGATGTTCATCGCGTCGGCGCAGATGTGGCTGCTCTGCGACCGGCTGCGCGAGGGTGTGGCGTTCAGCGTGCTGCTGGTGATCGGCGTCGGCTCCGCGCAACTGTGGAGCGCTGGGTGGGGCTGGGACGCGTTCTGGGAGATCCTGCCGTGGATGGCGGTCAGTCTGGTCGTCAGCGTGCTGTTCGGGCTCTGGATCGCGCGGGTGATCACCCAGAGCGAGCAGCGGGCCGAACTGATCGCGCAACTCGAGTCCGCCCGGGACGAGCTCAACGAGGCGCACCACAGTGCCGGCGTGATGGCGGAGCGGGAGCGGATGGCGCGGGAGATCCACGACACCCTGGCGCAGGGTATGACCAGCATCGTGATGCTCGCGCAGGCGGCCGCGGTCGAGCTCCAGCGCGGCGGGACCGACGGAACCGCGGCACGGCTGGCGGCGATCGAGGACACGGCACGGGAGAACCTGGCCGAGGCACGGGCGTTGGTTGCCGCGTTCACCCCGGTCGCGTTGTCTGAGGCAACGTTGGCGGAGGTGCTGCGCCGGCAGGCTGAGCGCTTCGCGGCCGAGACCGGGGTCGACGTACAGGTATCGCTCGATCTGCCGGACGAGGAAGTCGCCGCACTGCCGCAGGGGCAGCAGGTGGTGCTGTTGCGATCGGCCCAGGAGGCGTTGGCGAACGTTCGGAAGCACGCGGGGGCGACGCAGGTCCAGATCACGCTGGGGCTGTCGGACGGCGGGGTATGGATCGAGATCCGGGATGACGGTTCCGGGTTCGCGCCCGGTACGTCGGCCGGCGGCTTCGGGCTGGCCGCGATGCGGGGGCGGGTCGAGGAGTCGGGTGGTTCGGTGCAGGTCGAGAGCGAGCCGGGTCGGGGTACCCGGGTGCAGGTGCTCGTCCCCGCTAACGCTGAGGAGGATGTGTGATTCGGGTTCTGGTGGTCGACGACCATCCCGTGGTGCGGTCGGGACTGGTCGGGATGCTCGCGGTGACCGACGACATCTCGGTGGTCGGTGAGGCGGGCGACGGTGCGGAGGCCCTCGCGCTGGTGGAGTCGACCAAGCCGGACGTCGTACTGATGGATCTGCGGATGCCTCGGATGGACGGGGTCTCGGCGACCGGTGCGATCGTGTCCGGGTATCCGTCGACCCGGGTGCTCGTGTTGACGACGTACGACACCGACACCGACATCCTGCACGCGGTCGAGGCGGGTGCCGCCGGCTATCTATTGAAGGACACGCCGCATGCTGACCTGCTGGACGGGATCCGCGCGGCGGCTCGTGGTGAAACTGTCCTCGCTCCCCCGGTCGCGGCCCGCCTGATGTCGCGGCTGCGGACCCCGGCAGCACCGGCCGCGGCGCAACCGTCACCGCGCGAGCTGGAGGTCCTGGCGGCGGTCGCCCGCGGCCTCAGCAACGCCGAGATCGGCCGCGAGCTGTTCATCGGCGAGGCCACCGTGAAGACACATCTCCAGCGGTTGTTTGCCAAGCTCGACGTCGACGACCGCACCCGAGCGGTGACGGTCGCCATCGAACGCGGCCTGCTGCCCTCACCCAGGCGCTGAGTCGACCTACAGATTGATGCCGGTACCGTGTGCGGGCCCGCCGGCCCCATGACGACGGTCCTGCTCCCCGCTGCCGGCGGAGATCTGCTGGGCCGATGTCGGCGTCGGATTCTGGGCGGCCCGGGCCGCGTTCGCCAGGTCGGCGCTCTGGTTGAACGCGTCGTGCGCACTGGGCGCCGCGATGGCGACCTGACCGTTCAGACCCGCCAGTCCTTCACGGGCCACACTCACGTCGGTCTCCAGCTGCGAACCCGTCCGGTCGACCACAACGGAGCGCAAGTCCTCGCCGTCGATCTCCGACCCGCGGACCTCGAACCGCGCCGCAGTGACCCGGGCCGACTCGAGCCGGGTCGCCGCCCGGTTGAGGGTGCCGCCTGCCGTTGTGACAGCGTTCCTGAGGTTGTTCAGCCGGACCCGCAACTGGTGGGTCGTCGAGTTGCTGCGACCAGGCAGCTGCTCGAGTTTGTCGAGGTGCTCGATCCCGCTGTCGATCGCGTCCGAACTCTGCTTGAGGAGTTCGCCGAGCCCGGCGACCTCTGACTCCGACTCACGGATCCGCTCCATCAGCACACCCGCGGTCTGCTGGGTTTTCGAGAACTCCTTACGCACTTCGGCACCGGCGTCGTAGCGCTGGTCATCGGTACTGTGCTCGTCACTCTCGACCGATCGGGCCGCCGCCTCGGCACTGCGGACCCGGTCGGCGCCGACGCGCAGCGTCTCGAGGTCCTCCAGCCGGCGGGCCAGCATGCGATCGAAGGAGGGATCGCTCGTGGCGTGCACCACGGCCTCAATGGTCGCGCGCGCCGTCACCAGATCGTTCGTGATCCGATCGGTCCGGTAGATGACCTCGTCCTCGTTCGCCATCAGTGCTCGTCCCGTGTCGTCGGCCGGTGGTCCTGCGGCGACTGGCTGGCCTGCGGCGCCGGATGGTTTGTCTGCTGCGCGAGCCGGTCGTCCTCGGCCAGGGCGGCGCGCAGGATGTCGCCCAGTTCACGGACCTGCTCCTGCGCGGCGCGCAGCTCTCGTTCCACCTGAGCCGCCGGATCGTCCATCGGTTGGTCCTGCATATCAGTCCTCTCCGTCCGGATCAGTGTGCCAACAAGAGTTGACGCCCTGGAGTCCACCACCGTTCCGTCGTACGGCGTACGTCGTACTCAGCTGTCGGCGACGACAGGGTTGGGGATCGCGCCGCCGTACCGCCGGTCACGCTGCGCGTAAATCTCGATCGCGCGCCACAGGTCGCGGCGGTCGAAGTCGGGCCAGAGCGTGTCCAGGAAGACCATCTCGGCGTACGCGAGCTGCCAGACCAGGAAGTTCGACGTACGCTGCTCACCCGACGAACGGACGAACAGGTCCACCTCGGGGATGTCCGGCGCGTACAGGTGCCGGGCGACCGTCTGCTCGGTGATCCGGTCCGGCTTGAGCTTGCCGGCGGCAACATCGCGCGCGATCGACCGCATCGCATCCGCCAGCTCCGCGCGACCGCCGTAGTTCACACAGAACTGCAGCGTGATCGTGTCGTTGTGCTTGGTCCGCTCCTGCGCGTACTCCAGCTCGTCGATCACGCTCTTCCACAACCGCGGCCGCCGCCCGGACCACACCACCCGCACGCCCATCGCGTCCAGCTCGTCACGGCGCCGGTGGATCACCTCGCGGTTGAACCCCATCAGGAACCGCACCTCTTCGGGCGACCGGGCCCAGTTCTCGGTCGAGAACGCGTACGCCGAGATGTACTTCACGCCGATCTCGATGCCGCCCTTGATCACATCCAGCAGCGACGCCTCCCCCGCCTTGTGCCCCTCGGTCCGCGGCAACCCCCGCTGCTTCGCCCACCGCCCGTTCCCGTCCATCACGATCGCCACGTGCCGCGGCACCAACTCCGCCGGGATCCCCGGCGGCCTGGCCCCCGACGGATGCGGATCCGGCGCCACCACCACCTTCTCCCCACCCCGCTGCACCACACCCCAACCCCGACGACGACCAATAGGCGACATAACCAGCAGTCTCCCGCACGCCCGAACCCTGTGGATAACCCACCCCGGCGAACACCCTCCGTATGACACCCTTACACCAACCGCACTCAGATCGGAGCCTGAATGACCCGCCGCCCGGCCCTCGGACCCGCCACCGCAGCCCTCAGCGCCCTCCTGGCGCTAACCGCCTGCCAAGCCTCCCCCGAAGCCGGCCGCCCCAACACCACCCCCACCTCCCCCACAGCAACCCCAACCCCCACCGCCCCCTCCACCCCCGAGTGGACCCCAGAACAACAAGCCGCCATCACCGCCGCCAAAGCCCGCTATACCGCCGCCCGAGCGGCTATTGACAAGGCCATGCTCGCGCCGACCAAAGCCACGCGGACTGATCTGGAGAAAGCAGGCAATGGCGGGTCCTGGATTCTGACTATTCTTCAGGACATCCTCAATTTCGAGGATTACGGCTGGTACCAGACCGGAAATACGAAGATCACCAACACGATGGTGACGTCAGTCAAGCTCGATCTTCAGCAACCGGAAGTTCGAATGGTCAGCTGCATCGACAGCTCTGCGGTCGTCATCAGATTCCAGAAAGATGGCAAGCCAGTTCCCACGGGACCGGGCAACGGGAACCGTCAAAAGTTCTCCTCACAACTCGTTTACGCCCCGCCTGCCCCCGGTGGCCAGAAGATGTGGTGGCTCATCGCAGACAAGGCCATGGGCGCATGTTGAGGCGAGGCTTCAGAGCAATCGTCTTACCCCTGTGCGTATTGGGGTTGCTAGCGTCCCCGTTGGTTGCGACTGCCGGGGATAAGCCGCCTCGTCCGGGACCCGACTACGTCTGGACATGCGTCGGCGGCGGCAACCGTTGCATGTGGATCCTGAAGAGCTATGTCAACGCTCCCGATAAGACCGAGCCAGTCGATGGCAAGGACCCGCAGGGAAGGACCAAACGAGTCTGCCAGCACGGCGGGGCGCCGCAGGCTTGCACCTCTCGGCTGGGTAACTGGTCGAACAGCCAGCAGTGCTACATGAGGCGCGAGGCTCCACAGCCGCCCTTCGGCGATCCGCGGTGGCAGGGGCATACCGACGGGAGTATCTGGGCGTGTGTGCGGGAGCAGGGGTATGACGAGGGGGAGCATTTGGTGACTGAGTGGGTTTGGTTGCCTGGGGAGCCTGACACTGTGGTGGTTGATCCGGTGACGTTGGCTTATCGGGCGATTGCGTTGATGGAGTTGGCGCCGCCGGTTGTCAGGACGGCGCCTGGGGTGGGGCAGGTTGGGTTGGTGAACATGCCTGTGTGGTTGTGGGTGGAGAAGAGTGAGAACACCTGGGGGCCGATTGCGCGTAGTGCGAGTGTGCCTGGGTTGAGCGTGACGGCTACTGCTCAGGTGAAGGCCATCAATTGGGCCATGGGTGATGGGAGCACGGTGCGGTGTGAGGGCGCTGGGACGCCGTACGACAAGTCGATGGGGATCAAGGACTCGCCGGACTGCGGGCATCGGTACAAGAAGACGTCTCGGGAGTTGCCGAAGTGCGTGTACCCGGTGACGGCGACCGCTCAGTGGGACATCACCTGGCAGAGCACGCTGGGTGATACCGGGCAGATCTCGATGACGCAGGACGCCGCGACCCAACTGCGGATCGGCGAGGCGGTCCCGGTGCTGGTGGATCCCAATGACTCACAACCCACCGCTCCGGCCAAAGCCACCTGCTGACCTGCGGGTCACAAGCTCAGAGGACATCGACGCACTGCCGAGCCTGTCGCCGAAGCCGGCCGGCCCCTGCGGCAAGCGGGTGAGCTGCGAGCCGATCGCGTCCGAGATACACCTGCTGTCCGAGGACGACAGCCAGCCGGCTGCCGGATGGCCGGCGCTGATCGGGGCGGACGGAACGAGGCACGAGCTTCCGCCCAGGGTGTTCGAAGCGTTGCAGTTCACACTGCCATGGGTGCTGACGTACAACCAGCCGTCGAGGGGGCGATGCGGCAGGGTTTGCTGTGCAGGTCACGGCGCTTCGGCATGAGTCTGCCGATCGACGAGGCGGCCGCCGCGATCGGGATGGGGAGCGACGATCTGCGGTCGTACATCGCCGAGGGTGCGATCCCGTTCCGATCCATCGAGTACGTCGACTGGGTGCGACTGGCCGACGTACTCGCCTTGGACGTACGACTGCGAAACTAGCGCCGGAAGCACTCGACACGATGCTGAACGAGTCCGAGTCCGAGTACGAGTACGACGATGACGACGTACCGGAACCTGGTCAGGACAGGTAGAAGCCCGCGATGCCAGAGCCAGTTAGGCGGGCGTTCCTAAACGCTTCCAGCCGCGCTGGTCGGCGGAGATGCTCGACGAGGTACGACGAAGTCGTCCGTCCACTCGGGGGTCCCGATGATCGAGCAGATCAAGGACGTCCGGCTGTTGGGTGCCGGTTCGCAGGCAGCCAGAAGGGTGGCCGCTTGGGCGGCTGTTGTTAGGGGCAGGGTCTTGGCGATGGTTGGGGTGCGGGTGCGGTGGCTTCTGGGGCTACTAGGACTGGGCGGAGGTCGGTGATTTGGAGGGGGATCGAGCGGCTGAAGTTGAGGGGGATGTTGCCTTGCATGCCGCCGCCGGTCCAGTGGACGTTCCAGTAGGCGGTTGCGGTGACTTGGAATTGGCCGTTCTTCTCGCAGCGGGAGGTCTTGCGGTAGGTGTGGCCGCACGTGGGTGATGCGGGGATTTCCTTGAGGGATTTGCCCTCGGCGTTCGCCCGGATGAACGGGGTGCCGGCTCCCTTGCAGGTGACTACGTCGCCGGCGCCCATCGACCATTCGATCCGGTCGACCGTTCCAGTGGCTTCGATGGTTACGCCGCCTAGCGTCGCCCGCTCGGTCAACGGGCCGGTCGTGCTCGCACCCGGATCCGTTACCCACATCCAGATCGGGACGTTCACGATGCCTTCGTGCGTCGCACTCTGCACGTACGGCGACAACCCGAGCTGCGGTGCCACGAAAACCATCGACTTGACCACCTGCTGAGCCGCCACCCGAGGATCAATCGTCTCCGGCTCCCCCGGTTCCCGGACGACAGGCTCGAACCTCTCGATCCCCTCCGGTCTCCCATCCACCACGTCCAGCAGAACCCAGCACCGGTAGAACTTTGTCCCGGGCGGATAGTCGCTGGCCGAATTGACCATCGAGACCGGCGTGTCAGTCGGCGTCAGATAGCACCCCGACGCAGCATCCCAGAACCCGTTCTGCGTCCGACACGGAATCGCCTTCCCCTCGAACACGCACCCCGGCTGTCCGACCTCCTTCGACCCAGGTTTCCCCTCGCCGGTGACAGGCGGCGTTCCCTTCTGATTGTTCAGCGTGATTCGGCACAGGCCGGAGATCAGGTCCCAGTCACATTTCGGAGCTGCGGGACTGGGCGTCTGCAAGCCAGGAGTCACTCCGGCCATCGGCAAGCCTGCGAGCAAGCTCACCGTCGCAATCACCGAGGTCAGCATTTTGCCCCCTGATTCTCGCCCTTGATGACTTTCCAGCTTCCAGCGATCAGTTGCAGATCGCGGTTGTCCAGCCAACGAGTCGGCGTACCGGGCTGCCTCACACTCTTTCCGGTCGAATCGACGGCCTGAGTCTTCGACGTGTCTAAGCAGGCCTGGATGGATGCCGTAGTGAACTTGCCGGCAGTCGCCCCAGCCACCTTGACTGGCTTGACCCAGATGAACTCCGGGGCCCCGATGGTCCTGATCCTCCGGCCGCGATAGTTCTCAGCCTGAATCTGGGATACACGAAGCTCGACGCCAGCTGCGACCGATGGGAGGCTCTCCACCTCCGTGCCTCCACTCGCCGTCATCTCGTTGATCACCTGGATGTACCGGCGGTAGGCGGCTACGGCTGCGGCGCCGGCTTGCTCTGACTCGTTGGCCGGAGTGGAGGCGGTGCTGGTCGGTGCGGTGGAGGGGGTGAAGGGTGGGGGTTTGGGGGTTTCGTTGGTGCAGGCGGGGAGGGTGGTGGCGACTGTGGTGATTAGGGCTGCTGTGGCTAGTCGCCTGCGCATTGGGGGACCTCCGGGAACCGAACGGGGACTACTGAGAGTGCAACTGTTTCATACGTTCGGTTCGTGGGGGTGGGGTTATCCACAGGGCTTGCGGAGGTTAGGGGGTTAGGTCCAGGTGGGGGAGGGAGCGGAGTTGGTGGTCTTGGTGGTAGGTGAAGAAGGCGGCTATCAGGCCGGTGGATTCTCGGCGGGTGCGGGGGTCGGCTTGGAGGACCGTGGGCCAGTCGCCGGTGAGGAGGGCGGCCAGGTGGGTGACGGTGGCAGGGGCGGGCATGGCTGAGGCTGGGGGGCGGCAGGTGGCGCAGACCATGCCCCCGGCGGCGGGGTTGAAGGCTCGGTGTGGGCCGGGTTCGCCGCAGCGGGCGCAGTCGCCGAAGGAGGGGGCGTAGCCGGCGATGGCGAGGGAGCGGAGCAGGAAGGAGTCGAGGACGATGGCGGGTTCGCGTTCGCCGTTGGACAGGACGCGGAGGGCGCCGGCCAGCAACAGGAACTGCTGGGTCGCGGGTTCTTTCTCCTCGACGACGAAGCGATCGGCGGTCTCGAGCAGGACCGTGCCGGTGGTGTAGCGGGCGTAGTCGCCGACGATTCCCTCGCCGTACGCGGAGATCGAGACGGCCTGGGTGACGACGTCGAGGGTGCGGCCGGTGGCGAGTTGCAGGTCGACGTGGCTGAACGGCTCGAGCCGGGCGCCGAAGCGGGACGAAGTACGGCGGACGCCCTTCGCGACGGCGCGGATCTTGCCGCGGCCGCGGGTCAGCAGCGTCGCGATCCGGTCCGCTTCACCCAGTTTCTGGGTGCGCAGCACGATCGCCTCATCCCGGTAGAGCGGCACCCGAACAGTCTCTCACCCGCGGGCGACATACTCCTCGAGGCTGGTCGGCCGGCGGCCGGTGATGTCCTCGACGGCAGAGGACACCGCGCTCAGCTCGCCGCTGGCGATTGCGGCGTACGACGTGACCCAGCCGGCCACCTCCCAAGCGGGAGCGCCGTACACCTCGCGGGACCGGTAGGCCTCGTCCAGCGTCTCCGCCTCGTAGCGGACGGGCCGGCCCCAGGCTTCGGAGAGTACGGCGGCTGCCTCGGCCAACGTGAAGGCGACCGGGCCGGTCAGGTCGTAGGTCATGCCGGAGTGCCCCGGGTCCACCAGAACCCGGGCCGCTACCGCTGCCACGTCGTCGCGGGCCACCGCGGCCACTCGCCCGTCGCCGGCCGGTCCGCGGATCGAGCCGTCCTCGCCGACGAATCCGGTGACGAAGTCGAGGTACAGGTTGTCGCGCAGGAAGGTGAAGTCGACGCCCAGGGACCGGATGTGTTCCTCGGTGTGCCAGTGGTCCCGAGCGAAGGTGAACGTCGACCCCGGCGCCGCACCCAGGAACGAGGTGTAGACAATCCGCCGCACACCGGCCACCACCGCCGCGTCGACCGCTGCCTTGTGCAACGCGACCCGATCCGCCGACTCCGTTGCACTGAGCAACATCAGGGTCTCGATCCCGTCCAGCGCGTCGGCGAACGACTGGTCGCCGTACGCCCCCTGCGCCACCTCCGCGCCCGGCAACTCCGGAGCACGCGCCGGATCGCGAACGATCAGCCGCTGCGGTACGCCGGAATCCGCCAGCAACCGGGCGATCCGGGAACCGAGCTGACCGGTGGAGCCGGTGAGGCCGATCACTTGCCCACCAGGTCCATCCCGCCCTGGGTGTACCGCTGTCCGGAGACCGCGTCCGGCGGGAACGCCTCGTCCAGCGCGGCCAGCTCGTCCGCGGTCAGCTCGACGTCGGCCGCACCGAGGTTCTCGGCCAGGTACTTGCGCCGCTTCGTCCCCGGGATCGGCGCCACATCGTTGCCCTGAGCAAGCAGCCAGGCGAGCGCCAGCTGACCGGGAGTGACGCCCTTGTCGGCAGCCATCGCGGTCACCTGCGCGACCAGGTCGAGGTTGCGCTGGAAGTTCTCCCCGCTGAACCGCGGCAGCCCGCGGCGCATGTCGTCCGGCTCGAAGTCGTCCGGCGACTTGAGCTGCCCGGTCAGGAAGCCGCGTCCGAGCGGGCTGAACGGGACGAATCCGATGCCGAGCTCACGCAGCGTCGGCAGTACGACGGTCTCCGGGTCACGGGTCCACAGCGACCACTCGCTCTGGACGGCGCTGATCGGGTGTACGGCGTGCGCGGCCCGAACCGTGTCGCCGTTCACCTCCGACAGGCCGAGGTACCGGACCTTGCCCGCCTCGACGAAGGAGGCCATCGCGCCGACGGTCTCCTCGATCGGCACCTGCGGGTCGCGCCGGTGCAGGTACCACAGGTCGATGTGGTCGACGCCGAGGCGGCGCAACGAGGCGTCCAGAGCCTGCCGCGCGTACTCCGGGCTGCCGTCGACCACAGTCGGCAGCGCGTTGCTGTCGGCCGGCTTCTTGAAGCCGAACTTGGTCGCCAGGACGACCTGGTCGCGACGGCCGGCCAGCGCGCGGCCGACCAGCTCCTCGTTGGCGCCGTCGCCGTACACGTCGGCGGTGTCGATGAAGGTGCAGCCGGCGTCGATGGCGGCGTGCAGGGTGGCGATGGACTCGGCCTCGTCCGTCGTCACTCCGTAGGACTGGGACATCCCCATGCAACCGAGGCCGAGGCAGGAGACGTGCAGGTCACCGAGCTTCGATTCACGCATGCCCCGAACCTACCGTCGTCACCCGTTGCTGTGGGCAAGACCCTCCTGCGGTCACGGTCAGTGACAGGGCTGACTGATCAGGCAACAAGTCTGTAGCGAAGTCAACGTTGTAGATCCATTCGCCTGTCGCGTTCCGTATCTTCGACCGGGGCAAAAGGGGGTTGGATGTTCCTGAAGAAGGCGCTGCGCTACCGGTGGTTCCAAGCGCTGGTACTTGGCGGGGTCAGCCTGCTGATCGGGACCTGCGCGGTGTTCGCACCGTGGTTCGCCCGTGCCGTCGAGCAGACCGTGATGACCGAGGCGCTGTCCGGCCAGAAGCTGACCGCCGCCTGGCAACTCGAGTCCCGGGCGCCGGTACTGACCCAGGTTGGCCTCAACGACAGCGGCGACCATCTCGTCGAGGAGCTGTCCGGTGGTGAACAGCAGCGGGTCGCGGTAGCCCGTGGGATCGCCCAGCAAGGCAAGGTGATCCTGGCCGACGAGTCCACCAGTGAGCTGGACAGCA
Source organism: Kribbella sp. CCNWLW201 (assembly GCF_037203805.1). NCBI lineage: Bacteria > Bacillati > Actinomycetota > Actinomycetes > Propionibacteriales > Kribbellaceae > Kribbella > Kribbella sp. CCNWLW201. The sequence continues at coordinate 133,609 of NZ_JBBCBQ010000010.1, read as the reverse complement.
ATAACCGCGAACGCGTCCTCGATCTCCTGCGTACGCAGGCCGATCGCGGTGCCGCAGTCATCATCGCCACCCATGACCCCACCGTCGCCGAGACCGCCGACGGTCACGCCCTCATGGACGAAGGCCGGCTGACCTGGGTACGACGGCTGTGAACGTCACACCCCGAGCAGGAGCGGCCGCGCCGGCACACCGTCGGTCAGTAACGCATGCATCAAGGTGGGCAACGCTCGAGGTGAGAACTCGGCGTCTGCGCTGAGCAACTCCGAGACGGTCCACCACCGGCAGTCGCTGACACCCTCCAGCTCCCAGTCGGGTGTCGCCTCAGGCTCGAAGTGCTCGGTGCGGACGACGTAGTAGTCGTTGCGGACGCCGTCATGACCGACGGCATACGGTCCGACCGCCTCCTGGCGCCACACGTGGTGCTGGATGTCAGCGGACTGCAGGCCGATCTCCTCCTGCAACTCACGGGCGAGAGCCTCGTGGTGGGATTCGCCGGGCTCGAGGCCGCCGCCAGGGGCCACCCAGAAGGACCTGTCCGGGAGTTCGCAGCGCAGCAGGAGGAGCCGGTCCGAAGGGTCCAGGACGAGGCCTCGGGTGGAGTGGCGGAGGTTCACAGGCCTAGCTGGGTTGGGATCGTGGGTGGGCCGTGCTGGAGGAGGTCCTGGATCAGCGACGGAAGGGTTCGGGGGGCGAAGCGGGCATCTGAGGCAAGGAGTTCCTCGAGGGTCCACCAGCGGTGGCCGTGGAGGTTCTCGGCGCGGAGTTCCTCCTCGGTCATGGTGCCGCCGACGGTGAAGGGGTCGGTGCGGACCAGGAAGTAGTCGTTGATGACGCCGTCGTACCCGGAAGCGTGGCCCTCGGCAACTACCTCCTGGTGCCAGAGGTGGGTCAGCTCGGCCGGGGCGTCGAGGCCGACCTCTTCCTGGAGTTCGCGATGTAGCCCGTCCCGAAGCGACTCCTCCGCCTCGAGACCGCCGCCGGGCGTCGCCCAGACCGGACCGCTGGAGAACTCGAAGCGGACCAGCAACAGCCGATCCGCGGGGTCCAAAATCACCGCCCGGGCGGCGGGACGCAGTCGTGGGTAGGTCAGCTCGAGCTCGCGATGCTCCTCGACCGAGCGGAAACCGAAGCGGGCGTTGACCTTCTGCATCGGGCCGTTCGACAGCGCCGTCCAGGTGTGCAGGAACCGCTGGGTCGTCCGGTGCTTCGCCAGCTGATCGAGATTGGCCAGCTTCAGGTGAGTGCCCAGGTTGTGCCCGCGGTGCTCCCGCAGTACCAACGTATCGTCCTGCTGGGCGTGCTCGGCGTCGGCCCGTGGCAGGTACATCAACGTGTATCCGGCCGGCTCCCCCGACACCGTGTGCGCCATCGTGACGAGTGCGAGGTAACTCCGGTCGATCCGCTGCTCACTCGCCTGCAGCTTCTCCACCGTCCACGGCACCACCTCGCGGGTCATCCCGCCGGTCGGTACGTCGTGATCCATCGCGGTGTGCAGATCGGCGTACGCCTGCTGATGTTCCGGCGGGCACACCCCCGCCCACGACGTCAGCCGATAGCCGTCGAGCGCTCCGGCCGTGTGCCGCAGGTCGTCCAGGAGCACGTCGTCATACGGCAGCGGTACGACGAGGTGGTCCTCGACATGCTCGACGGCGAACCCGAGGCTCGCGGCGAACGCGGCACCCGGCCACGGCTCCGACGGCACGCCGAGTTCGGTCTGGAAGATGGTCCGCCCGAGCTGCGCCGACCGCGTCACGGCCCACTGCCACAGCGCCGTACCGATGCCACGACGCCGATGCTGCGGCGGTACGTCGATCTCGACCTCGACCGTGTCCAGATTGTCGGTCAGCCGGTACTCGAACAGCATCGCGCCGAGCACCCGGTCGTCCTCGAACGCGCCGACCGCGAGCCGCCGCTTCAGCGGTCCCGGATTGCGCAACGAGTAGCCGAGCGCCTCCCGCCCGACCACGAGCGCGGCCTCGCGTCCCGCCACCACGCCGGCCCGCAGCGCGTCGTACCACTCGTCGAAGAGGGCCAGGTCGGCCGGGTCGATCTCGCGAACGCTGATCACCCGGCCGACCCAACCAAACGAAAGGGCCAACCGCTACCGATTAACTGCGATCAGACCGGGGTGACCTTGCCCTGGTACATGTACATGATGACGAAGTTGTCGGCGTACGGCGCGTTCTTCAGGATCGGATCGTCGTCGGCCGGGAACTTGGCGACCCGGGTGCCCTCGAGGGCCGGGTTGTTACCGTAGCGCTCCCAGAGCGGGATGATCGGCAGCAGCTCGTTGAACGCCATCGCCGCGGCAGTGACGTTCTTCTTCTGCTCGTCGAGGTTCAGGCCCTGGGCGGACTTGTCCACCACCGCCTTCAGGTCGATCGGACCCGCCGAGGTGGTCTGGTTGAGCGGGAAGTTCATGCCCTTCCCGCCCTGGTTCGCCGCCAGCACGTAGTTGAACCGGTAGAGGTCCTGGCTGTACGAGAAGTACGGGTGCGGGTGGCTCGACGCACCCCACGCCTGGATGGCGATGTCGAACTTACCCTCGAGAACGTCCGGCTCCTGCTGGGTGAAGGTGACGCCCCGCTTGGTGATGTTGAAGCCGAACTTGTTCAGCTGGTCGGCCGCGTTGGTGGCGGCCGGGTTCCAGTCCGCGAACTCGGTCGGGAACTTGATGTCGTACGCGGCCGGCTTACCGCTCGGCAGCGTCCACTTGCCACCGGTCTTCTTCCAGCCTGCCTCCTGCAGCAGCTGGGTGGCCTTCGCCTCGTCCTTCTCGTACGCGTTCAGCTTCTTCTGGTCCGCGTCCGAGACCCAGTCCGGGACCGAGATGTCGGAGAAACCGGCCATGAACTTGCACGGCTTGCCCGAGTCGCCGAGCGCGACCGTGCCGTTCTCATTGCGATCCAGGATGTACGCGATCGCCTGCCGGACCCGGACATCGGCAAACTCCGGGTGAGTGGTGTAGTTGAAGTACAGCGCCGGACCCGAGTACACCGGCGGGCGGAGGATCCGGAAGCCGCTGCCCTGCATGGTCTTCTCGCTGGCCACCGCGAACCCATGCGTCGCGTAGTCGACATCCTTGTTCATCACGACCGGGGTGACGTCGGAGGTCTCGCCGTTGTACAGCACGACCTTGGTGAAGCCGATCTTGTCGGCGAACAGGCCCTTGTCGTTCTTGACCAGCGTCATCTGCGCGTTGGTCATGCTCTTGACGTCGTAGTTGAACGGTCCGGAGACGGCCGGATTCTCCGGGCGGAACTTCTGGAAGTCGCCGTTCAGCTTCTTGCCTTCGCCGCTGTCCAGGCTGGCCTTCGCCTTGCGCAGGGTCTCGGCCTTGGTCGCCCACTCGCCGTACACCGACTCCGGCAGGATCGGTGCCCGGAGGATGTAGCGCTCGAGCACCGTGGACGGCGTACCGATCGTGAACACGACCGTGGTGTCGTCCTGCGCCTTGACGTCGGCCAGGAACGTCCACGACTGCTGGCGCATCAGCCAGTGCAGGTTGAACGTCGACACGACGTCCTTGGCGTTGACCGGCTTGCCGTCGCTCCAGGTCAGGCCGGACCGGAGCTTCAGGGTGTAGGTCTTGTTGGCTTCGTCCAGCGAGCTGGACTCGGCCATCATGTATTCCCACTTCTTGTCCGACCAGTAGTACATGGCGGCACTGGGATAGATGAGATCGAGATACGGGCTGTTCGCCCGCTGAATCCCGTCCAGGACGCCGGGGCCCAGGTTGAAGTGGCCCTTCGGCGGCAGCTCGTAGGGATACGCGCCGTGGAACTCCTTGTTGCCGGAGCTGCCGCCGCCCGCGTTGCTGCTGGTCGGGGTGCTCGGCGAGCACGCCGTCACTGATCCGATGCCGGCCACGCCGACACCGGCGATGCCGAACAGCTGGAGCACATGCCGGCGGGAGACCGCGTTGGTCAGGGCGCTCGCGCCCGTTCCGTTGGTGCCGGGATCGTTGGTCTCGGTGGGACTCATCCTCGTCCTTTCTGAACTGACCGCACTCCTGCGTGCGTGTCAGCCACTACTGATTCGATTGACTACCGCCCTCGCGTTTTTCCCGGCGCCGGGTCAGGACGACTCCGACGACGACCACCAGGCCCAGTAGCAGGCCCAAACACAAGGTGAACAGGGTGACGACGAACTCCGGGGTGCCCGGGGCCAGGGTGAGCAGCAGCACTCCGCTGGCCAGCACCAGGAACGCCGCCCAGCCGAGCGCCATGCGCCCGATCTGCGGTCCCATCAGGCCCCCGGCTCATCCGGCCGCTTCTCGGGTACGCCGTCGCGCGCCACCACATGGCACGCGGCGGACTGGCCGGACCGGATCTCGACGAGTTGGGGCACCGCTCCGTCGCACAGCCCGTCCTCGAACTGCGGGCAGCGCGGATGGAACGTGCAGCCGGACGGCAGGTGCGCCAGGCTCGGGATCTCCAGGCTGCGCAGGGATTCGCGGCCTTTGGTCTTGGTGAGATCCGGGTCCGGCTCGGGGATCGCGTCGATCAGCGCCCGGGTGTACGGGTGCGTCGGCGCGTTGATGATCTTCGGGGTCGGCCCGAACTCGACGATCCGGCCCAGGTACATCACCGCGGTCTTGCCGTTCCAGCCGAAGTACTTCGCGATGGCCAGGTCGTGGGTGATGAACAGGAACCCGACGCCGAGGTCGTCACGCAGCCGGCCGAGCATCGCGAGCACGCTGATCCGGATCGACACGTCCAGCATCGAGGTCGACTCGTCCGCGATGATCAGCTTCGGGTCCAGCGTGAGCGCCCGTGCGACCGCGACGCGCTGTCGCTGGCCGCCGGACAACTGGTGCGGGTACTTCGACAGGTAGTTCTCGGGCGGGGTCAGATCGACCTTGGTGAGCAAGTCGGCCGCTCTGTCGGCGGCAGCCTTCTTGGTCTTCACGACCCCGTGCTTGAGCAGCGGCGCGGTGAGCGTCTGCTGGACTGTCCGGGTCGGGTTCAGCGAGGCGTAGGGATCCTGGTGCACATACTGCACGCTGCGGCGGAATGTCGTGAAGTCCTGCCGATGCATCGACCAGATGTCGGTGCCGTCGAAGGCGACCTGACCGCTGGTCGGCCGGGCGAGCCCGGCCGCCATCCGGGCCGCAGTGGTCTTCCCGGAACCGCTCTCGCCGACCAGGCAGAGCACCTCGCCGGGATTGACCGACAGGTCGATGTCGTCGACCGCCCGGATCGGCCCGGCCTTGGTGTGGAACACCTGGCTGACCCCACCGAGCGTCATCAACGGCGTCGGGCCTGCGGTCTCGGGGGACTTCTCCAGCGCGCTCATGATGCGTTCCCCAAGTCGCTCGGCACCTCACGCTCGAGGTGCACCTCCTTCCAATGGATGCAGGCCGCCTCGTGCGCGTCGCCCGGCTCGTCGGTGATCGGGATCAGCGGCGGGTCCTCCTCCGTGCACGCCTCGGTCGCGTACTTGCACCGCGGGTTGAAGGTGCACCCCGTCGGCAGCGCGGCGAGGCTCGGCGGACCGCCCGGGATCGACTCCATGTCTGGCAGGTCACCGACGATCGGCGGCACGGCCTTGATCAACCCGAGCGTGTACGGGTGCCGCGGCCGGTAGAACATGTCCCGGACACCGCCGGTCTCGATGATGCGTCCGGCGTACATGGTGGCGACCCGGTCGGCGAGCTCTGCTGCCAGCGACAGGTCGTGGGAGATGAAGATCATCGAGAACCCGAGCCGCTCGCGCACCTCGTGCAGGACGTCGACGACCGAGCGCTGGGTGAGGATGTCGAGCGCGGTGGTCGGCTCGTCGAGGATCAGCACCTCGGGTTCGAGCAGCAGGCTCATCGCGATCAGCACGCGCTGCCGCATACCGCCGGACAGTTCGTGCGGGTAGCAGTCCATCACCCGGGACGGCTCCAGCCGGACCAGCCGGAGCAGTTCGGAGGCCCGGTCCTCGATCTCCTGCTTGGTGGCCTTGGTGTGCGCGCGCATCGTGTCGTGCATGTGCGCACGGATCTTCAGCACCGGGTTGAACGCGTTCATCGCGCCCTGGAAGACCATCGCCGCGTCCCGCCAGCGGAAACGACGCAGGTCGCGCCCGTCCAGCCCGAGTACATCGATCTCCGTGCCGTCGCCGCGGTTGAACGTGACCTCGCCGGAGGCGTGGCCGAGCCGCGGCAGCAACCGCAGCAGGCCGAGCCCGAAGGTCGTCTTGCCGCAGCCGCTCTCCCCCACCAGCGCCAGGCTTTCGCCGGGATAGAGGTCGAGGTCGACACCGCGGACAGCCTGCACCGTGGTGCCGCTCCCGGTCCGGTACTCGACCTTGAAGTCGCGCACCGACAGCAGTGGCTTGCCCTGTCCGCCGCGCACCGCGCGGGTGGCACCTGAAGTCGCGGTCGTCACCATGGTCACCGGTCCCGGAGCCGCGGGTTGAGGATCTCTTCGAGGGATCTCGTCATCATCACCAGTCCGAGCAGCAGCAGGATGATCGCGACGACAGGGCTGAGGATCCACGCCAGACTGTTGTCGTTGAAGATGGCGCCGGCGATCCAGGCGCGGTTGAGCATGATGCCCCAGTTCGCCCCGGTCAGCGGGGCCAGGCCGAGCAGATAGAGGCCGACCAGCTGGTAGATCGCGTTGGTCACGCCGATCATGAAGTTCATCAGGATGAAGCTGGCCATGTTCGGCAGGATCTCGACGAACACCACCCGGGGCGTGCCGAGATCCAGCAGCCGGGCGGCCTCGACGAACTCGCGTTCCTTTAGCGAGAACACCTGTGCCCGTACCGCCCGGGTCAGCACCGGCCAGGACAGACCGCCGACCAGCAGCGCGAGCAGCAGCGGCGAGTCCAGCCGGAAGAACGCGCCGAGCACCGCGAGCAGCACGATCTGCGGGACGGTCAGGAACACGTCGGCCAGCGTGACCACGACGGAGTCGACCCAGCCGCCGAGGTACGCCGCCAGCGATCCGAGCACGATCGCCAGCGCGGTCGAGATCGCAGCGGCGACGAAGCCGACGAAGATCACCGTCCGGCCGCCGCCGATCATCTGGATCAGGACGTCCTTGCCCTCGTTGTCGGTACCAAGCAGGTGCCCGGGAGAACCGGCGGGGAGCAGGATCTCCTTGACGTTCGGGGTCACGTCCGGCAGGAAGAACGGCACGATCGCGGTGATCAGCACCATCAGCGCGACGATCACGAAGCCGATGAACCCGGCCGGGCTGCGCCGCAGCGAACGAAGGATGCCGGCGAACCGGGAGACACCCGTCGTTCCGATCGAGGTGACGGGGATGGAAGCCTCGGTCACGTCGTCACCCCTTGCCCTTGCCGCTGACCCGGATCCGCGGATCCAGCCGGCTGTAGAGAACGTCGGCCAGCAGGTTCGCCACCACCACGGAGATCGTGACCACCAGGAAGATCCCTTGCAGCACCGGGTAGTCGCGACCGTTGACCGCGTTGAACAGGCTGAACCCGATGCCCTGGTAGCCGAAGATCCGCTCCACGAAGATCGAGCCGCCGACCACGAACCCGAGCGACACCGCGAGCTGGCTGAACAAGGGCAGGACGGCGTTGCGCCCGACGTACCCGGACCGGATCCGCGAGTCCGACAGGCCGCGAGCCCGGGCCACCGTCACGTAGTCCTCGCCGAGCGTCTCCACCGTCGACGACTTCATCACCAGCGCCCAGGAGCCGACCGTGGTCAGCGCGTAGGCGAGGATCGGCAGCATCGCGTGGTAGAAGATGTCGTTCAGGAAGCTCAGGCTGAACGAGGGTTCCACACCTGGTGTGTACGAGCCGCGGGCCTCGGTCAGGTTGAACCACTGCAACTTCACGCCGAGGAAGACCACGATCAGGATCGCGAGGATGTAGTTCGGGATCGCGTGCAGCAGCGAACCCAGCGAGCTGAGCAAGTGGTCGATCCAGCTCTCCCGGCGGTAGGCCATGATCATGCCGGCCACGATGCCGATGACGAAGCTGAACACCGTGGCGACACCGACGGAGAACAGCGTCCACGGCAGGTAGGTCTGGATCACCTGGGCCACGGTGGTGCCGGGCGACAGGATCGAGTTGCCGAAGTCGCCGTGCAGCAGGTTCCCCATGTAGCTGAAGTACTGCGTGATCAGCGGGGCGTCCGGATTCAGCGAGAACAGGTTCTTCGCCTGCGCCGCGGCATCCTCGTACGACATGCCGGTCTGCGAGATCTGGGTCTGGATGAAGGTGTCGACCGGGTTGCCCGGCAGCAGCCGGACCAGGAAGAACGTGCCGGTGGTGACGATGAAGACGGTCAGGACCGCTTTCGCGATTCGTCGGACCAGCCAGGCCTGCAGGAACTGTTTCACGGGCGAGGGTCTCGGCTCTGCGACCGGCCCTTCGATCAGCTTCCCAGCCGGTGTCTCGACCGCACCGCCCACAGCTCACCTCCAAGGACTACTGATCCGGCCCCCGGTGACACGCTTTAGTAAGAAACACTGCCTTGCAAGGATCTGCGCACAGTGCGGTTAGTCTGCGCAAAGACCTACACCGAGTCAACAGATTCCGGAGACTCGTTGTGACGTGTATCGAATCGTGAGTATTCGGTTGCACCACGCAACGCTGGCGCAACTGTCCGTGCCCATACCGGCATAGCCCGCCACCGGTAAAAGGTGGCGGGCTATGGAGAGGGTGAGTGGTCAGCGAGTGGCGCGGTTGATGGCGGAGACGACTGCCTTCAGGGAGGCGGTGAGGATGTTGGCGTCGCGGCCGACACCCCAGTAGACCTCGTCGCCGACCTCGCACTCGACGTACGCGGCGGCGAGCGCGTCACCGCCGGCCGAGAGGGCGTGCTCGTGGTAGTCCAGCACCCGGACGTCGTACTTCAGCGGCTTGATCGCGTCGACGAACGCCGACACCGGGCCGTTGCCCTCACCGGTCAGCTCGTGCGGTACGCCGTTGGAGTACACCTGCACGCGGAGCTCGTCGCCCCGGCCCTCGCCGGACGACGAGTTGACCGTCAGCAGCGACAGCTTGCCCGGCGCCAGGTACTCGGCCGCGAAGATGTCCCACATGTGCTGCGGACCGACCTCGCCGCCCTCTGCGTCGGTGTGCTGCTGGATCACCCGGCTGAACTCGATCTGCAGCCGGCGCGGCAGGTCGAGCCGGTGCTCCGACTTCATGATGTACGCGACGCCGCCCTTGCCGGACTGCGAGTTCACCCGGATGACCGCCTCGTACGACCGGCCGACGTCCTTCGGGTCGATCGGCAGGTACGGCGCCTCCCAGGCGATCTCCGAGACCGGCTTGCCCTCGGCCGCGGCCTGCTTGTCCAGCGCCTCCAGGCCCTTCTTGATCGCGTCCTGGTGCGAGCCGGAGAAGGCGGTGTAGACCAGGTCACCGGCGTACGGCTGCCGCTCGGGCACCCGCATCTGGGTGCAGTACTCGACCGTACGGCGGATCTCGTCGATGTCGGCGAAGTCGATCTGCGGATCGATGCCCTGGCTGAACAGGTTCATCCCTAGGGTGACCAGGTCGACGTTGCCGGTCCGCTCGCCGTGGCCGAACAGGCAGCCCTCGACCCGGTCCGCACCGGCCATCAGGGCCAGCTCGGTCGCGGCCACCGCGGTGCCACGGTCGTTGTGCGGGTGCAGGCTGATGGTGCTGTGCTCGCGCCGGGTCAGGTTGCGGCTGAACCACTCGATCTGGTCGGCGTACACGTTCGGGGTGGACATCTCGACCGTGGCGGGCAGGTTCAGGATGATCTGCCGGCCATCGGCCGGCTGCCACTGGTCGCTGACCGCCTCACACACCTCGAGCGCGAACTCCAGCTCGGTGCCGGTGAAGATCTCCGGGCTGTACTGGTACCCGAACTCACAGTCGCCCAGCATGTCGTCGGCGTACTTCATCACCGTCTCGGTGCCGCGGACCGCGATGTTGAGGCACTCGGCCTTGTCCACGTTGAAGACGACCCGGCGGAACAGCGGCGCGGTCGCGTTGTACAGGTGGATGGTGGCCTTCGGCGAGCCCTGCAGCGACTGCACGGTCCGCTCGATCAGCTCGTCGCGGGCCTGGGTCAGCACCGAGATCGTGACGTCGTCAGGGATGACGTCCTCTTCGATCAGGCTGCGGACGAAGTCGAAGTCGTACTGGCTGGCGCTCGGGAAACCGACCTCGATCTCCTTGTAGCCCATCTTCACCAGCAGGTCGAACATCCGCCGCTTGCGGGCCGGCGACATCGGCTCGACCAGCGCCTGGTTGCCGTCGCGGAGGTCGGTGGACAGCCAGCGCGGGGTCCGGTCGACCGACTTGGTGGGCCAGGTGCGGTCCGGCAGGTCGATCGGCGGAAACGCGCGGTAGCGCTGGATCGGCATCCCGGACGGCTGCTGGACGGGCTTGGGCTGATTCTTCGGTGCCACGGGGGTTCTCCTCGGGAGGTGTACTGCGGGGCCGTAAGGACGACCGGCGTACGACAAGACTCCGCGGCGAGGGAACCGGCCTTGTCAGGCCTCGCCGCGGCAGCGAAGGAGGAGAAGCTGGTGCCGCATGATGCCAGTGAGTCTAAGCACAATCCGCCCGACCCGTCGAACCGGGGGTCTCGACCGTCGAGACACGGAGGGTGACGACTTGCCCTCAAGTGCACTTGAAATTTTAACCTTGGCGGCATGACTCAATCCCTCGCGGACCGGATCGGCGCCCATGGCCTCGGTGTCCTCGTCACCCTCAAACGCGACGGCCGGCCGCAACTGTCGAACGTCACCTACGTGTTCGACGGCGAGCGGATCCGGGTGTCGCTGACCGACGGCCGGGCCAAGACGAAGAACCTGCGCCGCGACCCGCGGGCCAGCCTGTACGTCGATGGACCCGGTGGCCGGTCGTACGTCGTACTGGAGGGCAAGGCCGAGCTCAGTCCGGTGGCGGCGGATCCGTACGACGACGTGGTCGAGGACCTGGTCGACTACTACCGGACGGCGTCCGGCGAGCACCCGGACTGGGACGAGTACCGGGCTGTGATGGTCCGCGACCAGCGACTGATGTTCTCGATGACCGTCGATCACGCGTACGGAATGCCTACGCCCTCCTGAGGTCGAACCGGTCGAGCTCCATCACCTTGACCCAGGCGGCGACGAAGTCGGTGACGAACTTGTCCTGCGCGTCGGCACTCGCGTAGACCTCCGAGAGTGACCGCAGTTGCGAGTTCGCGCCGAAGACGAGGTCGACGGCAGTCGCTGTCCACTTGAGCTCACCGGTGCCGACATCCCGGATCTCGAAGACGTTCTCCTCCGACTCCGACGCCTTCCACTCCGCGCCGGGCGCGAGCAGATTCACGAAGAAGTCGTTGGTGAGAGACCCGGTGCGGTTGGTGAAGACGCCGTGCTGCGCATGACCGGCGTTCGCGCCCAGGGCGCGCAGGCCGCCGACCAGGACCGTCATCTCCGGGGCGGTCAAGGTCAGCATGTAGGCGCGGTCCAGCAGCAGCGTCTCCGGCGAGAGCTTCTCCCCCGCCGGCAGGTAGTTGCGGAAGCCGTCAGCCCGCGGCTCGAGTACGGCGAACGCGTCCACGTCGGTCTGGTCCTGGAATGCGTCGGTCCGTCCGGGGTGGAACGGTACGACGACGTCGTGCCCCGCGTTCTGGGCCGCCTGCTCCACAGCAGCGCAGCCGCCGAGCACGATCAGGTCGGCCAGGGACACCCGCTTCCCGGAACTGTTGAACTCCTGCTGGATCTGCTCGAGGGTCTGCAACACCGTGGCCAGTTCATCCGGCTCGTTGACCTCCCAGCTCCGCTGCGGCTCGAGCCGGATCCGCGCACCGTTCGCACCACCGCGCTTGTCGGTACCGCGGAAGCTGGCCGCGGCCGCCCAGGCGGTGGAGACCAGCTGGGAGATGGACAGGCCGGACGCGAGCAGCTTGTTCTTGAGCGCCGCGATGTCCTCGTCGCCGATCAACTCGTGATCGACCGCCGGCACCGGGTCCTGCCACAGCTGCGGCTCGGGGATCCACGGGCCGAGGAAGCGAGAGACCGGGCCCATGTCGCGGTGCAGCAGCTTGTACCAGGCTTTCGCGAAGGCCAGCGCGAACTCGTCCGGGTTCTCGAAGAAGCGTCGCGAGATCGGCCCGTAGATCGGGTCGAGACGCAGCGCCAGGTCGGTGGTGAGCATCGTCGGGCGGTGCATCTGGCCCGGGACGTGCGCGTCCGGCACATCCTCCTCGGCGTCCCTGGCCACCCACTGGTGCGCGCCGGCCGGGCTCTTGGTGAGCTCCCACTCATGGCCGAAGAGGTTCTGGAAGAACCCGTTGCCGAAACGGGTCGGCGTGCTCGTCCAGGTCACCTCGAGACCGCTGGTGATGGTGTCCTTGCCCTTGCCGGTGCCGTAGGTGCTCTGCCAGCCCAGGCCCTGCGCCTCGAGCGGTGCCGCTTCTGGCTCCACGCCGACATGGTCGGCCGGACCGGCACCGTGGGTCTTGCCGAACGAGTGCCCGCCGGCGATCAGCGCCACCGTCTCCTCGTCGTTCATCGCCATCCGGCGGAACGTCTCGCGGATGTCGCGGGCCGCCGCGAGCGGGTCCGGCGTACCGTTCGGGCCTTCGGGGTTGACGTAGATCAGGCCCATCTGGACCGCGCCCAGCGGCCCGCCCAGCTCCCGGTCACCGCTGTAGCGCTCGTCGCCGAGCCAGGCATCCTCCGGACCCCAGTAGATCTCTTCCGGCTCCCAGACGTCCTCGCGGCCGAAACCGAAGCCGAAGGTCTTGAAGCCCATGTCGTCCAGCGCGACGTTGCCGGCCAGCACGAGCAGATCGGCCCACGAGATCTTCCGGCCGTACTTCTGCTTCACCGGCCACAACAGCCGGCGGGCCTTGTCCAGGTTCGCGTTGTCGGGCCAGCTGTTCAGCGGCGCGAACCGCTGCGCGCCGTCGCCGGCACCGCCGCGGCCGTCCTCGATCCGGTAGGTGCCGGCCGCGTGCCAGCTCATCCGGATGAACAGCGGGCCGTAGTGGCCGAAGTCGGCGGGCCACCAGTCCTGCGACGTCCGCATCACCTGGACGAGGTCGGCCTTGAGCGCGTCGACGTCGAGCTTCGCGAACTCCGCGGCGTAGTCGAATCCGTCCTCCATCGGGTTCGACTTGGTCGCGTGCGGGTGCAGGATCGAGAGGTCCAGCTGGTTGGGCCACCAGTCGCGGTTCGTCCTCGGCCGGCCGGGCTTCGGAGTCGGTGCGTCGATGGCCGGGTTCTCGCTCTCACTGCCCTGGTGAGTGACGCCAGACGTGTCGGACATGCTCAGTCAGCCTTCCCGTGCGGATTCGACTGCCACTTCCCGCAGTCTTTCGCCGGTTCTGGAACCGGTCAACATTTCTCGGACGTACGGTCAGTTCCCCACCGCGGATAAATCACTCGCGGTAAACGGCAGCCACGGGGAAGCTGAGGACGTGGAGATTACGAGACTGCTGCCCGACGACGAGGTCGGATGTGCGGATGCCGTTGCGCTGATGAGCGCCGCGGCCAAGGTGGACTGCCCGGAGTCGTTGGTGCGGACGCCGCGGGGCTATGCGAACAGCCTGCGGTACGGCTGGGATCTCGACCCGGCGCGGGCCTATCTCGCCCGCGACACCGACGGGACGGCCGTCGGCCTGCTTTCCGTGGACGTTCCGACGTACGACAACACCAACCTGGTCTGGCTGGAGTTCGAGGTCCATCCGGACTACCGCGGCCGCGGGTTCGGGACGGAGCTGCTCGGCTACGGCGAGGCGCTGGCCGCGGAGCTCGGCCGGACGTCGCTCGGCGCCAGCTCGTGGGACCTGCCGAAGTCGGAGGCGTTCGCCCAGCGGCACGGCTTCGAGCGGAAGGCCACCGCGATCAACCGCCGGCAGGACCTCGCGAACCTCGACTGGGCCGTCGTGCAGAAGCTGTACGACGACGCGGTCGCGGCCGCCTCGGCGTACGAACTGCTGAAGATCACCGGAACGCTGCCGGACGAGCTGCTCGAGGGCATGGTCGCGGTGACGGAGTCGATCAACGACGCACCGAAGGACGACCTCGACATCGAGGACGACGCGTACAGCCCGGAGCGGTTGCGCGCGTACGAACAGGCGCAGCTGAAGAGCGATCGCAGCCTCTACCGGGTGATCGCCCGGGAGAAGTCCACCGGTGAGCTGGCCGGCCACTCCACCATCACGGTCGAGCGGGAACGCCCGCACATCGGCCACCAGAACGACACCGCGGTCTCCCGCGAGCACCGCGGCCACCGTCTCGGTGCCCTGACCAAGTCCGCGATGCTCCTGTGGCTGCGCGACCAGGAACCGGCCCTCACCCAGATCGACACCTGGAACGCCGAGTCCAACAACCACATGATCGCCATCAACGAACAACTCAACTACCGAATCATCGCCCGAGCCCTCGAATACCAGAAGACCGTTTAGATCGCTTCGACGACGGTGACCTTCATCGATTTGCTGAGGGTGAAGCCGAGGGATTTGTAGAGCTTTATCGCTCCGGCGTTGGTGCCGCCCGTGTGGAGGAACGGCGTACGGCCGGTTGACTCCACGTGGGCGGCTACCGCCCGGATCAGGCGGGTGGCGAGGCCTTGGCCGCGGTACGACGGGTGGGTACAGACGGCGCTGATTTCGGTGTGGGTGGGGAGGGCGAAGCGGGTGCCCGCCATCGCGATCAGCTCGCCGTCACGGCGGATGCCGAGGTAGGTGCCCAGCTCGATCGTGCGGGAGCGGAACGGCCCGGGATCGGTGAGGGCGACCAGGGCCAGCATGTCCGGTACGTCGTCCGGACCGAGTACGACGGCCTCGTCGTCGACCGCGGCCAGCGTCGGCGGGGCCACGAACTGGACCAGGTCGAACTGCTTGTCCAGCTTGAAGCTGTCCGGGATCGGCAGGTCCGGCCGGATCAGGGCCACTGTCCGGCCGGAGCCCAGCAGGGCAGCGGCGTCGGCCCAGTCCTGCGCCGACGGGTCGTCAGGCAGCCCGAGGAACGGCGCGACCGCGGCCGGATAGCAGTGCGCGTCGCCGCGGGTTTCCGCGATGAACGAGTGCGGGCCGGACAGAGCGGCGTACACCGGGTTGGTCAGCACGAGAAGCTCCCCCAGGACGACGGATCAGAAGCCCAGTTTGCGCAGATGCTTGGCGTCTGTCTGCCAGTTTTTGGCGATCTTCACATGCAGGTCGAGGTAGACCGGCGTCCCCAGCAGCGCCTCGATCTGGCGGCGGGCGGCGGCGCCGACCTCGCGCAGGCGGGCGCCCTTGTGGCCGATCACGATGCCCTTCTGGCTGTCCCGCTCGAGGAAGATGTTGGCGTACACGTCGAGCAGCGGCTTGTCCTCCGGACGGCCCTCGCGCAGCATCATCTCGTCGATGGTGACCGCGATCGAGTGCGGCAGCTCGTCGCGCACACCCTCCAGCGCGGCCTCGCGGATCAGCTCCGCGACCAGGGTCTCCTCGGGCTCGTCGGTGATGTCGCCGTCCGGGTAGAGCGCGAAACCCTCCGGCAGCAGCTTCACCAGCTCGTCGGCGACCACGTCGACCTGGTAGCCGGACGTCGCCGAGACCGGCACGATCGAGGCCCACTCGATCCCGGCCGACTCCCCCAGCGCGGCGATCTCGGCCAAGTGCTCGACCATCCGGTCCGGTTCGACCAGGTCGGACTTGGTGGCCAGCGCGACCTTCGGGGTCTTCGCGACCTTGGCCGCCTCGCTGACCAGGAACCGGTCACCCGGGCCGATCCGGTCGCTGGCCGGCAGGCAGACCGCGATCACGTCGACCTCCGCCCAGGTGGTCTTGACCAGGTCGTTCAGCCGCTCGCCGAGCAGCGTGCGCGGCTTGTGCAGGCCGGGGGTGTCGACCAGGATCAGCTGGGCGTCCGGCCGGTGCACGATGCCGCGGACCGCGTGCCGGGTGGTCTGCGGCTTCGACGAGGTGATCACGATCTTCTTCCCCACCAACGCGTTGGTGAGGGTGGACTTGCCCGCGTTCGGCCGCCCGACGAAACAGGCGAAACCGGACTTGAAAGCCTCAGGTGTGGACGACATCGCGGACCTCTCCGGTGCCATTGGCAACTACTACGGGAATGGCGGCGCCGGCGAAGTGGCGGACGACGTTCACATCGAGGCCGTCGGGTACGTCGGTGACCACCGCGGCGGCCTCCAGGCCCTTCACCCCCGAGGACAGCGCCATCGCGACTGCCAGCTGCAGCGCGGTCAGGTCGACGGTGTCGAGCGCGACCGTGCAGGCGGAGTACGTCCGCCCGTCGGAATCCCGGACGGCGGCGCCCTCGGCCGCACGAGTACGGGCCCGGGCGGCGCGGGCGAGGGTGACGAGCTTGGCGTCCTCGGCCGAGAGGTCTGACAAGAAGTGCTCCAAAGGGGATCAGGCGTGCTGGTGGTTCTGGTCGTGCGACGGGTCGGCGGTCTCCTCCCGCCGTACCAGCACAGTACCGACCTGGTTGCGGCGGCCGGACGGCCGCTCCGCGGTCAGCGACAATCCCGCGATCTCCACCTCGGCCCCGGGGATCGGCACCTTGCCGAGGAGTTTGGCCATCAGGCCGCCGACGGTGTCGACGTCGTCGTCGTCCAGTGGTACGCCGAACAGCTCGCCCAGCTCGTCGATCGGCAGCCGGCTCGACACCCGGTAGGCGCCGTCCGACAGCTCCTGCACCGAGTCGGGCACCTCGTCGTACTCGTCGGTGATCTCGCCGACGATCTCTTCCAGGATGTCCTCGATGGTGACCAGGCCGGCCGTTCCGCCGTACTCGTCGACGACGATCGCGACGTGCATCCGGGCCGCCTGCATCTCGCGCAGCAGCTCGTCGATCGGCTTGGAGTCCGGGATGTACATACACGGCCGCATCACCGACTCGACCCGCTCGGTCGACTCGGCCTGGGCGTTGTCGTACACCCGGCGCATCACGTCCTTGAGGTAGACGACGCCGAGGATGTCGTCGAGCGACTCACCGATCACCGGGATCCGCGAGTAGCCGGAGCGCAGCGCCAACGAGGTGAGCTGGCGCAATTTCTTGTGCTTCTCGATGTAGACCATGTCGGTCCGCGGCACCATCACCTCGCGGACGATGGTGTCGCCGAGCTCGAACACCGAGTGGATCATCTGCCGCTCGCCGGACTCGATGACCGCCGACTTCTCGGCCAGGTCGACCAGCGCGCGCAGCTCGGCCTCGGTCGCGAACGGGCCCTCGGCGAACCCCTTGCCCGGGGTGAGCGCGTTGCCGAGCAGGATCAGCACCTTCGGCAACGGCCCGAGCACCCGGGTCAGCGCCATCACCGGGCCGGCCGAGAGGATCGCGAACCGGTCCGAGTGCTGCCGGCCGAGGGTGCGCGGCGCGACGCCGATGATCACGTACGAGACCAGCACCATCACCACGGCGGTGATCAGGATGTGTTCCCAGGTGACCGGGAAGATGTCCGACAGGGCCTGGGTGACGAGCACGATCGCGGTGATCTCACAGATCAGCCGGACCAGCAGCAGCGAGTTCAGGTACCGCGGCGCGTCGGACAGCAGGTCGCGCAGCCGGACCGCGCGCAGGTTGCCCTGCTCGACCTGCTCGTTCGCCCGCACCTTGGAGTACGACGACAGTGCTGCCTCGGCACCGGCGAACAGACCGGCGAGCAGGACGAGCACCGCAGCCACAACCAGCAGAGCGAGGTCGTGGGAGGTCACCGCAACGTCACTCCTGTCCGAGAGGGTCTCTGGTGGCAACCATCAGACACCCTCCAACCGGTTTCCGGGGGCTCGCCAGGCTTCCAGCAGCCGGCCCTGGACATCCCACATCTCCGCCTTCTCGGCGGGCTCGGCGTGGTCGTAGCCGAGCAGGTGCAGGATGCCGTGCACCGTCAGCAGCTCGAGCTCGGCCCAGGTGCCGTGGCCGGCCTTGGCGCCCTGCGCGGCCGCGACGGTCGGGCACAGCGCGATGTCGCCGAGATGACCGAGCGGCGGCTCGGCGTCCTCCTCGGCACCCGGCCGCAGCTCGTCCATCGGCCACGACATCACGTCGGTCGGACCGGGCAGGTCCAGGAACTCGACGTGATACCGCGCCATGGTGTCCTCGTCGACCAGCTTGATCGACAGCTCACACTCCGGGTGCAGCCGCAGCGACGACATCACGAACCGGCTGAGCCGCATCAGTCCGTGCGCGTCGATCTCGACGCCGGACTCGTTGTTGACCTCTACGTTCATCGGTGCGGCTCAGCGCTGCCCTTCGAAGTTCTCGTACGCCGACACGATCCGGCCGACCAGCTTGTGCCGGACCACGTCGTGCGAGGTCAGCCGGCAGAAGGTCAGGTCCTGGACACCCTCGAGGATCTCCTGGACGACCCGGAGCCCGGAGTTCGTCCCGGTCGGTAGGTCGACCTGGGTGACGTCGCCGGTGACGACCATCTTGGAGCCGAAACCGAGCCGGGTGAGGAACATCTTCATCTGCTCCGGCGAGGTGTTCTGCGCCTCGTCCAGGATGATGTAGGCGTCGTTCAGGGTCCGGCCGCGCATGTAGGCCAGCGGCGCGATCTCGATCGTGCCGGCCGTCATCAGCCGCGGGATCGACTCCGGGTCCAGCATGTCGTGCAGGGCGTCGTACAGCGGCCGCAGGTATGGATCGATCTTCTCCGACAGGGTGCCGGGCAGGAAGCCGAGCCGCTCACCGGCCTCGACGGCCGGCCGGGTCAGGATGATCCGGTTGACCTCCTTGGCCTGCAGCGCCTGGACCGCCTTGGCGACCGCCAGGTAGGTCTTGCCGGTACCGGCCGGGCCGATGCCGAACACGATGGTGTTCTTGTCGATCGCGTCGACGTACCGCTTCTGGTTGAGCGTCTTCGGCCGGATGGTGCGGCCGCGGCTGGACAGGATGTTCTGGGTCAGGACGTCGGCCGGGCTCTCGACCGTGGCGGCCTTGATCATCACGATGCTGCGCTCGACCGAGTCGGCGGTCAGCCCGTGACCGGTCCGGACCACCGCGATCAGCTCGTCGATCAGCCGCTCGGCCAGGGCCAGCTCGGCCGGCTCACCGTTCAGCGTGATCTCGTTGCCGCGGACCATGATGTCGGCGGCGAACTCCTTCTCGACGATGCGGAGGAACTCGTCCCGGGCTCCGAGCAGGGCCACCATGTCGATGCTGTTCGGCACGACGATCTTGTGTGACGCCTGCGTGGCGGTGGCGGCGCCGTTCGCGCGCGCCTCCGGTTCGATACTGCGTGGCCTGGACAGGCTCTTCCTCCTGATGCCGGTGATAGTGACCCCATGCTAGCCCGCTCCGCCGACACCCTCACTTGTAATTCCCCGAACACGCCCAACCCGTGATCCTCCGGCCGCTGTTGTCAACCCGCTGCTTGTGCTGGCTCCTGCCGATCAGTGGCCGACGACACAGCCGCCAAGCGCCGCCAGAGCAAGTTGACGGCGATCCGACGGACGCCCCGGGCCGCCCACGGCACTCCTCAGCTGAGTCCTTCGTCGTCCGCCCACCGCGCAAAGCCGCCCGGGCCGAACGGGAGCCGGTATTGGTGCGTCAGCAGGTCGTCGGCGACAGCGGAAACGAGCGGGACCGTCAGGAGGCCCTGCCGGATCGCGTCACACAGGAGACCAAGCGTTCCGCGCACTTCGACCTGGCGGCCTTGAGCGGCCTTTTTCGCAACTCGGTCGTCGATGATGGCGACGGAGCCAGGTGTTGTCTCGGCCAGCGCGAGCACACCGCACTCGCCGATGTTGCGCCCGTCCGATCCCACGAGCCTCTGCTCGTAGTAGGCGACGGCGGCGAGTTGCTCAGGGGAGTCGATCGGCATGACGTTGATCCAGTCGGCCTCCAGCGCAGCCTGAAGGTGCTGATGCTGACCAGCGCCGTTGCGCAGTTCCAACTCCACTACGTCGGGGATCAGCACCGTGGCGGCGCCTAGGACGACTTTCAGCACACCGAGCCACTGCGCGCGAGCGAAGTGACTCAGTGGGCCCGTGTCGAGGACATACGCCTCCGGAGCACCATTCACGAGGTGACGGTCCAGATCTCCGACTCTGCCACCGGCGGGAGGTCAGGCAGGGCGTCCCGGTCGAACGTGCCGAAGAGCAATCCCAGCGCCCGATCTTCACTGATTGTTTCGCTCCGGTACAGGCCGAGCACCGCCTGCTCGTAAGGGCGCGGCAGTGAAACTGGCTCCATCTCATGGTGGACCACCAGGTTCTTCTCTACGATGTCGGCCCGCTTGGTCTGGACACGGCGGATCGTGGTGGCTTCGTCGCCGTCGACGACACCGAGCTCAGTGAGTCGCCGAGCCAGGGTGGCCATGTCCACTCGGTAGTGGCTTCCGGCACGGACAGCCGCGTCACGGAGCGTCTCCTCTGGAATGTCCAGCCAGTCGCTCCAGCGGACGATCAAGTCTGCCGCGGGCAGCAGCAATGCTCGTGCGAAGCGGTCCAGTCGTGCCTCCAGCGCGTCCGCCTCAGTGGAGGCGATGCGCCAGTCGGTCGTGTATGGATCCGCGACGAGGTAGTGGCCCAACTCGTGAGCGAGTGCGAGACGCCGACGTCCCACATGCAGGTCGCCGTTGACGACAGATACCCCGCCGTTCTGTAGCAGCACCGTCCCTGCATCCGCACCGTGACCCAAGGACACCGCGAACGGGAGGAGGCCGATGCGAGTGACGAGGCCTGCAAGGTCGTTCGCCGGCTGGTCCGCACGGAGCCCCAACAGTTCCCGCGCAAGTCGCGCAAGGGAATCGGCCTCGTTCAGGGTCTGGGGCGGTGCCGCAGGCTGGGGCTGGGCGGCGACAAGGCTCGGAACCTGTCCGACAACGAACTCGACGTCGCGGACCACGCGGTCCAGTTCGGCGTCGATGGCCTGGGTCGCCATCTCTGGGCGAGTCGCCCGGTAGGACACAATCGACTCCGGCCCTGGATCGACGAACCATTCGACACGTCGGCGCAGTTCGCGTGCGATGGATACGAGTTCGACGGCGGAGACGCGCCGCGCGCCAGTCTCGATCTTGGCCAGCGCACTGCGGTCGACACCGACGGCGGAAGCCAGCTGGGCCTGCGTCAGCCCAGACTCAGCGCGTGCCTCGGCTACCCGCTCTCCGATTCCCATGTGTGCGATTCTAGAACAATTGCGCAACCAGGGCGACTCAAGTCCCGAACCTAGATCGTGCCGCACGGGCTGCTCAGGTACTGGAACGCCGGCCGACCGCGGCATACGTCAGCTCCCGACGCCCGCCCAGAGCCCGCCGCCAAGTGCTTCACCCCTTACGTTGTCATCGCGTCGGGTCCGCAGCCGTTGTCAACCTGGGACGTGGTCTCCGCGTCATCGTTTCGTGGCGCAACCGGCGGTGGTGTACGAAGAGGAAGTGACACACGAGTCCTCGTGGGATGCCGACGAGGCGCTGACGGCTGTCTACACGGCGCACTACACGTCGCTGGTCCGCCTCGGCGCCTTGTTGCTGCGTGACACCGGTACGGCGGAGGAGATCGTGCAGGACGCGTTCGTCGCGATGCACGGCCGCTGGCACCGGCTGCGCGACCCGCACAAAGCTCTCGCCTACCTGCGCACCGCGGTGGTGAACCGCTGCCGCTCCCGCCAGCGCCACCTGGTGGTGGTGGACAAGCACACGCCCCGCTCGCTCCCCGACGAGCCGAGCGCCGAACAGGCCGTCCTGCGGACGGTCGAGACCGACCGGGTGATCGACGCGATGCGCCACCTGCCGGAGAAGCAGCGCACCGTGATGGTGCTGCGGTACTACGGCGACCTGTCCGAGGCCGAGATCGCCGAGACGATGGGAATCAGCCGGGGATCCGTGAAGAGCCACGCCGCGCGGGCGAGCAAGTCGCTCCGCCAGCTCCTGGAGCAGAACGTATGAACGAGCGAAGCGAGTTCAGCATCAAACACAGAACGACTTGTGCCTCAGCCGCGCCCGGAGCGAAGCGAGGACGCGGATGAGTGATCAGCCGAACGACCCGTTCGACGACCTGGTTCGGCGGGCTCTGGCCGAGGAGGCCGACCGGATCGAACCGGCCGACGCCCTGCCCGAGATCCAGGCCCGGGTCCGCACCCAACGCCGACCGGCTACGCGCCGTCCGTGGGTGCTCACCGCGGGTGTCGCCGCGATCGGCACGGCCGCGGCGATCGGCGCCTTCACCGTCCTGAACGACGACGCCAAGACCGCGGGCGACGACCAGTTCGCCGGCGGCCCGGGTACGACGACCAGCGCCACCGGAGCCCCGTCGACGACGCTCCCGACGACCGAGGCCGCCCCGACGCCGGAGCCGACCGAAGCCACCCTGCCGCCCACCGCCCCCAAGACGACCGCCCCGGTCGGCCGAGGCACTCCGGAGCCGATGCGGAGCGCCGCCGTACCGGTCTACTGGCTCGGTGAGAAGATCGGTGCGACGTCAGCCCAGCCGACGGTCCGGCTGTACCGCACCTGGACCAAGATCAACGGCCGCCCCGCGCTCGAGGCGGTCCGGATCATGACGTCGAAGGACCCCGGCGACCCCGACTACTACTCCGCCTGGCGTGGCGCCCAGGTGAACTCGGTGATCCGGGCCGACGGCGTCGTAACGGTGGACTTCAAGCATCTCCCGGAGACGAAACTGGACGAGGCTGCCGCGCACGTCGCGACCCAGCAGCTCGTCTACACGGTCCAGGGCGCGCTGAACGCTCCGCGCGAGCCGGTCCAGGTCACCCAGCAGGGCAAGCCCGGCGGCCGCCTGTTCGGCCAGGTCGACACCTCACGCCCGCTCACCCGTGCCCCGGCAAGCAAGGTCCAAGCCCTGGTGTGGATCGACAACCTCAACGAGGGCCAGGTCACCCAGAGCCCACTCACCGTCACCGGAATCGCCGCCGCCTTCGAGGCAACGGTGAACTGGCGCGCCATCAACCTGAAGACCCGCGCCCCCCTGACCGGCTACGTCAACACCAAGGAAGGCCAGACCTACTCCCCCTTCGCCATCCCCCTCAAACTCACCCCCGGCGAATGGCGCATCGAGGCCTACCTGCTGTCCGGCGAGGACGGCTCCATCACCGACACCGACTCCAAGACCGTGTTCGTCAAGTAGCCGGCAGCCAGACGGTGAAGGTGGCGCCGCCTTCGGGGGCGGGGCCGGCGGTCATGGTGCCGCCGAGCCGGGCGACCAGGCCGAACGCGAGGGCCAGGCCGATCCCGGAGCCGACCGGGCGGCGGCCGCGGTACTTCTCATGAAGTACGCCGCGCTCGAAAGCCACGGCGTAGTCCTCGGGCGCGAGCCCGGGGCCGCCGTCACGGACCTGGAGCGCGAGCGTCCCCGGTCGGCTGGCATCCAGTGCGAGGGTCAGCTGCGAGCCAGCCGGGGTGACCCGGAGTGCGTTCTCCGCGAGTCCGTCCAGGACCTGACGGATCCGCCGGGCGTCGGTCGTCGCCACTGCCGGTGTCGACGGCAGTTCGAGCCGGAAGTGCACGCCTTGCCGCTCGCACCGCACCCGCCAGACCTCCGCACAGGCGCTGATCGTCTCCCGGAGATCCACTTCGGCCACGTCGAGCCGGAATTGGTCCGCCCCGAGCCGGGCCAGGTCGAGCAGGTCGCTGACCAGCCGCTCGAGCCGTTGCGACTCCTGCTGGATCACCTGCCCCGCGTGCTGCGCTTCCGGCCCGGTGACGACACCGTCCGCGAGCGACTCGGCGAACCCATGAACGGCGGTTAGCGGCGTACGGAGCTCATGCGAGACGGAGAGCAGGAACTCGCGCTGACGTTCCTCGCTGTGCCGCAACGCGACCGACAGTTCGTTGACGGCTTCAGCCACCTCGGCGACCTCAGCCGGTCCCTCGACCGGGACGTGCAGATCCCGTCGGCCCTGCCGCATCGCTCCTGCGACATCCGCCGTACGGCGAAGTGGACGAGCCAGCAGTCGACCCAGGAGTCCTCCGGCCAAGGCCGCGACCAGGAGTCCGGCGCCCAGGGCGAGCAGGATGTTCCGGACCAGGATCCGCTGGGCGCCGGCCGGCATCCGCAACGGCTCGACCAGGGCGAAACCCGACCGCGGGCCCACTCCCCTGGCCTCGACCAGGTACTCCTGACCGCTCACCGACACCTTGGTGGAGATCCGCTGCCCGCCGTTGATCCCGGTCAGGCCGGCTGCCCTCGCCGCGTCAGCGGACCGCTGGTCGACCGGCTGGATACCGCGACGAGGCAACAGAATCACCACGACGATGCCCTGTCCGCGAACCACCTCGGCCGCCCGGCCCAACCCGGCCGCCCGCGACCCGAGGCCGCGCTCATCCACCTGGCTGGCCAGTACGTCGGCCTGCGCGGCGAGCGAGTCCTGCAACACGCCTTGAGCGGACCGCCTCGCCAGGCCGGCCATGACGAGACCGGCCACCAACACCGCGACTCCGGCGACTGCTACACACACGAGCACTATCCGGGTCGCCAGCGACCCCCGTCGACCAGTCGTCATCGGTCGAGGTCGGCGGCGTACCCGACGCCGCGGACAGTGCGGATGGGGCTGGACGGACCGAGCTTGGCGCGGAGCTGGGCGATGTGTACGTCGACCGTGCGGGTGCCGGCCGAGCTTTGGTACCCCCACACCGAGCTGAGGAGCTCATCGCGTTCGAACACCCGGCCCGGCCTGCGGAACAGCTGCGCGAGCAGGTCGAACTCGGTGGACGTCAGCGACACCTCCGCGTCGTCGGCCCAGGCTCGCCGACGACTCACATCAACCCGTACGCCGCCAACGCTGAGGACCTCACCGCCCGGGACAGCACCGCCGCTTCGGCGCAGGACGGTCCGCACGCGCAGGGCGAGTTCGCGCGGGCTGAACGGCTTGGTGATGTAGTCATCGGCGCCCAGTTCCAGGCCGAGCAGCCGATCGACCTCGTCGTCGCGCGCGGTGACGAACAGGATCGGAGTCCAGTCCTCAGCGGCACGGATCGTGCGGCAGACGTCCGCACCATCCCGGCCCGGCAGGCCGATGTCGAGGATCACCGCGACCGGCCGGAGTCGCCGCCAGGCGGCCAGCGCGGCATCACCGTCGGTCTCGACGTGGACGGCGTACCCGTCCCGCCGCAGGTAGAGCGTGATCACCTCGGCGATCGCGGCCTCGTCCTCCACCACCAGCACCAGCCCGCGACCGGGTGCTGCGCCCATCATCTGCTCCTGGGGCTCAGGGTGAGCCGTCCGATGCCAGCTCCGAATCAATGGCGTCCAGGGTAGACCCGATCCCCGCCAGCTCCTGCCCCGGCGACCCCGCCTGCTGCCCCGCGCCGGCTGAGCCCTGTTGGCCCGCGCCGGTGCCCGCCTGCTGCCCGGCGTCGGCCGGGGCCGCGGGGCCGGGCTGGTCGGCGTCGGCGCAGGAGGCCAGGCTCAGGACGAGTCCGACGGTGCCGATCAGGGCCATCAGGGTCCGCATCACTTCACCACCTGGCAGTGCTTGGTCTTGAACGCCTCGAGCTCGCCCTTGATCTTGGCGAGTTGCTCGAGCCGCCCGGCCCGGCGTTCGGCCCGCTTCTCGAGCTGGGCCGCGACCTTCTCGTGCCCTTTCGCCTTCTGCTTCGCGGCCCGGGCCTTCAGCCACGCCACCGAACCCTTCACATCGGCCCCGCCGTTGATCCTGGTCGCCAGCTTCTCCCGCCGCGCGATCAGCTTCGGCAGCACCTCCGCACACAGCCGTTGAGACTCTTCCGGGCTCAAGGTGATCGGTGCATAAGTCGGGGTCGGGGTCGGATCAGCCGACGCGACCGTCGTACCTCCGACCAAACCGCTCAGCAGGACGACGGCCGACGTACCCCAAGCCATGCCGCGGACGGACCTGCGCATCTCGCCACTCCTCGCTCTCGACCACTCCGAACGAGAACGACTCTCCCGCGTCGGCATTCGAGAACCATCGCCCTTGTGTTCGGGCTTTGTAAGGATCAGCTCCAGCGGGAGCGGGCGAGTAGGGCTGCGGCGGCGGCTACGCCGGCCGTCGAGGTGCGGAGGACGGTGTCGCCGAGGCGGACGGGCTCTACGTCGAAGGCGGCTAGCTCGGCTGGGGCGATGCCGCCTTCGGGGCCGATCACCATGACGATGTCACCGGACGTGGGTACGTCGAGGCCGGCCAGCCGGGTCTTTGCTTCTTCGTGCAGTACGACGGGGAGCGCGGCGTCGGCCACGAGTCGCGCGACCTCCGCGGTCGTCGCGATCGGGGTCACCTCGACGAACCAGGACCGGCGGGACTGCTTGCTCGCCTCGAAAGCCCACGCTTGCCATTTCGCAAGCGTTTTCGCCGACCGCTCCGGGTTGCTGCGGAACTGACTCCGCTCCGCGTTCCACGGCACGATCACGTCCGCACCGACCTCGGTCAGCATCTCGACCGCCAGCTCGGCCCGCTCGCCCTTCGGCAACGCCTGTACGACGACCAACCGGGGACTGCTCGCCGCCACCGTCCTCCGGTGGTCGACAGCAACAGTCACCCCGCTCTTCGAGGCAGCCGTCACCGCGCCCTCGGCGTACGAACCCCGCCCATCAGTCAGCCGGATCCGCTCCCCCGGACCGATCCGCCGTACGACCGCCGCGTGACGTCCCTCAGCACCATCCAGCGTCAGCTCGTCACGGGACAGGTCTTCCGAGAAGAAGACCGCGACGCCCATCTAGTGGGCGCCGAAGGCGTCGCGGAGGCGGCCGAAGACGCCCTTGTGGGCGGCCTGGACCTGGCCCTGCGGGCGTTCCTCGCCGCGGATGCCAGCCAACTGCCTCAACAAGTCGGCCTGGGTGTCGTCCAGCTTGGTCGGGGTCTCGACGATCACCTGGACGATCAGGTCGCCGCGACCCGCGTGCCGCAGTCGCGGCACACCACGAGCCGTCAGCGTCATCGCCGTACCGGACTGCGTGCCCGGCCGGATCTCCAGCGGGGTGGTCTCGCCCTCCAGGGTCGGCAGGTCGATCGTCGTACCGAGCGCCGCCGCCGTCATCGGCAGGGTGACCGTGCAGTGCAGGTCGTCGCCGCTGCGGGTGAAGATCTCGTGCGGCTCGACCTCGATCTCGACGTACAGGTCGCCGGCCGGACCGCCGCCGGGGCCGACCTCGCCCTGGCCGGACAGCTGGACCCGGGTGCCGCTGTCCACGCCGCCGGGGATCTTCACGGTGACGGTACGGCGGGACCGGACCCGGCCGTCGCCGGAGCACTCGACGCACGGGTTCGGGATGGTGGTGCCGAAGCCGCGGCAGTTCGGGCACGGCCGCATCGTCCGCACCTCGCCGAGGAACGAGCGCTGGGTGTGGGTGACCTCACCGCGCCCGTGGCAGATCTCGCAGGTGACTGGCTCGGAACCGGCCGCCGCACCCGAGCCCGAACAGGTCGGGCACAGTACGGCGGTGTCGACCTTCAGCTCCCGGGTGGTGCCGAACGCGGCCTCGGCCAGATCGATCCGCAGCGGGATCAACGCGTCCTGGCCGCGCCGGGTCCGCGGCCGCGGCCCGCGGGTGGCCCCGCCGGTCTGGCCGAAGAAGGCGTCCATGATGTCGGTGAAGGTGAAGGCCTGGCCGAAGCCCGGTCCCGCCCCGGCCCCCGCGCCGGTCGCGAACGGGTCACCGCCGAGATCGTGCATCTGCCGCTTCTGCGGGTCGCTCAGCACCTGGAAGGCGCGGCCGATCTCCTGGAACTTGTGGTGCGCGTCCTCGGAGTCGTTCACGTCCGGGTGATACTGGCGGGCCAGCTTGCGGTACGCCTTCTTGATCTCGTCCGGTGAAGCGTCACGGCTGACGCCCAGGACGGCGTAGTAATCGGTGCTCATACTCCAGACCAGGGGGTTGGTGGGCTTAGGTGTCGGCCAGGATCTGGCTGACGTAGCGGGCGACGGCGCGGACGGCGCCCATCGTGCTCGGATAGTCCATGTGAGTCGGGCCGACGATGCCGAGCGTGGCCAGCGCCTCCGACTTGGACCCGTACCCGGTCGCGACCACCGAGGTGGTGGCCAGTTCCTCGTACGGGTTCTCGTGCCCGATGCGGACGGTCAGCGTCTGCGGGTTGGTCGCTTCACCGAGCAGCTTGAGCAGGATGACGTGCTCCTCCAGCGCCTCCAGCACCGGCTTCACGTTGCGCTCGAAGTCGTCGCCGTACCGGGTCAGGTTGGCCGCGCCGCCGACCGCGATCCGCTGCTCGCCGACCTCGTCGGTGAACGCCTCCAGCAGCGTCGTCACGATCGCCGCCACCAAGTGGCGGTCGGCCGGAGCGAACGTCTCGGGGACGGCGGCCAGCGAGGTCGCCGCCTCGGTCAGCCGTTGGCCGGCGAGTGCCGTGTTCAGCCTCGACCGGAGGTCGCCGATCAGCTGCTCGTCGACGTCGTGCGGCGGCTCGACGATCCGCTGCTCGACCCGGCCGGTGCTGGTGATCAGCACCAACAGCAGTCGCCGCGGGGTCATCGTCACCACCTCGACGTGCCGCACGTGCGACCGGTTCAGCGACGGGTACTGCACGATCGCGACCTGCCGGGTGATCTGGGCGAGCAACCGGACAGTACGGCGTACGACGTCGTCCAGGTCGACCGCACCGGCCAGGAACGACGTGATCGCCTTCTTCTCGGCCGGCGACAACGTCTTCACCGTGCTCAGCTTGTCGACGAACAGCCGGTAGCCGGCGTCGGTCGGGATCCGGCCGGCGCTGGTGTGCGGCTGGGTGATGTACCCCTCCTCCTCCAGCGCGGCCATGTCGTTGCGCACGGTCGCCGGCGACACTCCGAGGTTGTGCCGGTCCACCAGCGTCTTCGAACCGACCGGCTCATGGGTCGCCACGTAGTCCTCGACGATGGCGCGGAGAACATCAAGCTTGCGTTCGTCCAGCACGCGCACCACCCTCTCTCGCCATCGACCGTCGACGTCAGCGGACCCTGGCACTCAAATGATCCGAGTGCCAGTCTACCGAGCCGTAGTAGCCGCCAGTGCCAGATTCCGGCGTGGGACGGGTCTCAGGCGATTTCGGGAGACGCGCCCAACGGTACGGCGGCGGGTCGGTCGACCGTACTCGCGACGTCCACCGGCTGATCCTGGGCCGCCGCCTCCAGCACCGACTCGAGTACGTCGAGCACGTGGTACGCCAGCGCGCCGTCGGCCCGGTGTGGCTCGCCGTTGCGGATCGCGCGGGCCATGTCCGCGACACCGACACCCCGGCCGGCTCCGGCGTACCCACCGGCTACAGGGAGTTCGATCCAGTCACGGTTCGTGGCCGTGGCGATCTCCACCTTGCCGTCGAAGCCGTTCGGGTCCGGCACCGAGATGCTGCCCTCAGTCCCGTGCACCTCGATCCGCGGCAGCCGCGCGGCCCACACGTCGAACGACATCAGCAGCGTCGTCAGTGCACCGGACTCGTGCTCCAGTACGCCGGTCACGTGCGTCGGCACCTGGACCGGGAAGGTCTCCCCGGCTCGCGGACCGGTGTGGATCTTCCGCTGCTGCTGCGACTGACCAGCGCGTGCAGTGACCCGTCGTACCGGACCAAGGAGGGTGATGAGGCTCGTGACGTAGTACGGGCCCATGTCGAGGACCGGACCGCCGCCGGGCTGGTAGTAGAACTCGGGCGCCGGGTGCCACAGCTCGTGGCCTGGTGTGACGAAGGACGCGGTCGCGGCGGTGGGTACGCCGATGTCGCCGCGGTCGATGGCGACGCGGGCGGTCTGAGTACCGGTGCCGAGCACAGTGTCGGGTGCGCAGCCGACGCGCAGGTTGTTGGCGGCCGCGTACTTCAGCAGCGGCTCGGCCTCGGCGCGGTCCACGGCCAGCGGCTTCTCGCCGTACACGTGCTTGCCCGCCTCGAGGGCGGCCTGGTGAACCGCCGCGTGGGCGGCCGGGATCGTCAGGTTGAGCACGATGTCGACGTCGTCCGCGGCGTACAGATCGTCGGACGTGAGCGCGCGGATGCCCGGGTTCTTGTCGGCGATCGCCTGGGCGCGGCTCACGTCGAGGTCGGCGACCGCGACCACGTCGACACCGGGGAGCTTGCCCAGGTGGTCGAGATACGTGCCGGAGATGACCCCAGTGCCGACGATGCCGACCCGCGTCACTTGCTCGCCCACAGCAGCCCCCGCTCGATGATCGTTCGGACCTCGGGTACTTCGAGGTCGTCCAGCTTGTGACCGACGGTGCAGACGAAGACCTTGCCCGCACCCCAGGTCCGGGTCCAGACGGCCGGCATCACGGCGCCCTCGATCCACGGGTAGTCCGGGTGCGAGCGGAACGTGGTGGTGGCCAGCACGGTGTTCGTCGGGTCGTAGTGGACGTAGTACTGCTCGGTGTGGACGTCGAAGTGCGTGATGCCCTCGACGATCGGGTGCTCGGCGACGACGTCGACCCGGTAGTCGGTGAACCCGTGCGGGTGCGAGATGAACTGACCGCCGGTGATGAAGCTGTAGTCGGAGTTGTCCCGGAACGAGTCGCAGATCCCGCCGTGCCACCCGGCGAACCCGGTGCCCTTGCGGATCGCCGCCTCCAGGCCCTTGAAGTGCGCGGGCTCGATCTGGCTCATGGTGACGCACTGCAGCACCAGGTCGGTGCCGTCCAGGTCGAGGTAGCTCTCGGTCGTGTCGGAGACGGTGACCTCGAAGCCGCTCTCGCGCAGGTAGGGAATGAACATGTCGGTCGCCTCGACCGGGGAGTGCCCTTCCCAGCCGCCCCGGACCACCAGTGCACGTCGTGTCGTCACGCCGTCCGCCCTTCGAAAGTATCGGTACCGGGCTCGGAATAATTGCGGAGCCGCCACCGCGACACTAGGCGCCGCTCGACCGGCCTTCAAGTGCGATTCCGACCCCTGGATAGGGCTTGCTGGCGACTAGGGTCGGCGGTATGGGATGGAAGTTCTGGAAGCGCGAGAGTGATCGGCCGATGGACACCTTTCCCGCGACGCGGCCGCAGGACACGCTGCCGGTGGGATCCTTCGGGCTGACGGTCGAGGACGTGTTCTCGATCACCGGACGCGGCACGGTCGTCACCGGCCGGGTGCTGGCCGGGACCGTGGCCGTCGGGGACCGGGTACTGCTCAGCCGGGCCGGTCAGCCGTTGACGCAGATCGAGGTCGGCGGCATCGAGATGTTCCGCAAGACCGTCCGGGTCGCGAAAGCGGGCGACAACGTCGGGCTGCTCCTGCGCGGCCTGCAACGGGACCAGGTGCTCAAGGGCGACGTACTGAGCAAGTAGTGTCGAGGCCATGTGGACCGAGATTGGGGATCGCTGCTGGGTCCGCCGGTACGACGAATGGGACCTCAACGTCGGCCTGGTCGTCGGCTCTGACGGCGCGCTGGTCATCGACACGCGAGCCACCGTCGAGCAGGCTTCCGAGCTACTTGGTCACATCCGCGAGTTCACCGACGCCCCGGTCCGCTGGGTGGTGAACACCCACGCTCACTTCGATCACGTGGTCGGCAACACCGTCTTCACCGACGCCACCGTCTACCTGCACGAGAACGCGGCCGCCGAGGAGAACCTCGCGGGTACGACGTTCTCCGTCGCGAAGGTGATCGACCTCGGCGACCGCCGCGTGGAGCTGCTGCACCTCGGCAACGCACACACGTCCGGTGACAGCGTGGTCGTCGTACCGGACGTGGATGTGTACTTCGTCGGCGATCTGATCGAGGAGTCGGCGCCACCGTCGTACGGCCAAGACTCCTTCCCGCTCGAATGGCCCGACACGATCGACCGCGTGATCGGCATGCTGTCCGCCACCTCGAAGGTCGTCCCGGGACACGGCGCGGTCGTCGATGCCGAGTTCGTCCGTGACCAGGCCAGTGACCTCGGCACCGTCGCCAACACGATCTCCGGCCTCCACCACGCCGGCACCTCGTTGGACGACGCTCTCAAGCACACCGACGACTGGCCGTGGCCGATCGAGCATGTGCAGGACGCGATCAAGCGCGGCTACGAGGCTCTGGGCGCTCCGCGCAGACCTACGTTGCCATTGCTCGGCCCCGGCTGACCTGCCTGAAGGCGCAGGGCTGTCTGGTCGTTTGGTAGTTGTCCGTTGACAGGACGTCATCGCAGAGCGCAACTTGTTCCGAAGCGATCGTCCTAAACCGGATGGGGTGGTGGGTCCATGACCACGACTGAACAGACCGTGCACCCCGATGGACGGGTCGAGCTGACCGATCCGGAGGCGGTGGCGAACAGCCCGTACGGGAACGCCGAACTCGCGCCGACCCGGTTGCCTGAGCGGCACTGGACGACGTACAACTACGCGGCCCTGTGGATGGGGATGGCGCACAACATCCCCAGCTACCTGCTCGCCGCCGGCCTGGTCGCCCTCGGGATGAACTGGTTGCAGGCGTTCATCACCATCACCCTCGGGAACCTCATCGTCCTCGTCCCGCTGCTGCTGAACAGCCACGCGGGGACGAAGTACGGCATCCCGTTCCCGGTCTTCGCGCGGGCCTTCTACGGCGTCCGCGGCGCGAACTTCCCGGCGTTACTACGGGCCTTCATCGCCTGCGGCTGGTTCGGCATCCAGACCTGGATCGGCGGTCAGGCGATCTACGTGATCGTCGGCGAACTGGCCGGGGACGGCTGGACCAACGCCTCCGCGATCGGCGGGCACCCGTGGACGATGTGGCTGAGCTTCGCCTTCTTCTGGGTGATCCAGATGATCCTGATCTTCCGCGGCATCGAGGGTCTGCGCCGGTTCGAGAACTGGGCCGCGCCGCTGGTCACGGTCGCGTTCCTGGCGCTGATGATCGCGATCCTGGTCAAGGCCGGCGGGCTCGGCCCAATCCTGGACCAGCCGTCGAAACTCGGCTGGGACGCCGACTTCTGGAAGATCTTCGCGCCGTCGCTGATGGGCATGATCGCGTTCTGGGCCACGCTGAGCCTGAACATGCCGGACTTCACCCGGTTCGGGAAGGGCCAGCGCCAGCAGGTGTGGGGCCAGATCATCGGCCTGCCGACGACGATGTCGTTCATCGCGCTGGTCTCGATCATCACCACGTCCGGCACCGTGCTGCTGTACGGCGAGGCGATCTGGGACCCGGTAGAGCTGACCCGCCGGTTCGAGAACCCGGTGGTCGTCACGATCGGCCTGATCATGGCGATCCTGGCGACGATGTCGTGCAATGTGGCCGCCAACGTGGTCAGTCCGTCGTACGACTTCGCCAACGCCCTGCCCCGCTGGCTGAACTTCCGCACCGCCGGCCTGCTCACCGGCGTGATCGGCATCGTGATCCAGCCCTGGCGGCTGATCTCCGACCCGTCGATCTACATCTTCGTCTGGCTCTCGTTCTACGGCGGCCTGCTCGCGTCGGTGGCCGGCGTACTGATCGCGGGCTACTGGTTCATCGACCGCACCAACCTGTTCCTGGCCGACCTCTACCAACCCGGCGGCCGCTACTGGTACGCCGCCGGCTGGAACTGGCGAGCCGTCGTCGCCACCCTCTTCGGCTCCCTCCTGGCCGTCGGCGGCGCCTACTCCAACCCCGGCGCCGGCCCCTTCCCCGCCGACGGCCTGATCCCGCTCCTCAAACCCCTCTACGACTACTCCTGGGCAGTAGGCCTGGTCGTCGGCTTCCTCACCTACATAGCCCTCACCATCACCGCCCCCACCCGCCAATCCAACGCCACCCACGCCGCCCCCATGTTCTGACCACGCCACCCCACGGCACAGGCTGTGGTGTCGCATGCTCCGGTACGGCGGCTGTGGTCGTCGCGTGCTCGGTAAGGCGGCTTGTGGTTGTGGCGTGCTGCGAGTAAGGGGACTGTGGTGTCGCGGCTCCGGGCTGCGTGATGGTGCTGGTCGTGGTGGTGTGCGTCAAGGGCGCCTTCGGCGTCCGCTGCGCGGATCGAACGAGTTCGACCCTTGACCCCCACCACCACGACCAGGGAAGGACGCAGCTATCCCGGAGCTGCTCACCCGAGTGGTCACACTCCCCCGCTGGATGCGGTGGCCGGACCTGGATCCGGGGGGATTTAGTGCAATGGGCGGACCTTGAACACCTGGTGGGGACCTCGGACATCTGACCGGGTGTCCGAGGTCCCCACCCGGTGTACGAGGTTCCGGGCTCCGGGCTGTTTGACCACCATTCGGCCGACACTGTCCGGATCCCGGGATTCCCGGCCCGATCGGTCGCCGAGTCGTGGATATCTGTCGTCTCCCGGCTGAATCTGGAGCAGCGATCCACGACTCGACGAACCCTTTGCCCGAAGCACCGATCCACGACAACCAGAACCGGCCGCCCCGGCGACTGGAGTCGCCTTGAGCGACCAGATCCCCGACTGTTCGGGCTGCTCTGCTCGCGGGATCCGCGTAGCTGCGGCCTTCCCTGGTCGGGGTGGTGTGGGTCAAGGGGCGAAGCTCCCGCAGGGACGCCGAAGGCGCCCTTGACGCACGCCACCCCGACTAGCACCATCACGCAGCGGAGACCGCGAAACCACGACCCGTCTCCCCCACAAAACCAACCCGCACACACGCCATCGGCAGAACCCCCACGAGGCGTCCCCGAATACGGACCCCACGTAGGTGGTGTGTGGTTGACCGGTCAGACGGCGTGCACGGCATACGGTTGGGCGGTGGCTGATCGGTATGGGAATGATGTGCTGGCTGGTGACTGGCGGAAGCCCAAGAACGGGCGGACCGTCGAGGTGGAGCTCGAGAAGGGGATGGTCGTCGAGGAGCCGAGTTCGGGGTTCGTCGGCGCGGTGGTCCGGTGGGAGCACGGGGTGGTCGATCTCGAGGACCGGTTCGGCAAGATCAGGACGTATCCGCTCGGGCCTGGGTTCTGGCTGGACGGCAAGCCGGTCAGCCTGAAGGCACCGAAGAAGGCCGGTCCGGCGAAGAAGACGCGGACGGCGTCGGGCTCGGTGGCGGTGGACAACGTCCGGGCGAAGGTGGCGCGGGCCAGCCGGATCTACGTCGAGGGCCGGCACGACGCGGAACTGGTCGAGAAGGTCTGGGGTGACGACCTGCGGATCGAGGGGGTCGTGGTCGAGTACCTCGAGGGTGTCGACGACCTGCCCGGGATCGTGAACCGGTTCCAGCCCGGTCCGGGCCGTCGGCTCGGCGTACTCGTGGACCACCTGGTCGACGGGTCCAAGGAGTCCAAGATCGCCGCACAGGTGACCAACAGTCACGTGCTGGTCGTCGGTCACCCGTTCATCGACATCTGGGAGGCGGTCAAGCCGTCCTCGGTCGGGATCAAGGCCTGGCCGAAGATCCCGCACGGTCAGGAGTGGAAGAAGGGCGTGCTGCAGACGTTCGGCTGGCCCGCGACCGATCAGGCCGACGTGGCCGCGGCCTGGAAGCACATCCTGTCGAAGGTGGGCAGCTTCGCCGATCTTGAGCCGGAGCTCCTCGGCCGGGTCGAGGAGCTCATCGACTTCGTGACTCAGGACTGATCACCGGGATCTTGTCGGCGATCCGCTGCTGAATCCAGGTCCGGACCTTGCCGACGTACCAGGTGACCACGCCGAGCGCGACCCCGACGGCGAGCACCAGCCCGGCGAGCAGCGCCGCGATGATCCGTACGGCGGCCACGTCGACGACACCGGCTACGACCAGCAGCGCGACGCTCAGCCCGATCGCTGCCAGCGGCAACCACCGCTTGAAGATCAGCGGATGCTTGGCCGGCGTGAGCTTCGGACTCCGCACCAGCCGCTCCCACAGGGCCGTCCGGGCCGGCTCGGTGAACCATCGTGCGGTCTGCAGCAGCCACGACCCCGGCTGGTCCTTCCGGCCCGCCATCGCCTTGATCCAGTCCCCGGGCCCGTCGCCGAGCCCGCCGGAGACCTGGACCATCCGATCGGCCAGGCCCTTCGTCGTCGCCCGGCCCTCGGTCGACTGGTTCAGTTCGTCGCGCATCGTGGTGAGCGCGTTCAGCACCTTGGCGTCGCGGAAGTCGTTGGCCAGCCGCTGCACCCGCTCGGCGACCTTCTCGACCTTCCAGTCCTCCGAAATCAGCACCTGCTTCTGGGTCTCGCGGATCCAGTCCGGATCGGCTCCGAGCATCGCGCCCAGATGCGCGACGCAGTGCAGCCGGCCCATCAGCCAGTCCCACCGCCGCCAGTCGGCCGCACCGAACGCACCGAAGTGACCGACCTGCGTCCCGTAGAGGATCCGGTCCTTGAGCGCGTTCGCGACCGACCCTTCCTGCAGATCGTCCAGCAGGGTCAGCGGGATGTCCGGTCCGAGCCGGAGGAACTGGAACGGCGCACTGCGCTGCTGCGGCGTCCGCGCCGACGTACACCGCGACACGATCTCCACCTCGAGCCCGGTCTCGACCAGATCCCAGCCGACGGCCGCGATCAGCTCGGAGAACGCGTCCCCGAGGGCACGCTGCACCTGCAGGTCCTCGAAGATGTCGCTCAGCCCGACCGCGACCGTCTCCGCACCACCGGGCAGGCCCAGCTCCAGGTCGGCCTTGGCCAGCCGCTCGGACAACGCGTCCCGCACCGCCTGTGTCTTCATCAGACAGTCGCTGGTCGCCTGCAGCCGCTGCTCCAGCTCCTCGCGCTGCGGCAGCGCGGCAGTCACGAGCTTGGCCCGCAACGAGCGCAGTACCAGCCGTACGACGCGCTCGGCCGCACCGGTCCCCCACGGCCAACTGGGGTTGCCCTCGGCATCGTTGCGCAGCGGAGCCGTCACGCCGTCCGGATCCGGGACCCACGGATGCTCCGTCTTGAGAATCTCGTCGATGTCCTGCTCGGACAGTGCGGTCGCGGCGTCGAGCACGGTCGTCTGCTCCTGGCTCGCGATCGTCACCGCCTCCCACACCTCACCGGCGGCGCGACCGCGCGAGTACGTCGATTGCAGCGCCTTCGCCGCCGCCCGCAGCCGATCCCGTTCGTCTGATTGCGCTATGCAACGATCGAACAGCCGCTGGGTGTCGGACCAGGACGCGTCGGCCTCCAGCAGCAGCCGCTCGAGCTGCTCGACATCGGATCGGAAGTCCACCTCACGCGGGAACTGCACGGCGGACAACGCCGCCTTGAACCACTTCGGATCGGTGCCACCGACCTCGGTCGACGCATGGCCGACGCCTGCGGACGGTACGACGTACAGCACATAACGGCTCGCCCGGCCTGCCACCGGACGGCGGGCGACCACGTCGAGAACCGGCCCGAACGGCGCGTTGTCGAGTACGCCGCCATCCACCAGCCAAGCACCGGGCGCGGCGGTCGTGGGCTGCAGCCGCGGCGGTGAGTCGGCCAGCTTCGGCGTCTCCCGGACCGGTGCGAACGCGGCCGGGAACGACGCGGACGCGCGGGCGGCGAGGGCGAGCAGCTTCGTGTTGGTCAGCTCGTTCCGCTCCGCGACCGAGAACGTCCGGGTGAGACCGTCGTACGTCGCGGTCTGCTCGCTCGTGAAGCGGAA
Organism: Kribbella sp. CCNWLW201; assembly: GCF_037203805.1. Classification (NCBI taxonomy): domain Bacteria; kingdom Bacillati; phylum Actinomycetota; class Actinomycetes; order Propionibacteriales; family Kribbellaceae; genus Kribbella; species Kribbella sp. CCNWLW201. Next base: position 96,392 of record NZ_JBBCBQ010000010.1, on the reverse strand, counting down.
CAGGTAGCGGTGGTCCGGCACCACGAAGCACTGGCCGGCCGCGTCCGTCGCCTCGAACTGCTGGACACCCAGCCCGGACGCGGTGACAAACAACGTGACTGCCTCTTGCGCACCGGTCTCACCGGCTTCCGCGACACCCTTGATCAGGCTGTCGAGCTCCTTCAGGAAGTACCCGCCGTCCAGGACCGAGCTCGGCTTGACGCCGGCCGACGGCACCAGCTTGCCGACCTCCAGCGACCCCAGCCCGACCCACTTCTGCCGCAACCACGGCCCGTGCTCCCCATCCGGATCGAGGGTCGATCCGTTCGAGATCGCGGTCGCCAGCAACGATCCGTTCAGCCCGCCGGCACTCGTCCCGGCGATCACGTCGACCACGACCCGCCGTCGCTCGTCGCCGCTATGGCACAGCTCGCGCCACCGTTCCGCGAGCACCTCGTCGTACGGCTGCGCGGGCGGTGCGCCCGCCGGGCCGGACGCACGCCGGATCAGGTCCAGCTCGTGCGTCACCCCACCCATCCAGACGGCCAAGCTGACCCCGCCGTTCAGCACCAGCGCGATCCGCACCTCGTGATCGGTCATTCGTCCCCCTCTTTGTGTCAAGGGATACCAAACGGTGACGAGTAATGACAGTCGTCGCAGCGGAGAGTGAACAAAAGGGTGCACTAACCGTTGTCGAGGGCACCAGCCGAGGTCATTCTGTAGCTGGGGGTGGTCGTCATGATCACGAGGCTTCTGGCGGTGGCGGCGGTCGGCGCTCTGCTCCTGGCCGGCTGTGCGGACACGCCCACGCCGTCTCCCGCGCCCATCACGGTCTCGGAGAGCACCGGCGAGCCGCCGCCCGAGCCCACCGATCCGGAGCCCACGCAGACCCAGCAGAACAAGCCGTCGATCTCGATCGCGAACGCCCCGATCGGCGGCAACGTCGAGGAGGACGGCGTCGAACAGTGCGCCGAGGTCAACTGGCTGGGCAAGAACCCGATTCCCACCGGTACGACGATCAGCCTCGGCGCGGCCGGCCTCGCCCCGACCGGTGTCTTCGAGTTCTACCAAGGATCCTGCCCCGGCGACGTCCGGGCCTGCGCCGACGTCAAGTGGCAGAGCAGCGACTTCAAACCCTGTTACGTCGGCGTCCGGCAAGTGGCCAACGGCACCGACTCCGTCGATCTCGTCATCCCGATGGAGGCCAGCTGCGAGACCGACGAAGACTGCCGGAGCCTGGTCGAGGGTTTCGGCGACACCCAGATCAACTTCGACCCGATCACCCTCGAGACTCCATCGAACGGCACTCCCTCGAACGGCACTCCCTCGAATGGCTGACGAGCAGTCCCAGGTCGAGCGCTGGGTGACGTTCGCGGCGAAGATCGTCACGCCGATCAGCCTGATCAGCGCCCTGCTGTTCTACTTCGGCTACGTCTCCGCGCGATCGCAGTACGAGTACTTCGGCATCGACGTCGACACCATCGGCCTGAGTACGCAGGACTACGTGATGCGCAGTCCCCAGCCGCTCCTCGTCCCGCTGCTGGTCATCACCTTGCTCGCGGTCGCCGGACTGCTCCTGCACAACGCCATCCACCCGACCGAGACCGGCGTACGACGTGCCGCCCGGGCGACCGTCGTACTGCTCCTGATCGGTGTCGCCGGGCTGCTCGCGTACCCGTTGATCGGACAGGTCCCGTACTACGCCTTGTTCGTGCCCGGGGTGATCGGTCTGGCCTCGGCCACACTCGCCTACCTCACCTACCTGCGGCGCAAGCTGGATCCGCAGCTCAGCGGTCAGCGTTCCCTGATCGCCCTGCTCGTGGTCGTCACCGTCACCTGCGCGTTCTGGGCCACCGCGACGACAGCGCAGTACTCCGGTCGCGGTCTGGCCAAGGGGGACGCGGAGAACCTGGACAAGTTCCCGGTCGTCATCCTCGACACCAAGGAGAAGCTGTCTCTGCGCTCCCCCGGACTCGAGGAGACGACGCTGCAGTCGGGTGCGGGCCAGACCTTCAACTACCGCTACCGCGGGCTGCGCCTCCTCGTCGTCGGCGAGGACCGGCTCTTCCTGGTCCCGCGACAGTGGAATGCTTCGAACACGACTGTCGTCGTACCCCTGGACAGCTCGATCCGTGTCCAGTTCCAATTCCAGAACGATCCGCCGTAGCGCGGGCGTTCAGGCAGAGTCCCGGACGATCAGTTCGGTGCCGTAGATCTCCGGGCTGGTGAGTTCGGCGCCGCCGATCTTGGCGAGCAGGATCTCGGCCAACCGGGCGCCGAGTTTCTCGACCGGCTGGCGGACCGTGGTCAGCTTCGGCGTCGTGGTCGTCGCCAGCACCGAGTCGTCGAACCCGACCACCGCCACGTCCTCCGGCACCCGCCGGCGCCGCTGCGACAGCACCCGCAGCGCCGTCGTCGCCATCAGATCGTTGGCTACGAACAGCCCGTCCAGGTCGGGGAACTCGTCGAACAACCGCAGCGCCGCCTGCTCGCCGCCGTCGGCCGTGAAGTCGCCGAAGGCAACGGCCTCGGTCAGCCCGGCCTCCTTCATCACGTCCTTGTAGCCGGTCAGCCGGTCCAGCCCGGCGGTCATGTCGAGCGGCCCGGCGATCGTCCCGATCTTGCGACGCCCGATCGACAGCAGGTACTCGACCGCCGTCCGCGCACCCGCGACGTTGTCCACGTCCACACTCGCCACCGGTACGTCGACGCCCAGCGGCCGGGCGCTGAACACGATCGGCAGCGGCAACTGCGCCAACTCCTGCAGCACGTTGTCGCGCCCGTGGTGGCTGACGATGATCGCGCCGTCGACGTGACCGCCGCGCAGGTACCGCAGCAGGCGCTGGTCGTCACCTTCGGCGGGCTCGATCAGCAGCACGAGCTGCGAGGACGTCGGCGCGAGCGTCATGCTGACACCGCGCAGGATGCCGGCGAAGAACGGATCGGAGAACACCCGGCTGTCCGGCTCGGGTACGACGATCGCGACCGAATCGGTCCGCCGCGTCACCAGCGCCCGGGCGGCGCGGTTGGGTACATAGCCGAGCTGGCCGATCGCGCGCTCGACCGCGGCCACCGTGTCCGGCAGCACCTTGGGCGATCCGTTCACGACCCGCGACACAGTGGCCCGCGAAACTCCCGCGAGTGCGGCGACCTGCTCCAATGTCGGAGAACCAGAGTCCTTCATCGGTCCTCCTCCGGACGACTGAGTGACCTTCACACCGTAATACGTCCGCGGGCGATCACGGAGCCTCGAGGCTGGGCGTGGCTCAGCCCTTCTTCCTGGTGTTCGCGGCTTTGTCGGCCAGGTCGAGCGCTTGCTTCCAGGCCGCCTCGGGCGTCTGCTTGCCCTCGTCGACCCGGGCCAGCGCGGCGCTGAAGACCTGGTTGATCTCACCCTCGCGCGGTCCCTTGTGCTGCTTGAGGATCACGTTCTTGGCCCGGTTGATGAAGATCGTCCCGACCGGCGCGTTGTTGAAGTACGCGTTGACCTGGTTCTTCACCTGCTCGTCGTCGTACGCGTCGAGCGTGGACGGGAACGAGCCGACCTTCTTGAACACCTTGATCTGCTGCTCGGGCGCGGTCAGCCAGGCGGCCAGCCGGGCCGCCTCCTCGGGCTGCGGCGACTGCGTCGGCACGGTGAGGTACGAACCACCCCAGTTGCCGCCACCGCCGGGGAACACGTCGGCGACGTCCCACTTGCCCTTGCCGAAGCTGCCCGCGTTGTCCTGGATCACGCCGAGCATCCAGCCCGGGCAGGCCATCGTCGCGAACGCGTCGGTGCGGAACGCCTTGTTCCAGGCGTCGCTCCAGGCCGGCAGCTTCGCGGACAGGCCGTCCGCGCTGCCCTGGACGATCTGGTTCCAGGTCCGCTTCAGCAGCGGGTTCTCCGCGCCGAGATAGCGGTCCTGGTTCGAGTAGTACGCCTGGATCAGCTGGTTCCGCATCGCCTCCCAGGTGAGCACCGCGGAGTCGTACCAGGCCGAGCCCGGCACCTTCTGCTTGAACTTCCGTCCGGTCGCGAAGTACGACGACCAGTCGGGGAACAGCTTGGCCACCTGGGCCCGGTCGGTCGGCAGGCCCGCCAGGGCGAACAGGTCGCGGCGGTAGCAGATCGCCTCCGGGCCGATGTCGGTGCCGTAGCCGATGATCTTGCCGTCCTGGGTGGTCGCGGCGGCCACCTTCCAGTCCAGCCAGCGGTCCTTCAGCTCGTCGGCGCCGTACTGGCGCAGGTCGACGAACTTGTCCGCCTTGGCCAGATAGTTGTAGATCCAGCTGACCTCCATCGCCTCGATGTCGGCCAGCCCGGACCCGGCGGCCAGGTTGGTGTCCAGGTTCTTGATGTGCGCGTCGACGGTGGGTGCCTTGCGCTGCACGATCTTGATGTTCGGATGCATCGCCTCGTACTCGCGGTACAGGTCGTCGTACCCGAACTCGTTGAAGGTGGCGATGGTCAGCTCGATCTTCGGCCGGTCGACGACTTCGTTGCCGGAGGCATCAGAGCTGCCGGAGCCGCCGCAGGCGGAGGCCAACAGGACCGCGCCGCAGGCAAGCAGAAGCGCAACGGGGCGATAGCCGGCACTGGGCCGCATGTGAAGCTCCCTGGAACTGGACGGAGTTGAGGAGAGCGCTCTCGGATCGCGAAAGTGTGCTGAGTTTCGAGCGTCCCAACCGGTTATGTCAAGCACCATCTCGTCACGCTGAGACACCAGCGTCGTCAGGTCAGTACATACCAGCCCGCGCCGTCACAGAACGAACCGCGCCGATCACCAACCGCAGTCCTACCTGGGAGTTTGCTGTGCTGAGGTTACCGGAGGAACGACGCCGTGTGGGTCGCGCCGCGGGATCCGCCGACCGCGATGTCGAGGACCATCTGCTTACTCAGCGCAACCACCGTGACCGTATCGTCAGCGGCGACCACCTGGGCCGCTCGATTGTCGACAATCAGACGTAGGGTCTCGACCGTGCGGCTCGGGTCGGACACGGCGACGGTGATCGTCCGGCCGTCCGTGCCGACGACGACCGACGCCGGTCCCGACGCGGTGATTCCACCGGCCGCGCCCGCGGTCCAGAAGTTGGCCAGCGTGAGCTGATCGCGACCCGAGTGGATCGCCTGGACGTCGGCAGTGTTCGCCAGCACGGCGACGCCGGGGTCCGCGGCCCGCTCGGCCGTCCGCCACGTGCTTGCCCCGGGCAACAGGATGTAGGCGTACTCGCCGATGTCCGTCCCGTGCTCGACCACGAGCGACACATAACGACGGGTGTACGGCGTGGTCGAACCGCCGGTGTCGTTGCCGGTGTTGATCTCGCGCCACGTGCCGGTGCGATCCTCCCTGGTGGCGCGCACGCGTCCTCCTCGCGGGAAGATGCAACCGCCGACGCCTTCGAGGTGTGCCCACCGCGGATCGTCGTACGACGCGTTCCCCGGCTGCGTGACTCCGTCGACCACGAGAGCCGCCGTACCGTCCGCGTGCAGGTTGCGGTTCTCGACCACGGTCTCGACCGGGTAGCCGTCGGTGCCGGTGATTCCGGCGCCCAGGGCAACGATCGAGTCAGCGAGGCAGAACCAGGACTTCCTTGCCTGCAAGGTCTTGTCGTGATTGATGAGATGCATGCCGACGGCACCGGCTTTGTCGCGGTACGACGCTCCGCCGACCCACTCGGCGTACGCGGCGATGGTTCCGGTGCCGCCGCCGGTGCCGTGTGGCTGCCGTGGTTTCGTGCTGACCGTCGTACCGGGCAGGCGCTGGGCGTCGACGGTCGGCCAGTAGGCGTCGTAGAACTGGGCGTGGTCGTCGTTGTAGAGGTAGGTCATGCCGTCGCCGACGTACCAGCCGCGGAGGTTCTCACCGTTGCCCCACTCGTAGCGGGCCATCCGCTTGGACGACATGGCGATCGCGAAGGTCCAGCCCGGGCGGCGGTGGACGACGCGATCCTGGTTGTGGAACTGGAAGTGCTTCGGGTTCGTAGGTGCCGCAGTCGTGCTGCTGTCGTCGAGGACGGCTTTGGCGCGGGAGATCTCCGGGATCGATGCGCCAGTTAGGTAGTCGGCCAGGCGGTCGCGGGTGATCCAGCCCTTGACCAGCGCCTTGAAACGGCTGGCGTACGGCTCGGCGACTCCGGTAGCAAGCAGCAGCACGCTCGAGGTGGTGCCGTGACCGTTGCGGTGGTCGCCGCCGCGTTCGCGGGAGATGGCGCGACCGGAGACGCAGTCCATCATCAGATTGTTGACAATGAACGGCGCGAAGCTCGCCTCCACCGCGTCCAGGATGACCGCACGGTTCGGGTCGGTGATCTGCCAGGTCGATCCGCCGAGCAGGGAGAACAGGTTCGCCACACCGCCGAGCGCGACGTTGCCGTAGGTGCCGACGTACGCGAGGTTGCCGTGCTGGACGAACGAGCCGTCGCGGTAGAAGCCGTCGCCGCTGGTGACGTAGGTGAAGACGCTGTTCTTGCCGGCCTCCGCGACGTCGCTGAGTGCGTCGCGGGCGGCGGCGAGCTTCTCGGCGGACTTGCCGACGATGCCGCGGAGGGCGACGATCAGTGCCTTGTCGACACGGTTGGCGCCGGTCTCGCGAACGTTCGGTGAGTTGGTCCGGCGATTCGGGTCGGGGACGAAGCGGTCGACGGCTCTCAGGTATGACGTGAGTTGGTCGGCGCTGAGGGCGTCGTACGCGAGGATGCAGGTGTCGAGCAGGGCGCGTGGTGCGCCGATCTCCCAGAACCACCAGTTGCCGGTCTCGGGGAGAGTCTCGTTGTAGGCGCGCTGGTTGAGGAAGTCGAGGGCGCTGGCGAGACGGTCGGCCGGGTCGGTCGTGAGCGTGGTGCCTGGGGTCGCGCGAGCCAGGGCGATGGACTTCAGCCTGGTGTAGCTGATGGAGAAGTTCCCCGAGGTCGAACTGAGCGGGAGGTCCGGCCAGAGGGCCGTCCGGTCGCTGTCGATGATCAGATTGTCGACAAGCTCCTGCGCCTGGGTGGTCAGCTTGGCCAGAGCGTCGGCGTACGCGGGCACGGTGGGGTCGATCGCACCACCGGTGTTCAGGGCCGCCCAGCGATCCCGCAGTACGTCGAACTCGTCGGCGGCCGCGGCGGCCCGGGTGCTGTGCGAACCGGTGGCGGCGAGCGCACCGCCGGCAAGGCCGGCCTGGATCAACAGGCGTCGACTGATGAAGGACGGCATCACGACTCCTCGGGGCGGAAGGCAGCAATCGCTTGCCGCACAGCCTCCCCGCTGCGCACAACAGTCGTCAACAGCTCATGATGATCACTTCTGATCACTTTGATTTGGGGACGGCGCAGGGTTTACGGGAGGAGGGTGCGGACTACTGCGTCGGCGAGGAGGCGGCCTCGGGGGGTTAGGACCAGGCGATCGGCGGCGAGTTCGGCGAGGCCGTTGGTGAGGACCTCGGGGACGGCGGCGCGGCCCTGCTCGTCGAGGACGTCGAGGGGGAGGCCGGCGGCTAGGCGGACCTCGAGGAGGACTCGTTCGATGCGGCGGGTTTCGGGGTCGAGGGTTTCGCGGGCGTGGGCCGGACTTTCGCCGGCGTTGAGGCGTTCGGCGTACGCGCTGGGATGCTTGACGTTCCACCAGCGGATGCCGCCGACGTGGCTGTGGGCACCCGGGCCGATCCCCCACCAGGTGTCGCCGCGCCAGTAGAGCTCGTTGTGCCGGCAGCGCGCGTCCTCGGTGCGGGCCCAGTTCGAGACCTCATACCAGCTGAGGCCGTGGCCGGACAGCAGCTCGTCGGCCAGCACGTACTTGTCCGCGAGGTCGTCGTCATCCGGCATCGGCAGCTCCCCGCGACGGATCCGACGAGCCAACTGAGTGCCGTCCTCAACGATCAACGCGTAGGCACTGACATGGTCGGGATCGGCGGACAGCGCCGACTCCAGCGACAGCCGCCAGTCGTCGAGCGACTCCCCCGGCGTCCCGTAGATCAAGTCCAGGTTCACGTGCTCGAACCCGGCGGCCGTGGCCTCCTTCACCGCCTGCAACGCCCGCCCCGGCGTGTGCTGCCGATCAAGAATCTTCAGCACATGGGACGCCGCACTCTGCATCCCGAAACTCACCCGCGTGAACCCCGCGGCCAGCAACTCCTCCAGATACCGCGCATCCACCGACTCCGGATTCGCCTCCGTCGTCACCTCAGCACCGGCCGCGAGCCCGAACTCGTCCCGCACCGCAGCCAGCATCCGACCCAGATCCTTCGCCGGCAGCAAAGTCGGCGTACCGCCCCCGAAGAACACCGTCTCGACCGGCCGATCGAGCCCACCAAGCACCCGCCGAGCCATCCGGACCTCTTCGACCGCGGTCTCGGCGTACGACGCCTGCGACCCGCCCCCGCCGAGTTCCTTCGCCGTATAGGTGTTGAAGTCGCAATATCCACACCGGGACGCACAGAACGGCACATGCAGGTAGAAGCCGAGCGGCCTGCTGGCGGCTTCGCGTACGGCGGCTTCCGGCAACGCCCCATCCCGAGGCGCAACCTCCCCCTCGGGCAATGTCGACGGCACCGCTCCATCGTACGGACCTTTTCGAGACGCGATCGCCGCACGTCTGTGGTAGCCGAAAGTGTCGGAATGGCTACATTCGGCACATGGAGACCGAGGGTCAGCCGGTCGGGCGAGCCACCCGGAACGCGGTGGTCGTGGCGATCATGCTCGGAATGTTGCTCGCGGCCCTCGATCAGACGATCGTGGCGACCGCGTTGCCGACCATCGTCAGCGACCTGGGCGGCGCGAACCACCTGTCCTGGGTGGTCACGTCGTACCTGCTGGCCGAGACGATCATGACCGCACTGGTCGGGAAGTTCGGCGACCTGTACGGGCGCAAGCCGATGTTCCTGATCAGCGTGGTGCTGTTCCTGGCCGGCTCGGCGCTGTGCGGGATGGCCGACTCGATGCTGTGGCTGGTCGGCTCGCGGGCGCTGCAGGGGCTCGGCGCGGGCGGGCTGATGGTGACCGCGACCGCGGTGATCGCGGACGTCGTACCGCTGAGTGAGCGGGGCAAGTACCAGGGCTTCATGGGGTCGGTGTTCGGCGTCTCGACCGTGGCCGGGCCGCTGCTCGGCGGGTTGTTCGTCGACCACCTGAGCTGGCGGTGGGCGTTCTACGTGAACATCCCGCTCGGCATCGTCGTACTGATCGTTGCCACCGTCACACTGCCGTCGGTGAAGGCGGCGGTCGGGCCGAAGATCGACTACGCCGGCATCCTGCTGATCGGCCTGGCCGCGACCGGGCTGACGCTGGTGACGACGTGGGGCGGGAACGAGTACGCCTGGACGTCGACCACGATCATCGCGATGACGGTGGGATCCGTGATCGCGCTGGTCCTGTTCGTCCAGGTGGAACGACGCGCGGCCGAACCGTTGCTGCCAATGCGGTTGTTCCGGTCCGGCGTGTTCACGGTGTGCGCGGTGATGAGCTTCATCATCGGGTTCGCGATGCTCGGCGGGGTCACGTATCTGCCGACGTACCTGCAATTCGTGCACGGTGCTTCGGCCACCGAATCAGGGCTGCAGATGCTGCCGCTGGTGTGCGGTCTGCTCGTCGCCTCGATCGTGGTCGGGCAGATCATCAGCAAGACCGGGCGCTACCGGCTGTTCCCGATCGTCGGCACGGTCCTGATCGGCGTCGGGCTGTGGCTATTGTCGACGCTCGACAATCAGACGGCGTACGGCGAGACTGCCGGCTTCATGATCGTGCTCGGACTGGGCGTCGGACTGTGCATGCCGGTGCCGACCGTGGTCGTGCAGAGCACCGTCGACTACGCGGATCTGGGTGTCGCGACGTCCGGGGTCAGCTTCCTGCGCACGATGGGCAGTTCCTTCGGTGTCGCGGTCTTCGGCTCGATCTACGCCCACCAGCTCCCGACGCAGCTGGCCGAAGCGGTCCGCGCGACCGGCGTCGACGCGCGTCTGACGACCACGGTCGACGGCGTTCGGTCTCTGCCTTCCACGGTCCGTTCTGCGGTCACTGCGGCGTACGCGGACTCCCTGCACGTGGTCTTCCTGTGGGCGGTGCCGGTCGCGGCCCTCGGGTTCCTGACCTCCCTGCTGCTGAAGGAGGTTCCGCTCCGCGACACCGCGCGGATGGCGGCCAACGTCGGCGAGAGTTTCGGTGCGCCGGCGTCCTTCGACTCCGAACACGAACTGCAGAAGCTCGCCGCCCTCGTCGTCCAGCACCACAAGCGCAACCCGGCGCCCGAGGTCCTGGCCGAGTCCGGCATCCCGTTGAGCGTCGCGCAGGCGTGGATGATCATGCGCGTCTTCCGCGGCGGCGCCGAGAGCGGGTCGGCGACGCTGGCCGAGATCACCGGCGATCTCAAGGTCCCGCCCGGCGCCTTCGAGCCGCTCGCCAGTCAACTGGTTGCCGACGGCTACCTCTCCGAGACCCTCGGGCACTACCGCTTCACCCCGATCGGCCTGGAGATGTTCCAGCGCTTCGTCGGCGCCTTCCGGGTCTGGATGCTCGACCGCCTCCACGAGTGGGACCCGGAGAACTCCGAATCCTTCTCCGCCGCGGTCGACCGGATCGCCGAACAGATGATCGACCAGGGCCAGTCCCTGACCACCGGCAAACACGCCGCTCCCGCCCTGGTCTGACCGCGTTCCATCGGCGGCCAATGGAACTTCGGAGCGTGGCCGGAAGTTGTGCTTCTGGGGTGTGTTCTCGAGAGGACCACAGATGAGCAGGCGAGTCGAACAGAAGGCTCAGGCGCGGCAGAAGGTTGCGGAGCTTCGCGCAGCCCAATTGCGAGCCGAACGGCGTAAGCGTCTCCTGATCGCACTCGGCGCCGTCACCGTCGTGGTCGTCGTGGTGGCCGGGCTGGTCGTCATCCGGCTAGCCGGCGGCAGCAAGCAGACCGCGACCGGCCCGTCCGGCACCGCCGATTCACAGCTGGTCTCAGCGTTGGCCGCCGTATCCTCGGCGACGTTCGACCAGGTTGGCACCGAGGGCGTCCAGGGCGGACCGGCCGCAATCACCGCGCCGGAATTGACCGCGTCCGGGAAGCCGAAGGTGCTCTACATCGGCGCCGAGTTCTGCCCGTTCTGCGCGGCGGAGCGTTGGCCGGTCGCGGTCGCGCTGTCGCGATTCGGTACGTTCGCGAACCTCGGTACGACGCACTCCGCCGGCGACGACGTGTATCCGAACACTCCCACGCTGTCCTTCCACGGGGCGACGTACACGAGCCAGTACTTGGCGTTCACCGGGGTGGAGACCACGACCAACGAGAAGGTCAACGGCCAGTACGCCCCGCTGGACACGCCGACCGAGGCCGATCAGCAGACGTTCGACACGTACAACCAGCCGCCGTACGTGAAGAGCGGAGGGTCGATCCCGTTCATCGACATCGGCGGGAAGTTCGTCTCGTCCGGTGCGACGTACAGTCCGGAGATCCTGGCCGGCAAGACACAGACCGAGATCGCGAACGCGCTGAAGGACCCGTCCAGCCCGATCGCGCGAGCCGTCGACGCGTCCGCCAACCGGTACACGGCCGCGCTGTGCCAGGTGACCGGTAACCAACCCGGCAACGTGTGCACGAGCGCCGCGGTCACCGCAGCAGCCGGCAAACTCGGAAAGAGCTGATCCGACGGTGAGGAAGCCGTTGGGTTGGATCCCCTGGACCACGTTGGTCCTGTCGATCGCGGGCCTCGCGGTCGCGTCGTACCTCACCTATGAGCACTTCACCGCCGGTACGACGCTCGCCTGCCCCGACACGGGCGTCGTCAACTGTGTCAAGGTCACCACCAGCTCCTACTCCCGCCTCGCCGGCATCCCCGTCGCCCTCCTCGGCCTAGGCTTCTTCGCCGCCATGACCGCCCTCTCCCTCCCCCCACTCTGGCGCACCCCCTCCCCCTGGCCCACCCGCCTCCGCCTGACCGCCGTCACCACCGGCATCATCTTCGTCTGCTACCTGATCTGGGCCGAACTCTTCCAAATCAACGCCATCTGCCTCTGGTGCACAGTCATCCACGCCCTAACCCTCCTCCTCTTCGCACTAGTAGTCGTCCACCAAGCCCTGCACGACGCGAACACCTGAGCAACACCTCCTAACCCACGCACAGCTACGCGGGCTCCTCGGACGCCTGCTCGCCAGCGCTCCCGCCCTCCCACGAGCGCGTGCAGGCGACCCCACGATCGGTCTCCGACCACGTGGACTCGGGCAAATATCTGCAGACAGCTCCACAACTGGCCTCAACCAAGCGGGCCCCGACAAACACCCCCACGCGACCCCACAAGCTCGCCCTCAACCACGCATGCCCGGATGAACACTTCCAAGCGGCTCCACAGTCGGCTCTCGACTCAAGCGGGCGACAGCACGCGCATATAAGCGGGCGGCAGCACGCGCCTGTGGGTGGGTGGGAGTGGCGGCGAGCACGGCGACGCAGGAGCCGCGCGTAGCGGCGCGTGGGAGGGACTCATGAGGTGGCGCCGGTGTAGCGGTGGAGGCCTTTGTGCCAGGTTGTGGTGGCTAGGAGGGCTAGGAGTGCGGCGGCGAGGGGGCCGGCTAGGAGGAGTTGCCAGTTGGGGCCTCGGAGGAGGGTGGCTGAGGGAACGGACGCGATCAGGGCCATGGGGAAGACGTAGGTCAGCACCATCCGAAGTGGGCGGGCGAAGATGTCTGTTGGGTAGCGGCCCAGCTGCCAGGCAGAGTGGTAGAAGACGTCGAGCTGCAGCTTCGGCGCCCAGAACGCGAGGCAGGCCAGCAGAACGCTGAGCGCCCACGTGACCACGAGCGCTGCTGCGACCAGCAACAGCCAGCCCAGCACACCCGTCAACCGAGGCTGTTCGTCGGCGACCGCTATTCCCCAGGCGAGTACGCCGAGACCCGGCACCAGTTGGATCAGGGTCAGTGGGGAGGACAGTGAGAGGCTGGCCAGGAAGAGACTCGATGCCGGCTGCAACAAATAGCTGTCGAGCTTGCCGTTGCGGATCCCGTTGTCCGGGAACCAGGACAGGTTGGGGTCGATGAACGTGCCTCGCAACCCGGTGATCAGCTGGTAGGTGCCGATCAGGACGAGGGTCTCGGCCTTCGACCACCCGGCCAGCGTCTCGGCTTGGGTGAACACGATCAGCAGCGGGGCGATCGCCGTACCAAGACCGACGAACGCAAGCACCACGTCGAAGACCAGGTTGATCCGGAACGCCATGCTTCGCCGCAGCGACATAGAGAAGCTCGCGCCGACGAGACTGAGGAGCTTCACGAGCCCACCGCCGTATACCGCCGTACCCCGGCTCGCCAGGCAACCCTCACGCCGACCAGCAACGCGGCCAGCCAGAACAGCTGAAGCCCGAGGTCGGCAACCGTCGCCCCGCCGTACGCCGCGATCTCGGCAGGCAGCCCGCTCATCGCGTAGAACGGCGAGGCCTCGGCGATCTGCCGCCAGAAGTCCGGCAGGAGACGGACCGGTGCCGCCGTACCGCCGAAGAGAAAGATCAACGTGTGGCCGAAGCCGACGATCGAGTGGACGCGATCGGTCCAGAATCCTGTCATCGACAATAGGAATGTCAACAAAAACATCAACGCGGCAGCGAGTACGACGAACGGCAGGCTGAGCAGCACCGACCGCCAGTCGAATCCGGTGTCGAGGGACAGTCCGGTGATCAGTACGACGGGTGCACCCAGGAAAGTCAGCCACGCCCGGATCGCCAGGTTCGTGCCCAGTATGCCGATCACGACCGGCTGCGGCCGAAGCAGTTCGTGGCTGATCGTTCCGTCGTAGATCCGCTCCGAGAACGTGTGCTGTTCGAACGACTCGGTCATCAGCGTCACCAGGATGATCGCAACGTAGTATCGCCCGATTGTCGGATCGTCCGGATAGACGGCCGACCAGACGAAGAGCCCGATCAGCGGCCCGATCACAGCCTGGACGACGAGGGTCGCGAGAAACCACCAAGCACCGGACCACTCCAGCACCTCCTGACGAAGCCGGAACCCCAGCAGCACGAAGGTCCTCATCGCAGCCCTTCCCGGTACGCCCGGTCGATGACCTTCTCCAACGGCGGTTCCTCGACGGCCAGGTCGACGACGTCGAGGGTCTGGAGCAGTCGCGACGTCGTCTGAGCGACCTCGTCCCGCGGCACCCGGAGCACCCACATCCCGTCCGACGACTCCACCACCTCGCCGAAATCAGGCTCCGGACCACCTCGCGCCGTGATCCGGATCAGCTTGTACGGCGATAGTCGTGCGGACAGTTCGGCCAGCGGACCGTCGTACTCGACCCGCCCCTGATCGATCAGGATCAGCCGCGGGCACAGCGACGCGACGTCGGCCATGTAGTGGCTGGTCAGCAGGACCGTGGCGCCGGTCTGGGTCACGTAGTCGGAGACGAACTCGCGGATCTGACTGGCCGCGGTGACGTCGAGGCCGATCGTCGGCTCGTCGAGAAAGAGCACCTCGGGTCGATAGATCAGCGCCAGCGCCAGACCGACCCGCATCCGTTCGCCGAGGCTCAGGGCTCGTAATTGCCTTTCCAGCAAGGGGGTTAGTTGCAACAGGTCTTCCACGACCTTGAGCGTGCTCTCGAAGTCCGACCGCGGTACGTCGTATAGGAGCCGCTGGTACTCGAGTGAATCCATCACAGTCAGTTCCTGCGAACCACCCACCGGCTGACTGCCGCGCACGAACGCGATCCGCTTCAGAAAGTCGGTACGCCGTTCCCACGGCACCGACCCGAGGACGCGAACGTCGCCACTCGTCGGGTGCAGGATCCCGGACAGGATCTTCATCGTGGTCGTCTTGCCGGCACCGTTCGGCCCGATGAACCCGACCACCTCACCCGGCGCGATAGCGAACGACACGTCGTCGAGCGCCTGCACCTCGCGATATTCACGTCGTACCAGCGAACCCAACGCCGCGCGCAGCCCGGACTTCCGGACCGGCGCGCGGAAGGACATGGACAGGGCGGCGACCTCGATCACAGTCATGAGAGCGACCGTAGGAACAAAAGACGCCAGCTGATGGCTTGTTTTCCTGGCATAGTCGATTCGTGCGCGCCGAACGGCTCCTCAGGCTCCTGCTGCGGCTGCAGACCCGCGGCCAGTCGACCGTGAACGAGCTCGCGCAGTACCTGGACGTTTCACCCCGCACGGTCCAGCGGGATCTCGACGCGCTCAGCCTCGCCGGGGTGCCGGTCTACTCCGTCCGCGGCCGGGGCGGCGGGTGGGCCCTGCTGCCCGATTACCGCACCCGGCTCACCGGACTTGCGCCAGCCGAGGTGATGTCGGTGTTCGTCGGCGCGACCGCGCACGTGCTCGCCGACCTCGGCATGGACGCGTCGAGTGACCTAGCGATGTCGAAGCTGATCGCGGCCCTGCCCGAGAGCACGCGGCGCGATGCCGAGTTCGCCCGGCAACGGCTCCTGATCGACCACGCCGGTTGGGACGACCGCCGGGAGGTGCCGCGCTGGCTGGACCTGTGCCGGCAGGCGATCTGGGAGGAACGGCGGATCGCGATCACCTACCGGGACCCGGCTGAGCCGTTCGAGGTCGAGCCACTCGGCCTGGTCGCCAAGAGCCGGACGTGGTACCTCATCGCGTGCCGGCCGGACGGGGCCCTGCGCACGTATCGCTTGAGCCGGGTGACCTCGGCCGAAGCGACTGACAAGCCGTTCGCGCGACCCCGCGATTTCGACTTGTCCACCTACTGGGCCGAGGCGCAGGAGCAGTTCCGGGCGATGAGGCCGTCGTACCCGATCGTGCTTCGCGTCCGCGGCCACGCCGTACTCCGCTTCAGGCCGACTGCACCGCCGCTGCCTGACGCCGACGGCTGGTTCATTGTCCACACCGATCTGGAGAACCCGAACGAAGCCTGCGCCGCCGTCCTCGCTCAGGCCGGTGAAGCGAAAGTCCTTGCCCCGAAGGAACTCGCCGAGATGGTCCACCGTGCGGCCGCCGAGATCGTCGGCTCACACGAGGACTAACTGTGAGTGCGGGCGTCGTACGTGTCGCGGGCGGCGAGGACCTGTTCGATGTGTTGTTCGGCCCAGTGGCCGAGGGCTTGCAGGGGGACGTGGAGAGTGCGGCCCAGATCGGTCAGTTCGTACTCCACTCTGGGCGGCATCTCGGCGTACACGTGCCGCTCGACCAGGCCGTCACGTTCCAGGTCGCGCAGCGTCTCGGTGAGCACCTTGCCGCTGATGCCCTCGACCGCCGTGCGCAGGTCGCCGAACCGCTGCCGGCCGTCGCTGAGCACGATCACCACCATCGCTGTCCATTTGTTGGCAATCCGCGCCAGCGACGTACGGGACGGACAACTCGCGGTGAGCACGTTGAACGCCGGGTGCTGAGCCATGGACGACATCCGATCGGTCGAAGCGACGGTTTACCCACAAGATAAGGCGATTTCAGACGCCCCAGAACGCATCCTCGGCGTCCTGATCACTGGAGAACAGCCGAACCTCCACGATCCGATCCCTGTCGATCCGCAGTACGTCGACGCCGTCCTGCTCGAACTCGGCACCCGTACGGCGTCCCGCGAAGTGGACTGGGATCGCCACCTGATCGCCGTTCACCATCGGTACGCCGGTCACCGACAACTCGAACGTTCCTTCACTGATCGTCATCATTCCGCCGAGCAACTGGTCGACGGCGGCACTTCCCCGGTGAACACCCGAGAACCGGTTCGCACCCGGCTGGTGCCAGACGACGTCATCGGCCAGCAAGTCCGCAACCGCGCCGAAATCCTTCGCCGCCACCGCATCAACGTATTTCCGGGCCACCGCAAGCGTGGAGTCCACAGTCATCTCCTTCAGAGGTCGTCGCAACGCCTCCATGCTCACCATTGGTAACCATGAACCTCAACGTAACTAACGTCCCGATGTGACCCACTTCACACACGATCTGTCGGGCAGACTGGGGTCCGTGATCATGAAGCCCGGGCCAGGTGAGCCGCTCGCAGGCCCGTGGCATCGGGTGAGTACGGCCGAACTGGCAGGGAAGATCCTCGACGGCGCGGAGGTCCGGGCGCCGCAACCGGCTGACGATGGCAAGCGCCCGCACATCGTGGCAGTCGACGGCCGCAGCGGTGGCGGGAAGACGACGTTCGCGGATCGGCTGGCCGGCGCCGTGCCGCGGTCCGCGGTCGTTCACGTCGATGACGTGGCCTGGCACGCCCCCATGTTCGAGTGGACCGAGTTGCTGGCCACCGGCGTACTCGAGCCCCTTCGCCGGGGCGAGGCGGTGTCGTATCGCCCACCCGCGTGGATGATGCGCGATCGGCCCGGTGCGATCGACGTACCGGCTGGACTGGAGCTGGTGGTCGTCGAGGGAGTCGGCGCCGGCCGACGTGAACTCACGGACCTGATCGATGTCCTCGTCTGGGTCCAGTCCGACTATGCCGAAGCCGAGCGCCTCGGCATCGCCCGCGACATCGAGTCCGGCGTCAACGGCGACATGCAGGCGACCGTCGACTTCTGGCGCACCTGGATGGCAGCCGAGGTCCCCTTTCTCGAACGCGACCGCCCCTGGGAACGCGCGACCATCATCGTCGCCGGCACCTCCGCACACTCCCGGGCCAACTCCGGCGTGGAGGCCTCCTTCAAAGACTGACACCAGCTCGGGAGAAGCGGGCGGCCCAGTCGGTGGCCAGGGTTGTGAGTTCCGGCGGGGTGATGACGGTGAAGTCGGCGCCGATCGCCCCGAGGGTGAACAGCGGGCCGTCCAGTGAGTCGGTTTCCATCAGCAAGGTGCAGCTCTGCGGTGTGCGCGCTCGCACCTCTGCCCACTGCCCAACAAATCCGCTCACGGTCTCGGCGGAAGCTTCGACGTTCACCTCAACCTGGTAGCGACCGCCTGGCGACCCACCGCGAACCTTGGAGCGTACGTACGCCGCGACGTCGTCGAAAGGCGGCCTGCGTACGGCGAACGTCGTACCAGCGCCCGTTGCGGTGAGGACGCGATCGATCCGGAAGGTCCGCCAATCACGCCGATCGATGTCGTAGGCAACGAAGTACCAGCGGCGGCCGAGCGGTACGAGTTTGAAGGGCTCGACCAACCGGGACGACTGCGACCCGTTGGCCGCCCGGTACGTGAATCGGATCCGCTCGGAATCACGGCACCCCAGAGCAAGTGTCGACAGAACCGAGTGGTCGACCGGTTCGCCCGGACTCCAGGACGATGGGATTGTCGACAATCGTACGGCGTTGAGCCGGGCCCGTAGCCGACGCGGCATCACCTGGATGATCTTCGTCAACGCGCGCAGCCCCGCCTCGTCGCCGTCCCCGGTCGCCAGATGGGACTGAACAGCCACCGCCAGCGCCATCGCCTCGTCGTCGTCGACCACCAGCGGCGGCAACGCGGCACCCGGTGCAAGGGCGTAGCCGCCATCGACTCCCGGGTGCGCGTCGACCGGGTACCCGAGCTCGCGCAGCCGGTCCACATCACGGCGCAAGGTCCGCGCCGACACACCCAGCCGCTCGGCCAGCAACGGCCCCGGCCAGTACCGGCGGGCCTGCAGCAACGACAACAGCCGCAGCGTCCGAGAACTCGTGTTCGCCATGGCTCCAGGATCCCCGACATTGCGGTCAGGAACTGGCCGCGATCCTCCCTACGGTCTGGAATCACCAACTGAAAGAGGAGGAACGATGTCCATCACCACGACCACCCACCTGAACTTCCGCGGCGACGCCCGCCCAGCCCTCGAGTTCTACCGATCCGTCTTCGGCGGCGAACTCGTCGCGGTCAGCTACCAGGACGCCCACAGCGTCCAGGACCCGTCCGAGGCCGACCAGCTCATGTGGGGCCAGGTCCAGGGCGACAACGGCATCCATGTGATGGCGTACGACGTACCGTCAAGCCTGCCGTACGATGCAGGCGTCAATGCGGTCTTCGTCTCCGTCCGCGGCAAGGACGCCGACGAGATCAGCGCGCACTGGAGCCGCCTCTCCGACGGCGCGACCATCATCCAGGACCTGGCCCCGGCCGCCTGGTCCCCGCTCTACGGCATGCTGAAGGACCGCTTCGGTGTGACCTGGGTCCTCGACGTCATGAACTAGCCGGCCAAGCGGCGATACTGGTCGGCGTGACGAGAGAGCCGCGGTTGGAAGTCGAGTACTGCACGCAGTGCCGGTGGTTGTTGCGCGCGGCATGGACCGCGCAGGAACTGCTGACCACCTTCACCACCGACCTCGGCGAGGTCGCGCTGATTCCCGGGACCGGAGGGATCTTCGAAGTCCGCCTGGACGGCGAGACCCTCTGGTCCCGGAAAGCGCAGAACGGCTTCCCCGAAATCCCGACCCTCAAGCAACTGGTCCGCGACCGCATCGCCCCCGACCGAGACCTGGGCCACTCCGACCGCCGCTGATCACGAGATGCCGCTGGTCACGGGATCTGCAGGACCGGGGCGATCGTCTTGGTGCGGGCGCCTTCGTAGGCGGCGAGGAGGATTCCGAGTACGGCGATGCCCTCTTCCTCGGTGTGGATCGGACGGGTCTTGGCGTGCAGGGAGTCGGCGAAGTGGCCGATTTCGGCGGTGAATGTGTCGACCGGTTCGAGGTCCACGGTCTGGATTTCGCCGGTGCGGAGCCGGTAAGTGACGGAGTTGCCGTCGCTGTGCAGGGCTCCGAGCTCCCCGACCGCGGAGAAGCGTTCGGTGGCGGCGGCCGGTTGGTAGGCCCAACTGGTCACCATCTGACCCACGACGCCGTTGTCGAACCTGATCAGCACCTGCGCGGAGTCCTCGCCTTCCATGAACTTCAGCCGATGCGTGGACAGCATCGCGGTCGCCTCGACCGGTGAGCCGCCGGCCAGGTGCAGCATCAGGTACGTCGGGTGGTACCCGGTGTCGATCAGCTCGCCCCCACCACTCGTCTTGCTGCTCGCGCGCCAGCCCATGCTGTTCGGGTCGAAGTCGTTGTAGAAGCTGTCCGTCGTACGCACCTCGTAGACAGTGCCGATGGTCCCGGCCTCGAGGAGTTCCTTCGCCTTGGCCACGGCCGGCAGGAACAGCTGGTTGTGCGCACACATCAGCGTCACACCGTTGTCCAGGACCGCCTTCCGCACATCCGCCGCCTCGTCCGCAGTCAGACAGAGCGGCTTCTCGCAGAGGATGTGCTTACCGGCCTCGGCAGCGGCGACGATCGCGTCCCGGTGCAGGTGGTGCGGCAGGCAGATGTCGACCGCGTCGATGTCCTCGGCCTCGATCATCCGGCGATAATCGACGTACGGCGTGGCACCCAACTCATTGCCACGCGCAACAGCCGTCTCCTCCACCGCGTCCACGACGGCGGTGATACCGATCCGCTCGGCGTGCGCGCGATAGCCCCGGATGTGGGCGCCCGCGATGCCGCCGCCCCCGATCAGCCCGACCTTGATCGCTGGCATATCAGCCTCCGCAGGAGATGGTTCGGCCGTGTTCGGCAGCCTCGTTGGCGGCGACGACAAGGCGGGTCAGCTCGACCGCGCGATGCAGGTTGTCGTCGGCCCGGGTGCCGTTGGTGACGTGGTCGACCCACTGAGCGAAGGGGTCTGGGTTGTGCTCCGGCACCGGCACTTGCCGGTCGCCGACCTGCAGGATGTTGCCGGCATCGGTGTAGGTCAGGCTGCTCTCGGTGCCGAAGATCTCGATCGTGAAGGGGTTCCGGCTGGTGAAACCCGCCTCGATTACGCCGATCTTCGCGTCGCCGTACCCAACCGTGACGACCGCGTTGTCCTCGAGTCCACGGCCGTTGACGGACCGATAGGTCGCGCTGACCGTCTCGGGCGTCGTACCGAGGAACAACTGGACGAGGTAGACCGGATGGCAGCCGAGGTCAGTCAGCGCTCCACCGATCGCCGCCTTCTGGTCGAAGAACCGCTGCGGCAACCACCCCTCGGCACCATCTCGCGGCACGGCCCCGTCGTGCGACAACCGGACCCGCCCGTACGTGAGCTGCCCGAGCTCGCCGCTGGCGATCACTTCACTGATCGCTTGCGTGTACCCATGCGCGAGCCGCGGCAGCGAGACCACCACCTTGACCCCGTTCGCGTCGGCCGCCGCGATGATCTCCTCGGCCTCCGCCACGGTCGGCGCGAGCAACTTCTCGGTGAAGATGTGCTTCCCCGCGTACGCCGCCTTGACCATGACGTCGCGGTGTTCGTTCGTCGGCGTGGTGATCACGACCCCGTCGACATCCGCCAGCACCCCGTCGAGATCCTGACTGAACGGCACCCCGAACTCATCGGCCCCCGCCTGCCCGAGCGCCACGTCGTCATCCCAGACCGCGACCAGCTCCGTCCCAGGATGCGCCTGAGCCTGCCGCGCGTAATCCTTCGCATGAACATGCCAGAACCCCAGCACCGCAACCTTCAGCGGCTTCGACACCTTGCCTCCTCGCTGAATCCACTAGCCCGGAAAACGATCTCCCACCCCACCATGCCAACCCCAGCCCCACCCCACACCCCCACCGGCGTTTCATCCCACCACCCGGACCACCCCACCCCGCAGCCGAGCCCCCGAGCACGCCACGCAACGATCGTCGAGTCGTGGATCCCTGCTCCAAAAATCGAGTCGCCCCAGCAGATCTCCACGACTCGGCGCAGGTGCTTGCTCAGTACGTCGATCTGCCTGATGGGGACGCCTCGCGACGAACATCGAGGCGGCCCCACGAGGCGTTCAACCAAGCGGGCGACAGCACGCGCCACTGGGCGGGCGGGAGCGGCGGCTAGCACGGCGACGAAGGAGCCGCGCGTAGCGGCGTGTGGGAAGACTAAGGTTCGGTGCCGTCTTCGTTGAGGCCTAGGTCGGGCATGCCTAGGAGTTTGTCGGCGAAATGTTGGTGCATCCAGGCCAGGTGGTCCCAGCGGCTGTCGATGATGCGGTGGGTGTCCCACGCGGGGAAGTCTTGTTGGGGGAAGATCGCCATCTTTTCGGGGTCGACCTCGTAGACGTGGTCGAAGCGCATGACCACGTCGTCGGTGATTCGCCGCGCGTCAGGCGGTTTCTGGGCGGACAGCCGGAAGCCGAACATCACAAGTCCTCGTAGGCCTGGTCGAGCAGGTACTTGCCAGGGTTCATCACGTTGTTGGGATCCAGCGCCCGCTTGATCTTCTTCATCACGTCGAAGGCGCCGCCGAGTTCAACCGGCACATACTCGACATCACCTTCGCGACTGGCCCCGTGACAGGCGCTGATCGAGCCGCCGTACTTGAGGGTCACCTCGGTGATCTCGCGCTTGCAGTTGAGCCACGCCTCCCACATCTCGTCGTCGAGTTTCTGTTCCCAGATCCCGATGTCGATCTCGACCAGGTAGTCGCCCCACGGCTTGTACGCACCGTTGGTGTAGGCGAAGATCCCCCAGTCGTCGAAGACGCCGTACCGCCGGCTGTAGTGGTCGGCGACTTTGTGCCACTCCTCCCGGACCCGGGGCAGCACGCTGTAGTTGAGGGCGGCGTCCTCGCAATGCCAGGACATCGGCACGACTTCGCCGGTGCGCAGCCGGCCGTGCAGCGGGATCGCGTAGCGGTCGTGGCGGGCGGCCCAGTCGCCTTGGCTGACCTCGTCGCCGAGGTAGGTGCCGCCGGACTCGCGCCCGATCCGCATGATCTCCCGTGCGGCCGGGACGACCTCGGCCTCGTTGCCGTACATCGCGACCGCTACCACGCTCTGCAGCCAATCGGGCTGCTCGATGTAAGCCTCGTCGTCCCGGCGCAGGTACGCGAGCTTCCACTCGTCGAACAGCACCACCCCGGCGAGGGTCGCGAACCCCGACTTGGCCAGAGCGCCCGTGCTCTGCCAAGCCGTTTCATAGTCGCGGTACCCGAAGAACGCGGCGAACTCCACCTGCGGCCGCGGCACCAGCTCGAGTGTCGCCTCGGTGACGACTCCGAGCGTCCCCTCGTGGCCGAAGAACAGGGGCTTGATCGTGTACCCGGTCGATGCCTTGCGCAACTTCCGTCCACCACCCTCGCCGACCCGGATGATGTCGCCGGTCGGCAACACGACCTCCATCGAGCAGACCAGGTCGCGGGTGTGGCCGTAGCGGGCCCCGATCAACGACCAGCCGCTGGTGCCGATCCGGCCGCCGACCATTGAGCACGGGTAGCTCGCCGGGTTGTCCGGATACATCACACCATGCGGCTGGAGTACTTCGTTCAGCTTGAGCATGTTGATCCCCGGCTGGACCGTGACCGTGCGGTCTAGGAGGTCGATCTCGCGGATCTCGTTCATCCGCTTCACGTCGAGCAGGATCCCGCCCCGCAGCGGGGTGGCTCCGTCGGTCAGACCGGTCCCGGCCGCTCGTGGCACGACCGCCGTACCGGTGCGATTGGCGAGGCGGACGATCTCGGCGACCTGCTCGGTCGTGCGGGGCAACACCACGACGTCAGGCACGTACTCCTTCCAGCGATGCACGGGGAACGGCGCCGGCGTCCGCGTGCGGTTCCAGCGCGCCGACTTGCCCGTCAGTACGCCGTCCTCGCCGAGGATCCCGACCAGTTCGTCGTACAACGCATCGGAGATCGCCATCGTCGTCATGCCGTCACCCCCGTCACCTCGAGACCGGCGGACTCGGCCACCAGCTCCATCAGGTCACGGACCTCAATGTCCACGGCCTGCCCAGCAGCAGCCAGCGGCCGCTCGGACCAGACGCAGGCACTGACCAGCAGATCGACCTCCAACGCGGCCGCGCGGTGGAGCCGTTGCGTGCTGATGGCCGCCGTGATCTCAGGTCGTTCGATACTCAGCCCGCCGCCCGCACCCGAGCAGTACGACCACTGCGTCACATGATCGACGTCGCGGAAGTCCAGCCCCGGGATCGCGCGCAGGATCTCCCGCGGCGACTTGTGAATCCCCTTGCGCTTATTGAGCCGACAAGGATCGTGGTACGTCGCCACCCGCTCGATCGGCACCGTCAGTGACAGTTTCCCCTCCCGGATCAACTCCGCCACCAACTCGGTGATGTGCACGATCTCGAACTCGTACTCGTCGCCGAAGAACCGAGGATAGTCCTCCGTGAACGTGATGTAGTCATGCGGATCGAGCGTGATGATCCGGCTGGCTCCGATGCTCCGCCAGTCGGCAACATTGTGTACGGCGAACTCCTGCGACCGAGCCACATACCCCATCTCGGCCGCCGGTCCACCGCAGCACCATTGCTCTCGCATCAGCCCGAACTCGACCCCGCCCTTCAACAGGATCTGGGCGACGGCGCGAGGCAGCGTCGTCCGGTAGAACGCTGCCTCGCAGTCGACGAACAGCACCGTCTCGCCGCCGACGCCAAGCCCGAGTCCGTCGGCCCACTTCGCGACGTTCTCCTGCGCGACCGGTACGTCGAGAACGGGCTCGTTCTTCCGGTCCACGGTCGCCTCGACCCAGCGTTTCCAGTTCGGCTGTTCGATGCCGGAGTCAACGGCCAGTGCTCGCATCGCCTTGACCACGTCGACCGTCCGCGTCCGGGCGCGGTAGAACTCGCCGGCCATCAGCGTGTTTGGGCAACGCAACTCGCAGGCGCCGCACTGGGTGCAGTGGACGTAGTCGTCGGCGACGTCGGCCACCGTCAGCGCGCCCTGCTCCATCGCCACGATGTTCGCGTGGAACGCGGTGGGCGAGTGGTTCTCGTTCTGCGTGACCTGCATGACCGGGCACACGTTGCGGCAGAACTTGTGACCCGAGCTGAAACAGTTGTACGCCGGGTCACGCCACTGCTTCACGAAGTCCCGCTGCTGGTCCTCAGCCTCAGTGCTCATGAGAGTTCGGGCATCACCTTGTCGTGGATAAGGCGTAGTTGTCCCTGGACGTCCGGGACACCCTCGATCTCCTTGCCGCTAAAGGATTTCACCATCATCGGGTCGGTGACCGCGGCGATAATGTGGTTGACCCCGGTGGGCAGGATGTCGGTCTTCAGCTTGGCGACGCACTCCTCCGGCGTACCGGACACGGACAGGGTGGCCGCGATCTCCGGGGAAGTGAGTTCGATGGCCCGGTCGATCTCGCCTGCCCCGAGGGCGTCGATGATCGGCTGCAGGTCGTCGCGGTTCAGACCGTGCCGGGCGAGCTGGTTGGCCGGCATCGAGGAGATGTAGAAGGCGACCATGATCCGTGCGGCCCGCTTGGCCGCCTCGGAGTCGTCGGAGACCGCGAACACCACCCAGGCGCCCAGGTCGAAGTCGTCCAGGCTGCGGCCGGCCTTGTCCAGGCCGAGCTTGACGTGCTCGGCGACGTACTCGTAGTTCTCCCGGGAGTAGCCGCACGCGTGGTGCATGCCGTCGGCAATCTCCCCCGCGACCTCGAACGAGTGCGGCCCGCCCATCGCGCCCATCTTCAGCGGGATCCTCTCCTGCACCGGGCGGGCGAAGGTGAACAGCCCGGTGTACTTGAAGAACTCGCCGTCGAAGGTGATCGCGCCCTCGTCGAGGAAGCGGCGCATCACCTCCATCGCCTCGCGCACCCGGGACAACGGCTTCATCGACTTCCAGTCGACGTGGTACTGCTCGAGCAGGCCGAGGTTACCGAAGCTGACCACCGCCTCGGCTCGGCCGCCGGACAGCTCGTCGAGCGTGGCCAGCATCTGGACGATGTGGGTCGGCTCGCGCAGGATCACGTGCGTGACGTTCGGTCCGAGGCGGATGTTCCTCGTCTTGTCGGCGGCTGCCGCGAACAGCAGCCACATGTCCTTGTGCCAGGTCTCGTCGACGCTGTACGCGGCGTAGAAGCCCAAGTCGTCCGCGGTCTTGATCATGTCGATACAGTCCGCGAGCGGGTAGTCGGGCAACTGGACGTAACTGAACCGCACCATGGCCTGCTCCCTCCCTGATCACACCGAGCGCATCGGGGCAGCAGTGAAAACGGGCGGCAGACTGCACGGCTCGGTCCCCATCTCCGAATCTTTTTACTGTAGGCAGCCAACCGCGCGTTTGTCTCTGCCTCAGCGAGTGCTAACCGGCAGGCTCGCTCTTGCAACTGACCGGAGTGGCGTCGGCGTGGTCGCGGATCAGGGGGTTGGCGCGGTCGCGGCCCAGGTTCCACTCGAGCCAGTCGTCCTTACTGGGCTCACGAGCGGTCAGCGCGCAGTAGACCACGTTGTCCGGGAGGGTGGCGAGCACCGGTACGGCGTCGTCGGAAAGGCCTTGCAGGTGGTACCAGTCCACCTTGCCGGTCTCGGTGTAGCGGTCGATGTTGTGCTGGGCGATCCAGGCGTCCGGGTTGAGCGCTGCCAGCCCGAGCAGCAGGCTGGCGCCGCTGAGCAGCGCGGCCCGGGGCAGCCAGCCAGCCCTCATGGTCACGCCGGCCACCATCACTCCGATCACGAGCAGACCGAGCCAGCCCTCGAACACGTCGACGAGCAGCCGGAGCTGAGTGAAGCCGTACGCCTCCTGGTAGACGTGCATCCGGTAGAGAGCCGACGCGACGACAACCAGGGTCAGCAAGCAGAGCAGTCCGAGTGACACGCGGAGCCAGACCACGTCTGCGGTCGTGGCACGCGGTGCCTTGCGAGCAGCTGCCCACACCACGAGCAAAGTGAGTGCAGTGGCCACAGTGAGCTGGCCGAAGCCCTGGTGGACGTACTCCGCGTAGGTCAGGCCAGTGATGCGCTCCAGGTACTCGTGCCCGCCGAAGTTGGCCGTCGCCTGCGCTGCCAGGAACACCAGGAAGACCGCGTCCACGAGCAGTACCGGCACAAGCCACTCGTAGCGCCGCGCAACCGGCCGCACCGCGGCACCCCGGGTCTCGACGTTGGGCGGGTTCAACCCGAGGTACGTCGCTGCCAGCACCACCCCACCAACAGCCACAGTGATGAACGCCCGCAGGACGAACGAGTCAAGCTTCAGATCCGGTACGACGACGCCCGCCCACTCCGCGAAGACCGCATCGGCCGAGGCGAACAGCAGTCCGAAGACCAAGACCCCCAGCAACGACCACACGATCGTCCGCAGCGCCGCAGCACTCGTCCGCAGTCCCTTGACGCCCTGCGCCGAACGACCCAACCACGGAAGGCCCCGCAGCCCGGCGAGCGGCCAAGCCAACCCGGCCAGTACGAAGGCCGGCAGCGTGCGACCGTTCACCAGCCCCGCCATACAGACCGCGCCGCCCGCCAACAGGCACAAGACCACGATCCACTCGGCATCCCGCAGTACGACGGTTGCCGCCAAGAGCACGCACAACGCCGCACACGCCAAGGTGAAGCGGGATCGACGGTTGACGCTGAACCCGAGGATCACTCCCCCGGCCGCCAGCAGTACGACGAACGTGCCGAGACCGAGGTCGCGGAACGGCAGCACGATGCCGGCCAACAGGCCGACGCCCAAGCAGTACAGGACCGCACGCACGTTGCCAGGTACGCCTGCCTCCGGCCAGAACCGGCCGAACAACATGTCCATCCCCGACTCGGGCACTCGCGCTACAGCGGGAGCTGTCCGGGGTGCTGGAGGAGGTGCTGGGGTAGTCATGACTGGCTCCTGTGCCTTCTTGGTGACGTGAGTGTGTTGCCTTGGTTCGCGGGGTAGGTCGACGCGGACCCGGGCACCCGTACTGCCCGCCGCAGGGTCGACGAAGTGGATGCTGCCGCCGTGGAGATCGGTCACCCAGCGCGCGATCGCCAGACCGAGACCGGTGCCACCGCCACCTTCGGCCTCCGTCAACGTCCCGAACCGCTCGAAGACGCGGTCCCGATCCGCCACGGGGACGCCTGGCCCCTCATCGGCGACCTCCAGCCGCCACCCGGTGCCCGTGGCCTCGGCGGTGATCTGTACGACGCCACCGGCCGGACTGTGCCGAGAGGCGTTGTCGAGCAGGTTGGCGATCAGTTGGTGGAGCCGCGCCGGATCGGCCGGGACAGTCAGGTCCGGTGGCGTGACGCGTACGTCGTATCGCACCTCACGACCGACCACGCGCGCTTCGGCCACGGCACGCTCAAGCAACTCCAGAGCGGGTACCTGCGTGGTGGACAGTCGGGCCGCGCCGGCATCCACCCGGGCTAGATCGAGCAGGTCGGAGGCTAACGCCGAAAGCCGCTCCGCTTGGTCGAGCGCCGTACGCAAAGCCACGGGATCCGGCTCGGCGACTCCGTCGACCAGGTTCTCGAGTACGGCGCACAACGCGGCGAGCGGCGTCCGAAGTTCGTGACTCACGTTGGCCACCAACTCGCGGCGCTGGCGATCCACGGCAGCCAAGTCTTCAGCCATCCGGTTGAAGGCCCTGGCCAGCTCACCCACCTCGTCGCTCGAACTCGCGGTGACCCGGGCGGAGTAATCGCCCCGCGCCATTCCCCGGGCTGCGGCGGTCATCTCGCGTAGGGGTGAGGTCATGCCGACCGCCAGCAGTTGGGTCACGCCGAGGGCCAGCCCCACCGTGACCGGGATGCTGAGCCAGGCCGGTACGTCGGCGACGGCTCCGACCGCCGCGACGATCGAGGCCACGGTGACACTAACCGCGACGAGCAGCCCGAGTTTGACCTTGACCGACGTGACCTGGTCCAGAATCGGGCTACTCATGCGACGCTCCCGGACTCGAGGGCGTAGCCGACACCATGCACCGTACGCACCCGGTCCGCGCCGATCTTGGCGCGCAGCGCCTTCACGTGGCTGTCGACCGTGCGAGTCCCGGACGCACCCGGCCAGCCCCAGACCTCGGCGTACAGGTTCTCCCGGGTCAGGACATCGCCCGGCTTGGCCGCCAGACAGAGCAGCAGATCGAACTCGGTCGGTGTCAGGTGGACCTCGGCATCGGCGACGAATGCTCGGCGAGCGGCTGCGTCGATCCGGAGATCGCCCACCTCGGTCGCCGGTCGAGTGGCCAACTCAGCGGCCCGGTCGACCCGTCGAAGCAAGGCCGCCACCCGCGCCACCAACTCCCGCATCCGGAACGGTTTCGTCAGGTAGTCGTCCGCACCGACGCCGAGCCCGACCAGGATGTCCGCCTCGTCGTCGCGGGCGGTCAACATCAGCACCGGCACCGGCCGCTCGGCCTGGATCCGCCGGCACACCTCGTGGCCGTCGTACCCGGGAAGCATCACGTCCAGCAGGACCAGATCCGGTGCGGTCGCCGCGAACTTCGCCACCGCACCCGGCCCGTCCCAGGCCTGGACGACGTCGTACCCCGATCCACGCAAGCGGTCGGTCACCGCCTGGTTGATCACCGGCTCGTCCTCGACCACGAGGATCCTGCGGACCGCTTCATCGACTGCCACGGTTCGAGCGTAGGAGTCGAACTGGTCAGGAGTGAGGGGCGACTCGTGAAGGTTCTGTGCAGGTCTATCTGCGCTGACCCATCCGGAGGCGACCCGTCTCCGAATTGTCGTCTGTGACCCGGCCGGCCCGGCCGAGGTCTGTGACGAAGGAGAGGGGAAGGGCATGACTGACGCAACCCGCCGGGGCTTCCTGGTGATCGCGGGTGCGGGGACCGCGGCGGCGGTCGGGGCCGTCGCGGCTCCGAAGCTGTTCGACGACCAGGCCGCCGAGGCGGTCAACACCGCGAGGCCTCTGGAGCCCGCGGACCTGGCGAACGCGGAGTCGTTCGTCGTCCACGTCAAGGACGTGAAATCCGGCCGGCTGGCGATCATGGTCGGCGAACGCGAGGTCCTGGTCACCGATCGCGACCTCGCCGCCCGGCTGGCCGGCGCCACCAACGGCTGAACCCGAAAGGACCTGCCATGTCTTCGCACCGTGAAGCGCCGGAGATCTCGAAGGATCCGGTCGCCGACAACACCGACGTGTACGCGTTCGTCAGCCCGGACAAGCCGGACACCGTGACGATCATCGCCAACTTCATCCCGTTCCAGAACCCGTACGGCGGCCCGAACTTCTACGAATTCGGCGACGACGTGCTGTACCAGATCCACATCTCCAACAGCGGCACCGGGAAGGCCGACATCAGCTACCAGTTCCGCTTCCGCGCCCAGATCCGGAACAAGAGAACCTTCCTGTACAACACCGGCCCGATCACCTCGCTGAAGGACCCGAACTGGAACCGACCCCAGGTCTATTCGGTCACCAGGGTCGAGCGCGGCCGATCCCGCATCCTCGCCCGCGACCTGGCCGCTCCCCCGGTCAACGTCGGTGTCCGCAGTACGCCGAACTACGCCAAGCTGGCGCGTACGGCGATCCACACCATCGGCCGCAATCGCAAGGTGTTCGCCGGTCAGCGCGCGGACGCGTTCTTCGCCGACCTGGGCAGCATCTTCGATCTGGGCACCCTCCGACCGTTCCAGATGGCACACCTGATCCCGTCCGCGGCCGCGATCGGCGTCAACGGGTTGCAGGGGTCGAACGTGCACACCATCGCCCTGCAGGTCCCGATCACCGATCTCACGCGTGACGGCCGCAAACCGACCGACGTACTGGACGCCAGGTCCGTCATCGGCGTGTACGCCACGGCCAGCCGGCGGCAGTCCCGCATCCTCGACGACCAACTCGGCGTCCCCGTCTCGCACGGTCCCTACAAGCAGGTCTCCCGACTGGGAAACCCGTTGTTCAACGAGGTCATCGTGCCGATGGCCGACAAGGACAGGTGGAACAGTCGGCCGCCCTCGGAGGACAAGCGGTTCGCGAAGTACGTCACCAAGCCTGAGCTCGCCGGGCTGCTCCCCGTGCTCTATCCCGGGGTGTTCCCGAACCTGGCGGCGTACAAGAAGGATCGCGCCGACCTCGCGGCGATCCTGCTGACCGGCATCCCGAAAGGCGTCGTACCCGGCTTCCAGAACTACACCGGCCCGGTCCAGGCCGACATGCTGCGCCTCAACGTGGCAGTGCCCCCGGCGGACTCACCGAACCCGCTCGGCCTGGTCGCCGGCGACGCCGCCGGCTTCCCGAACGGGCGCCGCCTGATCGACGACGTCGTGACAGTCGAACTGCGAGCGGTGGCCGGACTCACCATCCCGCTGGTCGACCCGTCGTACAAACCCGACGCAGCGGCCGCGGCGATCACCGACGGCACCTCGAACACGAACCCGCCACTCCTCGACTGGTTCCCCTACCTCGGCACACCGGCCGGCGGCTACCAGTCCACCCCCGGAACCCCGGCCGCATCATGACCAGCATCGAGAATCCCCATGCAGGCAAGGGTTCCTCAGTCCCTCTGGACATCGGCGGTGAAATCGGCGCCCTCGTCATCCACCTCCCGGCCGAACTCGAGGACCAGGAGATCGAACTGCGCCCAACCACTCATCACGGGCACGGTCACGGCCACAGCCATCACTTGCCGCACGTAGCCGTCGTCCCCCGCCCAGCAGCCGACGGAACCATCCTGCACTCCGCCGTCTTCCCCGAGGTACGCCGAGGCAGCTACCAGCTCTACGTTCGCCCCGACGGCCCGGTCCGGCTGACCGTGGCCGTCCACGGCGGCCACGTCACGGAGGCGACCTGGCCGAGTTCGTAGTCCGGTCGCCCCTCGTTCCCGAAACGTTCAACGGGTGTCGCGAGCCGACAGATCCATTCGTGGCTAATGTATTTCGTCATGGACGCAGGCATCGCGGTCCGGGCTCGCGGGATCACCAAGTGTTTCGGCGACGTCGTGGCCCTCGACGGCATCGAGCTGGATGTCGCGCAGGGACAGATCCACGGATTGGTCGGGCCGAACGGCGCCGGCAAGACGACCTTGCTCGGCCTGCTGCTCGGCCTGGCCGTCGCCGACAGCGGCAAGCTCGAGATCCTGGGTACGCAGGTCGGCCGGGCGCTCGCCGTTCCCGACGGTGTCGGGGGGTTCGTCGACGGTCCCGGCCTGTACCCCTCACTGACCGCGCGGCAGAACCTGGCGGCGCTGGCCGCTCTCCGCGACGACGCGCGGATGATGGACATCGACGACGCGCTCGACCAGGTCGGGCTCACCGATGTCGCCGACGACAAGGTTCGCGGCTTCTCCCTCGGCATGCGGCAACGGCTCGGACTCGCCGCCGCGCTACTCACCAAGCCCCGTCTGCTGGTGCTCGACGAACCGTCCAACGGCCTCGACCCAGCCGGCAAGAAGCACGTGTACGGCGTCCTCACGCGGCTCGCGGCCGACGGAACCGCCGTGGTGCTGTCGAGCCATCGGATGGACGACGTCGAGGCGCTCTGCTCCGAGGTCACCATCCTGGCCACCGGACGGGTGGCGTTCTCCGGACCGTTGAGCAAACTGGCGGCCGAGAGCCGTGAACTCGACTACCGGCTCGTCACCTCCGACCCGAGCGCCGCCCGCCAATTGGCTGTCGAAACGGCAGGCATCCGGATCGGTGACGAAAGCGGCGTACGGCACGGCACCGAGCTGCTGGTGGTCTCGGCAACTGTCCCCGCCCTGGACGAACTCGTGAAGCAACTCGTGCACGGAGGAATCGCGGTGCGCGAGCTCGCACCAGTGGTGTCGCCGCTCGAAGCCGCCTTTCT
The DNA here is from genome assembly GCF_037203805.1 of Kribbella sp. CCNWLW201. NCBI lineage: Bacteria > Bacillati > Actinomycetota > Actinomycetes > Propionibacteriales > Kribbellaceae > Kribbella > Kribbella sp. CCNWLW201. Next base: position 64,142 of record NZ_JBBCBQ010000010.1, on the reverse strand, counting down.
CGCCCTCACTGACCAGCCGGAGCCGAACTGATGACCGCCACCGTTGCGGAGACAGCGACTGCCCGCCGCGTCTCGGTCGTGCGCGGTTATCGCTTCGAGTTGGTCAAGCTCCTCTCGCAATGGCGGGTGCGGTTGCTGGTCGTCGCCTGCTGGCTGGCGCCCGCGCTTTTCGTTGCCGTCGTGAGCCAACAGGCCTCGCTCCCCGTCGACACCCTCTTCGGCCGCTGGATGCACGCCACCGGGTGGGCTGGACCGCTGGTGATCCTTGGCTTCTCGGGCTCCTGGGCGCTGCCGTTGCTCACCTCGCTGATCGCCGGCGACGTGTTCGCATCGGAGGACCGGCTCGGCACCTGGCGCCACCTCTTGGTCGCGGTTCGTTCGCCGCGCCGGATCTTCGTGTCGAAGGCACTCGCCAGCCTCACGGTCATCGTGCTGCTCGTCATCGGGCTCGTGGGTTCGAGCGCGATCAGCGGCGTCGCGGTCGTCGGGAACCGATCCCTGATCGGCCTCGACGGACACCTACTCTCGCCCGGTGACGCCGCCGGGAAGGTCCTGCTCGCCTGGGTCTGCGCCCTCGCTCCGACCCTGGCCCTCGCCGCGATCGGCCTGCTCGGATCGGTCGCCTTGGGGCGTTCGCCGATGGGCCTGCTGCTGCCGGCCGTAGTGGCCCTCGCGATGCAACTCATCCAGATGCTGCCGGTGCCCGTCGCCGTACGGCTCGCGCTGCCGGGCTATGCCTTCATCTCCTGGAACGGTCTGTTCACCAGCCCCGCACAACTCCGACCGCTCCTGATCGGCATCGCGGTCAGCCTGGTGTGGGCCCTCGCCGCGACCGCGCTGGCCTATTTCCTCTTCGTACGACGTGACTTCACCAACCCGGCCCACGACGGCTCCGGCCGGTTGGCGATCACCGCCGGCTTGCTGCCCCTCGTCGTACTGTTCGGAATCACCACGGCGGTCGTCGCTCCGGCGACCGGGGGCAGCGGCTCCGGGATCGATCAGGACAAGGTGCAGCGGTCGGTCGCCACGGCCTTCGCTCACCTCTATCGCCTGCAGACCAAACAGCTCAACCGGCCCGACGTCACCGAGGAGCAACTGAACACCTCGGCCGCGTGCACCAAGGGCGGCGACCAGGTGGCCGCCCAGGGACCGGGCAACGACTGGCGTTGCGTCGTGACCTGGCATCTCCCCGATGTCGAGGCCGCGGGCTCGGCCATCTACCAACTCGACATCAACCCGCTCGGCCGGTACGTCGCTGACGGCGACGGCCCGAAGGAAGTCAACGGCTACTTCCTGGTGCGCACCCCGGCGGGCGACGAGCCGAACCCGCTCTGGCAGTTCGACGGCAACCTCGAACTGCTTCCGTCCACCCCGAAGGGATAACCCATGCAGGTAACACGCCGTCGCCGGCGTGACGAGAAGGGCCGCCTCCGGCTCTTCCGCCGCCGGCTTCCACTGCTCACGGCGGGCACAACCGCTGTGGCCGTGGCCCTCGCCGGCACCGCGGCCGCCTCGACACACCAGTTCGGGACCGACCAGGTCGGCCAGGTCACCGACAAGGGCCAGGTCGTCTCGGCCGACCAGTACATCGCGCCGTACGGCGACCGTCTCGTCCTCCAGAAGGGCAAGATCATGTCGTCCGCGGTCAGCCCGGACGGCAGCCACCTGGCCGCCTCGGTGACCGACGGCGGGATGGCGCTCGCGATCGTCGATCTGAAGAACTGGAAGGTGCAGCAGTATGTCGGCAACAACGCCGCGGCCGACCTGAAGATCCCTGGTAACGACGTCGGCCAGGAAGGCCCGACGTACTCGCCCGACGGGTCGCAACTGTGGCTGGGGCAGGCCGACGGGTACCGCAAGTTCACCGTGAACGCGGACGGGACTCTCGCCAAGCCGGCCTTCGTCACGATCGCGGCGGACGGCGCCAAGCGCGCGCTCGTGGGTGAGGCCGTGTTCTCGGCCGACAGCTCCACCGTCTACTCGGCGGTCAACGGCCAGAACCGCGTGGTCGCGATCGACACGGCGACCGGCACGATCAAGCAGAGCTGGGCCGTCGGCAACGCACCGCGCGACCTGGTCCAGGTCGGATCCAAGCTCTACGTCAGCAACGAGGGTGGTCGTCCCGCCAAGCCGGGCGAGCCCACGATCAACTCGTACGGCACCCAGGTACCGGCCTCCCAGATCACCGCTGCCACCACCACCGGCACGGTCAGCGTGATCGACCTGGCCAACCCGGCCGCTGCGCCGGCGAGCATCGACGTGGGTCTGCACCCGACCGCGATGTACGCCAAGGGCGGCGCCCTGTTCGTCACCAACACCGCGACCAACACCGTGTCCGTCATCGACACGCACCGGGACAAGGTCGTCCAGACCATCGCCACTCAGCCGTGGCCGGAGGCCTCGGTGGGCTACGAGCCCGACGGCGTGACGCTCACCGACGACGGTCACCTGCTGGTGACGCTCGGCCGTGCCAACGCGGTCGCGGTCTACCGGTACAAGAACCCGCTGGAGCCGGTCAGCTACGTCGGCCTGCTCCCGACGGACTACTTCCCGGCGGAGATCGCCCAGGTCGGCAAGGACATCGTGGTGTCCAACACCCGCGGTGTCGACGCCCGTCGTACGACGACCGCCGCCGGACGCGGCACCCACGACACCACGTCGAGCCTGACCCGGTTCACGCTGCCGAACGACCAGGCGATCCGCGGCACCACGGCCAAGGTCTTCCAGCAGAACGGCTGGACCCCCGGTTCGGTCCAGGTGACCGACGACAAGGCAGCCAAGGCCCCGGTGCCGGTCCCGCAGCGACTCGGCGACCCGTCGACGATCAAGCACGTGTTCCTGATCGTCAAGGAGAACCGCACCTACGACCAGGTGTACGGCGACATCCCGGAGGGGAACGGCGACCCGGCGCTGGCGCAGTACGGCGAGAACGTGACACCGAACCAGCACGCGATGGCCAAGCAGTTCGGCCTGTACGACAACACCTACGACATCGGCACGAACTCTGCCGAGGGCCACAACTGGCTGATGCAGGCCGACAACCCCGAGTACACCGAGTCCTCGGCCGGTGAGTACCTGCGCAGCTACGACACCGAGGACGACGCACTCGGCCACCAGCGGACCGGCTTCATCTGGACCGGTGCGCAGGCCGCCGGCAAGACCGTGCGCGACTTCGGTGAGTTCCAGCAGTTCCTCACCAAGCCGGCCGGCGCGACCTGGCAGAACCTGTACTGCGACACCAAGAACATGGCCACGACCGGACAGGACACGGCCTACCCCTTGGTCTCGTCCTCGCCGATCCCGTCGCTGAACAACGTCTCGGTGCACGGCTTCCCGAAGTTCGACACCGACGTCCCGGACATCTACCGGTACGAGATCTGGAAGCGTGACTTCGAGCAGAACGGGCCGGCGAACCTGAACATGTTCTGGCTCTCCAGCGACCACACCGGCGGCCCGCCGAACGGAGCCGCCCAGGTCGCCGACAACGACCTCGCCGCCGGCAAGATCGTCGACCAGATCTCACACAGCAAGTACTGGAAGGACTCGGCGATCTTCATCGTCGAGGACGACTCCCAGGCCGGTCTCGACCACGTCGACGGCCACCGGGCCCCGATCCAGATCATCAGCCCGTGGGCCCAGCGCGGCGTCGTCGACAGCCACTACTACACCCAGATCACGATGATCCGGACGATCGAGCAGATCCTCGGGATCAAGCCGATGAACCAGAAGGACAGCGCAGCCACCCCGATGGCCACCGCGTTCACGCAGAAGCCCGACTACACGCCGTTCAACGCCGTACCCAACCGCACGTCACTGACCGCGGGCCTGAGCACCCTGCCATCCTGTGGCGCAGATGTCCCGGCAGCACAGAACCCAGCCGCCGCCCCAGCCCCGAAGGCGACGGTACCGACCGACCAGCAGGCGGTCGCCGCACAATGGGACACCTGGAAGTCGCAGCAACACCTCACCGGCCCCAACGCCAGAGCCGACTACGCCAACCCCGCCCAAATGAACCACTTCGACTGGTACCAGTCCCACGACTGGACCAAGCCATACCCCGGCGAAACCAAGATCCTGGCCCCCACCGAAGTCCCCGGCGCCACCATCCCATCAGCAGAAAACGACGGCTGATACACCTGATCACGCCACCCCAGACCCCCGGCCGGATCCCGGCCGGGGGTCTGGTTGCTTGGGGCAACTGAGTGCTGTGGGTGGAGTCGCCGGCGATAAGGCGGACGTAAGAGTCGCAGACATCCATGCACATCAGCGCACGAACTCGACATCGATGAGCAGGTCCTCGATGTCAGGCACCGCGTCGAGCACAGTCACCTCGGCGAGCGCCTTCCCGCGTCCGTACCTGCGCTCGTATTCTTCGTATGGGTAATCGGCAATGGACAGCCACGAGCGGTGCCCCCGAGTCGGGTGGTTCTTCTGCATGATCGCGCCGGAGTTGAACCGACACAGCTGGATGGCCCGCTCGTAGCGCTCGATGAGTCGGCCGGTGTCCACACACAGGATCACCTGCGGCTGGCCTCGGTATTCCTTCGCGTCACGCAGACGTTCGAGGCGCTCGCGGCTGGCCCAGAAGAAGACACGTGAGTTGATCGCATCCAAGTACTGCTGGAGCGACGACTCCGGGTCGATCTTCTCACCGATGAACTTCATCGGCTTCTGGTCACGGATCACGACCGCGGGCAGGCCATCAGCATGCAGAACCACAGATTCGCGACGCGGCCGGCTCAGGAGTTCGGTACGCTGCGCCTCCGTCACGCCGAATATGTCGAGCAACTGCAGCGTCGACTGGAGCCCGAACTTTTGAATCGACGGCCAAGCGCTCTCGCTCGTGGAGTGGAACACGCACGGGTGCAGCCTGGCCAAGAGTTCAGGGTCCATGGCGAATCACACAGCGAACAGCTCGTTGGGAACGCGGACTTGGTAGAGCGCAGGCACGGCGTACGCCGCAGCAGTCGGACCGTCGAGCTCGTACCACTGGGGCTCACCGAGCGCGTCCGTCACGACAACGAGCAGCCACTTCGGATCACTCAGCGCACACTTGCACTCGTTAGCCGTAAGGAAGAACCTCACCAATGAGCCAGCAATACCCTTTACCTCGACGTGGATCTCCTCGACACCCTTCGAGACGGTCAGATCCCAGCCACAGCGATCGCGCTCGACGCTCCTGACCTGGTAGTCCTCTGAGGCGTAGGCCTTGGTGACGTAGTCGACCGCAGCCTTCTCAACCTCTTGGTTCTGCTCGGCGGTACCAAACCCGGCGCCCTGCACAATCGGCGGCATCACAGCGGCGTCAGCTACCTGACCTGACCAGAGCTCTTCAAGCCTGGCGCCATGCTGCGTGATGTCGCGCCCCGAGCTGTAGACGCTGTTCCATTGGAATTCGGGGATCTCCGCTGCCAGTTCGTGGACATCTATCCGCTCCTCCAGCGGGACGGCCTCATGCCAAATCACGTTGACGTATTGCGAAGTTTCGCGATCACTGCGCCATGAGCCGTCCGTGTACGGTTCGCTCGTGATCTCACCGATCGCCACGATTCCACGCCCGTGAATCCCCTGCCGGAGCATGTAGGCCCGGTCACCCGGCTCAATCCCCTGGACACGGTTGCCGACGCTCCAGCGAGCCTCGTACCCGTCGCCCGCTGACGTACCGCCGACCATCTCCGCCTCCCATTCCTCGGGAGTCCATTGCTCGTCATTGCCCTGCCCAGGATTCCATGTCAGCAGAATGTGGCGCATGGACCCGAGTCTGACAGCAGAACGACCTCGCGTCAGCGATGTCCCGACACTGATGCCGGCTGCAGGCGTGTGGTCAAGGTTCGTGTCCCCTCGCACGAGTTCCGACTGGAGTCGCCGGACGATGGATGTTAAGACGACTCCACGAGGCTGTTGATCAAGCGGGCGACAGCACGCGCCCCATGGGCGGGCGGGAGCGACAGCGAGCACGGCGACGAAGGAGCCGCGCGTAGCGGCGCGTGGGTAAACCGCGTGGAGTCGCCTGACGACGAGCGTGCAGGCGACTCCACGGGGCTTTCGAACAAGCGGGCGACAGCACGCGCCCCTGGGCGGGCGGGAGCGGCGCGAGCACGGCGACGGAGGAGCCGCGCGTAGCGGCGCGTGGGTAGAAGTCAGTCGTACATCTTGTCCAGGAGGTCGGCGTACTGGGTTTCTACGTGTTTGCGCTTGAGTTTGAGGCTGGGGGTCATTTCGCCGGACTCGACGGTCAGGTCGCGGTCGAGGATGGTGAACTTCTTGATGGTTTCCCAGCGGTTCAGGCCGGCGTTGAGTTCGTCGACGTACCCCTGGACCATGGCGCGCGCCGCGTCGGAGCTGACGATTTCGGCGTACGGTTTGCCGCCGAGGCCGTTCGCCGCGGCCCAGCCCTGGATGGCGTCGGGGTCGAGGGTGACGAGGGCGCTGACGAAGTTGCGCTTGTTGCCGTGGACAACGAACTGGCCGACGTACGGGCAGATCATCTTGAACCGGCCCTCGATCGCCTGCGGGGCGACGTACTTGCCGCCGGAGGTCTTGAACAGGTCCTTCTTCCGGTCGGTGATGAAGAGGAACTCGTCCTCGAAGTGACCGATGTCGCCGGTGTGGAACCAGCCGTCGGCGTCGATCACCTCGGCGGTCTGCTCGGGCTGGTTGTGGTACCCGCTCATCACGCCGTCGCCCCGGATCAGGATCTCGCCGTCCTCGGCGATCTTCGCCTCGGTGGCCGGGAAGATCGGGCCGACGCTGCCGAGCCGGTACTGGCCGGGGCGGTTGAGCGACGACCCGGCCGCGGTCTCGGACAGGCCGTAGCCCTCCAGGATCAGCAGACCGGCCGCGTGGAACCACTCGGCCAGCTTCTTGTCGAGGGCGGCCGAGCCGGAGACGAAGAACCGGATCCGCCCACCGAACCGGGCCCTGATCTTCGACAGGACGAGCTTGTCGGCCAGCGCGTACTGCGCGGCCAGCGCTCCACCGGGCTCCTTGCCGGCCTGCCGCAACGCCGAGACCTTCGCCCCGACCCCGAAGGCCCAGTGGAAGAGCTTGGCCTTGACCCCGCCCTCCTCCTCGATCATGGTGACGATCCGGGCGTGCGCCTTCTCGAAGATGCGCGGCGCCGCGGCCATGAAGGTCGGCTGGACGACGGCCGCGTTCTCGACGATCTTGTCGATCCGGCCGTCGATCGCGGTGGCGAAACCGATCTGGAACTGTACGGCGAGCAGCACCTGACCGAACACGTGGGACAGCGGCAGCCAGAGGAACTGCAGGTCGTCCGGGCTGAGCACCCGGATCCCCTCCACCGCGGCACCCTCGTACGTCCAGACCGAGTGGGGCAGCCGGACGCCCTTGGGACGCCCGGTGGTGCCGGAGGTGTAGATCAGCGTGCAGAGGTGGTCCGGCTGGATCTGAGCAAGCCGCTCATCGATGGCCTCGGGATGCTCTTCCAGATACTTGGCGCCCAGCTCGTCGAGCGCAGCCAGTGAGAGGACCCACGATTCGTCCTCCGCCGGGGCTTCGCCGTCGATCAGGACGACCTTCTGCAGCGAGGGTGTCTCGGACCGGTGCTCCCGCAGCTTGTCCAGCTGGGTCGCGTCCTCGGCGAACACGACCTGTACGTCGGCGTCCGCCACGATGAATGCGACGTCGGTCGCCATCGTGGTCGGGTAGATCGTGGTCGTGGCAGCGGCCGCGAGTACGGCGGCCAGGTAGCACTCGACCCACTCCATCCGGGTACTCGAGGCGACCGCCACCCGCTGCTCGGGCTGGACCCCGAGGGCGATCAGGCCGGCCGCACGGCGCCGGGCCAGCTCGTCGAGGTCCCGCCAGCTGGCGGATTTCCACTGGTCCCCTGACGGGTACCTGAAGGCCTCGCGGGACGGGGTCGCGGCGACCCGGTCGAGGAACATCGTGGCCATGTTCTCTTTGCGATTGCTGAGCAGCGCGAGCTGGCCCTCATCGGCGACTGGCTTCATTGTCTGGCCTCCATCGGGGGTCAAGTAACCGGAGAGTAATGGCTAGCAGGCACGGCTGACTATGCCCCTCGCTCGCCCGCCCCGACTTCTCCATTACGTTTCCGCAACGCACACACACGGCCAGTGGCCTTTGTCTCACTGTCAGTTCTACTCCGCGGCCGCCCGGCCCCGTCAACCGCCGCGCCGCAGTTCATCCAGCGTACGGCGAACCACCTCCGCATCGGGGTGGTCCATCGCCTCGAGGATCCCGAGCGCCTTGGTCCAGCTCGCCCGGGCTTCCTGCAGCCGACCGGCCCGCCGCTGGACCTCGGCCATCGATCTCAGACTGTCGGTGGTGTCCTGGCTGCGACCCAGATCCTGCAGGATGGCGACCGCGGTCTCGTAGCTGGCGATGGCTTCGTCGAGACGGCCGGAGCCGGCCTGAGCGTAGGCCATCGTGTCGATCACCACAGCACGCCCGAACTCCGAGCCGAGCTCCTTGTGCAGCTTCAGCGCCTGCCCCGCATAGTCGACCGCCGCCTCGTACTCACCGAGCTGCCCGTGGTACCAGCCGAGGTTGTTGAGCGCGTTGGCCCGCGCGTCGGTGTAATTGGTCCGCTCGTAGATCCTGAGCGCGCGGGTGGTCTTCTCGATGGCCTGCCGGTGCTCCCCCATCCGGCTCAGCACCCGGGCCAGGCTCAGCGACCCGTGGGCGATGCCGGCGTCGTCATCCAGTTCCTCCGCGATGCCGAGCGCCAGCTCGTGCTGCCGGATCGCGTCGTCCCACTCCCGCAGCGCCATGTGACCGCGGGCGAGGTCGCGCCGGGTCTGGGCCTGCTTGCGCAGGTCGCCGAGCCGCACCGCCGCATCGAGCGCCAGCAGCTCCGACTCCATGTACCCAGGCCGCCCGCGGAAGTCCAGATAGTCCGCGATCGCCCACACGTACAACCACAACAACCCATCGGCCCGCCCGGCAGCAGCCCGCAGTACGGCGAGATTGTTCGGCTGCTCGGAGTCGAACCAAGCGAACGCCTCGTCACGGGTCGACGGCAGGACGAGGTCGACACCGGGATCCAGCCCCGGCAGCTCGACCGGAACCCGCCCGGGCGCGAGCAACAGCGCGGCCGCACTGCCCGTGTGCACCAAGTACCCGAGCAGCCGCTCGAACGCCTCGTCGGCCTCCTGCTCCTCGCACAACTCCAGCGCGTAGCTGCGCAGCAGATCGTGCAGCGCATAGCGATCCGGCCCGAGTTCAACAAGTTGATGGTTTGCAACCAGTACGGCGAGCATGTCGCGAGCCTCATGCACTGGCACGCCGGCCAACGCCGCCGCGGCGCCGACCGTGATCTCCGCACCGGGATGCTGCGCCAATAGGCGGAACAACTGCGCGAGCTCAGGCCGCAGCTGCCGGTACGACCAGGAGAAGATCGTCCGTACGTCGACCCCGTCGGTGGTCGAGAGTGCGTCGAGCGGCGCCTGACTCAGCGTCTCGACGAAGGAGTCCAGCCGACGTCGCGGCCGCAGCGCGATCTGTGCCCCGAGCAACGAAAGTGCCAGCGGAAGCCCAGCACACCGGGCGATCAGCTCATCGGTGCTCTGGGCATTCACTTGCAGCCGCCGCTCACCGACCCTTGCCGCCAGCAACTGTCTGGACTGCGCCGGGTCGAGCACGTCCAACAGGATCGGCTCCGCCTGCTCGGTCGCGACCAGCCCGGCGAGCTCGTTCCGGCTGGTGACGAGGGTGACACAGTTCGGCCCGGACGCTGCCAGCGGCCGGACCTGTTCGGAGGTCCGTGCGTTGTCCAGTACGACGAGAACCGACCGCTCGGCGAGAAGACTCCGGTACAACGCGATCTGCTCGTCCGCGCTGATCGGCAGCCGATCAGCCGGGATCCCCAAGCCGGCCAGGAACCGCGGCACCACCGTCAGCGGGTCGGCGGGCTCGATCGAGGGCGAGAAGCCGAGCAGGTCGGCGTACAGGATCCCGTCGGGGAAGCTGTCCGCCACCAGCCGCCCCCAATGGATCGCGAGCGAGGTCTTGCCGACTCCGGCGGGCCCGATGATGAGTCCGAGGTGCGCGCCGGGGAGCAGTTCGTTCAGCCGTTCCAGGTGTTCGGTCCGGCCGGCGAAGGCTCGTACGGCGGTCGGCAGCTGACGCGGAACCACCATGCTCTCGGTGTCCGTCGCCTCCAGCAGCTCGGCGTGGACCCGCTGCAGTTCAGGACCAGGCCCGACCCCGAGGCTCTCACGCAGCCTTCTGGAGACTTCGGCGTACGTCGACAACGCGAGAGCCTGCCGTCCGGACGCGTGCTGCGCGCGCATGAGCTGGGCCCAGAACCGCTCCCGGGTCGGGTGGCGCTCGACGAGTTCGGTCAGTTCCGGGATCACCGCGGCCGCGTCACCCATCGCCAGCCGGGCCTCGAAGGACAGCTCCTGCGCCTGCAGGTGCTCCTCGACCAGGCGTGGGATCATCTCGCGGGTCAGCGCGCCCGCATCCAGACCCGCCAGCGGTTCGCCTCGCCAGAGTGCGAGACCCTCGGTCACCAGCGCGACCTGTTCGGCCGGGTCAGCAGCCGCCCCGGCGCGGCGGACCAGCGACCGAAACGTCTCGAGGTCGAGCTGCGCCGGGTCAGCCTGCAGCGTGTAACCGCCGTCGCCGGTGCGGATCATCGTCCGGCTGGTATCGCCCAGGGCAGTCCGGAGCCGGGAGACGTAGATCTGCAGCGCGGCGCGCGGGTTGCTCGGCAGCTCCTCCTCGTCCCAGAGAACGTCGACGAGATCATCGGTCTGAACAGTGCGATTGAGCCGCAGCAGCAGCGCGGCCAGCAGGACCGCAGGACGATGCGAGGGCAGTGGGATCACCTCACCGCCGGCGGTCCGCACCTCCACTGTTCCGAGCAGGCGGAACCGCAGCCCGGAAGAGCCGATCACACCACTCTGCTCCAGCTCTGTCACCTCCACTGCAGCCCGGTCGAACAGACCGGCAGGGAAGGCTTACCTTATCGCTGCAGCAGGCTCAGCGCTCGGCGAGCAGCTCGGCGATCTGGACGGCGTTCAGGGCGGCGCCCTTGCGGAGGTTGTCGTTGGAGATGAACAGCACCAGGCCGCGGTTGTCCGGGACCGACTGGTCCTGGCGGATCCGGCCGACGTACGACGGATCCTGGCCGGCCGCGAGCAGCGGCGTCGGCAGGTCGGCGAGCGCGACACCGGGAGCGGTGCCCAGCAGCTCGGTCGCCTGCTCGGGCGTGATCGGGTCGGCGAACTCGGCGTGGATGCTGAGCGAATGACCGGTGAAGACCGGCACCCGGACACAGGTCCCGGCGACCAGAAGGTCCGGGATGTGCAGGATCTTGCGGCTCTCGTTCCGCAGCTTCTGCTCCTCGTCGGTCTCACCGGTGCCGTCGGCAACGATCGAGCCGGCCAGCGGGAGCACGTTGAACGCGATCGGCCCGGCGTACACCTTGGGCTCGGGCAGCGTGATGCCCTCGGCGCCGCGAGCGAGCCGGCCGCCGGGCTCGACGAGGGCACGAGCCTGGTCTTCCAGCTCGCTCACGCCGGCGCCACCGGAGCCGGACACGGCCTGGTACGTCGACACCACGAGCCGGGTCAAGGTGGCGGCGCGGTGCAGCGGGGCCAGCACCGGCATCGCGGCCATGGTGGTGCAGTTCGGGTTGGCGACGATCCCCTTGGGCAGGTTGTCGAGGTCGCTCGGGTTCACCTCGGAGACGACCAGCGGTACGTCGGGGTCCATCCGCCACGCGGACGAGTTGTCAACCACCACGGCACCCGCGGCAGCCACCTTCGGCGCAAATTCCTTCGAGGCCGTCTTCCCGTTGGAGAACAACGCCAGATCCAGCCCGGAGAAGTCCGCGGTGGCGGAGTCCTCAACAGTGATCTCGGCGTCACCGAACGGCAGCGTCGTACCAGCCGACCGCGCAGACGCGAAGTACCGAATCTCCTCCACCGGGAACTTCCGCTCAACCAGCAGCTCCCGCATGACGCTACCAACCTGACCCGTGGCCCCAAACACTCCTACTCGCATGGAGAAGACAGTAACGGGTGGGCTCCGGCCAGGCTCCGGAATTCCAGCATGCGTACCGACGAACGGGTAGTAGCGGGCCGCGGCGTGGCCTGCCCGGTGTATTCAGGCGGGCGGCCGCCGCCGGCGCCGGACTACTACCCGTTCGTCCGTACCGAGTCAGGCGTCGGCGACCAGGGTGCCGCCGTTGGCTACGTCGGTGGTTTCTATTTCGGTGAAGACGATGCGGACGGATTCGCGCTTGGCGTTCAGGATGGAGATGGCGGACTCGGTCACGGCGGCGACGAACTCGCGGCGTTGGTCGAGAGTGCGGCCGGACAGGAGTTCGACGGTGATGTTCGGCATTGAGGTGACTCCATATCGTTTAGTTCTGTGTCACGGGACAGTGTTCCAGGCGTCAGCCGACCGCGGCCGCCCGTCTCGCCGCGACCTCGTCGGTCTCGTCGGGGTCGGTGTTCAGCGAGTCGACCAGTTCGTCGACCTCCGGGCGGCGTTCGGGCAGCAGCAGGCCGAGGCCGACGTACACCACCAAGGAAGTTGCCAGCGGCAACGCGACGACCAGGGTGGTGTCGGTGGACTCGATCCCCCACTTGACGATCGCCCAGACCACCAGGCCGGTCGCCCAGGACGCGATCGCGGCCCGCGCGCCGCTGCGCTTGAACCACGGCAGCAGCCCGAGCATCAGCGGGATCGAGATCGGGCCCATGGTCGCGGCCACCAGGTCCACGACGATCTTCAGGACGACGCCCTGCCCGTTCGTCAGGATCGCGATCAGCATGCTGATCGTGACGAAGGTGAACGTGGTGATCCGTGCGAACTTCAGTACGGCGGCATCGCTCAGCCGCCGGATCTTCGGGACGAGCACCGGCGCCAGGTCCCGGGTGATGACGGAGGAGATCACGTTCGCGTCGGAGGCGACCATCGCCATCGTGTGCGAGAAGAACCCGGCCAGCACCAGCCCGATCAGTCCGGTCGGCAACAGCAGTTGGGCGAGTTCGACGTACGACTGCTCCGGCTTGCCCGGGCTGACCAGCAGCGGCGCGGCGCACATCGGGATGAACAGGATCAGCGGCCAGACCAGCCACAGGAACGACGACAACAGCGCGGACTTCTTGGCGGCGGTCCCGGACGGCGCGGCCATGTAGCGCTGGGCCAGGTTCCACATGCCGCCGTTGTATTCGAAGGTTTTGATGAACAGGAACGCGACCAGGAAGATCGTTGTGTACGGCCCGTTCAGTGGATCGCCGTGCCCGGCCGGCAACTCGTCCCACATCTTCCACAGCGTCGGTACGCCGTCCAGGTGCGCGAGCACCCCGACGAACATGGCGATCCCGGCCGCGAACTGGATGACGAACTGCCCGAAGTCGGTGAGTACGTCGGCCCACAACCCACCGAGGGTCGCGTAGGCCATCGTGACCACGCCGGTCAGCAGGATCCCCCACCGCATCGGTACGCCGGTGAATCCGTTCAGCAGGACGGCGATCGCGACCCACTTCGACGCGATGTCGACCACCTTCAGCGCGGCACCGGAGTACGCCAAGGCCTGCTGGGTCGGCAGGTTGTAGCGGCGAGCCAGGTACTCGAGCGGTGAGACGACACCATGTTTGGCGCGGAGTCGGTTCCACCGGGCCGCGAACACGAAGGCACCGATGCCGACACCGACACCGATCGAGACCGCCCACCAGACGTAGACGGTGATGCCGTAGGTGTAGGCGACTGCGGCGAAGGCGACGAACATGACCGCGCTGTAGCCGGACATGTGGTGCGAGATGCCGGACAACCACCACGGAATCTTGCCGCCGGTGGTGAAGTAGTCGACCACTGTCTTGATCTTCGTCCGCGACCAGATGCCGATCAGGACCATCAGGACGAAGTAGCCGACCAGGACCGTCCAGTCCAAAGCGGTCATTGTGGATCCTCCCAGGGGCGATGGGCGCTGTGTGGAAGGTTCCGTCAACCAGAACAGAGTGTCAAGGGGCGGAACCTGGAACAATTCGGCCTCCAGTTCCGCTTGCTCAGCTGTTTGACAGTGGGTTCCGTGGAGTAGAACCTAGTTCTGTGAATCTGCAGATCAGGCACGCCACCCATCCCGATCAGGTGCCCGGCTTCGACACCGCCGCGCTCCGCCGGCACTACCTGGTCGACGACCTCTTCGTCCCGGACACGATCACCGCGGTGCTCACTCACCACGACCGGATCGTGCTGGCCGGCGCGCGACCCGTGAGCGGTCCGCTGACACTGGGCACCTGGCCGGAACTGCGCAGCGAGTACTTCCTCGAACGCCGCGAGGCGGGCATCGTCAACGTCGGCGGACCAGGCACCGTCTCGGCCGACGGAACGAAGTACGAGCTGACCACCGGAGCCTGCCTGTACGTCGGACGCGGCGTACGCGACGTGGTCTTCGACGGCCCCGACGCCGCGTTCTATCTCTTCTCCGCAAACGCTCACACCGACTTCCCCACCACCCTGGTCAATCCGGGTGAGGGCAACCGGCTCGAGCTCGGCGACCAGCAGACAGCGAATCGCCGCACGATCGACCAGTACATCCACGCGGACGGCGTACGCAGCTGTCAGATCGTGCTCGGCGTGACCACACTCCACGCGGGCAGCACCTGGAACACCATGCCCGCGCACACACACGACCGTCGTACCGAGTGCTACCTGTACTTCGGCCTGCCCGAGACCGAGCGGATCGTCCACCTGCTCGGCGAGCCCAACGAGACGAGGCATCTCCTGGTCGCCGACCGCCAGGCGGTCATCTCGCCGAGCTGGTCGATCCACTCCGGCGCCGGCACCTCGTCGTACAGCTTCGTCTGGGCGATGGCCGGCGAGAACCAGGCATTCGGGGACATGGACGGCGTCGACGTACGGGACCTGCGGTGACGGCTGACCCGTTCAGCCTTCAGGGCCGTACGGCGCTCGTCACCGGAGCCCGGCGGGGTATCGGCGCGGCCATCGCCGCCGGGTACGCCGCGGCCGGCGCCGAACTGATCCTGATGGCCCGGGACGCCGCTCTCGAGGACACCCTCGAGGCGATCAAGCAGAACGGTGGCGGGGACGCGACCTTAGTGATCGCAGACTTCGCCGACCCGGCAGCGGTCGAGGCGGCCGCAACCGAACTGGCGAACACCCAAAAGATCGACATCCTGGTCAACAACGCCGGCACGATCCGGCGTGCCCCGGCCGCCGAGACCAGCACCGCCGACTGGCAGCACGTGATCGACGTGAACCTCAACTCCACCTGGTCGGTGACCCGGCCGATCGGCGCCGCGATGGTCGAGCGCGGCGCCGGCGCGGTCGTCACGATCGCGTCGCTGCTGAGTTTCCAGGGCGGGATCACCGTTCCGGCCTACACTGCGAGCAAGCACGCGGTCGCGGGACTGACCAGGGCGCTGGCCAACGAGTGGGGACCGGCCGGAGTCCGGGTGAACGCGATCGCACCCGGCTACATCAGCACCGACAACACCACCGACCTGCGCGCAGACCCCGGTCGCGAAGCGGCCATCCGGGAACGCATCCCGGCCGGACGCTGGGGACAGCCGGTGGACGTGGTCGGCGCCGCGGTCTTCCTGGCCTCAGCGGCAGCCGACTATGTCAACGGCCACGTCCTCGCGGTCGACGGCGGCTGGCTGGCGAGATAGGAGTGGCAAGATGACGGACATGAGTTCGCCTTCGGCCATCGACAAGACGTTGATGGTGCTGGACGCCGTCCTGGAACACTCGCGGTTCACCGACGTCGTCAACGCGACCGGTCTGGCCAAGTCGACCGTGCACCGGATCATGGCGTCGCTGGTCGAGCACGAGTTCGTCGCGCAGGCCGAGGACGGTTCGTACCACCCGGGCCCGAAGGCGCTCCGGCTCGCCGGGCACGCGCTCACCAACGTCGACCTCGCCACGGTCGCCCGCCCGGTGCTCGCCGACCTGGTCGCGCAGACTCGTTGCACCGTGCATGTCGGTCTTCTGAACGGTGACGAGGCGATCTACGTCGCGCGCCTCGACGGCCCGAAGCCTTATCGGATGCCATCGCGCGTCGGCAAGGCCTTCTGGCTGCACTGCACCGGCATCGGCAAGGCACTGCTCGCCGAGAAGGACGACGACGCACTCGACGCCCACATCACCCGGACCGGTCTCCCGGCCCGCACTCCCCTGACGCACACGACCGCGGCCGCTTTGAAGGCGGATCTCGCCCAGGTCCGGTCCCGCGGCTACGCGCTCGACGACGAGGAGAACGAGCCGGGCATCCGCTGCGTTGCCGCCGTCATCCACGACCACACCGGCGCCGCGATCGCCGCGGTCAGCATCTCCACCCTCTCGCTGGAGCAGTCCATCGCCCAGGTCGCCCTGATGGCTCCCGCCGCCATCGAAGCCGCCCGCAAAATCTCCGCCGCCCTCGGCTACCGCGAACCCACCAACTGACGCGCTCGCATCAGCCCCGTCATGCGCGGGCGGCGACGCGTTGCGCCAGCTCGACCATCTCGTCGCCCAGGTCGGTACCGGAGTCGAGCATGCGCTGCATGCGCGCCGGATCCGGGGAGCCGAAGACCTCACCGACGGTCACCTCGTGAGCCGGCCGGTGGACGATCTCGATCGGGTCGCCGGCGCCGGCGGTGCCGGTCTTCAGCACCTTCAGGTAGGCACCGGGCCGCCCCTCACGGTGGAAGCGCTTGATCCAGTGAGGGATGCCCATCCGGTGCTCGAACGTCACGCACGGCGTGCGCGGATACCGGACCATCACCTCGACCTCCGGCCCGATCCGCCAGACCTCACCGATCAGCGCACCGGTGATGTCGAGCCCCTCGGTGCGCAGGTTCTCACCGAACAGACCGGTCGGGATCTCGCGGTCCAGTTCGGCCGCCCACCACCGAGCGTCCTCCTCGGCGTACGCGTAGAGCGCGAGGTCGGGGCCACCGTGGTTCTTGGTGTCGCACACCCGGTCACCGGCGAGTCCGAGCTCACCGACCTGCACGCGCCCCGGCTGCGGTCGCTTGTCGATCGCGGTCCATCCGGTCTCTTTGGGCCCCGGAATCAGCTCTTCCACCACATTCACCGTCAGCAGCCGCATGCGCCCATCATCCGTCGATCCGGGCCACGGCTCCACTGAGTTTCTCAGTCCTGGATCGCCTTCACGATGGCGATGTTGCGGGTGAGCCAGTCCTGCGGGAGGGTCTCGTCGGTGCCGGTGCCCTCCAGGGTCCACAAGACGTTGAGCATCTGGCGGACGATCACCCAGTCGCGGGCGCGCTCCTCGTCCAGCTCGCCCGCGTCGATCGCGGCGTAGAACCGCTGCCGGACCGCGAACCGAAGGTCGCCGGAGGCAACGACCTCGTCCCAGAGGTTCCAGACCAGCGGAGCGACCTCGTAGTGCGGGTCGCCGGACAGCGGTTTGGGGTCGATCACCAGCCAGGGTTCGCGAACACCCGCCAGCACGTTGTTGTAGTGCAGGTCAGTGTGGATCAGCTTGCCGTCACACGCCGGGTCGGTGCTGAAGTCCTCGGCCAGCGCGATCGCCTGTTCGACGTACCGATGCGGCACCGGCGCGGATGCGGGCAGCTGCCGGAGCCGTTCGAGCCAGCGCTTCAGCTCGCCGGAGAGCGTCCGGTACTGCGGACCCGCCGGGACATGCAGTCGTTTGTAGGTCGCCCCCACGATCTCGCAGGCCTCGATCGCGTCGATCGTGGACAGGTCCCGGGGCTCCAACCGCTCGAGCAGCAGGGCGAACCGGCGCGGATCCGCACGCAGCAGCTGCACCGCGCCGTTCCCGCCCCAGTCCCGGAGCGCGAGGTGCTCGGTCTCCGCCTCCCAGTGCGGGAACTGGACCTTCAGTACGGCGGGCTGCCCGTCGGCCGTGGTCACCGGCACGACCAGAGCGCAGTACCCGTGCGTCGTCGTACCGTCGACCCGTACGTCCCATTCGTCGAGCAGGTCGCGGGTGAGCCGCGGCAACCGGTCCAGCCAGTCGGCCCAGTCCTGACCCCGCGACCCGACGAGCAGCAAGTCCGCTGGGATCTCGACCGGCACTACTTCTTGGCCTTCTCCCCTGTGTCGGACGTGCGAAGGGCGGCGATGAAGGCCTCCTGCGGGACCTCGACCCGGCCGACCATCTTCATCCGCTTCTTGCCTTCCTTCTGCTTCTCCAGCAGCTTGCGCTTCCGGGTGATGTCACCGCCGTAGCACTTGGCCAGAACGTCCTTGCGGATCGCCCGGATCGACTCGCGGGCGATGATCCGGGACCCGATCGCGGCCTGGATCGGCACCTCGAACTGCTGCCTGGGGATCAGTTCCTTCAGCTTGCCGGCCAGCGCGACGCCGTAGGAGTACGCGTTGTCGCGGTGCACGATCGCCGAGAACGCGTCCACCGTCTCGCCCTGCAGCAGGATGTCCACCTTGACCAGCGCCGCGGCCTGCTCGCCGGTCGGCTCGTAGTCCAGTGACGCGTAGCCCTTGGTCTTGGACTTCAGCTGGTCGAAGAAGTCGAAGACGATCTCGGCCAGCGGCAGCGTGTAGCGCAGCTCGACCCGGTCCTCGGACAGGTACTCCATCCCCTGCAGGTTGCCCCGCTTGGTCTGGCAGAGCTCCATGATGACGCCGATGAAGTCCTTCGGGCTGAGGATCGTCGCCTTGACCACCGGCTCGTAGATGTCGGCGATCTTGCCTTCGGGGAACTCGCTCGGGTTGGTGACGACGTGCTCCCGGCCGTCCTCCATCTCGACCCGGTAGACCACGTTCGGCGCGGTCGAGATCAGGTCCAGGTCGAACTCGCGCTCGAGCCGCTCGCGGACGATCTCCATGTGCAACAGGCCGAGGAAGCCGCAGCGGAACCCGAACCCGAGCGCGCCCGAGGTCTCCGGCTCGTACTGCAGGGCCGCGTCGTTCAGCTGCAGCCGCTCCAGCGCGTCCCGCAGGGTCGGGTAGTCGTCGCCGTCGATCGGGAACAGCCCGGAGTACACCATCGGCTGCGGGTGCTTGTAGCCGCCGAGCGCTTCGGTTGCGCCGTGGACGGCCGCGGTCACGGTGTCACCGACCCGGGACTGGCGGACGTCCTTCACCCCGGTGATCAGGTAGCCGACCTCGCCGACGCCGATACTCGGCGACTTCATCGGCTCCGGGGAGATGACACCGACCTCGAGCATCTCGTGCACGGCGCCGGTGGACATCATCTTGATCCGGTCCCGGTGGGTCAGCTCGCCGTCGACCACCCGGACGTAGGTGACCACGCCGCGGTAGGTGTCGTAGACCGAGTCGAAGATCAGCGCCCGCGGCGGCGCGTCCTTGACGCCCTTCGGCGGCTCGACCTGGGCGACGATCTCGCTCAGCAGCTCGTCGACACCCTCGCCGGTCTTGGCCGACACCTTGAGGACGTCGGACGCGTCGCAGCCGATGATGTGGGCCAGCTCGGCCGCGTACTTCTCCGGCTGGGCGCTGGGCAGGTCGATCTTGTTCAGCACCGGGATGATGTGCAGGTCCGCGTTCAGCGCGAGGTAGAGGTTGGCCAGCGTCTGCGCCTCGATCCCCTGCGCCGCGTCGACCAGCAGCACCGCACCCTCACACGCCTCCAGCGACCGCGACACCTCGTAGGTGAAGTCGACGTGGCCCGGGGTGTCGATCATGTTCAGGATGTACGTCGTCCCGTCCGGGGCGAGCAGGCCGCCCGGGGAGTCCGGCTTCGGCGCGAACGGCAGCCGGACCGCCTGCGACTTGATCGTGATGCCGCGTTCCCGCTCGATGTCCATCCGGTCCAGGTACTGCGCCCGCATCGAGCGGTCGTCGACCACCCCGGTGATCTGCAGCATCCGGTCGGCCAGCGTCGACTTGCCGTGGTCGATGTGGGCGATGATGCAGAAGTTCCGGATCAGCGACGGGTCGGTACGACCCGGCTGCGGCACGGTCGTGGGGCCAACGGGCACGGAGGAGATCCAGTTCTTCTCGGGACTTACCTGATAACCGGTCAATCATCCCATGCGGGGCCAGCGGAACTGAAAATACCGGGCAGCGACGCCGCCGGACGCCTACCGTTGGGGCGCATGGCACACGCTGCGGGGGTCCGGTTGCCCTTCGAGGAGATGCCCGCTCCGGTGCGGGCGTGGGTGGAACGCGCGCTGGGGTCGGTGGTGGTCTCCGCCAGCACTCAGCAGGGCGGCTTCTCCCCCGGCGTCGCCGCCCGCGTGGTGACCGCCTCCGGCCGCCGCGCCTTCGTCAAGGCCGTCGGTACGTCGCTCAACCCGAAGACGCCGGAGTTGTTCCGCAACGAGATCGCCGCCATGCGAGGCGGCGGGCAGCTCCCCCAGACCCCTGTCCTGTACGACGTCTACGACGACGGCGACTGGGTCGTCCTGCTGCTCGAGGACATCGAAGGCTGGTTGCCGCCACACCCCTGGGTGCAGGAGGACGCCGTACGGGTCCTGGACGCCCTGGACGAGCTGACCTCGGCTCTGGACCCGTCGCCATGGACGGACGCACCCGTTGCCGCCGTACGGAGTCGGGAGTTCCTGAGCCGGTGGGACAACGTGATCGCGGACGGGCTCGACGTACCGGCCTGGGCGGCTGGGCGGGAGCAGGAGCTGGCCGAGCTGGCCCGGGTAGGCATAGCGGCCCTTTCGGCGGGTAAGGCACTCGCGCACTGGGATCTGCGCGCCGACAACGTGATCCTGACCGAGGACCGCGTGGTGTTCATCGACTGGGCCCATGCGGCGCTGGCACCGGCTTGGGCCGACACGGTCATCCTGCAGGCCGACATGCGCGAATCGGTGCGATTGCCGGAGTTGCCGGACGATGTCGCCATCACCGGTTTCTTGGCCGCGATCGCGGGCGGCCTGTGGTGGGGTGCGGCTCAGCCGGCGCCACCTGGCCTGCCGACGATCCGGGCCTGGCAGCGTCGGCATGCGATCGTTCACCTGGACTGGGTGCGGGAACGGCTGACTTAGCCCTCGGACGCAGCGTTTCGGGAGGATGCGCGTCTCTGGGGGTGTGACGAATCCAATGGTGAGCATCAGCGACCCACACGAGGCGCTGGCGCACGACGACGCGCGGGCCGCCGTGTCGGAGCTCTATCAGCAGCACTGGGTCGGACTGATCCGCCTGGCCGTGCTGGTGATGGACGACCGGCAGGCGGCGGAGGACGTCGTACAGGAGGCTTTCGCCGACCTGTACCGGCACTGGCCGCTGCGAGAGTCCGACAAAGCGCTCGGGTACCTCCGCACAGCTGTCCTCAACCGCAGTCGCTCGGTCCTGCGCCGCCGCAAGGTCGCACGGCTCTACATCCCGCCCCAGGAGGAGCCGCAGGACTCCGCCGAGAGCTCGGCAGTACTCGGCGAGGACCGCCTGCAGGTACGGCGTGCGCTGCGTGCCCTGCCCACACGGACCCGGGCGGTCCTGGTCCTGCGCTACTACCTCGATCTCCCGTACGCCGAGATCGCCGAGACCCTCGGGATCAGTGAATCCACCGCACGGTCCACCTCCTCGCGCGGGATCGCGGTCCTCACTCAGAAGCTGAAGGAAGTCCGATGAACGACACCGAGACTCGACTGCGCGACTACCTGCAGACCACCGCCGCCACCGTCTCCGACAACCCCCCGGGCCTTGACCTCGAGACGGACAGCACTCCGCACCGCCGTCGCTGGCCGGTGATCCTCGCCGCCGCGGCCATCGCGGTGGTCCTCGTGCTCGCGGCGTCATTCCTGACCCGCCTCTCACCCGCCCAGCCCGAGCCCGCCGCACCGGTGTCGGGCGAGGCTCCGCTGATTCCGTACACGGTGTCCAAGAAGCGCGTGACCACGCTGCACGACGGAGCGCAGCAGGTCCGCGTCACGTTCCCGTCGGACGGTTACTTCCGCGGCCGGGTCGGCGGCGGTTGGCTCGCGCTCACGATGCCGAACAACCGGATCCTGCAGGTCGGCATTCTCCTGCCGAACGGCTCCTTCCGACCCGTCGGCCCGCCCCGGAGCGAGAGCCCGGTGCTGTCACCTGATGGCAGGCAGGTCGTGTTGGTGGCGCGCCAGGCCGACCAGAAGGGCCAGGTCATGGTCGTCGACGTGCGGACCGGCCGGGAGATCGCCAGCACCCCGGTGCAGGCGAGAGTGCCGCAGATCCTGGGCTGGAACAAGACCGGTATCTGGCTGAGCCACGACGAGACGAACAAGCCCGAGCTGCTCGTCTGGCAGCCAGGATCGGGCCAGCCTCAGCCCATCACCGCACCAGACTTCGCCGGCGCGAGGGCAATCCCTGGCACCACCGACATCGTGGTCCTGTCGACCAGGGCAGGTGAGAGCCGCTGTCTGAAGGCTGGGGTACTGCGTGACACGACCTTCGAGGTCAAGCGGGAGTACTGCGACCAGGGGCAAGAGCATCAGTACCCGGTGCTGTCGCCCGACGGCCGGACCATGATCCACAGTCTGCAGAAGGTCGCCGTCGACGTCGCCACCGGCAAGGTGACCAAGCTCCAACTGCCGGATCAGATGCTGGATTGGCCGGAGGCAGTCTTCGAGGACGCGACGCATCTGCTGGCGCTCACCCAGCGCGACGACGTCATGGGAGCTATCCCGCGGAAGCTCTACCGCTGTGACGTCACCTCGGGTGCGTGCAAGCTGCTGGTGGAGGAAGCCGCGGACATCAGCCTGCAGCAGCCCTGACATAGCACGGGGGCGGCCCTGTTGGGCCGCCCCGTCTTGCTAGCTGTCTACCCGCACGATGGTCGAGCCGGAGCCGTCTGCGCCGTCGGTGTACTGCAGGCGGCCCAAGTACCGGGTGCCGGCGGTCAGGCCGGTCCAGGAGGCTGTCACCGACGTCTGGCCGGCTACCTGGACGGACTGGGTCGCCGGAGTGACGGTGAGGTTGCCCTCTGTGTTCAGCAGCTCCCAGTGGTTGAGCTTCACCTGCTGAGTGCTGGCTCCCGCGAACAGGTCGACGTACACGTCGTACGAGCCTCCAGCGGGTGCCGGGAGGTTGACCTCTTCCTCGGCCGATCCACCGGTGCTGCTGCCGAGCAGAGCCGTCGTACCGGTCTTGTAGACGAAGACGTCGAGGTCGGTGCCCGCCGGGTAGTCCGCGTCGAACGTCGAGAACCGGGCGTGCTTCACACCCGCCGGGACGTTCACGGTGAACTTCGCGACGTGGTCGTTGACCGCCGGGTTCGTGGTCGGGAACGACACGCCACCCGGGTTCTTCAGGGCGGCCTCAGCCACGGTGGCAGCGGTCAGGCCGACCGCACTGGTGTTGAGTGTGCCGGTGTACCCGGCCGTGATCGGCACCTGCACGGACCCCGCGGTCCCGGTCCCGCTGACCTGCACCGGCGCCTTGACCGTCAGCGGCTTGATCGCCACCGTGCTGCTGACCGCGTGCTCGGTCGACTTCCAGATCAGCTTGCCGAACGAGTACTGCTCCAGCGGTGCACCGGTGTTCTCGACGGTGACCTTGTACGTCGCCGTCTGGCCGGGCAGCGTGATCAGGATCCGCGGCGACACCGTCACCTTGAAGCCCGTCAGCCCCTCGACCTTCGGGAAGTAGACCTCCGGCAGCGTGCCGACGTTGCGCACGGTCCGGGTGACGGTCTGCTTACCGGCCAGGTCGCCGACCGCGATCGTCGGGTAGTTCAGGTCGCTCGGATCGATCTTGCCGTTCGCGCACAGCTCGTGCGTGGCGGACACCTGACCGGAGCCGCAGACGAACTTGGTCCAGTCCTCGTACGACGAGTCGTAGACCAGGCCCGGGTCCATGGCCTTCTTGGGCTGCATGAGGCCGGCGCCGTACCCGAACGGCGTGCCCGGCGAGCCGGAGTCGTTCTGGATCGGCTTGCCGCTGGTGTCCTTGTCGGTGCCGGTGGTCAGCAGGGCCGACTTGATCGCCATCGGGGACCAGGTCGGGTACTTGCTCTTCAGCACGGCCGCCGCGCCGGCGATGTGCGGCGAGGCCATCGACGTACCGCTCATGAAGGCGTACTCGCCACCGGCCGCGCTGAACGCGGTCGTCGCGGCCAGGACGTTCGTACCCGGCGCCATCACGTCCGGCTTGAGCAGGTCGCCGTTGCCGGCCAGGGACGGGCCGCGGCTGGACGAGCTGGCGACCTTCGGTGCGTTCACGCGGACCGGCGTACCGGCGCTGATCGTGGCGGTCGGGTTCGCGGTGCCGCCGACGTACGCCTTGATCGCGGGCGCGGCGGTGTGGTCGAGGTGCACGGTCGGGACCGAGTGCAGGTCCGCGTCCAGGGTGCCCGCGGTGATGTTGACCAGGATCATGCCGACCCCACCGGCGTTCTTCACCTGCAGGCTCTTGTCCACGCGGGCGTTGACACCACGGTCACAGACGACGATCTTGCCGGTGACCTTGGCCGGGTCGAGCGTGCCCGGCATACAGAGGACCAGGTTGGTCGGGTTCGCGCCGGCGAGCCCCGCGTCCTTCGCCAGGACGACCGGGGTGCTCGGCACACCGGACCCGATCCCGGCGCCGGTGTAGGACTTGCCGTCGCCCAGCGTCACCGTGGTCTGGATGTCGCGGTCATGGGTGCCGTTGGCAACTGTCGTCACCCACGGGTAGTTCTTGCCGACCGTGCTGACCCCGGGACCGGTGTTGCCGGCGCTGGTGGCGACGAACACGCCCGCCCGGGCCGCGCGCAGGAAGGCGAGGCCGGTGGCGTTCACGAAGGTCGAGCCGGAGCCGGAGATCGAGTAGTTGATGACGTCGACGCCGTCCGCGACCGCTGCGTCGATACCGGCCACGATGTCCGCGTCGGTACCACTGCCGCCACCGGCCTGGTCGACTGCCCACAGCACCTTGTAGATCGCCAGCCGGGCGTGCGGGGCGATACCCGAGCCCTTGCCGTAGTCGCGACCCATGACGCTCATGTCGACGCCGTAGTTGCCGCCTGCCGTACTCGCCGTGTGAGTGCCGTGGCCGCCGTAGTCACGCGGCGACTTGAACTCCTCCGGGATCGGACGGGTGCCGATGCCCTTGTCGAAGTACCGGGCGCCGATCACCTTGTTGTTGCAGGCAACTGGCGCCTCCTCACCGGCCTGGCAGGTGCCCTTCCACTTCTTCGCGACCAGCGCGTCCGACTGCTTGGTCGTCTTGATCGGCGCAAAGCTGGGCCGCTCCGGCACGAAGCCGGTGTCGAGCACGCCGATGATGACGCCGTCGCCTGCCTTGTCGATGCCACCGGCCTGCTGCCACGCACCGCCCTTGCCGGACACCCCGAGGAACCGCGGGGTGTCCACGGTGTCCTGGTGCTGCATCTCACTCGGCTCAACGCTCTTCACACCGGACGACTTCGCCAGCTTGACGGCGTCGTCGTACGACATCTGCGCGGAGAAACCGGCGTACGTGTAGTTGTAGTCGTACAGCTTCTTCACGTCGGGCACCTTGGCCAGGACCTCCTGGCGCTCGCCGGCGAGGTGCTGGACGTAGCTGACGACCTGACCGGCGGTCTTGACCAGCTTCCCCCCAGGTACGACGCGAGTGGACGGCAGGCCGGCGATGTCGCCGCCGTACTCGGCCACCGGGGCGTCGTCGAGCTGGACGATGTACGACCCGGTCGACGACTCCTTGACCTGCGGGTCAGCCGCGACGGGCGACTCCCCGGCCTGGAGCGCGTCAGCGGCACGTGCCGCGAACGGGACGGCGACCAGTGACGCGACAAGCGCGGTGGCCACGATGAGCGGAGTACGGCGGGGCACTGAGTTCCTCCAGGGCTTGGACGGCGCGATGGTGGAGCTTGGTCTCGCTGCTGGACCTGTGACGACCGCACACACACCACACCCCCTGCGGTGATCAGCGTCACGCGGCCCCGAGTATGCCGGTGGCGGCACCCGATGTCACGCTCAGCACTGCACGTGTCAGCCGACAGCAAGGGAAAACCCGATGCCGGACCTGAGCGAGTCCATCACGGTGTCTGCGCCGGCGTTGTCGGTCTACAACCTGGTCAGCGACCTACCGCGAATGGGCGAGTGGAGCCCCGAGTGCACAAGGGTCACCTGGTCCTCCCGTACGCCAGGCCCCGCAGTCGGAGCGCGTTTCGTCGGCCACAACCGGGTCGGCGCCATCCGATGGTTCACCCAGGGCCGCGTGGTGGACGCCGTACCGGGCGAGCGATTCAGTTTCCAGATCCACTTCGGCCCGATCCCCATCTCCCTCTGGACCTACGACTTCAAGCCCTCGGGCCTGACCTGCGAAATCACCGAATCCTGGACCGACCACCGCCCCACCCCCTTCCGCCTCCTCTTCCGCCCCTTCTTCGGCAACCGCACCCCCCGCAACGCCCACGGCATCCACACAACCCTCCAACGCCTCAAGTCGACCGCCGAGGCCGCCGCCGGCGCGAGCTAGCCTGGTGACTCTGCGCGCTCGGTCTGACAGCCTCGGTTTGGTGGTGGGTGGGGCTTGTTGGTAATCTGGCTCTTCGCGCACCCACGGGTGATGCTCAGCCGTGCGCGCGACACCTTTCCTGTACTGACCGCACACACCTGATCGAGGCTCTGCTCCGTGGCGAACATCAAGTCCCAGATCAAGCGCAACCGCCAGAACGAGGCTGCGCGACTTCGCAACAAGTCGGTGAAGTCGACCCTCAAGACGGCTGTTCGCCGCTTCAACGAGGCCGCCGAGGCCGGCGACTCCGCGAAGGCGCAGGAGAACGCCCGCCTGGCCGGCCGCCTGCTCGACAAGGCCGCCAGCAAGGGCGTCATCCACGCCAACCAGGCCGCCAACCGGAAGTCGTCCATCTTCAAGAAGGCCGCCTCCCTCTAAGCACCGCCAAACGATCGGCCGTCCCCTCGGACAGGCCGATCGTTTTTGCGTCCCCACCCAGCTGGCCACCACACCAGCTGGGTTTTGCATGCCCCCACTCGCGCATCCGCCGCGGCCGGCGGGCGGTCGGCGGCGGGCGTCGTACCTGCGTGTACGGGGTGCTGACCAGCGGCGGCCGTGGGATCGGCGGCGGGCGTCGTACCTGGGTGTTCCGCGTGCTGGCTAGCGGCGGCCGTGGGATCGGCTGACGGCGATGACCATGCGTTCGAGGGCGTAGCCGGCGTCGCCGGAGGCGCCCTTCACGTCGGCGTCGGCCTGGGCGACTGCCTTGATCGCGGTCGCCAGCCCGCCGGGAGTCCAACCGCGAGCCTGTTGCCTGAGCTGCTTCAGCTTCCACGGCGGTACGCCGACCTCGCGAGCCAGATCCGCCTCGCGCAGACCGCCGGGCGCGCTGGAGAACTTCGCCAGCCCGCGCAATCCGCCCGCCATCGCACTGGTCACCAGCACGGGCGCGACGCCGCAGTCCAAAGCCCAACGCAGCTGCTCCAGCGCCGGCTCGGTCCGCCCCGCGATCGCCGCGTCCGCGACTGCGAAGCTCGTCACCTCGGCGCGACCGCCGAAGTACTGACCGATCAGCTCCGCGGTGACCGCCTGCCCGCCCGAGTCCGACACCAACTGAGAACACGCCCCCGCCAGCGCCCGAAGATCGTGCCCGACCGCATCGACCAGCGCCGACGCGGCCCGCTCGTCCACGGTCCCACCGTGCAACCGGATCTCCCCCGCCACGAACTGCGGCAACTCCCACGTTTTCGGCGCGGTCGCGACCACCTCGTTGACCGATGCCTTCCGCAACTTGTCGAGGACGGCCTTGCCCTTCTGCCCACCGGAGTGCACCAGCACGACCAGTACGTCGTCGGAGGGTGCGCCGGCGTACTCGATCAGATGCGGCGCCATCTCGGCCGGCAGATTCTCCAGCGCCCGCAGCACCAGCACCCGCTCACTCGCGAACAGCGACGGCCCGGTCAGCTCCGCGAACACCCCGACATCCAGCGCGACCGCCTCGACATCGGTCACCTCGATCTCGGCGCCACCCTTCGACACCGCCGCGATCGCCGACCGAACGGCCCGATCCGCCAGAAACGCCTCGGCCCCGGTCACCAGCAGCACATCGCCCAACTTCGGCGCAGAACCCCTACGAGCAGCCACCCCGCCACCCTCCCACACCCCACCGACAACACCCCCAACCAGCCACCCACCACCCCACCACCCCACCACCCCGCCACCCCGCCACCTGCCACCTGCCACCTGCCACCTGCCACCTGCCACCTGCCACCTGCGCCAGGGTCCGCCCTCGTCCGGGCCACCGCGGCTTTCCGGAAGAAAAGTGCCGCTGGGTGGCACCCAAGTTCCGGAAAACGACGGTTGCGTTGGAGACGAGCCCGGCTGGAAATGCGGTGGAGGATGGTGGGGCAAGCCGGGAGGATGGCGCCGTGACTGAAGCCGTATCGCCTGTTGAGGCGCTCATTGTTGTCGACATGCAGACCGCGTTCGTTTCAGGTGCGGGCGCCGTACCCGATGCGGCTCGGCTGCTCGACCGGGTGAGCGACCTCCTGGACCGTGCGCGGCAGTCGGGTGCGCTCGTCGTACATCTGCAGAACGATGGTGCGCCCGGCGCGGACGACGAGCCGAACACGCCGGGGTGGGAGCTGTACCTCCCGGTCAAGCCCGGGCCGAGTGAGCACGTGATCCGCAAGCCTCGCGACGACGGCTTCGACGGCACCCCGCTCGGCGAGGTACTCGTTCAAGCAGGTGTGCGTGCCGTCGTCATCTGCGGGGTGATGTCGGAGATGTGTGTGCAGGCGACCGCACGGACGGCTCTCGCCCGCGGTTATCGAGTCGTCCTCCCCTACGACGCGCATGCGACGTACGACGTCCCGGCTGTTCCCGACGTCAGCGACGCCGTACCCGCGCATGTCGTCTCTCGAGTCGCCGCCTGGGCGCTCGGCGATCAAGCCGAGAACACGGTCCCCGCCGAGGCCGTCACCTTCACCAGCTCGTCAACGTGAGAGGGCTTGCTGGTTGGTGGTGAGGGTCAGGTGGTTGCCCGGATTGGTGACGGTGAGGGAGCCGTTGGTGAGGGTGGTGGCCGTTCGGGTGGACTGGTGGGACAGGAGATCGAGGGTCCTGGGGGCTGGGTGGCCGTAGTCGTTGTCTCGGCCGGCGGAGATGAGGGCGAGGCGGGCGTTGGTGGCGGCGATGAAGGCCGGATCTTGCTGGGCTGAGCCGTGGTGAGGGACCTTCAGGATGTCGGCGCGGAGGTCGGCGCCGGTGGCGAGGATGGCGCGTTGGGACTCGGGTTCGAGGTCGCCGGTGAGGAGGATCCGGAGGCCGGAGACCTCGACCATCATGGTGATGCTCGCGTTGTTCTCCGGCGACCCCTCGTCGGTGGAGGTCGCCGACGACGTACCGCGCGG
Organism: Kribbella sp. CCNWLW201; assembly: GCF_037203805.1. Lineage (NCBI taxonomy): Bacteria > Bacillati > Actinomycetota > Actinomycetes > Propionibacteriales > Kribbellaceae > Kribbella > Kribbella sp. CCNWLW201. The sequence continues at coordinate 34,947 of NZ_JBBCBQ010000010.1, read as the reverse complement.
CGGCAACGCCGGGACGCGCGCCGGCCACAGTGTGGTCCAACTCAGTGACCCGACCACACGCTCCTCCCGATAGGTCACAGTCCGCAGGCTGATGCCGTGATATGAGGCGAGGTCGACGACCCGGTCGTACTCCGCGGCCGGCGAGAAGTACGGCGTGACCTCGATCTCGTCGACCCGTCGATCCTTCAGTACGCCGGCCAACCCGCCGACGTGATCCGCATGAAAATGACTGAGCACGAGCACCGGGATGTGCTCGACCCCGAGATCACGCAGACACCGATCCATCGCGGTCGGGTCCGGACCGGTGTCGACGACCACAGCCGCTTTGTCGCCTGCCCGCAGTACCAGGCCGTCTCCTTGGCCCACGTCACACATCACGAAGACCCAGTCGTCGGGCGGCCAGCCGATCGATCCGACCGGACGCAGTACGACGATCGCCAGCAGGACCACCGCGAGCACCATCGCTATCGGGCGGGCCAGAATGCGGTGCAGGCCGAACACGAGCGCGATGCAGAGCGAGGTCAGTACGGCGACTCCGACCGCGGTCGCCGGCCAGGCGTTCGCGGCACCGGGTAGGTCTGCACCCTCACGGGCGATGAGGATGATCCAGCGAGCCGGCCAACCTGCTGCCCAACCGACCACGTGTGCCACCTCCGTGCTCACGAGGGCGACCCCGGCCGCGGCGAACCCGAGGATCGTCGCCGGACCGACGGCCGGACCCGCCAGCAAATTGGCGCCCACGGCAACCAACGAGACCTCACCGGACAACCAGGCGACGATCGGCGTACACGCAAGCTGAGCGGCCAGCGGGCAAGCGATCGCGTCGGCCAGCCACACCGGCATCCACATGGCCAACGCGTCCCGCCACCCCGGACCGAGCACCACGATGCCCGCGGTCGCGAGCACCGACAATGCGAACCCGGCTGACCTCGCGAGCGACGTGTCCAAGAGAAGCAAGCCGATCACCGCGAACGACAAACTGCGTACGGCCCGACGACGGGCTCCACCGCTCGTCATCGCCGCCAACGCGATCAGCCCCATCGCGGCCGCGCGCAGGACGCTGGGCTGAGGTCTGGCGAGGATCACGAACACGACGACCGTCATCAGGCCGATCGCGGTCAGACCACGCGCGCGTACGCCGATCAAGCGTGCGAACGGGAGCACGAACGCCAACAGCAAGGTCAAGTTTGTGCCGGAGACCGCTGACAGATGAGTCAGCCCAGTTGTCTGGAAGTCCTCGGTGAGGTCGGCAGGCAGACCGGATTCGTCACCCATCACGAGTGCCGGAACGAGGCCGCGTACGTCGTCCGGTTGGCCGGCAACCGATTCACGCAGACCGGCTCGAACCTTCTCGGCAGCACGCAACCACCACGGCGGCTGATCCACGATCCGAGGAGCCGAGCGGATCGAGAGCATCGCGGCGACATCCGAACCGCGCTCGACCGCCTCGAGCCGACCATTCGCATCGACCCGCTGCCCGTACCGGACGTGTTGCCACTGCACGGACCCGATCACGAACACCGGCGTACGCACCCGGGTCATGGTCCCCCGTGCTCTCACCTCCTCGATCGTCGCTTTCACCACCACATACGGCGGTCGCCGGCTGCCCGGACTACGCCGTACGGACGGATCACCGTCGACCTTCAGCCGCACGCCGACCGACGCACTCTCCGCCGCCAGCCCTGTCACAGGCCCAGCCCGCAACCCCTTCACCTGCAACCCGGCCGCCAGCCCCATCCCCGCCACCACAACCAGGACCCCGACCACGGTCCACCCAGCCTGCTTCCGAATGGCACCACGCAGAAGCAGAGCAAGCGCGCCGGCGAGGGTGAGGGCGATGGCAGCGGTGAGCACGCCGACGAGCGGCCGGTGGGCAACCAGGAGAACCGCCGCCAACCACCCCGCAGCCGCCGGCACCAACAACCGCACATCAACCGGCTCACCCCGCTCCTCGGGCTCGCCTTGGTCCTCGGGCTGGGCGGGTTCTGCGGGACTAGATGCGGACATGGGGTTTGAGGGAGTCGAACTTCTTGGGGCCTACGCCAGGGACCTCCTGGAGTTGGTCGATGGTGGTGAAGGGGCCGTTCTGGGTGCGGTAGTCGAGGATGCGCTGGGCCAGCACCGGGCCGACGCCGGGGAGGGCGTCGAGTTGGTCGAGGGTGGCTGTGTTGAGGTTGACGGGCGAGTCGGCTGGGGCGGTGGACGGGTTGGACGTGGTGCCTGATGCTGTGGACGACGCGCCGGGTGGGGCTGGTTGGCCGACGAGGATCTGCTCGCCATCGGTGACCTGGCGGGCGAGGTTGAGGGTGGTGAGGTCGACGCCTGGGAGCGGGCCGCCGGCGAGGGTGAGTACGTCGGCGACGCGGGAGCCGGTGGGCGCGCGGACCAGGCCGGGGCGGCGTACCTTGCCGGCGACGTGGACGATGACGGTGCCCGCTGTCTGACCGGGGGTGGCTTGCGACGGCTGGGCGCCGCTTGAGGATCCCGTGCCGGTCGACGGTTGGGTGACAGGAGCGCCGGGGGTGAGGGTGGTTGGTGGGCGGGCGTCGGGGAGGGTCTCGGGGCGGGCGCGGAAGACAGACCACGCGGCCCAGGCCAGGCCGATGGAGAGTACGACGGCCAGGACCACGACATGACGTGGTGACAGGGTCCAGCGGGCATCACGTAGTCGCTCGGGCCGGACGGCTTTGGGGATCCATCCACCTCGCACCTCCTCATCACGCTCCTCCAGTTCTTCGTCGGCCTCGTCGTGCTGAGGTGCGCCGGCGACGAGACGCGCCAGCGCACGCTCGCGCGCACCCGGGTCGGGTACGGCGGCACGGCGGAAGACCTTCACGCCAGAGAAAGTACGAGTCTGCCGACGGGCTCGAACGACGACTTCAAACCTGTGGAAACTGAGATGGCGCCCGCAGCTAGTGGGGGGCTATTACTACGGCTAGGAGGCCGGGGCCTACGTGGGCGCCTATGACGGCGCCTACTTCTCGGAGGACTATTTCTTCGGCTTGGGGGAGGCGTTCGGCGAGGCCGTCGGCGAGGGTGTGGGCCTTTTCCAGGTTGGCCAGGTGGTGGACGGCGACCTGGACGGGGCCGTCGCCGGCTCGTTGGACGGCTATGTCGGCGAGGCGAGCGATGGCTCGGCTCGAGGTGCGGACCTTTTCCAGCGGGACGATCCGGCCGCTGCTGATCGTCAGCAGTGGTTTGACTGCGAGCGCCGTACCGAGGAGGGCTTGGGCGGCGCCGATGCGGCCGCCGCGGCGGAGGTATTCGAGGGTGTCGACGTAGAAGTACGCCGAGATCGACGACATCCGGACGCGCGCCGCGGCCTCGACGGCGGCCTGGTTCTCCCCCGCCGCGGCACAGGCGGCCGCGGCCAGGACCGGGAACCCGAGGCCCATCGCGATGGAGCGGGAGTCGATCACCCGGACCGGGATCGGCGACTCCTTCGCGCCGATCATGGCGGCCTCGACCGTGCCCGACATGTCGCCGGAGAGGTGGATGGACACGACCGACTCGGCTCCGGCCGCGGCGCAGGCTGCGTACGTGTCGGCGAAGGTCTGTGGTGCCGGGCGGCTGGTGGAGACCGGCGTGAAGGTCTTGAGCGCCTCCGCGACCGCGTCGGCCGAGGTCGCGCCGTCGTCGTACGACGTCCCGCCGATGACGACCTGGACCGGTACGACGGTCAGCGGGAGGCGGAGGACCTCGTGCGTGGACAGACCGGCCGTGGAGTCGGTGACGACGTGCACGCGGGCTGACATGAAGCGAGGTTACCGGACAGTTTTTGTCGGCGCGCGGTGTCAGACTCCAGAAGATGAGGGAGACAGCGGCGGAAGTCACCGAACTGCAGCAGCTCCTCGATGCGGCATACCCGCGCGCGACGGAGCATCTGCGCAGCATCATCACGGGCCCGCGCCGGCTGGACGCCGACGCCATGGTGCGGGTTCTGACCGGCATGTGCACCATCAACTTGGCCACCGTCACCGCGCGTGGCGAGCCGCGGATCAGCGCGGTCGACGGGCATTTCCTGCATGCGCGGTGGGTGTTCACCACGTCCGGCTCAGCGGCGAAGGCGCGGCACCTCAGGGCCAGACCGGCGGCCAGCATCTCGTACGTCGACGGCGAGCGGATCGGCGTGTTCAGCCACGGCGACGTGGAGTTCCTGACGCCCGGGCACGCGGACTACGACGAGATCGAGGCGTATCTGACCAAGTACTACGGGAGCTCGCCGTCGAGTTGGGGCGAGGACATCGTGTACTGCCGGCTCCAGCCGTCCTGGATGGTCGGGTACGGCGACCAGGCCGCGCTGCTCGCGGAAGCGGAGAAGAAGGGCGCGAAGAAGAAGAAGTAGCCGGAAAACTAGCGAGGTGAAGGCCACCCCTCCGGAGCCTTCACCTCGCTGTGCCGACTTCCCCTGTCAGTCAGCCCTTCACCGCTGTGCCGATGTCCCCTGTGCATCGGCACTTCACCGCTGTGCTGACTCCCCCTGGTTGTCAGCCGAGTTCAGTCCTCGCCGAGCTACTCCCCGTGCCGGTTCCGCGAAATACCGGCCTGACCGCGAGCTCGTCGAGGTCCCGGGAGGCCCCAGCGGCTGACCCGCCGGCGGGTGACCAAACCCGCCGGCTTCCCTGTGTCAGCCGGGCCGGCACTCGTCCCCTGTGTCGTGTGCACGGCCGTGTACTGGGACCCCACCCCGGGTGTGGTGCCCTGACGGCGCACGGCACCCGGTACAGGCAGGACAGATCCGCACGACGCAGCACTCCGGAGCTCTCGACTGCCGATCGGCGCCCCCACCGTCCGGCCGCCGGATGCCCTCCGCGTCGCCTCCCCCAAGCTGCTCGGCAGTCCAGCGCAGCACCATGGCCTCATCACGGTTCACCGCCCATTCCCTGCCTGTGCCCGGCTTCGGACTCTGCTTCGTGGAACCTGTCCTACGGCTGTAATTCTTGGTCCGGCAGCCATGTCAGGACGAGGCAGAAGAACCGGCAGTTACCCGGCAGCTTCAGCGGATGTGCGTCACGAAAGAGCGGTGAGTACGTCGTTCGCCAGCCGCTGTACGGCGGCCGCGGGGTCGGGCTCCGGCCAGCCGTCGGCGACCGAAGCGCGCTCGCAGGACTCCTGCAGCACCGCCCACACGGTTGGCAGCATCGGCGGGTCCATGGACCGCTGCCACGCCAGCAACTGGCCGCAGAGGGCATCACCGGCTGCGGACTTCCCCAGCGCGTGCAGCACGGCTACTGCCTCAGGCAGTACTTCGAGCAGGTACACGACCCGGCCCTCGAGCAGGAGCCGGTTGACCGCGTCCCGGATGCACAGCCGGGCCTGCTCCACGTCACCGGCGTCGCGGGCCAGTCGTGAGCGGTAGAGCATGACCAGGTAGTCGAAGTACCCCCGGTGCCCGCGGATGTCGGCGTCTGCGGCGTCGAGCAGCGCCCGCGCCTCGTCGTACCGTCCCTCGTGGTACTCGACCATCGCCAGGCAGCCGGCCACCTTCGTGCGCTCCGGGTCGTCGGAGGCCTGGCTGTCGCGGGCGAGCAGTGCCCAGCGGCGGGCCTCGGACAGGTTGCCCAGCTCGAGCTCCACCCGGCTGAGCGCCATGTAGGCGATCTCGTCCGGGTAGACGCCCGGGTTGACCAGTGCGGCCTCCCAGGCGAGCAGCAACTCCTTCGCCTCGGGTAGGCGCCCCCAACGCAGTAGCGCGAGGCCGCAGGTGGCCTGGACAGTTGCGGACCGCTGCACGTCTCCGTGCTTGCGTGCGTCCTCCACCAGCCCTGGGACCTCGGCAAGGCTCTGTGTGTCGAGCAGATGCGAGCCGGACGACACCCACCCGCCCCTGGCGACCAGACCCATCTCTGTCTCGCCCGGGATGAGCTGGCGGGCCTCTCCGTAGTACCGCCGGGCGCCACGCACGTCACCGGTCAGACTGGACAGCCGACCGGCGATGGCCAGCAGTCTGCCGCTGACCTCCTTGTCCGCGACGTTCTCCGCGCACACGGTCGCCCAGCGGATGCCACTCTCGGCCACACTCGCCTGGTACTGCCACGCGATCCGGAACCCGAGCACCATCTGCGCAGCCACGTCCCACTGCTCCAGCTCGGCCGCACGCTCCAGCGCCACCTCGAACAGCGCTGAGTTCGCATGGGCGGCCCGGTAGCGCCGGTCACGGTCCGGCGAGGACCAGGCGCCGCCAAGTCCCTCGACGTACGTCGAACACCACGCGACCGCCCGGTCCCGGAACTCGATCAGGTCGTCGGCCTGCGACGACAGACCGGCGTACGCGTGCTCCCGGATCGTCTCCAGCAGCTTGTAGCGAGCGCCGTACAGCTGTTCGAACTCGGTCACCGGTTGCAGCAGCGACTTGTCGACCAGCTCGGCCAGCAGCATGGGTACGTCGGCCGCGTCGATCGGAGCGCCCGTACACACCCCCACCACCGCGTCCAGCGTGAACGGCGACCCGAGCACCGACGTCCGGTAGAGCAGCTGGCGTGCAGCGTCCGAGAGCGCGTCCACACTCCAAGCGATTGTGTCGGCCAGCGTCCGCTGGTGTGGGGCCCCGAACCGCCGCGGCCCGGACAGCAGCCGGAACCGGTCGTCCAACGCCGCCAGGATCGTCTCAACCGACAGCGACCCAGCTCGCGCGGCAGCCAGCTCCAGCGCCAGTGGCAGCCCGTCCAGGCGCCGGCACAGCCTGGCGACAGTCGGAGCGTTCTCCTCGGTCAGCGCGAAGTCGGGCCGGACCCGGGCCACGCGCCGGCAGAACATCTCCACCGCCGGGCTGGCCACGATCTCGTCGAAGTCCTTGTCGTTCGCCGGTACGCCGAGCACCGCCACCCGCCGGACCACCTCGTCCGGCAGGCCGAGCGGGATCCGCGACGTCACCAGTACGCCGATCCCCGGGAAGCTGCGGACCATCCGGTTCGCCACCGTCGCCACCCCGTCGAGCACGTGCTCGGCGTTGTCCTCGACGATGACCAGGTCCCCCGGCTGGCGACCGGACAGTACGTCGTCCAAGTCCGACGTACCGGGTGCCGTGCCGAAGGCGTCCAGGATGGCCGTCGGTACGGCGGCATCACGCTGAACGGTCGTGAGGTCGACGACCACGACAGTGGTGTCGACACCGGAGACCCGGTCAGCCGCGGCCAGTGCGAGCTCGGTCTTGCCGACACCACCAGGCCCGACGAGTGTGACGAGCCGGTTCTGCCGGAGCAGCGTCTCGAGCTCCAGCAACTCCTGTTCACGACCGACGAGTCCGTCGGGGATGGGCCTGGTGCCGCGCCAGCGCAGGCCGGTCGGGGCAGGGTCGGCCACTGAGATGACCGGGCGGGTTGTCCCGTGTCCGGCGGCGGCGAGGAAGCGTTCGGCGTCACCGTCCTGCAGACCGAGCGCCGTACCGAGGAGCCGGACGGAGTCCTTGCGGGGCCGTGCCACGCGGCCGGCCTCCAGCTCACGGATCGTGCGCACGCTGAGTCCGGCCCGATCGGCCAGCTCCTCCTGCGAGAGCCCTGCCTGAACCCTCAAGTCGAGCAAGAGATCGGCGAAACCCCGCCGTCCCTCAGCCCGGCCATCCGTGTCCGACAAAGCCCGTCACCCCTCTTGAGCCTCACGTTCCCGTCACAACATAGCGTGAGCGGGCCGCCGGTGCCGGACGCGCCCGGTGAGGTGCGTTGCGGCACAGGTCACACCGAACGGTTGATGAGGGCAACAAGTTTTGATTCAGGATGGAATTACTGAAGGCGCAGAAAAGCACACGCAGCTATTTCAAGCAGTTGCGCGAACCGAGGTTTGCTCATTTTCACCGGTGTAAAGCGAGAGGATGCCGGTCCAGTCCTCGAGTCGGGCGCTGGTGTCGGCTCGGCCGGTGTCGGCATTCAGCAGGCTCCCGTCGCAAATACCACGCGTGGCGCGGATCAGGAGTTCGGTGCCAAGCCCCACCCACTGGGCCCGAAGAGTGTCAAGCGCTGCCATGCGGGCAATTCAAGCGGAGTCGTGTTTCGCATGCGTAACGCAACCCGCAACATCACGATAAGTCACAAGAATTCCGGAACCCGTTGTTACCCGGTGGTCCATTAACCGGACAACCAGGAAAGGCGGACCTGCCGTTGCGGATTGTCAACGTTGGTGTCGACCAGGCAGATGGATTGCCAGGTGCCCAGCATCATCCGGCCGCCGAGCACCGGGATCGTCGCGTACGGCGGGATCAGCGCGGGCAGGACGTGGTCGCGACCGTGGCCGGGGGTGCCGTGGCGGTGGTGCCAGCTGAAGTCGCGTGGCAGCAGCTGCTCGAGCACCGCCAGCAGGTCGGTGTCGCTGCCCGCGCCGGTCTCCAGGATCGCGATCCCGGCCGTCGCGTGCGGCACGAACACGTGCAGCAGTCCGTCACCTTTGGCCTGGTGGGCCTCAGCGGTGACGAACTGCTCGCACCTGCTCGTCAGGTCGAAGACGACCCCGCTACCGCCGGTCTTGACGTCGATCAGCTCAGAACGCATCTGAGCAGACTAGGGCACGTCTCCCAATTCCCTGCGTGCTGCGCGGAATTGGGAGACGCACCCTAGCCGGGTCTAGGCCGGGACGATGTTGACCAGTTTGGGGGCGCGGACGATGACCTTGCGGACACCGCGGCCGTCCAGGGCCTTCTGGACCGCGTCGGAGGCCAGCGCCAGCTGCTCCAGGTCGGCGTCGCTGATGTCCGGGGACACCTCCAGCCGGTCCTTCACCTTGCCGGCGATCTGGACCACGCAGGTGACGGCGTCCTGGACCAGCAGCGCCGGGTCGACCTTCGGCCAGCCGGCCTTGGCGACGGTCGGCTCGTGGCCCAGCGCCTCCCACATGTCCTCGGCCGTGTACGGCGCGACCAGGCTCAGCAGGATCGCCACCGTCTCGGCCGCCTCGCGGACGGCCGGGTCGGCCGCACCCGGGCCGGCGTCGATCGCCTTCCGGGTCGCGTTCACCAGCTCCATGATCCGGGCGACCATCACGTTGAACCGCATCGAGTCGATCAGTTCGGCCGCGTCGGCCACCGTCCGGTGGGTGATCTTGCGCAGCTCGACATCACCGGTCGACGGATCCGAGCCCAGCGGCGCCTCGACCGATCCGGCCAGCCGCCAGGCCCGTTGCAGGAACTTCAGCGAACCTCCCGGCGACATGTCGGCCCAGTCGATGTCGTCCGACGGCGGGCCGGCGAACACCATGGTCAGCCGGACCGCGTCGACGCCGTACGCGTCGATCTGGTCGCCCAGGTTCACGCCGTTGCCCAGCGACTTGCTCATCGCCTTGCCCTGGTTGATCACCTGGCCCTGGTTCAGCAGCCGGGTGAACGGCTCGACCGCGGTCAGCAGGCCCATGTCGTGCAGCGCCTTGACGAAGAAGCGCGCGTACAGGAGATGCAGTACGGCGTGTTCCTTGCCGCCGACGTACTGGAACACCGGCATCCAGCGCTCGGCCGCCTCCGGGTCGAACGGGCCCTCGGTGTAGTCCGGCGACAGGTAGCGCAGGAAGTACCAGGACGAGTCGACGAAGGTGTCCATCGTGTCGGTGTCGCGCTCGGCCCGGCCACCACACTTCGGGCAGTCGACCTCGACCCACTCGCGGGCGGCCGCCAGCGGCGAGACACCCTTCGGCGCCAGGTCGGCACCGCGCAGGTCGGGCAGCTCCATCGGCAGCTGGTCGTCCGGAACCGGCACCTCACCACAGGACGGGCAGTGGATGATCGGGATCGGGCAACCCCAGTACCGCTGCCGGCTCAGCAGCCAGTCGCGCAGCCGGTAGTTGATCGTCCGCTCGCCCAGGCCCTTGCTCTCCAGCCAGTCACTGATCCGCGCCTTGGCCTCGACGACACCCAGCCCGTTCAGGCTGATCTCGTCGTTCGCACTGTTGATCGCCGGGCCCTCGCCGGTGTACGCCTTGCCCTCGAAATCGGCGTCCGGCTGCACGGTCCGCACGATCGGCAGGCCGAACTTCTCCGCGAACTCCCAGTCCCGGGTGTCCTGGCCGGGCACGGCCATGATCGCGCCGGTGCCGTAGTCGGCCAGCACGTAGTCGGCCGCCCAGATCGGGATCCGCTCACCGGTCACCGGGTTGATCGCGTACGAGCCCAGGAAGACACCGGTCTTGTCCCGCTCGGTGCTCAGCCGCTCGATCTCGGTCTCGCCCTTGACCTTCGCCAGATAGGTGTCGAAGGCCTCCTGCTGCTCCGGCGTGACCAGCTCGGCGGCCAGCTTCGCGTCCGGCGCGACCACCATGAAGGTGGCCCCGAACAGCGTGTCCGGCCGGGTGGTGAAGACCCGGATCGGCTCCTCGCGGCCCTCGACCTGGAAGTCCGCGAACGCACCCTCGGACCGGCCGATCCAGTTGCGCTGCATCAGCAGGATCTCTTCCGGCCACTGCAGCAGCTCCATGTCGTCCAGCAGCCGCTGGGCGTACTCCGTGGTCTTGAAGTACCACTGGGTCAGCTCGCGCTTGGTGACCTCGAACCCGCACCGCTCACACCGGCCCTGCACCACCTGCTCATTGGCCAGCACGGTCTGGTCGTTCGGGCACCAGTTCACGTACGACGCCTTGCGGTACGCCAGCCCACGCTCGTAGAACCGCAGGAACAGCCACTGCGTCCACCGGTAGTACTCCGGGTCGGACGTGTGCAGCCGGCGCGACCAGTCGAAGCTCAGGCCGTAGCGCCGGATCGACTCGGCCTGGGTCTCGATGTTGGCGTAGGTGTAGGTCGCCGGGTGCTCGTTGCGCTTGATCGCCGCGTTCTCGGCGGGCAGCCCGAACGAATCCCAGCCGACCGGGTTCAGCACGTCGTACCCCTGCTGGAACCAGTAGCGCGCCAGTACGTCGTGCAGCGCGAACACCTCGCCGTGACCCATGTGCAGGTCGCCGGACGGGTAGGAGAACATCGTGAGCGCGTAGCGACGCTCCGCGGAGCCGTCGTCACGCGTCTTGAACGGGTCCAGCTTCTCCCACACCGGCCGCCACTTGGCCTGCATCGCGTCGAAGTCGTACCCGCCCCGGTCGATAGGGCCATCACTCGACGGCACAGTGTCCACCTGCTCGCTCACGGTCCTACTCCTGCTTCGTGTGTTGTTGAGCCTAAATCTGCCAGAAGGCGTCCTGAGAAATAAAAAAGCCCCTCGCACAGGAGGGGACGCCGCACTGACCGGCGCTCTAGCGCCTGGATGCCAGTACGGCTAACTAAGGAGCAGGCTCACTCGCATGAGGTCAGGATAGCACCGGTGCCGCGACCTCCGGAGACGGTCGCGGCACCGCGTGTGACGGGCTGTCAGGCGATCGGTACGCCGTACGTCTTCAGCCAGTCCTGGACGACCTTGATGTCGATCCGCTGCAGACCGTCGAGGTACCGGCAGTTCTGCGTGTAGCCGTAACTGGTCACGGTCACCACGTAGCCGCCGTGGTAGGTCGGACCACCGGAGTCACCGAAGCAGGTGCCGCCGGTGCCGCGGTTGTCGTGCTCGTTGCCGTTGACCTGCAGGATCTGCGGCGTGAGCTTCTGGCCGGGCTCCTCGGCCCAGCGGCGCAGCAGCGGGTACGACATCGGCGTCGGCTTCTGCGGACCGGAGTCGGCCTTGCGGACCTCGGTGCCGTAGCCGACCGACGTGAAGATCGTGCTGTTCAGCTTCGGCTGCTGGTACGCGTTCAGGTAGTTGGCCGGCGCGATCTTGGCCGGGGCGATGTTCGTGACCGGACGGTCGAGCACGATCACGCCGACGTCGTTCCAGTTGTCCATATCGGTGAAGTCCGAGTACTGCGGGTGGGCGGCCGCCGTACCCGACTTGTAGCCGGCCTTCTCCAGCTCGGCCTGGGTGTAGCCCTTGGCCGGGTCGGCCGCCACCGGGAACGGGGACGGCGGCTGCTCGGCGATCACCGAGTCGAAGGTCACGAGTGTCTTGCCGAGGGTGCCCTTGGTGCAGTGCGCCGCGGTCACCAGCACCGTCGGCGAGACCAGGGTCGCGGTGCAGCGGAAGCGCCCGTCGGCCATATAGAACAGGATCACCCCTACGTTCGGGTGACCGTTGCCGTCCGGCTGACCGCCGGTGATCGCGGATGCGGGTACCAGGGACGTGGCCGCGAGGCCCACGGCCATCGCGATGACGCCGGCGATGCGGCCGAGTCGACTCCTCATATGTCTCCTCCAGGGGTACGGCGGAATGCCTGAGTGCATTTGAGCAGTGACCGACTGCGCTGTCCAGACGCGGTCTGGCTACGCTGCGTGATCGACCTATCGGGCAGCGTTGCTTGGCCAGTCGGGCAGAGAGTCACCGGATCGCGCCGGTAGGTGGTTACGGTTCGAGCAAATCGACCACTCTGGGGGATCAATGCACCTGGGCAAGACGACCGCGACGGCCGCGCTGGTGATGACCGCGCTGGGGGCACCGGCTGCGGTGGCGCTGCAGCAGGCGGATGACAAGCCGGCTGGTGTCCAGCTCGCCGGTGAGACCTGGGTCCGGACTGAGCTGTTCTTCGGGACGGACAAGCCGGGGCCGGATGTGACTGACCACCAGTTCAACCGGTTCGTCAACGAGACCGTGACGCCGCGCTTCCCGGACGGTCTGACCGTGATGGCCGGCAACGGGCAGTGGAAGGACAGCGAGACCGGGCAGATCGTCCGCGAGCGCTCCAAGGTCGTCGTACTGCTGTATCCGGTGGACGGCGCACAGGACAGCAGCCGCAAGATCGAAGAGATCCGGGACACCTACGAGAAGAAGTTCCAGCAGCAGTCCGTCCTCCGCACCGACAGCACCGAACAGGTGTCGTTCTAGACGAACTCAGTTCCTCCAGTACGGCGGTGCTCCCCCGGCGTGCGGCCGTAGTGGCGGCGGAAGGCGGTGGAGAAGGGGCGTACGTCGGAGTAGCCGCAGGCTCGGGCTACCTCGGTTACGGTCACCGAGGGGTCTAGCAGGAGTTGTGCGGCCAGCTCTAGGCGTAGGCGGCGGAGGGTGGACATGATCGACGCACCGGTCTGTTGGTGGAACAGGCGTTCGGCGTGCCGCTCTGAGAGGTGTGCGACTGCTGCGACGTCCCGGACGGTGATCGGTCGGGAGAGGTTGTCGCGGAGGTGCCGCTGCATGGCTTCCACCACCAGGGGGCCGCGGTCGCGGCGGACCGGCTCGACGGCTAGGTCCTCGTCGAGTGCGAAGGCGCGGGCGGTTTCCATGACCAGAGTGGCGCCCAGTGCGCCGAGGGCAGTGCTGTAGCCGGCGACTGGCGCGCCCGCCTCGGCGGCGAGTGCTGTGATCAAGGACGGCAAGGAGCCGGTCCGGTCGGAGACAACCGGGCCGTCCGGCCGCGTGAGTCCTGACCACCAGCCATGCTGGTCGGAGCCCGGGCGGAAGGTGAAGCCCCAGAAGGCGATGCCCAGTGGGTCTGAGTGGCTGGACTCTATTTCGTGGACGTCGCCGGGGCGGGCGATGAACACTGAGCCGGGCACTACGTCGTACTGCGTAGAGCCTGAGTTGAAGCGGCCGGAGCCGGAGTAGGCCAGGCAGACCTCGTGGAACGAGTGGCTGTGCCAGTAGTTGCGCCAGTACTCCGGCCGGTAGTGCCCCCAGCTCAGGAAGTCCGCACGGAACCCGTCGACCTCGCAGGACTCGAGCAGCCCGGCGAGGTCGACGAAACGGTCCGCATCAGCGACGCCCGCGAGGGTCAAACGGCACTCCTGCCGGTCGGGTCGACTCCACGCAGCATCATGCCCTGGCCGAGGGAGAAGTCGTGCGTCTTCACCGTCGGCGGGTCCGCCGGGTCGCGGTACTGGATCAGCCAGGTGGTCCGGGCCTCGTCACTCACATTCACCCCGGACCCGTGCACGGTCAGGTAGGTGAAGAACAGTACGTCGCCCGCCTCGGCCGGCTGCGGGATCGCCAGCTCGAACGGTACGTCGGGCAGGTGGTACGAGCCCTCCGGATCATGCTCACGCGGACCGCCGACGTGGCTGCCCGGGATGACCCGCACACACCCCTTCTCCTCAGGCGCGTCGTCGAAGTGGAAGATCGCCGCGCCGACGCGGTGGTACTTGTGCGGAAAGAACGGGTAGTCCTGGTGCAGCGGGAACGGCGAACCGTTCTCCGGCGGCTTCACGAACAGCTTGGTGTGGTGGAGTTGCACGTTCTCCACCCCCATCACCGCGGCGGCCACGTCGGTGAACCGCGGGTCCACCAGCAGCCGGGAGAAGGCGGCGTCGTAGAACTGCGCGTCGTGCAGATGCTGAAGCCGGGTAGCACCGCCGGAAAGGCCCATCGCCGACTTCCAGGTCGGGTCGTCGTGCCGGTCCAACATCGCCAGCAGGTCGTGGCTGCGCTGTCGGTAGTAGGCCGCTTCTTCCTTGCTGAGCAGGCCTTTCACCAGCACGAAGCCGTCCTCGGCGTACTGCTGAGCCAGCGCCGACAGATCTGCTCCGCTCGAAGTGATCGTCATCTCGAAGTCCTCCTGATCGGGTACTTCGAGGGTAGGAAAATCGGCGCCGGGACGGCAGGACCACCCCGGACGCCGATGTTCGTCAAACGGACACGCTCACAGACCGAGCTGCCCCAACCGGACGCTGATCCGGGGATCCGTGGACACGACAGGGGAGCTCGAGCGCACCCACGGATCACCCCCGAAGTACGTGGAGAAGATCTTCTCTGCCGTACGGGTGGCCAGCGCCTGGGAGGTGAGGGTCGGGTTCGGTCCGCCGAGCCCGTTCGACAGGGCCGAGTTGTCGGCCACGAACAGCCGCTTCACAGCCCGGGTTTCCCCGCGCGGATCGAGGACGGAGTTCCGCGCCGACGACCCCATCCGCATCGACGACTGGACGTGCAGGATGAGCGGCGCCCAGTCGATCCGGTAGACCTTGCGAGCACCCGCGCCGCGGAGCAGCTCGGCCGCCTTGCGGGCCATGAATTCGCGGTTCCGCAGCGTCCGCGCGGTCCGCTGGCGCTGCTTGAAGGTGACCTTCGGGATCGGTCCGTTCTCGTCCGCGGGCAGCGCCGAGAGGGTGACCCGGTTCTGCGCCTCGACGTCGTCGTCGGTGATCACCAGCACGCTCAGCAGCCGGTCCAGCCCGTGCGACAGGACCTCCTTCAGCTCCGGCCCCATCACCCGCCCGGCCGGCCCGTCCCACGGCCCGGTCCGCCCGCGACCGTTCTTGTACTGACCGCGGATCCCGCTGTCCGACAAGGTCCCCGCGAACGCGGCCAGCGCCGGTGGGAGGCCGACGTTCTCCAGGCCGCCGTACGGCGGGAAGTCGAGTCTCGCGCTCGAGCCGACGCCCTTCGGGTTGCCGGTGTAGTCGTCGAAGACGCCGAACACCCAGTCGAAGAAGTGATCGGTGTAGCCGCGGCCGACCCAGCCGTTCGGGTTCGGCAGGCCGCTGTTGAACCACAGCCGCGGGTTCTCCGTGCACCCGCCCGACATCACCACGACCCGAGCGTCCTCACGATGCTCAGCACCACCCGACAGCCACGTCACCCCGGTGGCAGTGAGTACGCCGTGCCGCTTCTCCGCATGTACTCGGGTGACGAAGGCATCCGTGATCAACTCGATCGGCCGCCCGGACGACCACACCTCGGCGGTCAACGCCATCGGCACGTAACTGTTGTCCGTCGACCGCTTGGCGAACTGGTTGCGCGGGGCACCGTTCGGCCGCATGCAGCCCTGGAAGCAGTAGCCGCAGAACGTGCACCCGGTGGCCTTCGGATACACCAAGAGGTCGGAGGACGACGTCTTGCCGGCCGTCCCGCCCGGCTGCAGGATCGCGTTCTCCTGCGGCCGGTACGACGGCCGATGCGTCGTCTTGGTGGTCTGCACCGGCAACCCGAGGGTCTCGGCACCGCGGAAGAACATCTGTTCCTTGTGGCCCATCGCCGCCGTCATCACCGGCATGGTCGCCTCGACCCATTCGAAGTACGGCACCAGCTCGCCGTACGTGAACGGGAAGCGATGGTCGACGTCGTACCCGTTCCGGTCGGGGCCGTCGTACCCCTCGAAGACGCCCGGGTACGCGCGCGGGTAGTTGCCGTAGAAGTGTTGCGTGGTGCCGCCGACGCCGGACAGCTGCCAGACGAAGGAGTTCTGCGGCCACTCCCGGAACCAGGCCGGTTTCGACCGGTCCGACGGGCCCCAGCGGAGATAGCCGGTCAGCGGGTTGTTCGCGTCGTCCTCGAAGGTCGTCCACTCCTCCCGCGGCTTGGCGTGCCGCGGTCCGGCCTCCAGCAGCAGTACGTCGAGACCCTGAGCGGCCAGCTCCTTGGCCACCACCGGACCACCGCCGCCGGCCCCGATCACGATGACGTCGCGCATCAGTCGTGCACCTCCTGGCGCCCTTGGTAGTAACCGATGAAGTCGTCCCAGCCCTCGACCGGGCCGTTCGGCTGGTAGCCGGTGTGGTTCCACCCGACCGGGCGCTCCCGCAGCGTGCGGCTCACCTTGTCGTAGACGGCCGACTCGCCGTACGCGCCGAAGGTGGCGAACTCGATCAGGGCGCCGCCGACGAACTTGAGCAGCCCGGACACCGAGCTCTTCAACGGCTCGGGGAACTGCACGTCGAGCAACGCGATCAGGTCCGCGTCGGTGCGCTCGATCAGCTCGAACGCCTGCGCCTTCTCGGCGTACGACAACCGCGCGAACGGCGACAGGTGCGGCCCGTTCACTGCCAGCGGGTTCACCTGGGTCGCCATCAGGTTCAGCAGCCCGGCGATCGGGAACGACAGCGGCATCGCCTCGTCGCTCTGCAGGTACGCCGCCACCGCTCGATCCAGCCGCCGGAGCTCGACCGGGAGGACCTCGAGCCCCGGCAGCGCGATCCCGGAGTCGGCCAGGCCCGTCACCAGAGCGGCCCCGACCGGCTGGGCGACCGCGTCCGGGAACGGGACGAAGTTGTCCAGCGAGTTGATGATGAAGTCGGTCGCGCCGGCCTCGATCGCACCCGGCGTACTGCTCGGCGTGCCCTGGGTCCGTGAGTACGGATCGGGGCCCGGCATCGCGAACACGGTGAGCCCGTTGAGGGTGTCCCGAGCGAGCTCGGCCAGCAGCGGCCGGATCAGGTCCACCGTCGGCGGCAGCAGCGGATTGGTGGCGGCATCGGCCGGGGCCAGCACGCTGCGCGCCAGCAGGCCACCTCCCCCGAGTGCCGCGCCGAGTACGCCGATGCGGGCGAGAAAAGCCCGGCGGGACAGGGGCGGTGGATCTGCTACCGGCATCACGAGTCCTTCGCAGTGGGACGGGACCGTTCGGGCCGGCGTCCCACAACGAAAGGACCACCGGCACCACTGGTCCTACAACGACCAGTGCTGCCGTAAGTCACTCCCCCGGCGGCCGCTCCTCGGCCGACGACTGCGCTTCCAGCGGTACGACGATGGGCCGCAGCCAGGCCCACAGCACGAACAAGGCGGCGAACACCAGCATCGCCAGACCACCCCAGAGGTTGATGTTGATCCCGGCCGCCTTGTCCACCTCCTTCGGGTCCGCGATGATGCCGAGGATCGTCAGCACCACGCCGTAGATCGCGATCAGGGTCGCGATCACCACCCGGATGTCGAATGCTCCGGCCTTCTTCTTCTCCGCCATGACTCTTCCTCCCGGATCAGCCGAAGACGATGTTGAGGACGACGGTCATCGCCAGCGAGATGCCGGCCAGCAGCACCGGCTTGCGGTACCAGCCGTGGTCGCCGCGCAGCGTAACCTCGGACCGCTGTTCCTTCGGCGTCAGCGAATAGACCAGGCCGACCAGCTCCTCGTCCCGTTTCGGTACCGTCGCCAGGCTGACGATCACGCTGACCACGATGTCCACCACGAAGGCCGCACCGGCGCCGACGAAGCTGGCGCCCTGACCGGGCAGGTCGATGACGCCGTTCTCGGACAGGATGAACACCAGCACGGCGGTCGTCGTACCGCTGACCAGGCCGACCCAGCCGGCCGTCGCGGTCATCCGCTTCCAAAACATTCCGAGGATGAAGGTGGCGAACAGCGGCGCATTGAAGAACGAGAACAGCTGCTGCAGGTAGTCCATCAGGTTGCTGTAGCCGGACGCGATCGCCGCGGTGCCGATCGCGATCACGGTGCCCACGACGGTGACCCAGCGGCCGGTGCGCAGGTAGAAGTCGTCCGGCCGGTCCTTGATCACGTACCGCTCGATCAGGTCGTAGGACACCACCGTGTTGAACGAGCTGAGGTTGGCCGCCATACCGGCCATGAACGAGGCCAGCAGACCGGTGATGGCCAGGCCGAGCATGCCGTTCGGGAGCAGGTCGCGCATCAGGATCAGCAGCGCGTCGTTGTAGTCCACGTCCCCGCTGCCGGTGGCCTTGAACTGGGCCAGATCGGGCGCGACCACGGCCGCGATCATGCCCGGGATGATGACGATGAACGGGACGAACATCTTCGGGAACGACCCGATGATCGGCGTCCGCCGGGCCGCCGACATGTTCTTCGACGCCATCGCCCGCTGCACCTCGACGAAGTTCGTCGTCCAGTACCCGAAGGACAGCACGAAGCCCAGACCGAAGACGAGCCCGATCACGGACAGGAAGTTGCTGCTGAACCCGCTCAGCGCGTTCCCCGGCCAGGCGCTCATCTGCTCGCCGCCGCCGGGCGAGGCGGTCACCTTGTCGACCAGCCCCTGCCAGCCGCCGACCTTGTGCAGGCCGACGATGGTCAGCGGCAGCAGCGCGGCCACGATCACGAAGAACTGCAGCACCTCGTTGTAGATGGCCGCCGACAGGCCGCCGAGGGTGATGTAGCTGAGCACGATCACCGCGGCGACGATCACCGACACCCAGATCGGCCAGCCGAGCAGCACGTTGACGATGGTGGCCAGCAGGAACAGGTTCACCCCGGCGATCAGCACCTGGGCGACGGCGAAGCTGATCGCGTTCACCAGGTGGGCGGTCCGGCCGAACCGGCGCAGCATGAACTCCGGCACACTGCGTACCTTGGAGCCGTAGTAGAACGGCATCATCACGACGCCGAGGAACAGCATCGCCGGGATGGCGCCGATCCAGAAGTAGTGCACCGTGGGCATGCCGTACTCCGCGCCGTTCGCGGACATGCCCATGATCTCGATCGCGCCCAGGTTCGCCGAGATGAACGCCAGGCCGGTCACCCAGGCCGGCAGCGACCGGCCGGACAGGAAGAAGTCGAGACTGCTGGAGACCGCCCGTTTGGCCAGGTACCCGATGCCGAGCACGAAGGCGAAGTACAAGGCGATGATGAGGTAGTCGATCGCCGTGGCGTCCAGCCTCAGGATGGAGTCTTGCGCAAGCATCGGCCCTCCGAGTCGTCGTGGTGACGGATCGTGGTGTTACCGGTTCGGAACGTTACTCCTGCTCGCCGACACAATCGCGCCGACCCGCGTCTCCACCCAGATCTCCACCCCTGGACGGTCCGCCGCATCCGCCGTCCCTGCGTAGGGTTCCGGTGTGATGCGGTTGACCTTGCACGGGGAGAGCGGCTGGCTCGGCCGCGCGCTGACGTCGTTCGTCGCGATCGCCGTACTCGCCACCGCTCGTCCGGCCGAGGGCTGGGCCTGGTTCGTACTCGGCGGCGGCCTGGCCGTGTTCCTGGCCGGCACCGTCCTGATGACGGTCCGCCCGTACGTCGCCCTGGCCCTGCTCGGGGCCGTCGCGGTGAGCAACGCCGTGATCTCCGGCCTGCCGGACTCGAATGCGCTCGTCCTGGTCCTGGTCGCCATCACCGACATCGCCGTGATGACCTTCCCCCGGTACGGCGTCCTCCGCGGCAACCGGCCGATCGTTGCCGCGGGCATCGGTGTGGCGGCGGCATTCGCGGTGTCCACGTGGTGGTTCGATCGGCCGGACAGCTGGTACTTCAGCCAGCTGCTGTGGACCTCGGTGCTCGTCGCCTTCGGGCTCAACCGGCGCCAGTACGAGGTCCAGGTCCGGCAGACCGAGCAGCTGCTGGAACAGACCCGCAGAGCCCAAAGCGAGCACACCAGAGCGGCGGCGCTCGAGGAACGCGGCCGGATCGCGCGTGATCTGCACGATGTCCTGGCTCACTCACTCGGCGCGCTCAGCGTGCAACTCGAGTTGGCCGAGGCGCTGCTCGACGAACGCGGTGACACCGAGGGTGCTCTGGACCGCATCCGGCGTTCGCGACGGCTCGCCGTACAAGGGCTGAGTGAGGCGCGGAACGCGGTGGCCGCGCTGCGGGCGGACGACGTACCCGAGCTGCCGCAGGCACTCGCGGCACTCGCCGAACAACACGAAGCGGATCACGGCTCGGCGGTTCTGCTGACTGTGGCAGGCCCGGCCGGACGGCTCGACTCGGGCGCGACGGTCGCGTTGCTCAATGCCGCGCGGGAGGCCCTGACGAACGCGGCCCGGCACGCACCTGGTCAGCGCGTCACGGTTGAACTGAGGAACGGTGTACGGCTTACGGTGCGGAACAAGGGAGCGACGGCCGGGGAAGGGTTCGGGCTGGCGGGGATGCGGGAGCGGCTGGCCCTGGTCGGTGGAACGCTGACGGCAGGTCCGGACGGGGACGACTGGCTCGTGGTCGCGGAGGTGCCTGGTGGGTGATGGGATCCGGGTCATCGTTGCGGATGATCAGCAAGTGGTCCGGGAGGGACTGGTCGCGCTGCTCGGCCTGCTGGACGGTATCGAGGTGACCGGTGCGGCCGCGAACGGCGTCGAGGCGGTCGATCTCGTTGCCCGGGGCAACGTTGACGTCGTCCTGATGGATCTCAAGATGCCGATCCTCGACGGCGTCCAGGCGACCGCACGGATCACCGCCGACTTCCCCGGCATCGCCGTACTGGTGCTGACGACGTACGCCGATGACGAGTCGATCGCGACCGCACTGCGGGCCGGGGCGCGGGGCTACCTGACCAAGGACGCCGGCCGGGCCGAGATCGGGGCGGCGCTCCGCTCGACCGCCGCCGGCCAGTCCACCTTCGACCCGGAGGTCTCCCGCCGACTGATCGCCGGGCTCACCCCAGGCCGGGTCAAAGCCACCGACGGGCTGACCGCGCGGGAGACCGAGGTACTGCGCCTGATCGCGCAAGGACTCAGCAACCAGGAGATCGCCGAGCGGCTGTACATCGGCGAGGCGACCGTGAAGACGCACATCAACAACACCTTCGCCAAGATCGGCGCCCGGCACCGCGCCGAAGCCGTCCGCTACGCCTACCGCAACGGCATCGCCGACTGAACCGTTACGTCCGAAGATCCGAGGCCTATAGGCCACACTTCTTCGGACGTAACTCACCTAGATGCGGACCTCGGCGACGACCGGGCGGTGGTCGCTGCCGGTCGACCCCATCACCCAGGCCTTCGTCGGGGTGATGCCGCGGACCATGATGTGGTCGATCCGCGCCATCGGGAACTTGGCCGGCCAGGTGAACCCGAACCCGTAGCCCGCCGCCCCCTGAGCCGACCGCAGTCCGGCGGTCAGCGGGGCCAGGCTGCGGTCGTTCGCCGTACCGTTGAAGTCGCCCATCACGATCACGCCGGCCAGTCGCTCGTCGGCGATCTGCCGGCCGAGGGCTTCGATCGTGTCGTTGCGCTGGCCAGAGGTGAAGCCGCTGGTGCCGACCCGGACGGAGGCGAGGTGGGCGACGTACACCGCCACCTTGCCCTCCGGCGTACTCACCTCGGCACGCAGCGCCCGCGTCCACTTGAAACCGACGTCGACCGATTTGCTCTCGGCCACCGGGTACTTCGACCACAGCGCCACCGTGTCCCGGGCGACCTCGTACGGGTACTCCTTGGCGAACGCGGCCTTGTAGATCTTCATGTCCGCCGCGGTGATCTCCTCGAGCGCCATCACATCGGCGTCGGCAGCGAGCAGGTCCTGCGCGGTCCGCTCCGGATCCGGGTTGGCCGCGTCGACGTTGTGCGACAGGACCCGCAGGTCGTAGGCGCCACCACCCTTGCCCGGGATCAGCAGGTTGCCGAACATCAGGCCCCACACGACCGCGGGCACCAGCAACGCGACTCCGGCGATGGCGGAACGTCGTACCAGGGCCGCTACTGCCAGTACGGGTACGGCGAGGCCGACCCAGGGCAGGAAGGTGTCGAGCAGGCTGCCCAGGTTGCCGAACGAGTTCGGCACCCAGCGGTGGAACAGCAGCGGCAGGGCGGACAGCACCGCGAGGACGGCGATCATCCAGCCGCGACGCCACTTACTGCCCTTGCGGCGTCGCCGGCCTGAGGTGCGCGTCGGCGGCTTCCGGGATGCGACGGCGGTCTGGCGGTCCGGCATGGTGCGATTGTTGCGGACACTGGGGCCGGACCAAAGTCCGTGCCGGGTCAGGGAGAGCTATTTCATCCGTACGAAGGACCGGTTCGGGCCGAAATGAGTACGGTTCGGTGAGGATGCTGGTGCGTACGGCGGATGCACCCGACAATGCCGGTATGCCGCCCGAGCAGACCACCGAGCCGTTCGTGGTGAAGCGGCGCGGTCTCGGGACGACCAAGACCACGCTGCTCTTCGGCACGGTCCTGTTCGGCCTGATGGTCCTGATCACGGTGCTGTGTGCCGTGGTCCAGTTGATGAGGGGCGAGTCGATCCGCGCGCCGCTCGAGGCGATCTGGCTGTCCTGGGGCGGGATGCCGCTGATCTTCGCGGTCGGGCTGCCGATCCTGCTCCTGGTCGGCGCGGTGACGGCGTTCGAAGAGAGCCGCGAGGCCGACGAGGAAGACGTCCTGCTCTCGATCGACGAGACCGGGATCTACCTGGGCGGTGATCAACCGCTGAGGGTCCCGTGGTCGCAGGTGCACGGGATCTGCCGGATCGAGCGGCGCCAGGGCAACGGCGAGGGCGGCGAGTGGTGGGAGCCGTACCTCGTCGTCCTGCTCCACGACGACGACTCCCTCGCCCGCAACTCGAAGTCCTGGGGCCCCTCCCGCCCCTGGCCCGGCACCTTCGAGGTCCTGGGCCGAGAACTCCCGTACGACGACCTGGTCGCAGCCGTCGCCCGCTACGCCCCGCACATCCAGGTCACCGACCGCGGCCGCGTCCCGGACTAGCCCTTGGGGCCGAGGAGTTTCTCCAGGTCCGACAGCACGTCCATCGCGCCGAGCGGGCCGAGGCCGAGGAACCAGACCTCGTCGTCGACGCGGGCGACCTGGCCGTTCTTGACCGCCGGGAGCGCCTTCCAGAGGTTGCCGTTGACAACGGTGTTCTCGGCGGTGGTCTCCGGCTTGCCGTAGCTGGAGTAGAAGATCCAGTCCCCCTCGGCCTTCGAGATGTTCTCCTGCGACACCTCGACCGCGAGGTCCTGGACGTCCTGGATCTTCGGCCGGGGCAGCCCGATGTCCTTCAGGATCACGCCGATGAACGACAGGTTGCCGTACAGCCGGATCTCGGCCGGCCGGAACCGGACCAGCGAGATCGTCGGCGACCCCTGCACCTTCTTCTTCACCTCGTCGGCGCGCTTCTGGTAGTCGTTCAGGATCCCGGTGGCCTTGTCCTCCTCGCCGACCGCGTCCGCGACCAGCAGGAAGTTCTCCTTCCACGGGAACCCGGGCCGGATGCTCATCACCGTCGGCGCGATCGCGCTGAGCTTGTCGTACAGGTCGTTCGCCCGCAGTTTGCTGCCCAGGATCAGGTCCGGCTTCAGCGCGGCGATCGCCTCCAGGTTCAGCTCGCTGATCCCACCGACGGTCTTGATCCCCTGCGCCTTGTCCGCCAGGTACGACGGAACACCCGCCTGACCCGCGGTCGTCGCCATCCCGACCGGCGTGATGCCGAGCGCGAGCACGTCGTCGAGCTCACCGCTGTCCAGGACGACGACGCGCTCTGGCTTCTTCTCCAGCTTGGTCTCACCCAGCGCGTGCTGCACCGTCCGCGGGAACGCCCCCGGCTGCGCGTCCGACCCCAGCTTGGCGGTCTCCTGGTCCGCGGTCTTGAACAGCCGCCCGCCTGTCGCCACCTCAGTGTCCCCCGGCCCGCTGTCGGCGCTCTTGGTGTCACCGCCTCCACACCCCGTCAACACCAGCAACGCAGCCACAACAGCAATCCCAAGGCGGTTCCTCATAGCCCCTGACCCTATAACAGCTTTGGTTAGGCAGCCCTAACCAGGTCGACCTGTTCACCCGCTGACAGCTCGATCGTCACGGTGCCGTCAGGTAGTGCGATCCGGTGCGTGCCGGCGTGGCTGGCCGTGACAGTCGCGGCCGTGAGCTTGCCGTCGCGCCAGGTGACGTCGAAGGACAGGCCGCCCCGGGCCCGGAGGCCGCGGAACGAGCCGTCGGGCCAGTCGGCCGGCAGGGCGGGCAGGAGGCGGATGGTGTCGGTGTGGCTCTGGATGAGGAGCTCGGGGATGCACCCGGTCATGCCGAAGTTGGCGTCGATCTGGAAGATGTCGCCGTCACGGTGCAGCAGGTTGTCCGAGACGAGCCGGCTCAGGTAGTCGCGGATCACCGCGGCCGCCTTCTCCGGCTCGAGCAACCGCGCCCACAACGCGACCAGCCACGCCGCCGTCCAGCCGCCCGGCGAAGCACCAGCCGTCCTGAGGTCGAGCGACGCACGGGCCGCCGCAGCCCATTCCGGCGTACGGGCGGGGTCGATCTCGGCGCCCGGGTAGAGACCGTAGAGGTGGGACTGGTGACGATGGTCGGGCTCGGATGGTTGCCAGTCCGTCGGCCATTCGAGCAGCCTGCCGTCGGCCGCCGTACGGATCTCTGGAAGTCGCTCGCGGGCGACACGAGCTCGGGCGGCCAGGCTGGTCGCGAGACCCAGCGCGCTCTCGGCTTCGGTGAGGTTGCCGAACAGTTCGCGGATCAGCCAGATGTCGTACGTCGTGGTGAGGTCGACCGAGGCCTTGTCTCCGGACGGCAGTACGAAGTGGTGCTCCGGTGCGGTCGACGGGATGAACTGCAACCGGCCGTCGCGGTCCTCGACCAGCATCGACAGGACGAACTCGGCCGCACCGGCGATCAACGGATAGGCGCGGTCGCGGAGGAAGTCCAGATCCTGCTGGAACCGGTAGTGCTCCATCAGATGCGCGGTCAGCCAGACACCGCAGGTCGCGCACATCGACCACACCGGGTCGTCGCCACCCTCGCCCACCGGCCAGGTCGCGCCCCAGATGTCCGAGTTGTGATGGGAGACCCATCCCGGTGCGTCGTACAGGATCCGGGCGGTCTCGGCACCCGACTCGGCCAGACCTTCGAGTAGGTCCGTGAGCGGGTCGAAGCACTCCCCCAGGCCGGTGAGATCGGCGAGCCAGTAGTTCATCTGGGTGTTGATGTTGTTCGTCCAGTCGCTGGCCCACATCGGCCGGCGGTCCTGGTTCCAGATGCCTTGCAGATTGGCCGCCTGCGTCCCAGGGCGGGAGGACGCCATCAACAGGTACCGGCCGAAGTTGAACATCAACGCAACCAGATCCGGATCGTTGCCGCCGGCCGCCACCGCCTTGATCCGCTCGTCGGTCGGCAGATCACTCGGCGTGCCCAGTTGCAGCTCAGCACGCCCGTGGAGCGCGGTGTGGTCGTCCAGATGGCGCTCTCTCACCTTCTCCAGGCTGAGGCTTTCAAGCACATCTGTTGCCTCGCGCAACGCCACGAGCGGATCCCGACCCGGCGGCACCTTCCACCCCGCGAACGTGCTTGCTGCTGCCAGCACCACCGTCAGGCCGTCGGCTCCGCGTACGGCGACACCGGTATCGCTCACGTTGACGGTGCCACCGGCGCTGGAGGCGCGCAGCGCGACCCCGAAGCCGATGCCGCGCCCTTCCTCGTAACGAATCGGGTCCGGACTCTGCCGGTACTCGATCGTCAGATCCGAAGGAGCGTGACCGACGACCCCATAGATGCCGTCGGCAACTTCCACCCGGATCGGATGCTGACTCGTCAGCTCCAGGTCGAGGTCGATCGTGCCCGGCCGGTCGGCGGTGATCGTCCACACCATTACCTGGTCCGGCGCGGAGACGTACGTCTCCCGGCGGAACCGCACGCCGTCGACCGTGTAGTCGACGGCGGCGGTCCCCGTGCGGAGGTCCAGGCTCCGCCGGTAGTCCTGTGGTTCTCCGGACGCATGGATCAGCAGGTCGGCGAGCGGTTGGTACGACTCGACCAGCGGGCCCTGCAAAGCCCGCGTCCGCTCGGTCGCCGCCAGCTGATCACCCTCGTCCAGCAACAACCGCCGTACATCGGCCAGCACTTGCGGACCGTCCGTCACGGTCAACGTGCGCGGACCGTCGCCCGACCAGACGTCGTCGAGGTTGAGCGCGATCCGCTCCTCGTCGATCCGGCCGAACACCTTGGCCCCGAGGTGACCGTTGCCGACCGGCAACGCCTCGAACCAGTCGGGGGCGGCTGTTGTGAACCACAGTTCGTGCGACATGTTGGGTTACTTGCTCCCGGATTTGTACTTGTCGTAGGCCTGCTGCTGGATCTCGAGGTACCTGGTCATCCCGGTGCTGTCCAGACCCTTCACGTAGGCGTCCCACTCGGTGTCGATGTTCTTCGACCCAGTGATGAAGGCCAACTGGTTCTGGTTCACGTAGCTGTTCAGGTTCGTCTGCAGGGTGGCCAGCTCACCACTCAGGCTCGGGTCCGGCCAGACCGAGGTCTGCGGGAACCACTGCGCCTTGTCCTCGTGACCCTCGTACAGCTTGGTCGCCTGGAACAGCCGCCGCTCGAGGCCGGCTCCGGTGTAGATGTCGGCCGGCACGACCTGCGCGTTGCGGTAGGCCAGCGTGTTGTTGTACTGCCCGAGCGCACCCCAGTTGATGTTCTTCGGCGCGTTCTGCTTCGGCTTGTACAGCGGCTTGACCTTGTCGTCGAGCGCGATGTCACCAGGACCCGGCTTGGTCCAGCCGACACCCTCCGGCCCCATGTTGGTGATCATCTGGCCCTCGTCGGTGTAGATGTAGTCCAGCATCTTGATCGCCGCGACCTGGGCCTCCTTGCTGGCCTTGTTGGTCAGCATGAACGTGTAGCCGGTGGACGTCGGGTAGTTCAGGCCGGTGTAGCTCTTGCCCTCCGGACCGGTCAGTGGCGGCACCGCGTCGTACTGCTTGTCCCGGCCGTCCTTCGAGTCGAGCTGGACGAAGATGCCCGGCCACAGCACCGGCACCGATCCGAGTACGACGGCCTTGGGGTTGTTGCCCTGGGCCTGCAGTGCCGCGGCGTTCTGGGTGAACGCGGCCTGGTCGATCAGGCCTTCCTTGTAGAGGGAGTTGATGTACTTCAGGCCCTCCTTCCACTGCGGCGACGTCACCGGCGTGACGACCTTGTCACCGTCGAGCGTGATCAGCGACCGGACGCCGTTGTTCGCGCCGACCGGGTCGTAGGCGAACGCGTTCATCAGGTACGCGATCAGGCTGCTGTCCTGCGGGTCGGTGGTCATCGGGATCTCGTCGGGCTTGCCGTTCCCGTTCGGGTCCTGCGTCTTGAAGGCCTGCAGCACCTTGCGCAGATCCTCGGTCGTCTTCGGCATCTGCAGGCCGAGCTTCTTCAGCCAGGCGCTGTTGATCCACAGCTTGTCCGGATACGTGCAGTGGTAGCAGTCGGCCCACTGCGGAAGGGCGTAGATGTGCCCGTCCGGCGCGGTCGCCATCTCCTTGTACGTCTTGTTGGAGTCGAGCGCCTTCTGGATGTTCGGCGCGTTCTCCTTGATCAGGTTCTCCAGCGGCAGCGCGATGCCCTGCTGGCCCAGCTTCAGGACTTCGGCCTGGGTGAAGGCGTCGACCCACGGGATCAGGAAGAACAGATCCGGGTAGTCGCCGCTGGCCAGCGAGATCTGCCGCTTCTCCTTGGCCGGCCCGCCGTCGTACGTCGTGGTCTGCCAGCGGAACTGGATCTTGAACTTGTCGCTCATGATCTTGGTGACCTGGTTGGTGTCCAGGTTGGAGTTCTGGTCGGCCGGGGTGAAGGCATCGATGACGACCTTGCCGTCGGCCGTCGTCTCGTTCGCCGCCCCCTGCGCCGATTTGTCCGAGCTGCACGCCGCGAGGGCGAGCGTGCCGGCCACTGCCAACGCGGCCATCTTGCTCATTGTTGAGCGCATTTCCCTTGTTCCTTTCGGAGTTAACCCTTGACCGCGCCGACCATCACGCCCTTGGTGAAGTGGCGGGCGACGAACGGGTAGATGATCAGTACGGGCAGGCTCGAGATGACGATGAGCGCGTACTTGAGGACATTGGCCAGCTGTTGCTGTTCGAGCTGCTGGGCCAGGTTCTGGGTGGTGGAGCCACCGGTGACGGTGTTCAGGATCAGTACGTTGCGCAGCACGATCTGCAACGGGTAGAGGCCGGGGTCCTTGAGGTAGACCAGCGCGTCGAAGTAGCTGTTCCACTGGAAGATCGCGTACATCAGCGCGATCACCGCGATCACCGGTTTCGACAACGGCAACACGATCGACCAGAGGAAGCGCAGGTCGCTCGCGCCGTCAATGGTGGCTGCCTCGTACAGCTCGTCCGGGATGGTCGAGCGGAAGAACGTCCGCGCGATGATCACCTGCCAGACCCCGATCGCGCTCGGGATCACCATCGCCCACCGGGTGTTCAGCATGCCCAGGTCCTGCACCACCAGGTACGTCGGGATCAGGCCGCCGGAGAACAACATGGTGAAGATCAGCACGCTCATGATCACGTTCTGGCCGTAGAAGGTACGGCGCGACAGCGGATAGGCGATCGCGATCGTCAGCGTGACGCTGATCAGCGTGCCGCCGATCGCGTAGATGAACGAGTTCAGGTAGCCCTGCATGATCTGCGGGTCGCCGAACGCCACCTTGTACGCCTGCAGGCTCGGCTCGACCGGCCACAGCAGCACCCGGCCGGCGCTCACCGCGGACGCGCTGCTGAACGAGTTCGCGACGATGTAGATCAGCGGCACCGCGACCAGGATCAGCGCGATCCAGAGCATGATCCGCACGCCGAGCAGGAAGATCTTGTCGGTCGGCGTCTCCGCGATCACGGTCGACTCGGGGCGTTCCGTCGTACGCCGGAAGGCTTGTAAAGAGAGGCTCATGACCAGAGTCCGTTTCCGGTGATGCGCTTGGCGGCGAAGTTCACGCCGAGCAGCAGGAAGAGGTTGATCACCGAGTTGAACAGCCCGATCGCCGTCGCCATGCTGAAGTCGGCGTTCAGCAGACCGGTCTTGTAGACGTAGGTGGCGATGATCTCGGACTGGGCCAGGTTCAGCGGGTTCTGCAGCAGGAACGCCTTCTCGAACCCGATCGACATGATGTTGCCGACACCCAGCACCAGGATGATCACCGCGGTCGGCATGATGCCGGGCAGGTCGACATGCCAGATCCGCTTGAGCCGGGTGGCGCCGTCGATCTTGGCCGACTCGTGCAGCGCCGGGTCGATCCCGGCCAGCGCGGCCAGGTAGATGACAGCCGAGTATCCCGTGGTCTGCCAGACGTCGGACCAGACGTAGATGTGCCGGAAGTAGTCCGGGTTGCCGAGGAAGTCGACCGCCGGTACGCCGAACAGCCCGATCGCGTCGTTGACGAACCCGAGCCGCGGCGACAGCACCAGGATCGTCATCGAGACGACCACCACGGTGGAGATGAAGTACGGCGCGTAGGTGACCAGCTGGACGACCTTCTTGAACCGGCCGTTGCGGATCTCGTTCAGCGCGATGGCCAGGATGATCGGGATCGGGAAGCTGGCCAGCACCGTGTAAGCGGCCAGGATGAAGGTGTTCTTCACCAGCGTCCAGAACACCGGGTTGGCGAAGAACAACTCGAAGTTGCGGAACCCGACCCACTCGCTGCCCCACGGACCCTTGACCGGGCTGTAGTTCTTGAACGCGATGACCGCGTTCGCGATCGGGATGTACTTGAAAATGACGAAGTAGCCGAGCGGTACGACGACCAGCAGGTACAGCTGCCAGTGCCGCCGCAGGCTCCGGCGTGCCGCGGTCCGGCGACTCGGGCGTGGTGTCCGGGTGGGTTTCACCGCCTCCCGGCGTACCGGTGCCGGCGGCGCGGCCGGTTTCAGGGTTGCGCTCACTCCGGAGGTTCCTTCCTGGACAAGGTCAGATCAGATATCCGATAGGATGTGTGGCCGGTTTTCCGGGAGGAAGGCACAGCGAAGAAGCCTGGTTCGGAGTCGTTCTGAGCCGACGACCCAGTCCTAGGCGGGTTTATTTCCTCCGTGAACTATGTCCGCAGTCAACCCGCCCACAGCCAGTGCTGTCAAGACCCGACGCTGCTGAGCTGGCCAGCATGGCTCTGTACGAAAGCCTCGGCTACCGCGTCGCCGAGCGGCAGCCGAGGTATCGCAAACCGTTCTAGTCCGCGACCGCGCCGCACGACAGGTTGAGTACGGCGGCTGTCATCGGGCCGGCGTGGTCCGATGCGGCGAAGGCTGCGGTGTGGGCGACCTCGGCGACCCTGGGCAACCGGCGGAGCGCGGTGCCCTTGATCAGGTGGTCCAGACCGCCTTCCTCGATCTCCCACTCCGGGTGAGTGTCGGGGGTGAAGTTGGGGCGCAGGGCGACCACGCGGACGCCGTACTGACCGACCTCACCGGCGAGGGCCCGGGTGAGCGTCTCGATGGACGCGCAGGCCAGGCTGAAACCGCCCATCTCGAACTCGGCCCCGGACTCGCGGGACGCTGACGACGACAGCATCATGATCACGCCGCCGCGCTGCTCGATCATCCGGCGCGCCACGCTGGTCGAGGTGATGAAGTTGGTCCGTGCGGCGTCCTCGACCGGCCGGACGAAGTCGTCCACCGACAGGTCGACGAGCGGGACGTTCTGCTTCACCCGCACGCTCACCGCGTTGAAAACAACGTCGATCCGGCCTTCGATCGACGCGACATGTTCGCTCACCGCATCGGCGTCGTACGCGTCGACGACGGCCACGGAGGCCTTGCCGCCGGACTCGGTGATGTCGGCGGCGACCTTCTCGAGCTTGGCCGGAGTCCGGCCGGCCAGGTGGACAGTGGCACCCTCGGCGGCGAATGCCCGGGCGATCGCGCCGCCCATCGCGCCCCCGCCGCCGTACACGATCGCGGTCTTGTTCTCGAGCAGCATGGTGGAGATCCTCTCGTCGGTCCTGCTGTCTACAGGGGCGACGGAGCCGCTCGGCGATTCTCTACATCCGGGCACATAAAACCTGACCCGACCATCACGGGGGAACGGCCGGGCCAGGCACTTTCGATGGTACCTCCGATGACCGCTCGTGGCCGCGAAAATCGGAGGCGGACTCGCCGGATCCTCCCCTACTCTTTCGCCATGCGTAGCCAGTTCTAGAAAGCGCACCTCCGCCGGGTCGGCCGGCCGTCGTGCGTCACGTCAAGCGTTTGACCTAGTCAGGTCACGCTTCGTCATGCCCGCATGCGCTTTCGGGAGCTACCCACGATGTTTCGTCCTGCCTTCCGTTCGGCCGATCCGGTCCGGACCTACTACGCCTACAACGGCGCCTGGGCCTTCCTCGGCGCGCTGACGTTCACGCTCAGCATGGTGTACTACGTCCGCGACGCCGGCCTGAACCCACTCCAGATGGTCCTGGTCGGGACCACCCTCGAGCTCGCCTGTTTCCTGTTCGAGGTGCCGACCGGCATCGTCGCCGATCTCTACAGCCGCCGGTTGTCCGTCATCATCGGCCTGGCCCTGATCGGGGCCGGCTTCCTGCTGCAGGGCCTGGTGCCCGAGTTCCTCGCGATCCTCGCCGCCCAGGTGCTCTGGGGCGTCGGCTACACCTTCACCTCCGGCGCCGACCAGGCCTGGATCACCGACGAGGTCGGCACCGAACGGGTCGGCAAGGTTTTCATCCGCACCCAGCAGATCAGCATGGTCACGAAGATCGCCGGCACCATCACCGCCGGTGCGCTCGGCCTGATCAGCCTGCCGTTGCCGCTGGTCGTGTCGGGCGCGGGGATGATCCTGCTGGCGCTGGTGCTGGCGGCATTCATGCGCGAGGACAACTTTCACCGGACGCCGCGGGCCGAGCGGGAGACGTTCCGGCAGCTGGCCGAGACGTTCAAGCACGGTCTCGCGGTCGCTCGGCGGCGTCCCGTCGTACGCACGCTGGTGCTGATCAGCCTGATCTCCGGGCTGTCCAGTGAGGCGTTCGACCGGTTGTGGTCGGTGAAGATCCTCGAGTTCGACTTCCCGACGGCCTTCGGTACGTCGGACCCGGCGTTCTGGTTCACCGTCCTTGCCCTGGTCGGCACGCTGCTGTCGCTGATCACCTCGGTCACGCTGAACAAGCTCTCGCCAGAGCGACTCAGCGCCACCCATCCGAACGGCATACTCGCGCTGCTCGCTCTCCTGCAGGTCGCCGGCGTGATCACCTTCGCCCTGCTGGATCACCTCTGGCTGGCGCTGGCCGCGATGTGGTTGGGGACGATCGCCGGCACGCTCGCCTGGCCGATCGAGACCGCCTGGCTGAACCGGCACGTCGACTCTCGATCCCGCGCGACGGTGATCTCGATGGTGTCGCAGGCCAACGCGATCGGCCAGGTCGTCGGCGGCCCGCCGCTCGGCGCCGTCGGCCGCTCGTCCCTGCGCACCGCCCTCCTCGCCTCGGGCCTGCTCCTCACCCCGATCCCCCTCCTCTACCTCCGCCTCCGCCCGACGCCGGACAGCGCGCTTTCCGGAAGGAAATCGTCACTGAGCGGCGATTAGTTTCCGGAAGCCGGCCTCACTCGTCGATCTTGATCCGGACCTCGACGCGGCGGCGGTCGTACGACGACTTGATCAGGCTGGCGACCGTCGTCACGAAGAGGGTGCCGGCGATGAACCCGAGGGAGGTGAGGATGCCGATGTGCGGCAGGTGGATCGAGCCGATGTCGTCGATGTGCGAACCGTGCAGTGCCTCGATGATCAGCTTCACGCCGATGAAGGCGAGGATCACCGACAGGCCGACGTTCAGGTAGATGACCCGCTCCAGCAGTCCGCCGATCAGGAAGTACAGCTGGCGCAGGCCCATCAGCGCGAACGCGTTGGCGGTCAGCACGATGTAGGCGTCCTGGGTGAGCCCGAAGATCGCCGGGATCGAGTCGAGCGCGAAGATCACGTTCGCCATCCCGATCGCGGCGATCACGATCACCAGCGGCGTCACCAGCTTCCGGCCGTCGACACGAGTCGTCAGCTTGGCACCGTCGTACTCATGTGACAGCGGGAGGATCCGGCGCATCCCCCGCAGTACGGCGTTCTCCTGGAAGTCTGTCTCGTTGTTGTCGCCCTCGAGCGCCAACCGGACCGCGGTGTAGACCAGGAACGCGCCGAAGAGGTAGAACACCCAACTCGCGGCCGCGATCGCCGCAGCGCCGGCCAGGATGAACACCGCCCGCAACACCATCGACACCACGATGCCGACGTACAGCACCTTGTCCTGCGCCAGACTCGGTACGGCGAACCTCGCCATGATGATCACGAACACAAACAGGTTGTCGACACTCAGGCTGTACTCGGTGATGTACCCGGCCACGAACTCGCCGCCGGTCGTCCCCGACTCCGGGGCGAACAGGAACAACCCGACCGCGAACAAGCCGGCCAGCCCGACGTAGAACAACACCCATCGGGTCGCGTCCTTGATCGTCACGCTGTGATCGCGCCGGGCGATCACCACCAGGTCGAAGGCGACGATCGCCAGCAACCCGACGATGGTGAGGACCCAGACGGCAGCGGGCATGACAGAGACCATGACGAACCTCCGGACGACGGCGTAGAGCTTGGTCCGGAGGTCTCTTCCGCCCGGGTGGTCCGGGCCGGCAGCACCGGTTCGGCCGCCCAGGCCTCCCGTGATGACGACACTGCCGCGTTCGGGCACGGATCACCGCCGCCCGAGAGGAATACTCCCCTCCACAAACACCCCCGAGTGTATCCGGCACCAATACAAATCACCGTGCGCCGGGTCACAGCCAGTGTGTTCCGACCGATCGTATACCGCATACAGACTCCACCGCTAGGGGCGCAGCCGTGGCAGAGTGCTGTGTCGTGCCGCAGACTCGCCTCGACACTGCCCGGATCCGGGCGGCTCGCCGGGTCATCGACCCGGTTTTTCTCGACACTCCGCTGTACCGCTGCGAGGCGCTGGAGCCCGACCTCGGCTGCACGGTGAGCATCAAGCTCGAAACGGCGAACCCGGTCCGCAGCTTCAAGGGACGCGGCACCGAGCTCGTCGCGACCCAACTCGCCTCGCGAGCCGTGGTCTGTGCCAGTGCGGGCAACCTCGGCCAAGCCCTCGCTTGGTCCGGCCGCAGACGTGGGCTCGACGTCACCGTCGTGGCATCCCGCTTTGCGACGGTAGCCAAGCTCGATCGCATCCGCGCACTGGGCGCCAGGCTGGAGCTGGTGGACGGCGACCACGAGCTGGCGCGTGAGCGGGCGGCGGCCATCGCGCAGTACGACGGCATCCGGCTGCTCGAAGACAGCCTGGACCTCGAGACCTGCGAGGGCGCGGCGACCATCGGCCTGGAACTGGTGGACGCCGCGCCGGCGTTCGACACCGTCCTCATCGCTCTCGGCGGCGGGGCACTGGCCACCGGTGTGGGTCATGTGGTGAAGGACTTGGCACCCGACGTCGAAGTGATCTGCGTCCAGCCGCTGGGCGCGCCGGCGCTCACGCACTCGTGGCACCAACGACGTGTCGTCACCACCGACTCGACCAACACCATCGCCGACGGCGTCGCCGGCCGCTACCCCATCCCAGCCGTCCTGGACGACCTCCTCCTGGTCGCCGACGACGCCGTACTGGTCGAGGAGGCGTCGATCATCACCGGCATGCGACTGCTCCTCGACCACGCCGGCCTAGTCGTCGAACCCTCGGCCGCACTCGGCATCGCAGCAATCCTCGAAAACCGCCCCCGCTTCGCCGACCGCCACGTAGTCACCATCATCTGCGGCAACAACGTAGACCTACCCAACTATCACCGCTGGGTCGGCTCAACTCCCACCCACAAGCCTTGACACTCACCTCCTCCACCACCGCCGCAAGGCGGCTGCATTTCAGGGGATAACCGGCTCTCCTGCTTGATGTGTGGGTGATCTGTCCGCACCGGGCGCGGGCTGGCGCCACCAGTCCGCGGGAAGGCCA
>NZ_JBBCBQ010000001.1:1356130-1997520 GCF_037203805.1 Kribbella sp. CCNWLW201 | reverse complement strand
GTGGGCCTTCGCTTCGCTCGGCGGTTGGGGTGCTCGCCGTGGTTGGGTGGGCCTTCGCTTCGCTCGGCGGTTGGGGTGCTCGCCGTGGTTGGGTGGGCCTTCGCTTCGCTCGGCGGTTGGGGTTGCCTCGTACCATCGCGGCCTTCATGTCCCGGTTCGCGTTGGACGGGTTCCGCAGGCCGCCCTTTCAACCCCGGGAACAGCAGGCGCTCCGGGTTGTCGATGGCGGCGATCCGGCCCGGGTCTCCAGGTCGACCGCGTCCTCAGCCAGCCCGAGCGCCTCACCGATCCGCAGCCCGGTGCACTCGTGTGCAATCCGGCCACTTCGCAGCGCTGGACCCTTGCAGACGACTTCGGACATCGACAGTTGCAGAGCGGGCAGTCGCGGACCACACGGCCGGTCCATCGGCTTGCCCGGGGACGACGCCGTGGATGATCTGTCCACCCGGACAGGACGTGACCCAGGCGAGGTCCGGGTCTTTCGGTACGGGTGGGGTACGGGCAGCGGGGCGATGGTGATGGATCTTAGGGTCCGAGTCTTGTAACGACATGTTCGGTGGCTCCGGGGCTGACCGGCGCAGACAGGACGTGTCAGAAGACACCAAGATTCGGAGACAAACACCATGCGTGCTATGAAGCGCGGGAAGCGCGCCCTGCTTGCGTCCTTGACCCTGATCTCTACGGCGGTGCCGCTCGCTGTGGTGACGAGCTTGCCGGCGGAGGCGGCGTACGGCGTGTGCGACTCGGCCAGCTGGCGCTACGCCGGTGGCGTCGGTACCGACGAATACACGAAGGTTCCGGTCCGCACGGGCAGCGGAATGCACTGCTACATGGGCAATCAGCAGGGTTCCAAGTCCGCGGTCATGGCACTGCAGGATGCCATCTATACGTGCTACTGGGACACGCCTGCCGCCGAATACATCCAGGACAGCGGTGGGATCGACGGCGTGTACGGCGAGGGCACCGTCAAGGCGGTCCGCTGGGTGCAGGCCAACCGGCTCGGCTTCACGGGGAGCAACGTAGACGGCATTTACGGGCCCGCCACCCGCAGCGCGATGAAGTGGCCGATGTACAGCAAGATTTCCGGGGGCTACACCTTCAAATACACGTGCAAGAACCCGAACGAGATCTGAGCCACCGCTCACGCTGCACCACCAAGTCGGACCCGATCGGTGAAGTCGTCGACCGGCGGCGGTAATTCAGTCGCGCCGGTCGACGCCGATGGGTCAGTGACTGGGACACGGTCCTCTCAGCGCCGTCGACCTCGCTACTGCCTGATCAGACGCCGCTGCTGCCGCGCTCCGAGCACCGGCCAACGAAGGTACGGGCGCAGTACGGGCAGTACGGCGACAGCGGCGATTCCTAACGTGGCGCCATCCAAGACCCCACCAAAGGAGCCGTTTGTGACCCTGTCCGTACGAAGACTGTTCGTGTTGATGTCGATCCGGGCGCGCGTAGCGGCGTCGGTGGTCTTGCTGCTCGCTGTGGTGCCCCTGGCCCTCACGATGAGTCCCGCCTCCCCGGCCGCCGCACGTGAGCCGTCGCCACCGACCAACTGCAGTTCGGGTGTCCACCGCTCGGCCCAGGCATGGGCAATGTGCAAGTCTGGGTACGGAACCTTCCGTGTCTGGGCCCGTTGCAACTGGAGCGCATCGACGCTGTACGGCCCGTGGAAGCCTCCGAGCACGGTCAGTGGCTCGAGCGTGCTTTGCGCAACCACCGCCAACCCCCGTGGCATCGTGATGGCTTACGGCATCCAGAAGCGCGACGGCTGACCGCGTCGCCTGTCTGGATGGTATTGGCGTTGTGCTACCGCCCGATCCGTGATGAGGCGCTGGTGGCCTGTGCCTCGAGCAGCCGGAATCCGCAGGATGCGGCGATCGATGCGGCCTGCTCGGCGGCCTCCTTCGCGGATGCGGTGTCGCCGATATCGCGCCGCGCAGTGGCCGAGGCGATGAGAGCCTCGGCCTCGATGTACGGGTAGGTGCCGCGTGCGATCGTGAGGCAGTCCTCGATCCACTCGATGGCGGCTGGGATGTCGCCGAGTGTGAGGTGGGCCTGTGCGACGGTTGAGGCGGTTTGAGCCTGGGCCTTTCGGTCGCGTACGACGATCGCGAGGTGGTGTGCGCGCAGTGCTACTGGCAGCGCGGTCGCACCGTCTCCGCGCTGGCTGTACAACCGGGCCCACTCGTCCAGCGCGGACAGCTCACCACGGAGATGCGAGCGGCGCTGGTAGCCATCCAGTACGTCGCTGAGCAGGCCGGCCGCACGGTCGACCGCGCCCAACTGCCGCAAGGCGCTCGCCAGGTTGCTGCGGTTGGCGAGCGCCGTCGTCTCCGGGCCTGTCTCGTTGATCTGCAGCGCCGAGGCGAACATCTCGGCGGCCTCCCGTAGTTCGCCCTGGTACAGCCGCGTCATCCCGAGACTATTGAGCGCGACGCCCCGAACGTGGCCGTGCTGATCGTCTTCGGTGAGCTCCAGCGCGCGGCGCATCCACAGCTCGGCATCGCCGAGTCTTCCCCGCTCCAGCTGAAGCCACCCGACCTGGTGGGCCAGATAGGCCGCGGCCGTCGTCCAGCCGACAGCCACCGCGAGAGCTTGGCCGGCGAGGCAGTCGGACAACGAGTCCTCGTCTCGTCCGACGGCCCCCAACGCCTGGCCACGGTTGAACAGCATCGCAACCTGCGCGACGTCGTCACCGGCCGCGATGGCGGCAGCCATCCCGGCCTGGGCCGCCGGTAGCCAACCGTCGGCATCCCTGCGAATCAGGAAGTATCCCCGGAGCTGGTCCACGATTCGCCAGGAGAGCGTCCGGTCGCCGGACTGCGCCATATCCTTCACGACCGCCAGCAAGGCGGACAGTTCGGCGTCGAGCCAGTCGAGTGCCCCCGCTTCCGAGCTGAAGAATGTTGCGGGTTCGGGATGGCCGGCGAGCCGCACGAGTTGCGGATACGCCCAGTCGATCGCGGCCGTGACTGCCTCGGCGTACCAGGAATACAGCCGGGTCCGCGCGGTATCTCCTTCAGGATCCTCGGCGAGAAGTCGCCGGGAGTAGAGGCCGAGCAGATCGTGGAACCGGTAGCGGTCTTTTGCCTGCTGCATGAGCATGTTTGCCTCGAGGAGGGCTTCCAGGACTCGATCGGCCTCAGCCGTCGGCATCCCGAGCAGAATCCCTGTGCTGTCGGCACTGAAGTCGTCGCCAGGGTGCAGGCTGCACAGCCGGAAGGCGCGCTGGGCATCGGGGCTCAGGTCGGCGTAGCTGAGCTGGAAGCTGTTGAGCACACTGGACTCGCCGAGGCTGAGCTCGGTAAGCCGCCGGTTGCCGTCGTCCAGACGACGGGCCAGGTCGGCAGCCGTCCACTCCGGCCGGGTCGCGAGCCGCGCACTGGCGATGCGCAGCGCGAGCGGAAGCCGGGCGCACGCCTCCGCGAGCGCGGTCACACCTTCGGGATCGGCATCCAGACGCTGTGTTCTCGCCGTGGAGCTGATCAGCAGGACAGCGTCGTCTCGGGGGAGAGGCTCAAGGTTGACGACGGCGGCGGTGGCGAGGTCCGGCAGTCGCCGTCGGCTCGTCACGATGACATCGCTGCGCCCTGCCCCCGGCAGCAGCGGCCGCACCTGAGCCGCGTCCTGTGCGTTGTCGAGCACTACCAGCATCCGGCGGTCGGCGAGCTCGCTGCGGAGCAGTGCGGCCGCTTCGGTTTCGTCGCTGCCGATTCGCCGGCCGGGTACTCCGAGCGCGCGAAGAAAGCGGCCGAGCACCTGGATCGGTGCAGGGGTTGTCGCGTCGCTGCCGCGCAGGTCGGCGTACAGCTGGCCGCCCGGATACTGCGCGCGGAGGCGGTGTGCGGCGGTCAGGGCCACGGCGGTTTTGCCGACCCCCGCGATGCCGCTGATCAGGACGACTCGGGACGAGAGCGCGCCGGGCCGGCCAAGCGCCGTACAGATCGTCGCCAGTTCGTCCGCGCGTCCGACGAAGTCCGGTGGTGCGGACGGAGCCTGCTCGATGACCGCTCGCTCTGCTGGTTGCGCTGGAGACCCATTTTGTTGCCGGAGCACCTCGAGATGAACCGCGCGGAGCCGCTCGCCTGGGTCGATGCCGAGCTGCTCGGCGAGCGCGGACCGGATCCGGTCGTACGCCGCGAGGGCCTCGGCCTGCCGACCGCACGCGGCCAGGGACTGGATCAGCTCGACGTGCAGCGGCTCGTCCAGCTCGTGCTGCGCGGTCAGGTTTCGCAGTGGTTCCAGCGCCTGTTCCGGATCGCCGAGGTCACGCGCCAAGGTGGCGAAGGCGCGGACGGCGGCCGTGTACTCGTTGGAGATCGCGATGTACAGCGGGTTGGCCGCGATCGGCTCCACATCTGTGTCGCCGCGCCAAAGTGCCACGGCATCCGAGAGCTTCGCCAACGCTGCCCCTGGCTCGGCGCGCGCTGCCTGGGCAATGAGATTGCGGAACGTCAGGAGGTCGAGGTCGCTGTCGTTCAGTTCCAGCCTGTATCCGGTGCCGCCGCTGACGATCACCGGGCTGGTCGGCTTGACGGCCTCCAGCAGCCGTCGCAGCCTGGCGACACGGGTGTGCAGGAGATTCATCGCGTTTCGGGGTACGGCGCCCGGCCAGAGGAGATCGATGAGTTCGTCCTGACTGACCGTCGTTCCGGCGCCTAGTGCGAGCCGGGCCAGCAGCGTGCGTTGCGGACCGGAGTTGACGGGCACCGGGATGTCGCCGTGCCGGACCCCGAGCGGGCCGAGGACACCGATGTGCAGCGGTCCCGCGGTCCCTGGGGCCGACGTGGTGACGGTTCGGTGCGCCTTGGCGAAGGTATGGAGGCTGCTGGCATCGCGGCCATTCAGGGCGAGCGCGGCTGCGATGGCGTCGATCGAGTCCGACTTCGGACTCCTGGTTCGGCCCTGTTCCAGGTCACGGATCGCCCCCGTACTCAGGCCGGTCCGGTCGGCGAGATCTCGTTGCGTCAATCCGGCGTGCCGGCGCAGCGTCCGCAGCAGCTCACCGAACCGGCCGGTTGGTTCCTGGGCAGGCCGCGTGTCCGGTGGGTCACCCTGCGGCCGGCCGGTCACGGTGAGCATCTTACGGGCTCCGACGTACGACGGAGCCCGATCGATCCGGGAGCGTGGTCCGCGCGATGACGTGTGGGTCAGGAGTCTCGATGGCCTGTGCCCGCTGGGCTACTCCCCGGTCGCCAGTTGGGGGCCGGAGGCATCAGTCGGCCGAGGCCACCTCCACGAGTGCTGTTGCGTCAGTGGCGGTGGCATGGCGTCGGTCGTCAGGTGCCAGCCGTCCGGCATCGAATGTCCAGCAGATTGCGCCGCGGAGAGGTGGGCGATCGCTGCGAGCAGGCTGCCGTTCGACGGCAGGTATAACGACAAGAAGCCGGGGCGCTGGGGAGCGTGTCCGTTGGGGAGGAACACGTTCTTCGGGGAGGGAATCAGGAGTGCCTCCACGGCTCGGGGCAGGTCTGACAGTGCGGCCGCGGTCATGGACATCACGGGGTAGTCCCAGCCCCAGGTGGACTGAAGGTCCCACGTTTGCCAGACGGCGTCGAGGGTGGCTGCCATCGCGTCGGGCCGGATCTGAGGCGAGTGCGGAACCCAGCCGAGGGCCATCAGCATCGACGGATGATCCTCGCGGATCAGGTACGGCGGTGTCGAGATCGCGGCGTACGACTTGTCGGGCATCAGGTGGGGAGGCCGCATCCGGGAACCCACGCGGGCCCAGCGTTCGGACGGCGGGAGCTTCAGTCGTCGCCGCCACTCGTTGGCCACTCCGAGCGCCCAGGACCAGTAGGTCAGTTCGAAGGTCGGATTGGCGGTGCCGGCCCGATCGGCGAGGTAGCTCTCCTGTGCCGGTATCAGTGGTGGTGGCAGCTCGAACACGCCGTCCCGCTCGACGACGAAGTCCGCCATGAAGTCGGCGGTCGCTTCCACCAACGGGTAGTGCTCGGTGAGGAAACGGTGCGGACGGCCCTCGGCGTACAGCAACTCGAGCAGGTAGATGAGGTGGGGCTGCTGCCACAGGATGAACGCGCCGATGTTGCTCGGCGACTCACGTCCTGACGGGTCGGTCTGCTTCGGCCACCGCGCGCCGCGATAACCCTGCTGCCGGGCGGTTTCCCTCGCGGCGTCGAGGATGTCGTGATACCAGCCGATGCTCCGTTCCAAGAGGTGACCACGTCCCCACATCGGGAAGTGTGCGGCATGCCACCAGTGCATCTCGAGGTGGAACTTGCCCGACCAGCTGTTGTAAGTGAGACCAGTCTCCTGCGGAGGAGTCGAGCCGGCGCAGTTGACCGCCGTGAGGTACTGCGACAGCACCGTCCGGCGCTCGAGTTCCTCGGCGCGGTCGTCGGAACTGCCGTCGAAGCTGACGGCCGCTCCCTGCTGCCAGAATTCGCTCCACCAGGAGCGCGCGCGGTCGAAGACCTCAGCGGCGTGGCAGGGGTTCGCCGGCGCGTCCAAGGGGCCGAGGGCAACGACTACCTCGAGCTCGGGCGATGAGCTGGTGCAGACGAGCGAGCCGTCCTCGGGATCGACCTGAACTTGGCCGCTGGTGGCGATCGACACGACGTACGCCGTGGACTCGACGCGGCGCTCGCACTGCCAGGCACCGCCGATCTGGCGCCAGGCATGAGTCTGCTCCAGCGGTTGCTCGAACGACGCGAGATCATCGGGCTGGTCGTCGAACTGCCACGCGATCGCGAGGCCATCCGGCAGCAACCCGGACTCGAGCCGGACAGCGAATCGGTCGCCGGCCGGATCGGACGTCGTGTGAACGACGACCCGCCGGCCCTGCAGTTCGTACTCCGCCCGGATGCTGCCGGTCCAGAGATCCAACTCGGTCCGGGCATTGCGCAGCTGAGCAGGATCCGTCAGCGGCGCCAGCTCGGTCCTCTGGACGGCGAGTGCGAGCCTGCCCAGATGAAGGCGTCGCGGATTGAAGTGGAGCCACCCGCCGGCCTCGAGATCAGGCGGGATCACGTCGCCGGCGCGCTGCAACCCCATCCGATCCGGGTACGGCGCCTTGCCTCGGTCCGTCTGGTACCAGGTGAACGTCTCGTCCAGCCGGTACGTACGACGGCCGCGTGCCCGGTACCAGCCCCAGTTCGACTGCACTCGCAGCGGAATCTGGTAGTCGTCCTTGGCAAAAGAGCGCTGCTCCTGCTTCGGAAGCGCTTCGGTGCCGTCGCTCGGCACCCGGCGCGGATCCGGTCGCAACTCGTGAAAGTCCGGGAACGTCTGGAGTC
The DNA here is from genome assembly GCF_037203805.1 of Kribbella sp. CCNWLW201. Lineage (NCBI taxonomy): Bacteria > Bacillati > Actinomycetota > Actinomycetes > Propionibacteriales > Kribbellaceae > Kribbella > Kribbella sp. CCNWLW201. The sequence continues at coordinate 1,990,261 of NZ_JBBCBQ010000001.1, read as the reverse complement.
CCGAGAGGTCGACCGTCATCGCGATGTTGCCGTTGCCAACAGACAAAGTGTCGGCCGGATGCGGACGGACGAAGACCGGATTGTGTCGCGTGACCAGGGCCCGTCGTTCGATTCTCATCAGCTGCTTTCGACGAAGCGGCACGGCGCTGACGCCGTTTCCGCGGCAACGTAGCCACCGCGCCGAGCCCGCGTCAACCCGTTGACACCTCCCGTTGTTACCGGTATCAATTGTTACCGGTATCAACCTGCGCCGACTGCGCGCCGGCGGGCTTGCTGGGGGAGACGGCCCGAGGTCTCGATCACCGTGATCTGTCATTCCCAGAGGAAGGTTCTTGCCCATGTCGCCATCGACCCGAGGGCCGCTCCCGCGCCCGACTTCCGTGACCAGGCGCCGTTTCCTCGGCTACGGTGCCGCCGCTGCCGGAGCCGTCTCGTTCGGGTCGGCGCTGACGGCCTGCAGTACGGACGGAGACCGGCAGGGATCGGCGTCGACGGAGCTGACGTTCATGAATCAGTCCCGTGGCCAGAAGGATGCACTGGCCAAGCTGACCAAGACGTACGAAGAGCAGACCGGTGTACGCGTGACCGTGGACAATGTCGGCCCGGTCGACTTCCCGACGAAGCTGCAGTCGAAGTCCCAGTCGGGCGACATGCCGGACATCTACTCGGCGCTGCTGGTCGCCGACATGATCCCGTACTACAAGGCCGGCTGGGCCCTCGACCTGTCGTCGGAGCTGAAGGGCGACTGGAAGAAGAACTTCGCGCCGACCGCGCTGCAACTGGCCACCATCCCTGAGGGCAACGCCAACGGCGTCAAACCCGGCATCTACTCCGCACACTGGGAGATCCAGCTGTGGGGGCTGTTCCGCAACACCGCGACCTTCAAGGAGTCCGGCGTCGATCCGGCGAAAGTCCCGGCGACGACCACGGAGTGGATCGACCAGCTGAAGGCGATCTCCGGTCACAGCGGGAACGGGGCCTTTCTGGTGGCGGCCTCGCTGACGCCGTACCTGCTCCAGACGCACGCCGCGAACTGGCTGACCGATGACGAGATCACCGCCACCTTCGCCGGAAAGGCCCCTTGGACCGCCGAGGGCTGGCGCAAGTCGCTGCAGTTGATCGCCGATCTGGTCGACGCCGGCGTGATCGTCAACAAGTCGATCCCGGGCGGCAACGACGACAACCCGAACGTGGAGAAGTCGTTCTTCAACGTGCAGGATGCCGCGTCCATCTTCGACGCGTCGGTCGCTGTCGGTGTCGGGCGGGCGACCGCCCCGGACTTCACCGACTACACCTCGGCCGCCGTTCCCGCGGCACCGGACGCGACACAGAAGCCGCGCGTCGTCGGCAACATCGGCAAGGGTGCGTGCATCAACCCGAAGGGGAAGAACGTCGAAGCCGCGGTGGCCTTCGTGAAGTGGTTGACCGAGCCCGACCAGGCGAAGGTCTTCGCCGACATGGTCGGCCTGGTCCCCGCCAACCCGACGCTGAAGTCGGACGAGCTCGCGCCGCAGTCGAGCGGTCTGGCCGAGCACCTGAACAACCTCCAGGTGATCTCGGCACCGTTCAGCTCCGATGCGCGGACAGCGGTGAGCAGCGGCGTACAGGCGCTGGCGCTGAAGGAGAAGACCGTCGATCAGGTCCTCGCCGAGGTCCAGGCCGCACAGAAGAAGAGCAAGTGACGATCACAGCGGAACCTCGTCAGCGAGTGCTCGCGCCCAACCGCGGCCGGCCGCGGCGTCGTCGCGGCAGGTGGCGCAGGCACGCGATAGCGTACCTGTTCCTGCTGCCCGCGCTGGCGTTGCTGGCCGTGTTCACCTTCGTTCCGTTCGGTCAGGCGATCCTGCTGAGCTTCCAGGAATGGGACGGCGTCAGCCCGAGCACACCCTTCGTCGGACTCGCGAACTACACGAGGGTGCTGCACGACACGATCTTCTGGGACTCGATGAAGATCGTCGTGATCTTCGGCCTGGCCGGGTTCTTCATCGGCAACGGGGTCTCGCTCTGCATGGCACTGGCCGTTCACCGGATCCGCCGCGGCAAGGCCTTCTTCCGTACGGCGTTCTACCTGCCCGGAGTCTTCTCGGTGGTGGTCGTCGGCATGATGTTCTCGTGGCTGCTGGCGCCGAACGTCGGCATCATCAACCGGCTGCTCGAGATGATCGGCCTGTCGGCGCTGCAACACAACTGGCTGAACGACCCGGACACGGCACTGCCCGCGGTGGCCGCGGTCTTCATCTGGTTCCACTGGGGATTCGGCTTCATCCTGTTCCTGGCCGGCCTGCAAGACCTACCCGCCGAGCTCTACGAGGCGGCGAGCCTCGACGGCGCGGGGGCCTGGGCGAAGTTCCGCTACATCACCTGGCCGGAGCTTGCGCCTGTCACCACGATCGTGTCACTGCTCACCTTGCTGGCGGCGCTGCAGATCTTCGGCACGGTCCAGGTCCTGACCAACGGCGGACCGGCGTACCACACGATCGTGCCGACGCTCCGGATCTACGAAGAGGCCTTCACGAACCACCGGTTCGGCTCGGCCGCAGCCATGTCGGTGATCTTCGGCGGCGCACTCGTCCTGCTGGCCGGGCTCCACTTGCGACTGTCACGCAGGAAGGGATGACACTGTGACGACCGGAAGGCGAGGCGCAGCGGTCTTGTACGTGCCGCTGGTCCTGGCTGCGCTGATTGCCCTCTTCCCGATCTTCTGGCTCCTCATCGGATCGTTGCAGACGACTCGAGAGCTGTATCGAGGCAGCGAGCTCATCCCTCGGGAGCCGCAATGGTCGAACTACGTCGAGGCGTGGGTCGACGGCCGGCTCGGTGTCTACCTGCCGAACAGCTTGTTGTACACCGCGTGCGCGGTGGCCGGGATCCTGATCGTGTCGAGCATGGCCGGATATGTGCTGGCCCGGGTCGAGTTTCGCGGCCGATCCGTCGTGATGTCCGTGATCCTCGCGGTCCTGATCATCCCGGCACCGGCCTCGTTCATCGCGCAGTACAAGCTGATGCTCTCGTTCGGGCTGACCAACAGCCGGCTCGGCTATGTGCTGGTTCTGATCACCGCCGGCATCCCGATGGCGACGTTGATCATGCGGGGGTTCTTCGCCAACCTGCCCAAGGACCTGGAGGAGGCCGCGGCCATCGACGGTTGCTCGGCGTTCAGCGCCTTCGCCCGGGTGATCCTGCCGCTGGCCCGGCCCGGGCTGATCGCGGTCGCCGTGATCCAGGGCCTGACCGTGTGGAACGAGTACCTGCTGGCGCTGGTGTTGTTCGACGACGACCAGCTGATGCCGGTGCAGCGTGGCTTGATGAACTTCGTGTCCTCCGAGACGCCGCTGCAGAACATCCTGCTGGCCGCAACGGCCATCTCGGCGCTGCCGGTGATCGTGTTCTACGTGGCGGCACAGCGTCAGGTCGTCCAGGGGATCAGCAGCGGAGCTCTCAAGTGACTCCCGGCGTCGACCGGTCAGGCCAGGTCGCGCTCGGCCTGAGTAGTCTTCCAGCATCACGAGTCGAGGAGCGCCCCGTTGAGCGATCGTTCGCCCGCTGACGCGGACCCGGCCGACGACACGTCGGGCGGCCAGGCTGTCACGCCACCGGCGCGGCCGACCCTGACCGACGTCGCGCGAGTGGCGCGGGTCTCGCGGCAGACGGCGTCCCGGGTCGCGCGCGGGGGTGACCAGGTCAATCCACGCACGGCCGCCCGGGTCAGGCGAGCCATCAAGACCCTGGGATACCGGCCGGATCCGATCGCCCGGGCGCTGTCGACGGGCCGGGGACGGGTGCTCGGGCTGCTGACGCACCAGCTGACCAATCGGCCGACGAGCATCGGGGCGATGTCGATCATCTCCGGTGTCGAGCAGGCGGCGACCGAGGTGGGATACAGCGTGAGCATCGCGAGTTTCGCCACCTTCGAACCGGCCGCGGTCCAGGAGGGGATCGACCGGCTGGCGATGTCCCGCTGTGACGGCGTGATCTTCATGGCGCCATGGGTCTCGGGGGCCGAAACGATCATGGCGATCGACCGGAGCATGCCGATGGTGACCACGAGCACGGTGCCCGGGTACGACGGCCCGGCAGTGCATCCCGACATGGCCAGGTCCAGCGAGGAGGTGGTCGAGTACCTCCTCGGGCTGGGGCACGCCACGGTGCACCACGTGGCGGGGCCGGCGGAGTGGAGTGCGAGCCATCTCCGTTCGCTGGGATGGGAGCAGGCGCTGCGTCGGGCCGGCGCCGAAGTCGTCCAGCCGCTCAGCGGAGACTGGACGGCACACTCGGGGTACCTCGCCGGACTGGAGCTGGCTGACGACCCATCGGTGACGGCCATCTTCGCATCGAACGACGAGACAGCACTGGGCATCATGTACGCCCTCACCGAACGCGGGCTGCGCATCCCCGAGGACGTCAGTGTCGTCGGGTACGACGACGCACCCGGATCGGACTACTTCCGTCCTGCTCTCACGACGGTCAGGGTCGACGGTTACGAACACGGCCGGACAGCCGTCGCCCACCTGATCGCACAACTGGACGGCCAGTCACCCGAACCGACAGTGATCGTGCCCCACGAGCTGGTCATCCGCCGCAGCACCGCAAAGTCACCGCGCCGACGCCGGGCTCCGCAGGCTCGCCCTTGACCCGCAGTGGCCGCCGACGGAGGCTGACTGTGGAACCGGAGTCTGCAGAGGGGATGACGTGATGGCCAAGGTGCTGATTGTCACTGGTGACGCCGCAGAAGACCTCGAGGTGTTCTACCCGTACCAACGGCTGCTCGAGGAGGGGTACGAGGTTCATGTGGCCGCGCCGACGGTGAAGAAGTTGCAGTTCGTGGTGCACGACTTCGTGGACGGCTTCGACACGTACACCGAGAAGCCTGGGCACACCTGGCAGGCGGATGTCGCGTTCGCCGATGTGGATCCGTCCGAGTACGTGGCCCTGGTGATCCCCGGTGGTCGTGCGCCGGAGTACATCCGCAACGACGAGGACTGCCAACGGATCGTGCAGCACTTCTACGGCGAGTCGAAGCCTGTCGCCCAGCTGTGTCACGGACCACTCGTCGCGGCCGCGGCCGGCGTACTGAACGGGCGCAAGACGTCCGCCTACCCAGCTCTGGCGCTCGACATCCGGGCCGGCGGAGCGGAGTGGGTCGACGGCGACGCGGTCGTCGACGGCAACGTGGTGTCCGGGCGCGCCTGGCCGGACCACCCGGGCTGGATGCGTGCCTTCATGACGATCCTGAAGGAGCACGCCCCGGCGTAGGCTCCGCGAGCGAACCACCTTCCCGACCTCGTCGTTGTCTGTGGCTGACAACGACGAGGTCGGTGAGGGTGGGAACATGTGCGCATCGCGCGGTCGGGGCTGGGTACCGGGGGTCCGATGAATCGATGGTGCGTGCGGTATGAGGTTCATGACGTGGAATGTGTGGGGACGCTTCGGTGACAACTGGCGTCGCCGGCACCGGGCGATCGTGGAGACGATCCGGGCGCAACGTCCCGAGTTCGTGGCTCTGCAGGAGACGTGGACGGCAGGTGAGCAGACGCAGGCGGACTTGCTGGGCGCCGAGCTGGGCATGTCGCCGGTCTTCGCCTTGTCGCGGATGCCGCGCGATCCAGACCCGGACGTTCGGCTTGGTCTTGCGATCCTGAGCCGGTATCCCCTTCTGGGTGCGGAACGGTGTTCGCTGTCGGGTGAGACGGTGGCGTTGCGGGCCGAGATACGGCTCGGGTACCGGAGCCTGCACTTTCTGACCACCTGTCTGGACTGGGAGGAAGATCATCAGCGCGAGCGCCTCCAGGAAGTCGACGGCCTGGTGGAGCTGGTGTCGAAACTCTCGGCGTCGGGTGACAGGGTCGTGGTGGCGGGCGACTTGAACGCTCCAGCTGATCGACCTGAGATCAAGAGGCTTCTCGGCGTACTGCGCGATTGCGGAGAGCAACCGGAGACCGGCGCAGGGCACACCTACAGCTCGCGTAATCCGTATCTGGGACAGGGGGAGTGGCTCGAGGACGAGCGGATCGATTACATCCTGACGGTGCCTGATACCTCGGGAGATACCGGTCACTGCCGATCGTGGCTTGCGGGATTCGACGAGGATCACGGCAATCCGCCGTCCGACCACTATGCGGTGATCAGCGACGTCCCGGTAATGAGCTGACGACCCGGTGACACAGGCAGGTCGAGCCCCGGCGTTGCCCGAAGGGGCCGGAGCGTGGTGGTGGGCGTTGTCCGGTCGTAGTGTCGAGGGGCGGCCGATGTCGTCCTGCGGCCGCGGGCTTGGAGGGATGAGCGATGGTTGATTCGGTCGCACCACATGGGCTCCACCATGTGACTGCCATTGCGGAGGATCCGCAGCGCAACGTCGATTTCTACACCACGGTGCTGGGGTTGCGCCTGGTCAAGCGGACGGTGAACTTCGATGCCCCGGACACCTATCACCTGTACTACGGTGACGAGTCGGGCCGGCCTTCCACACTGTTGACGTTCTTCCCGTGGCCGGGAGCTCCGAACGGTAAGCAGGGCACCGGTCTCACGACGGCCACCGCGTTCAGTGTGCCGCCGGAGTCGCTCGGCTGGTGGCAGCAGCGTCTGCAGAGCCTCGGCGTCGACGCGGACGCGCCGGTCGCCCGCTCTGATGAGGAGATCTTGAGGCTGCGCGATCCTGACGGCTTGGTGATCGAGCTGGTCGCGTCCGACGGTGACACCCGGTCCGGTTGGGATGGCGTGGCCGCCATACCGTTCGACAACGCGATCCGCGGCCTCTTCTCGGTCACCATGACCGAGCAGCAGCTCGACCCGACGGCAGAGATGCTCGCGGGCATGCTGGGGATGCGGCACGGCCAGGACACCACCGATGGGACGCGGTTCGTGATGTCCGGCGGAGCCGAGGGTACGGCGGTGGACGTCCGGCCAAGCAACGTGTCGCGCGGACTCCAGGCGGCCGGTACGGTCCACCACATCGCCTTCCGGGCGCCTGACGGTGAGACCCAGGCGAAGTGGCGCCTGGAGCTGATCGAGGCCGGAGTGCAGGTCACCGAGATCATCGACCGGCAGTACTTCACCTCGATCTACTTCCGCGAACCGGGCGGGGTCCTGCTGGAGATCGCGACCGACCAGCCAGGCTTCACCATCGACGAACCGCTGCTGGAACTCGGCCAGCACCTGAAGCTTCCGCCCTGGCTCGAACCGAACCGCGAGCAGATCCAAGCCTCGCTGCCAGCGCTGCGCGTGCCACCGGCCCCGCAGCCGGACGAATCCGACTGATGAGCGAGGACCTGCTCCGGCGGCCGCACGTCTGGCAACCGGGCTCTTCCGCGCCGCCGCTGCTGTTGCTGCATGGCACCGGTGGTGACGAGCACGACCTCGTCGTACTGCGGCAACACCTGGCGCCCGATGCACCCGTGCTGTCGCCTCGGGGGACCGTGTCGGAGAACGGGATGGCACGGTTCTTCCGCAGGCTCCAGGAGGGCGTGTTCGACGAGGACGACCTTCGGCTGCGCGCAGATGAGCTCGCCGCCTTTCTCACGGCGGCCGAGCAGAAGTACGACGTGACTCCTGGTTCCTGGCTGGCGGTCGGCTTCTCCAACGGCGCCAACATGGCGTCCGCGCTGCTGCTGCGCCACCCCGAGTCACTCGCCGGCGCGGTACTGCTGGCCGCGATGGTGCCCTTCGCCGCCGACGAACCCAGGGACCATGCTCTGGCCGGCAAGCGGGTGCTCATCGTCAACGGCGACAGCGATCCGATGGCCACGCCCGAACAGACCAGCAGACTGGCCGAGCAGCTCCGCCGACGAGACGCCGACGTCGAGCTGCTGCCGTTCTACGGCGGCCACACCATCGACGCCGGCCAACTTCCCCGCATCAAGCAATTCATCGACGCGACCAGGCCGGGCTAGCGGGCGACACACCACGCCGGCTACCTGTGAACCGAATCCATCCTCTGACCATCAAAGCCCTTCGCGAGGACAACGGGCGAAATCAGAGGAGTGCAGAGATGAAGCGCAATATGAAGAGGGTCGGCGTCGTGGTGGGTGTCTCGGTCGCAGCCGTGGTGGCCGGAGCGCTGGTCGCCGCCCAGCAGATGCCTGGGCTGGCGTCGGCCACCGGCGAGACCAGCCAGATCGGCGGTTCCGCCACCCCGAGCAGCAAGCCGGCCGTGACCGTCACGCCGAAGTCGAGCGCGCAGACGCCGTACGACGCTCTCTCCGAGGAGAACGTCATCCGCGAACGTCTCTACTTCGACGTGACCGGACATGCGTTCACCCGAGTCGCCCTGAACTCGGCGCAGACCCTGGGCCCGTGCACGGGTACGACGAAATTCGCCGACGTCCTGCCGGGCCGAGGCGTGACGAGGATCGGCTCGAAGCTCGTCGGGGACGGTGGTTTGCACGTCGTCGAACAGGTGGCCCAGACGCAATCCACAGGCGAGGCGAGAGCCACGGCAGCCGAGATCGTCAAGCTGGTCGACGAATGCGCCGCAGTCTCCGGAGGCGACTTCGGCTACGGCGACCCGATCACCGTGCAATCGAGCTCGAGCCGAAAGGTCGTCTACTTCCCCGCGTACGACTCCGACGCAGCCGCCGGCGGATACATCGTCTTCTCCGTAGGCACCCGAGTCGGCGTAGTCGACGTCAACGACGACGTGACCCCGACCCAAGTCACCCACCTGGCAAAGGAGGCCGCGAGCGTGGCCGGGATGTAGCGCCCCCTGGGGGGATCACCCGGTCGGGGTGAGGCGACGCGGCTGGGGCGGTCGCAGGGTTGGAGGGATCGGGGGCGGCTCGAGGGGAGTGGGCGGTGTCGACTCTGACGGTGTGGAAGTTCGGTAGTTGGGATGGGGCCAATCAAGCGATCGGGACCCTGGAGGCATTGGCGAAGCAGGATCTGATCAAGGTGCATGATGCTGCGTCGGTGTCGTGGCAGCCGGAGACCAGGCGGCCCAAGACGCGGCAGTTGCGCAGTCTGACCGGGGCCGGCGCGATCGGTGGCATGTTCTGGGGAATGCTCTTCGGCACGATCTTTCTGACGCCGCTTGCCGGTGCTGCCATCGGTGCCGCGTCAGGCGCCATCGCTGGATCGCTGGCCGATGTGGGGATCGACGACGATTTCCTCAAAGCCGTTCGCGAGCAGCTCACTCCCGGTACGTCGGCACTGTTCCTGGTGACGAGTGACGTTGTACAGGACAAGGTGAAGGCCACCTTCGAGGCGACCGGGCTGCGGAGACCACAGCTGATCGAGTCGAACCTGTCGAGCGAGCAGGAGGCGGCGCTGCGCGAGATGTTCGCCGGCTAGCGCCATCGCCGGCTAGCCCCATCGTCGGCCACCTCATGGGAAGCTCATCGGAAGAGGTCGAGGCCGTTGCCGGTCATGACGGCGGCGAGCACGAGCAGGAGAACGATGGTGATCGTGTTCAGGTTGGTCAGGAGCCAGGTCTCGAGCGCTTTCAGGGTCGGCGTGGAATTCTCCGCTCCGATGACGACGACCGCCAGCAGTGGAACGAGAACTGTCAGCGAGGCCGCCGTGACGAAGACGGCCGCGGCACCGATCACCGCCCCTGGACCAAGGCCCGCTCCGCCGATGTAGCCGCCGGCGCCCAGGACCAGCGGAAGGTTCTTGACGTTCGCCACCACGGCAGCGGCGCCCGTCAGCACCAGTGCGGGCGCGGAGAGTGTCACGATGCGCTCGACAACTGCCGGCCGAGGTGGAGGCGCACCGGGCTCCGGACGCCGACGCCAGTACCTGACCGCGAGGATCGCGAACAGTACGCCGATTCCCAGTTGGACGAGGTCGACGCCGTTGCGCGCCGCTTCCTCGTTGTCCTCGGCGACCGCGTCGGTGAACCCCGCGACGATCCCGATGGCGATCGCCAATGCACCCAGCCAGCCGGCGGCAAAGCTCAGCCCGGCACGGACCGGTCGGGTGGACATCAGCACCAGCACGATGCAGGCCATCGGCACCGGGCTCAAGGCGATCGCCATCGCCTGCGGAAGAACCGCACCAACGACGGGCCACAACCTGACCACTCTCCCTTGGGGTACCCGGGCAGCAGCTCAGCCATCTCCCGGCGGCCGGGTCGGAGGAACCTGCATGACCTCGAGGATGTCCACCCCCAACATGTCGAGGTGGTTGAGGATGCCGGCCAGCGCCGCCTGATCGGCGAGGAATCCGTGCAGAACGGTCTGCGCCGGCTCCGGATCGGCCGCCAGGGAAGGGAACGCGTCCGTCAGGTCCCGCGACAGGTTCCCCTTGACCCGGATGACGTAATGGCCCATGGGAACGCCCCTTTCACGGCCCGTCGACACGACTCTGCTGCGCCCGCCGCCGGGAGACATCACCCTTCTCAGGCGACGAGACGGTCAAGGAGCGTGCAGGATCTTGGCCTTCGCGGCCTCGAACTCCGCATCCGTGAGTACACCGCTTTCTCGCAGCTCACCGAGTTCCTTCAGTTGCCGCGGCACCGACCGTTCCGAAGCGGGTGGGGGAGGCGCTGTGGTCGACGCTGCCCAGGCGCCCTGCTGCCTGGCCGCGACGCGCCTGTGGACGCGGGCTGCCGCCCCGGCGACGACGGCCGTTCGCGCTGCGGACCCGAGTAGTCTCACCGCGGCTCCTCGAGTGCTGCCTCGAAATCCGCGGCCGGGATCCGTCCCGTTGCGGCCAGCCGGGCGCCTTCGCGCCGCAGCGCTGCCTCCATCGACACGATCCACTCGTTCTCGTAGATGACGACGACACCCAGGGTGCCGGGCTCGAGGAAGCCGCCGGCCTCGCGAATGTCGTCGCTGTCCAGCAACCCCGAGGAGGCGCCGAGGAACGGCGTCAGGGCCGACAGTTCGGCCATAGCGCCGTCATCCGGCGGGACCAGCGACATCTCACCGTCGGCGCCCTTTCGCACCACCTCGAGGTCGAGGATCCGGACCAGATCCCGATCGGCAAGTTCGAGCAGCGCGCCGAGTCCTCGTGGCCCCGGGCCGGCCGGCGGAATCTCGACCACCAGCAGGTCGATCGGACCGAGAACATGATCGGCGTCCTGCTCCGGCATCAGGGTCTCCACTCGTGCTGCACTCCAGTACGACGGCATCGCCGTACTCCGGGAGACGGCCACCATCCCAAGCGGTCAGGACCGGACGCATCACCTGGATCGGGTGACCTCGCCGGCATCGTCCGGTCGGGGTCGGATGGTGTCGGGACCGTTTCGACGGGCGCATGCTGTCGACATGACCGGGAGAGGAGTTCTTCCGGTGGTGATGTCCGGCCTGATCACGCTGATGCTCCTCTGCCTGTCCGATCAGGCCGTGGCCGCGTCCCCGGACGACACCGCCGCGCAAACGCTGGCCGAGCGCTACGCTCCCGTGGTCAGACTGCAGCAGGATTCGTCGAACTGCGCGAACGGCGAGCAGTTCCAGCCCACCGATGTCGAAGCCGTACTGGGCGATCAGCAGGTTGCGCTCCGCGGACCGTGGCGGCCGCCCGACCTGGTCAAGCCGCAGCCGGAGGCGAAGGACCTCGGCCTCGGATTCCCCGGCCATGCCCTGGACTTTCCCGGCGATCCGCTGCGTCCCGGCTGCGACTATGCCGAGTGGTCGGCGCGCATCAACGCCGCGCATCCGGCGACCGTCTACGCCCACGTCGCCACGGACCCCGGGTTCCCCGGGACGATCTCGTTGGAGTACTGGTTCTTCTACGTGTTCAACGACTACAACAACACCCACGAAGGCGACTGGGAATCGGTTCGGCTCGTCTTCGAGGCGGCAACGCCTGCGGCCGCGCTGACCGTGGCCCCGACCGCCGTGGGGTTCAGCCAGCACGGCGGCGCCGAGCGAGCGCGCTGGGGCGACGCCAAACTGGAGATCGTCGACGGAACTCATCCGGTCGTCTATCCGGCGGCGGGTTCGCACGCCAACAAGTTCGGCCGGCGCCTGTACCTCGGTCGTGGCTCGGAGGGACTGGGGTGTGACGACACGACGAATCCAGGACTCGAGCTGAGGCCGCGGATCGCCTACGTGCCGATGACTCATGCCGACTACGTGCAGCAGTATCCGTGGCTGGCCTTCGAGGGACGATGGGGCGAACGGCAACGATCCTTCTTCGACGGACCGACCGGGCCGAACATGAAGACCTCGTGGACCACGCCCATCCAGGATGCCGAGACGAACTGGCGCGACGACAGCACCACCGTGCCGGCCGGCACGTTGCTGGGGCCGAGCAGTACCGGCGCATTCTGTACGGCGGTCGCGACCGGATCGAATCTGGTCCGGGAGACTCTCGACCGGACCTGGCTGCTCGGCCTGGTGCTCGCCGCGCTCGTCATACTGATCTGGTTCGCGGCCAGCCGGACGCGGTGGAGCGATGCGGATCCGCTGCCCGCCCGGAAGCGGCGGGCCTGGGGCCAAGCGGTCGGTGCCGCGCTGCGGTTGCTCCGGTATCGACCGGGCCTGTTCGCAAGCTTCGCCGCGGCCTTCGTCGTCCTGAGCCTCGTGACGGTCGCCCTCGCCAGGCTGCAGGTGGCCAGACATGACGCACCGACCGACCTTGGTGCTCCGACCGAAAGCGCGACCGGATTCTGGGCATCCGTGGTCGCGCTGGCAGTCACGATCCTCACCATTGCGACGTATTTCGCGCTGCTGGCGACCGTCGCGGCGACACTCGACCAGTTGGACCGCGGCGTCTCGGTCACAGCCGCGCTGATGGCGCGTCAGGTGGTGTCGAACTGGAGGTCACTGACCAGGGCGGTCGTGCAGTACGTCGTCGTGATCGCCGTCCTCACGATCTTCGTGACGACGATCCCGTTGGCCGTCTACTACGCGGTCAGCCGTGCGTTCGCCGTACCCATCGTGGTGGCGGAGCGCTGCTCCGGAGGTACGGCGCTGAGGCGCAGCCGGATGCTGGTCAGGGGCCGATGGTGGCGAACCGCTGTCCCGCTGGCGATCATCGTCGGGCTCGGCCTCGCGGCAGGGCCGGTCGCCGGGATCACCTTGCTGCTCGGGACGGATCTGGCTCCCATGCTGATCGACCTGGTGTCGTCGATTCTCTTCGCCCTTGCGATGCCGGTCGCCGCGGCGGCCGTTGTGTACCGGTACTTCGACCGCGCCGTGTCGATACCGGAGTCACCTGGATCGGGTGAGATGCCGGACGGACACCGACCATATTCTCGGGAGGGCGACGGGCGCGTCGAGCAAGGCCTGCCATCGGTGCGCTCCGACTCCTGATCGGACCGGAGGAGGTCGAGATGGTCCAGCCCGACGGCGAAACCACACCACCTCCGGCCGGCCGGAGCCGCTTCGGGTCTGCCCACCGCCTGCCCGTCGCGATCTCAGCAGGCGCGATCGCGGGTGCACTCGTCACGGCCCTGATCTTCGTCGCCGTGCAGCGCGACGGAAGCACGGCCGGCGCATCGTCATCGACAGGCCAGGCAGATGCGGGTACGGCGATGTGCGCGGCGACCCCGGTGGCGGACCAGGTCCTGCCCTCGATCGTGACGATCTCGGCGCGTCGCGGTGCCCAGGCCGGGACCGGGTCCGGGCAGATCTTCAAGGAGGGCGGTTACGTCCTCACCAACGACCACGTCATCTCGGTCGCTGCCGGTGCGGGCGGCCACGTATCGGTGCAGTACAGCGATGGCCACAGCTCCGATGCCGTGATCGTCGGCCGTGATCCCAGCACCGACCTGGCGGTGCTCAAGGCCGCGGACGCCGCGAAGAACTATCCCCTGATCGGCCTCGGGTCGTCGGGATCACTCCGGGTCGGTCAGCCCGTCGTCGCCCTCGGCGCTCCGCTCGGCCTCGCCAGTACGGTCACCTCCGGCATCGTCAGTGCGTTGGATCGGTATGTCCCGGTCCCGGGTGACGGGGTGACCCACCATCTGATCGGTGCCATCCAGACCGATGCGGCCATCAATCCCGGCAACAGCGGTGGCGCACTGGTGGACTGCGCGGGCCGCCTGGTCGGAGTCAACGCCGCGATTGCCACCGTGCCGAATGCCTCCGGCGTCAGCGGCGGCGGAAGCGTCGGCCTCGGCTTCGCGATCCCGGTGGACCTGGCGAAGCCGATCGCCGACCAACTCGTCGCCACCGGGAAGCCTGGGCACCCCACGACCGGGCTGCAGGTCCAGGAGATACCGCCCGCGGTCGCCAAGGCAGCGGGTACGCCGACCGGACTTTTCGTCCTCGCGGTCGACGCCGGCGGCCCTGCTGCGAAGGCCGGGATGAAGGCAGGCGACATCATCACGAAGATCGGCGACGAAGCGGCGGTCAGCAGTGAGCAGATCGTGGTCGCGACCCTGACCCGCGCGGTCGGAGACACCCTCGAGCTGACCTACCTGCGGGCGGGTACGTCGGCCACCACCACCCTCACACTGGCCGCTCCGTAGCTCCGGCCGGCGGGACCGGCTGCGAGGCGAGCAGGTCGAAGCCGAGCTGGCGGGCGAGGAACCGCGCAGCCAGTTGGCCTTTGACACTGTTGCCGGCCCGGTCGAGCCGCGGCCCGAAGGTTCCCAGCGCGCCCTTACCGGGCGAGACCGTCACGATCCCGCCACCGATCCCGCTCTTGCCCGGAACCCCGACGTCGAGCAGCCAGTCACCGGAGGTTTCGTACAGGCCGGCGATCGTCATCACCGCGAGTGTCACCCGGGCAACGTCCGGGTCGACCACCCGCTGCTGCGTCACCGGGCAGACGCCGCCGTCCGCCAGCGTGGCCCCCATCACCGCCAGATCCGCCGCTGCGACGCTGAGGCAGCTCTGCCTGGTGTAGAGCTCGGTCGCCTCCTCAGGATCACCGGACAGACCGCCGACACTGCGCAGCAGGGCGGCGAGGGCACGGTTGCGATGGTTCGTCGCCAGCGCCGACGCGAGAACGTCCGGGTCCAGGAAGAGCTCACGGCCGGCGAAGCGGGACAGACCATCGACGATGAAACGCCAGCGGACTTCCAGTGAACCGCCCGGCGTCAGACTGGTCGTGGCGATGGCCCCAGGATTCACCATCGGATTGGTCCGCCCGGCCGAGGATTGTTCCACCGCCTGCACCGAGTTGAACGGCAACCCGGTCGCGTTCACGCCCACCAGGGTGCGGACGGCATCGACCCCGACCGCCTGACACGCCAGCGCGAACACGAATGGCTTGGCGACGCTCATGATGGTGAACGGCGTCCGGGAGTCGCCCGCCTCGAACATCCGGCCGTCGGTCGCCGAGACACAGACACCGAAGGAGTCCGGATCGACCCGGGCCAGTGCGGGATACACGTCCGTGACCGCCCCGTCGCCGCTGTCGCGATAGTTCTCGTACGCCGCTTGCACCAGCCCGGCGACGGTGGGTACCTCGGGCAGGCCTCCGGTAGAGACGTACCGGTCGGTCGGCATGTCAGAACGGCCAGACCAGTGGGACGATCACCAGCGCCGTGAGCAGCCACCACGCCATCACCACGAGACCGAGCTTCCAGTAGTCGCCGAAGCGGTATCCGGCCGGGCTCATGATCATCATGTTCGCGGGCGTGGAGATGGGAGTCAGCAGCGATGCCGCCCCGGCGACGGCGATCAGCATCAGGACCGGACGCACGGAAGTCCCGGTCCCCTGGGCGGCCGCCACCGCGATCGGCGCGACGATCAGCACCGTCGCCGTGTTGCTGACCATCTGCCCCAGGGCGGCGGTCAGGACGAAGAGGGCCAGCAGCAACAAGTACGGCCGGCCCGGTCCGACCGCGTCGATGATCAGGTCGGCGATGCGGTCCGCGCCGCCGCTGGACCGGATCGCGGCCGACAACGGAATCAGGGACCCGATCAGTACGACGATCTCCCAGGAGATGGCGCGATAGGCCTGGCGCGGTCCGACGACCCTCGTCAGCACCATCGCTGTCGCGGCGAGCAGCCCCGCCATCGCGGGCGGGACAGCGCCGGTGGCGAGCAGGACGACCATCGCAGCGAGGACGGCGACAGCGATCGACGCCTTCGGACCCCAGGGCACGGCTTGGCGCCGTACCAGTTCCGGAGAGTCCACGAGCAGGACGTCCCGGTCCCGGGTGAGCTCGTCGAGAGCCGGCCACGGGCCGTGCACCAGGATCGCATCTCCTTCGTGCAATTCGGTGTGCCTGCTGCCGCGGTCCTTGCCCATCCGCTGTACGGCGATGATGACCAGGTCACGCCCGCGGTGCATTCCCGGGAAGACGGTCTCGCCGACGAGTGACGACCGCGGCGGGATGACGACCTCGACCACACCGGTTTCCCGGGTCATCAGGTTGTCGACCGGCGCCGGCTCCATGCTGACCGCAAGCAACGAGTCGGCGGTCAGACTCCGCACCTGTTCCGACGGCCCGGTCACCACCAGCACGTCATCGACATCGATGGCCGCGTCCTCGCGGATCCGTCCCCGTCCGTCCTGGACGCCGACGATCGCCACCCCCGGGTACGGCGAGAGGTCGAGGTCGTGGATCCCGAGTCCGAGCAGTGGCGACGGTTCCGGCACGCGCAGCCGGTAGAAGCCGTTCGGCAGTGCGTAGTGGATGTCGAGCGTCTGAGCGTGCAAGGAAAGATCGGCGGTCGGATGCGCCGGCCGGGCGGCGGGCAGCAGTCTGGGACCGAGCAGCACCGAGAGGGCGATGGTGCCGATGACGAGCGGGACACCGACCACGGCGAAGGAGAAGAACGGGAAGGCGCCCGCACCGGCATCACTGGCCGCGTCCGAGACGATGATGTTGACGGGCGTGCCGGTCAGCATCAGCAGGGATCCGGCGCTCCCAGCGAACGTCAGCGGCATCAGCATCCGCGACGGCGGTTGGCCGACGCGGACCGCGAGCATGACCACGAGCGGAAGGAGTGCCGCGACTGCTCCGTTGAGCGTGATCAGGGCCGACAACACCGCACACAGACTGGTGACAGCGATCAACAGCCGGGCCCGGGTGGTTCCGGCGTACCTGACGATCGTCTGACCCGCCCACGCGGTCACCCCGGTGGAGTCGACGCCCTCGCTGACCACGAACAGCGTGGCGATGAAGATCACGACCGGATCGCCGAAGCCCGCGAGTACGGCGGTGAACTCCAGCACGCCACTCGCCCACAGGGCCAGGGCGACCAGTACGGCGACGACGTCGACGGGCAGCCGGTTCCAGACGAACAAGACGACGGCGAGCCCGAGAATGATCAGGCTCAGCGTGCCGTCATCCATGGCTCAGATGCACTGGTGCGGACGGACCCCACGGGATCCCGATCAGGTACCACGCGATGTAGAACAGCATCCACGTGACCAGCACGATGAAGGTGTACGGCAGCATCATCGACACCACGGTGCCCATCCCGGCGGTCTTGCGGTACTTCTGGCAGACCAGCACGATGAACGGCAGGTAGACCATCAGCGGGGTGATCACGTTGACCGGTCCGTCGCCGACCCGGTACGCCGCGATGACGGTCTGCGGCGCGATGTCGAGCCGGTAGAACAGCGGGATGAAGATCGGTGCCAGGATGGCCCACTTCGGGATCACCCCGGGCATGATCAGGTCGATGATCACGACCAGCAGGATGAACCCGATCAGCAACGGCAGCGCGCCGATGTCGGCCCGCTCGAGCAGGTCCGCCAGCCCGGTCGCGGCCAGCGTCGACATGTTCGTGTAGTTGAAGTAGGCAATGAACTGGGCGATCAGCAGCATCAGGAAGATCAGCCCGCCGAGTCCGTTGAACGTCTTCACGATGGCGTTGATGACGTTCGTGCTGCCGGTCAGCGACTTCGCGCCCCGGCCGTACCCGAGGCCGGCCGCGAGGAACAGCATCGAGATGATGAAGAGCAGACTGCTCATGAACGGCGACGACCCGAAGATCTCGCCGGTCTCGGGGTTGCGCAGCGGCGCTCCCGGGATGAAGGTCAGCGCCGAGACGATCGCGACGGCGACCAGCAGGTAGTAGACGGACCACCGCAGTCCGCGCGACTCCAGCGCCATCTCCTCGTCGCTGGGCTGATGATCGACCGGAGCGTCGGACGGGGCCTCGGCCGGGTCGTACTTGCCGAGCCTGGGTTCGAGAATGCGCTCGGTGATCACCGTCATGACGAGTGCGCAGAACAGTGTCGCCGCGATGCTGAAGTAGAAGTTGTGGGTGACGTTGAGGTTGACGTCGGGGGCGACCAGCGCCACCGTCTCGTTCGTGACCTCGGTGATGATGCCGTCGGCCGGGGTGATCAGGATGTTCACGAAGAAGGCCGCGCTGACTCCGGCGTACGCCGCCGCGATACCGGCCAGCGGATGCCGGCCGAGCGAGGCGAACGCGGCCGCCCCCAACGGGATCAGGACCAGATAACCGGCGTCGGACGCGACACTGGAGATGCCGCCGAGCAGGACGATGATGAAGGTGATCGCGGCCTTGGGCGCCACCTTCACCATCTTGCGGATCAGCGCCGCGATCAGTCCGGCTTCCTCGGCGACGCCGACCCCGATCATCGCGACCAGGATGACGGCGACGACACCGAAGTCGTTGAAGTTCTGCACCGCCGTGGTGAACATGAACCGGATGCCGTCGCCGTCCAGCAGGCTCTCCGCGGTGATCGTCTCTTCGTGCACCTCGTAGTCCGGTATGGCGGGCGCCGGGGGTGCGTCGTTGCCGGCGACACTCGTTCCTTGCGGGTACTCCGGAGCGACCTCGACCGTCGCCGGCTCGGCGACCTCGGTGGTCACACTCGCACCGGTCCAGGACAGGATCTGGGAGACCACGATGACGATGACGATGAGCCCCAGGAAGATCAGGGCCGGGTGCGGGACCTTGTTGCCGACCCGCTCGATACCGTCGAGAACCCGTTGCATTCCGCCTTTCTTGACCGGCTTCTCGGGGGCCGCGGCGGTGCTCATGACCGAGAACTGCCGTCGCTGGGACGGGCGAACTCGAGCGCGAACTCGATCAGCAACTTGGTGCCGAAGCCGGTCGCGCCCTTGTTCCGCCACGTCCTGGCCGCCGGAAGCTGAGCCGTGCCGGCGATGTCGACGTGAGCCCAGGGATGGCCGTCGACGAACTCCTCGAGGAACAGCGCGGCGGTGATGGATCCGGCGTTCACGCCGCCCATGTTGGTGAGATCGGCGATCGACGAGTCGAGCTGCGATCGGTACGACCTGTGCAGTGGCAGCTCCCAGACCGGCTCGTCGACGACGTCACCCGCACGCCTCAACTGCTCCACCACGGCCGGGTCGTTCCCCATCACGCCGGCGATCTCGACACCGAAGGTTCGCAGGCAGGCACCGGTCAGCGTCGCGATGTCGACGATCGCGTCGACCGGCTCCTCCGCTGCCATCGCCAGTCCGTCGGCCATCACCAGACGCCCTTCGGCATCCGTGTTCAGCACCTCGACCGTCGTACCGTTGCGCATCCTCAACACGTCACCGAGCTTCATCGCCGACCCCGACGGCATGTTGTCGGTGCACATCAGATAGCCGGTGACAGCCGTCGTACATCCCAAGGCCTGCAACGCCGTCATCGAGGCGAGTACGGCGGCGGCGCCAGTCATGTCGTTCTTCATCTGGGCGTGCGACTCGTCGCTCGGCTTGAGGCTGATCCCGCCGGAGTCGTACATGACGCCCTTGCCGATCAGGGCGATCCGGCCGGTGGGTTCATCGGGCTGGTACCGGAGCCGGATCATCCGCGGCGGCTCCACACTTCCCCGGTTGACTCCTAGCAGACCCCCGCAGCCCAGCTCGATCAGCTGGTCCTTGTCGAAAACCTCGACCTCGAGGCCCGCCGGTGGACCGACCTCGAGGGCGACCTCGGCCATCCGGGCCGCCGACAATGTGGTGGCGGGGCAGTTGGCCAGGTCCCGGCCCAGGCAGTAGGCCGCGGCGATGGTACGACCGCGTTCGACTCCGATCCCGGCCTCTTCGGCGTCCTCGTCGGCCGCCACCACCAGCAGCGACTCGAGCGGTGCGCGGTCAGCGTCCCGGCCGACGAAGTACCGCCAGCGGGCCAGTAGCACGCCTTCGGTCACCGCCTGGGCGAAATCGGCAGGGGAGATCCCCACGTCCCGGGAGGGGATCTCGATCGCGAGGCGCTTGTGCCACGGGACGGCACGGGCGAACTCCGCCGCCAGATCGCGCGCGAGCGTTGCGTCGACCTGATCGGCTGCACCGGTCCCCACAGCCACGCGGACCGGGCCGTCCGAGCGGGCTTGAACGAGCGTTTGGCCACGCTCTCCGGTGAATCCCGCGGACGCCAGGCCGGCTGTGTCGGTCCCGAGTTCCGCCCGCGGCTCGGCCCCGAGCGCAACCGGTACGGCGAGCGCGTCCGCCTCCGCCTCCGCCTGCTTCAACGAAGCGACGCCGACCGGCACCCGGCGCCGGGTCGAGGGAATCGGATCGAAGTCGTCGGGGGTCGTGTTCACGAGCGCTCCTCTGTCAGGCCTGGAGGGCCTGAACGAGTTCCTCTTCGCGTTCCTTGGTCAGGTTGGTCTGGATGACCGTCGGACCGTAGGGCCTGAGTGCGTCGATCACCCGGTCGACGGTTGCCGACCTCGCGAGCAGGAACACTGCCGCCTTGCCTTCGTGCAACTGCTGGCCGATCTCCTTGATCAGCTGGTCGCTGATGCCGACATCGGTCAGCTTGCCCGCGACCGCCCCGCTCGCCGCGCCGACCGCCATACCGGCGATCGGGTTCAGGAAGATCAAGCCGATCAGCGTGCCCCACAGCGCGCCACTGGCCGCCGCCGGTCCGGTCAGGCTCATGGTCTGATGGATGCGTACCTTGCCCTTGTCGTCCTTGTAGGCATAGGCGGCGTCCTCGCGCTGCAACAACTGCTGCTTGGCCAGCTCCTCAGTCAGCTGGATGACACGCTCCGCGTCCTCACGACTGTCCAGACCGAGCACCACCAGATGGGTCATGTCGAGTTCCTCCATTGGGGGTCGTGCGGCACCGTTCCGCGCTGAACTCCCCATCCCATCAATCGGCCGAGCCGCCGTCCTCCTCCGATTAGGGTGACCTGCGAACGGCGGGGGGATGAACCGGGGTTGCCGGTCCACGACCTCAGATCAGGCCGACTGTGCGGGCGACCCGGAGAGCGGCGGACCGCTTCTCCACCCCGAGCTTGCGATAGAGCGACATCAGGTGTGTCTTGACGGTGTTCTCAGTGATGTACAGCGCCTCGGCGATCTCGGTGTAGGAGCTGCCGAGCGCGAGCTGCCCGAGCACGTCCGCCTCACGGGCCGTCAACCGGATCCGCGCACCGTTGACGACGGCATCGAGGCGATGCGGTGGCGAGACGTGCGCATCCGACCTGGTCCGCGCCAGCAGCGTCATTCCGCCGGACGCACTTGATGCGTCCGGGTAACCCGACAGCTTGTCGAGCGCGAAGGCGGCGAACGGATGCGGGTTCGGACTCGCGAGGTGCCTGCGTAGTTGGTCGAGGAACGCCGGTTCGCCACCGGCCGGGATGAGAGCGTGCAGGATTCGCTGCGGCGCCACCCGGTTCAGGGTGTCGACCAGCGACGCATCGGCAGCCGGTAGATCGCCCATCCGCGCCAGCAGGATGGTGCGGACCGAAGCCGCCGTGGACGCGATCGGAGGGTACAGGTCCGGCCGGTTGAGCAACTGATCGATCATCGCCACGGTGGCCGGCAGGTCGCCCCGACGCATCGAGAGCATGGCCCGGGCCAGCTCGGCCTCGGTCGTGTTACCGGTCCGGTCGAGCTCCCGGAGCTGCGCATCGGCGCCGGCCTGGTCCCCGACCAGAATTGCCAGCCGGAACCGCAACAGGGCCAGGTCCCGCGACAGGAACGACGGCAGGCGGCCGGCCGCCGCGGGATCGCTGGTGAGTTCCGTCAACGCCTCGTCGAGCCGGCCGGCCTCGATCAGGAGCACGGATCGCAAGATCGCCCGCAATGCCGCGACCACCGTGTCCGAGTCGGCCACGTCGGTCGCGACCACCAGCTCGTGCCAATGCCACGCATTGTCCAGATCCAGCTGGCTCACCGCCGCGAATCCCATCACGACGTGCGCCCGAACGGCGTACTCCAGCGGCAGCCCTTGTTCTCCGACCACGTCGAGAGCGGCCTGCGCGGACTGGGCCGCGCTCTGCACCTGGCCACGGACATGATGTACGACGGCACGGTGGGCGAGACCACCCGCGACCAGCCGGGTATGACCGGCCATCCTTGCCGTGACGAGCGCCTCGTCCAGATGGCTGACGGCAGCATCGAGTTCGTCGGCCCAGGTCTCCGCTGCCGCAAGCTCGATGAGCAACCAGGCCCGCCGCTCGGGGGCGAGTACGGCGCGTCGCCGGCCGTCGCCATCCGTCGGATCCAGCGTCAGCAGGGCTCTCGCCCGTCCGATCGCCGCCTGGACGTCGTACCAGCCGTAGCGGGATTCCCACAGCCGCAGCAGTACGGCGTCCGCCCGCAACGCGTCGTCGTCCGGTGTCACCGGCTGCCGATGCATCGGCCCGGCGAGCTCGTCGGCCGACGCCGCATCCATGACTGCTCCGGCGATGTCCCCGGAGACGCGCCGCAGCAGTCCTCGGACGCCGATCAAGTGGGGATGGGCCGCGAGATCGCCGTCCGGGAGGGCCTCGAAACCCGCCGTGACGAGACCGAGATCGCCGGCGGCGAGGATCTCCGGCCCGCGCGCGAGCAGGATCCGGGCGACCAGGGCTGGGTCGTCGGCGCCCAGTGCGCTCCGCAGTGCGGTTCCGCCGTCGCCGTGGTTCTCGTAGTACAGCGCCGACCGACGGTGCGCCGCGGCGACGGTCCGCGCGTCCTCGGAACTCCCGGCGGCCCGGCGCCGGAGCAGCTCGACAAGCAGTGGGTGGTACCGATACAGCGTGCCGTCGGGGCCGTCGGCGTAGGCCGTCACCAGCAGCCCGTTGGCGGCGAGATCCGCAAGCATCGCACCGGCATCGCTGTCGCCGCTGAGGATCACAGCCAGCGGCCCGCTCACGGTGGTGGCCGCGAAGGTGCTGAGCAGCATCGCCTGTACCCGCTCGTCGAGGGTGCTCAAGCTCTCACCGAGCAACACGTCGAGCACCGGCCGCTGGTTGACGACGGGCCACGCGGCGACCCCGGAGGCAGCGAGGGTCCGGGCCGCGAGCACCAGCGCTGCCGCCCAGCCAGCCGTGCGTTCCTGGAACAGCAGGATGTCTTCCGGAGTGGCTTTGTCGGCATGTGCCTGCACGAGCGCGGCGGCCTCGGCGTCGTTGAAGCGCAGATCGCCAGACCGCAAGGTCAGCGCCATGCCTCTCAACCCGAGCTCGGACACCGGCAGCGGGAGGTCGTATCGGCTGGCCAGCACGAGTCGCACCGCGTGCGGCGCCTTCTTCAGAACCTGGGACAAGTCGGCGACAGTGGCTGCCGGCAGCAGATGCGCGTCGTCGACGACGATCGGATCCGGCGGACTCGTCTGGTCGGTGCCGACCGCCTCGTGGAGAGTTTGCCCCAGCGAGCCGGGCGACTCCCCGGGCACCCAGGTCACGGACTCACCCGCCTGTCGGCGGCGCGCGACCCAGTCCGCCAGCAGGACGGTCTTGCCCGTGCCGGCCGGCGCGATCAGTAGCGTCAGCGGAGCCCGCACACCGAGGTCGAGAGCAGAGTGCAACCGCTCACGAGTGACCAGCGTCAGCGGAGGTCGCGGGACACTCCCTCCGGCCGGGCGCTGGAACTTCTCGCGCGCTTGGTCTGGCGTCGGGGTGGTCACCCTCGTCGCCCCTCCCTGGCCGAGGTGCCCTGCTCTGCGCTTCGCCGTTCCTGCGTCCCAAATTATCGAGACTAACCGGTTCGTGCCGATCGCGGCAGAGGTGACGTGGCAATCAATCCTTTGCTTGCCCGCGCTGGGGTTCTGCTTGCCCGTGCCGTGGTGCGGCCCGGGGAACCTTGGCGCCGATCCACACCGCGACGGCAACCAGCAAACCGATCCCGACCAGCCATCCCCACAGACCTTCGGACACTGGCCCGAGCCGGCCCAGTCCGAAGCCGCCCGGGTCGTTCGATTGCTGCAGGCTGACGAGGTAGGCGATGATTGCGCGTTTGTCCTCTGGAACAAGCACCTGATCGGAGAAGACGGGCATCTGCTGAGGGCCGGTCAGCATCGCCTGATAAATGTTCCGCGGCGTCGTCTCCATCAGCGATGGTGCGTACCGGCCGTGCGGAAGCGCACCACCGCGACCGGCGAAGTTGTGGCATGCCGTGCAGTTGGTCCGGAACAGTTCGCCACCCCGGACGATCTCCTCCTGGGTCGCGTTGCTGACGTCGTACGCCTCCTCCGCCGGCACTGCGGGTCCCGGCCCGAGGGAGGCGACGTACGCCGCCAACGCCGCGATCT
Organism: Kribbella sp. CCNWLW201; assembly: GCF_037203805.1. Classification (NCBI taxonomy): domain Bacteria; kingdom Bacillati; phylum Actinomycetota; class Actinomycetes; order Propionibacteriales; family Kribbellaceae; genus Kribbella; species Kribbella sp. CCNWLW201. Next base: position 1,966,019 of record NZ_JBBCBQ010000001.1, on the reverse strand, counting down.
CCTGGTCCGAGTACGCCGGAGGCTTCTGCGGCACCTGGGCACCGGTCTGCACGGCCGGCATCCGGCCCGTGCTGACCTGGAAGTCGACTGCGGCCGCGCCGACGCCGATGAGCGAAGGACCAGCCATCCGCCCTTCGCCGTTCGTGCTCCCTTCGGCGTGCAGACCATGGCAGCTCGAGCAGCCGACCGCGAACAGCCGCCGGCCTTCCTCGATCTGCTGAGACTGCGGCCCATCCGCACCCGCTGCGCCGTTGGGAACCAGTACGGCGTACGCCAGTCCGGCCGCCACCAACGCCGTACCGACCACCATGGCCTTGGCCAGTCCGCCCCTCCGGAACAGCCGTGGGGCACGGTCGACTCTGCGCATCTCCCCACCTCCAGGCTGCCGCAGGACCAGCAGACACGACCCCACGACCACCCGGATCACCCGAATCGGGTGAGCCCTGACATGGTCAGCGGGCGTCGCGCTTGGCTTGGCGACGGGCGCCGGCGGCCCGCGACGACGCGTCCTTCTTCAGCCCACCGGTGGTTTTGGTCGCGCGCGCCCGCGGGCTGTCCGCCGGCGCGGGACCATCGACGCGGGCCGCGGCCGGGGCTGCCACCACGGCGCCGCCGCCGCCGGTCGATCGCGCCGCTGCGATCCGTTCGCTGCGAAGCTCCATCGACGCGCGCTTGGCTGCCGTCGCGACCTCTCGGCTCACCCGCGCCAGCACCGACTCGAACAGCTCCGCCTTGTCCCGGTCCCGTTGATTCTTGGGGTAGGACTTACCTCGCCCACCCACCTGCGCGACCGCCGCGCTGGCGCCTCGCCGGTAGTTCTTCACGTACTTCGTCCGAGCCCGCCGGATCCGCTGGTGCAACTCCAGCAGTTCGTCCTCGTCGAGGCTCTTCAACACATCCCGTTCGGTCTCAGCCACGAGCAGGCGCTCAGCATCCGTCAACGAGTTCAGCAGCCCTTGGTTCATCACAGTCTCCCACCAGCCACCAGCAGCCTACGTCCACCCCACGCCCCGGTCGAGAGCCAATGCGGTCGCCATTCAGACGACCCCGGGCAACAGGGCATTAGATGCCGTCGGCAACGGATTCCGCGCCGTCGTCACGGCAGATCGGCCTGGCGGCCGACGGTGTCGTGCGACTCCTGCAACCAACGTCTCAGCTCGTCGTCGAGGTCGGCTGTTTGTTGTACGCGGATGAAGTGGCCGCGCCACCGTGGTCCGTAGTCGGCCGTCTTCACGATCCGCGGGCTGTCGATCCAGCGGTGGAGCGCGAATGCCGCCAGGAAACCGGTCTTGCGCGGGTACAGCCCGGCGAACCGGACGCGGGCGACTGCCACGAGGCGTGACTTCTGTGCAATGACCTGGACGTCGCCGAGGCCTGCGAGGATGTCGACGTACACCTTGGCCACCTCGACGACGCCCGGGCGGGCGCCAGCGAACAGTTCTTCCAGGGTGTGTTGGCCGCAGGAGTGCCACAGGTTGCGGCTGACAAGCCGGGCGCCGCACCGTGGGCAGATCCAGACGGGCGGCCGGTCACCACCGTCTGCCACGTGACACCTCCGACCCCCCAGCGCGTCGACTCCCGCAGCGCTGGGATGAGGCCGCGACCCGACGGCTCTCGGCGCTGGGTCGCGGCGTCATCCTGACTGGTTGTCGGGACCGGGTGGCGTGCAGGTCCGGCCTACTACCCGGGCATCAGGCCGAGTTGCATCATCATGCCGGCGACGTCCGGGTGGGCATGGAACTCGGTGATCCTGCCGTCCTTTGCTCTGGCGAAGTACGTTCCGTGGCCGGTCACTGCGCGGCCGGTCGCGGGCAGTTCCTGGCCGCCCATCGACAGCGGACCGGTGTTGGTGCCGGTGAACTCGACTTCGGCCGCGACCGAGTCGTCCCCGATGACGCGGTTGGTCTCGGTGACTCGCATGTCGGGGAACGCGGTGAACCAGGCCTGCATGTAGGTCTGGACGTCGTCCTTGGACCGCAACGGTTCGGGCGTGCTGTCGTCGGTGTAGGTGAAGTCATCGGCGAACAGTGCTGCGAATCCATCGGTGTCATGGGAGTCCCATGCCGCCATGCCCTTGTCGTCGAGGGCGAGGATCTCATCACGCGTCATCAGCCTCTCCTCTCTGTGAGGAACGAGGGTCCACGGGCTCGCCTCGGCGAAGGTCGCTCTGTCCCCCTTTCCCTCGCCTCTCGCGACCCCTGAAGTGCACCCGCGAAAGCAACCCCTGACCTCACCCTGCGCCGACCGTAGGGGTGAGTCAACACAAGCGCTCGACCCAGCGCGATCCTCTGCCTGGACCACGGGCCGGCGTGCCCGCTGTAGCTGGGCGTCACGTCGATCACCGGGCCGCCGTCGAGATCGGAGGCCCAGTGGGTCTGGACAGGAGTGGTGTCAGTTGGGGTAGTGCGCGGCCCAGGGTTCGTTGTCGAGTTGTACGGCGTTCGCGACGCAGCTGATGGTTTGGTACCAGCCGGTGAGGACGACGAGTTCCAGTAGTTGGCGGTCGTTGTAGTGGTCGGCGAGGGAATGCCACGCCGAGTCCGAGAGACGGGCTGTGTTGTGGAGTTCGTCGACTGCTTCGAGTAGGGCTTGGTGTCGCGGAGACCAGTCCGCGGTGCCGGAGACGGTAGCTTGGAGTTGGGCTGGGGTCAGGCCGACGTGGTCGGCGAAGGCGGCCGCGTGAACGGTCCATTCGTAGCGGCAATCGCAGAGGGCGCAGATCCGGGCGATGACGATCTCGCGATCGAGGGCAGGAAGTTCGCCGTGACCCAGCAGGCCGGCGCCGAGGACGCGCATACGGGAAGCCAGCGCGGGGTGGCGCTCGAGCAGCCGGAACAGGGCCAGGGGTTCCTGGGTCACGCCGGGTGGCATCCACTTGCGGAGCGCTTCGTCGACGTCGGCGGCGTACGGCGGGGCGAGCGGTTCGATGCGGGGCATGGTCACCTCGTGAGTGCTTCGGATTTCGAACCACTATGATGCTTCGAAAAGAGAAGCGCAAGGAGCAGCGATGCCTGATCACCCTCGTCCAGGTGTACCGGTCCGTGGATCGACCACCGGGCGGCCGCTCATGGCCGCGCTCGATCTGCTCGGGCAGCGATGGACGCTGCGGGTGATCTGGGAACTGCGCGCCGACGCGCTCGGTTTCCGCGAACTCCAGCGACGCTGCGAACGCATGTCCTCCAGTGTCCTCAGCACCCGCCTCGCCACCCTGATGGAGGCAGACCTCGTCCACCTCGAGGACGACGGCTACTACCTGACTCCACTCGGCAAAGACCTCATCACCGCGCTCCGCCCACTACAAACCTGGGCCGAAGACTGGAACAAAGCCCTCAGCTGAAAGAACATCCGGCGCACGCACGTACGGCGTCGTGGTCGACGCGCAGGGGCGGATCGTGGTGCTCGACAGGGTGCAGCGCTTGTCTGTCCACGCCCTCAGCGCAGGGTGTGAATGCGGCGAAGCCGCGGCCGGCTACCGGGTTCAGGCATGGCGCGGAGGTGGCGAGCGACCGACCGGTTTGCGGGTTCAGCGGAGGGAGTGGAAGGTGCGGCGGAGGTCGTCTGTCCATTGGGTGGGGAGTTCCCAGGGGATGAAGTGGCCGCCGGTGGGGTGGGCGGTGAGGTTGGTGTGGTTGTACCAGGGGGCGCGGTCGCTGGCGAGGAAGTTCTGGATGCGTTCGTCGGGTGTGGTGACGCCGGGCGGGTTCTCGTAGCCGACGAAGGTGATGCCAGTTGGGGCCTCGATGACCGGCTGGCGGTCGTGCGACGGGGTCCACGGGTAGCGGTTGTTGTTGGCGTACGTGCGGATCGAGGTGTCGATCGCGTCGCCGGCCCAGTAGATCGTGGCGTGTGTGAGCAGGTCGTCTCTGCTGAATGGATCGCCGTCCGACCACTTCATCCATCGCTCGAGCATCCAGGCGAGCATGCCGGCCGGTGAGTCGGCCAGGCCGAAGCCGAGGGTGCTCGGGTCGAGGACGTGGGTCGCCAGGTGGGAGGCGAACCGTCGGTCCAGCTCGACAATCCGATTGTGGACAATCGACGGCAGGCCCGCCGGAATCGGATGACCGCCAGAGAAATCCCAGGCCCGATCGCCGTTGAAGAACGTGAGCTTCAGCCCCGAACCGATGTGGATCCCGTAGAGCTCGTCGGCGTACTTGTGCCCGAGTTGTCCGGTGACGAGCGCGCCGACATCACAGCCGCCGGCCGCGTACCGCTCGTACCCGAGAACTCCGGTCATCAGCTCGTGCCAGACATCGGCGATCTTCCAGAAGTTCATGTCCGGCTGATCCGTCAGCGGCGTAGAGAACCCGAACCCGGGCAGCGACGGCACGATCACGTCGAACGCATCGGCCGGATCACCGCCGTACGACCCGGGGTCGGCAAGCGGATCGATCACCTTCGACCAGTGCCAAAACGTCCACGGCCAGCCGTGACTCAGGATCAGCGGGATCGGGTCCGGCCCGACACCCGCCTTACGCATGAAGTGCACCGGTACGCCGCCGACGTCGACGCGGTACTGCTCGTACTCGTTCATCGCCCGCTCGGCCTTGCGCCAGTCAAACCCGTCGGCCCAGTACTCGACGAGTTCTTGCAGGTCGGTACGACGTACGCCGTAGAAGCCGTCGTCGTTGCCGACGTCAAGGGGCCACTTGGTCGAGGTCAGCCGGCGACGCAGGTCGTCGAGCACCTCGTCCGGCACATGGATCGGGGTCTGTTCCAAGTTCATGGTTGCCTCAGGCATCTTCAGCGGCGATCTCGGTCAGGCGGGTCAGGACGTGCATCGTGGCAGCGAGTACGGCGCGCTCGTCGTCGGTCAACTGGTCGACCAGGCGGGTCAGGTTCGCGACCCGGTTGGCGTGCCGGGACCGGACGATCTGGCGACCCTCGCGCGTGAGTGACAGCAACATCGCGCGGCCGTCGGTGGGATCCGGCCGCCGTTTGATCAAACCGTCCTGCACCAGTTTCGCGACCAGGCTGGTCAACGCCGGCTGCTTGAGCTGCTCGGTCTTGAGCAGATCCGTCAACCGCAGCGGCCCGCTCCGCCCCAGCGTGTGCAACACCGACAACGTCGAAAAACTGTACTTCCGCACCCCCGGCAACCGAATGAAGACCCCATTGAAGTCCTCAATCACCGTCACCAACCGATCCACATCTAACGCCACGCATAAACTATATCAATTTTCGATGTAACCCAGCAGTCGCGGGTGCATGGCACAGGCCCCTCTGAGTCCGCCCGCCGGCGGTCGAGGCGGCCCGGCGCGCGTGCAGCACCACCCCACAACCCGTGGGGACCTGCGCCGGATCCCGGGTGGCTCCGGTGGTGGCCCGCACCGCTGTCGGACTCGTCGCCGCACCCGCCGTTGAGGTGTGCGAGAGCATGCCCCCGCGAGCGTCGAGCGCTGTCGGCAACTGGTGTCGAGTTGCGCGGATGTTCGTGTGTGGGCTGAAGATGACCGGCAGTGCTGGGGTCAGTTGCTGAGGGCTAGGCCGGGGACGGTGATGGCGGCGTCGCCGGATTTGAGGGTGAGGGTGGCGTCGGTGAGGCCTTCGGGGAGGTGGCCCTTGAAGGTGATGGTGCCGTGTTCGACGCTGCCGGCGGCGATGGAGTCGTTCCACTGGCTGCGGAACCCGTCGGACTTCAAGGAGTTCCCGTCGGCGCCGGTGAAGGCGGCGTTGCCCTCGAGTGGGAGGGACAGCGACTGGTCGCCGCCGTTGCTGACCGCGACCTCGACCCGGGTGAAGTGACTGGTGTACGTGACGTTCTCGACGGTGATGGTGAGCCCGGCGGTGGTCTTGGCGACGGGTTTGATCAAACGGTCCTCGCCCGACTCCTTACCGGTGATGTAGCCGGCGAAGTATTCGACCCCCGCGGTGAGCGCGAACCCGCCGACACCGACGCCGAGCAGTACGGCGACGATCGCAACGATGACCGGTACGTCGAGCCGACCGCCGTCCGGCCGGTCCTCGGAGGAGACCGCGTCAAGCAGGGCGACCACCATCGCGGCGATCAGCGCGATCGCGGGCGGCACCAACCACCGCAGCGTGCCACCGGCCCCGTCTGCGAAGAACGTCGCGACGAGGTTGATCACCAGGCCAAGGCCCAGTACGGCGCCTGCGACCAGAAGTACTCGAATCAGTCGGACGTGGCCGGCCGGGGCGTCCTCGGTTGCTGCCGGCTTCCGGCGTACTGGCTCCGGCTCACGGGCGGGCGGATTCTGGGGTTCCTGCTGTTCGAAGGCTGAGTCCGGCCAGCCTGACGATTCGGACCAGTTGGCCTGTCCGCCTTCCGGCTGCGACAGGGCGGGCCGCTTCGTCGACGACCATGGCGACCGGGCGGGCTCGGGGTTGTCCGCCGACGGATAGGCCGCCCAGGCCGCCCCGCCCGAACCGGCGTCCGCGGGATCCACCCAGCCGACCTGGGCTCCGCCGATCCACTCGTCACTCCCGGCGTCCGGGTGCGCGGAGTCGGGAAGATCTGTGGCCCACGGGGCCTGCGGGCCGCCGATGATCTGGTCGTGGAAGTCAGGGTCTGACTGCGGCCAGCTCGGCGAGTTGCCGTCGTGGGGCGCGTCTTGTCCTGCGCGACCGGTGCGCGCGTCCGCCGCGCCCTGCTCGGTGCTCGCTCGGCTTGCCGCGGGCTGCTCAACACCCCGGACTGGCCAGGGTGGTGCGCTGTCGGCCGGCGTACCTGGGGTCGGCTCACTCCAGAACGGTCGATTGTCGACCGGCCCGGCGTCGAATCCCGAGGCGCTGTCACGGAACGGACTGTTGCCTGGGGCATCTGCCGACGAGCTAGGAGCTGCTGCGCCAGCGCCACCAACCGCCCCAGCCTGGGCTGCGGCACCGGAGTCACCGACCGACCCACTGTGGGCAGCTGCTGCTGCACCGGCCGCGGCGCCCGACCCGGCCTCTGCCCGTGTGCCGGTACTGCCACCCGGTCCGGTCCGTGGGTGGGTGCCGGGAGTGCCGCTCGGTCCACCCTGAGCACCCGGTCCGGCTAGAGAGGGCGTGCCGCCTGGTCCTGCTTGAGCGGGCGTGGTGCCTGGGCTGGTGTGAGTGGCTGCGCCGCCCGGACCGCCTTGAGCCGGCGTGGTGCCTGGGCCGGTGTGAGCGGGCGTGGTGCCTGGGCCGGTGTGAGCGGGTGCGCCGCCTAATCCTGCTTGAGCGGGCGTCGTGCCGGGAGCAGTGTGAGCGGGTACGGCGCCCGGACCGCCTTGTGCGGGCGTACCGCCTGGGCCGGCCTGGGCGGGTGTGGTGCCTGGAGCGGCCTGAGGTGGCGGGCTCGGCGTGTGCGCGGGCGTCGGCGTGGATGCCGGGCCGCTGGCCGCACGACCGGCTGCGGACGCGGGGGCACCGGCGTCCGCGGGGCTAGGCGTAGAACCGGCTGGCTGGCGCGGCGTGGATGCTGGGGGAGGTGTGGAGGATGGGCCGCCGGCAGCTAGCCCCGCAGCCCCTGGACCGGGCTCCGGGCGTGATGAGGGAGCAGGCGTGGGCGATGCGCTGCCGGCTGAGCCTGCCCCGGCTGAGCCTGCCGCGGCTGCTGCGCCGGTCGCGAGCCCGGCTGCGGATGCTGCGCCGGTCGCGAGCCCGGCTGCGGATGCTGCGCCGGTCGCGAGCCCGGCTGCGGATGCTGCGCCGGCAGAACCCGCTGCGGATGCTGCGCCGGCGGAACCTGCCGCGGATGCCGCGCCGGCAGGACCCGTTGCGGGTGCTGCGCCGTCCGGCTGGCCCGACAGGGGAGTCTGAGGGCGGCTCTGGTCCGGACCAGAGCCGGTTGGTTTGTGGAAGGTGAGGACTGAGCGGCCGATCTGGATGCGGTCGTTGTCGGTGAGTTGCGTGGGGGCGGCTAGGCGGCGGCCGTTGAGGGCGGTGCCGTTGCGGGACTCGTCGACGAGGGTCCACGTCGTACCGGACCGGTTCAGGCGGGCGTGGATGCGGGAGATCTGGTCGTCCGAGGGCAGCCTGATGTCGGCGTTCGAGCCGCGGCCGATGGTGATCGTGTCGCCGTCGGCCGGCAGCGTCCAGCGCTGCGAACCGAGCGACACCGCGAATTCGGTTTCCACTAACACCCCACCCGGCAGCCAACCCGTCTGCGCGATTCTGCCTGCCCGACCCGCCCTGGGTCCAGACCGCCCCGCCCCCATGAGCCTCGTCACACTCGATCCCGCCGTACGGCGGCCACTCGACAGGCGGCCGCCGTAGGGGATCTGTCAGTTGAGGGTCATGCGGGGTTCGCCGTTCACCAGGCCTGTGCCGGAGATCGTGCACGTGCCGCCGCGGTTCAGCGTGTACGCCTGGCGGACGCAGGAGCGCGTGGCCAGTTGCGCCCAGTAGTTGGGATGGAGGGATTCCTGGATGTAGTAGTTGGAGCCGACCGTCGTCACTGTGCGGATCTGGTTGACCCACTCGGTCTTGTCCACCGCGGTCGACTGGGTCCAGGAACTAAGACCGACCTCTTCGTACAGCCCGACCGTCTTCTCGCACAGCCGCCTGCCGTTGAAGGCCGACTGCATCTCGAGCAGCCGCGTGTTGGTCAGCCCGGACTGGCCGATCGCCGCGCGGATGGTGCTGTTGATGGTGGCGAGTGCGGTGCTGTTGGCCCAGTCGGCGTCCGCGTTCCAGAAACCGCAGCCACCGACGCTCTGCCGCGAGTACCCGCTCTGGGCGTACCGGATCCCGCTGCCGGCCGGAAGCGGCGACGGATAGGTCTGCACGAGCAACGTCCAGCCGCTGTCGGAGTAGCCGGCGTTCTGCATGGCGGAACGGATGTTCTGGAAGGCGGTCGCGATCCGGCCTCGTACGGCGGTCACGTTGGCGGACGTGAAGTTCGCGACCACCGAGGAGTCGTCCTTGCAGTAGTCCGGGTTCCACGACGGTGACAGCAGGAAGTCCGTCACGCACTGCGTCACGATCGAGGCGAAGTTGAAGTCGTTGCCGCCGATCGACACGACCACCTGTTTCACGTTGTGACTCGCGGCGAACTGCTGCAGCATCTTCGCCTGGCCGAGGTGCCCGGCCCCGTCGTCGTAGAAGTCGAGCCCCGGCTTGAAGTCGTCACCGTTGCTCGTGATGGTGCGGGCGCCTGAGCAGGCCAGGTTCAGCCCGCCGGCGCCGCCGCCGATGTAGGCCTCGGCCGAGCGGCTGCGGTGGCACTTCGGGATCAGCTCGGCGGTACCGCTCGCGTTGTCGTGATACGCGTGCGCGCCGAGCGCGTCGGCCGGGGCTTCGGAGTTGTTCGAACTGCCGGCCCAGCGACCGGCCTCACCCGAGATGTAGGAGTCGCCGACGGTGACGACGTACGGCGTACCGGACCCGGGGCCATCGGCGTGCGCCGGGGTTGCGACCAGGCCGAGCCCAGCCATGGAGAGCACGAGAACTGCGGACACGCGACGCGAAGAAGTACAGGGCGGAATCTTCACCGGACGGCCTCTCTCGCCTGAGGTCGGTGACCGCCCGGACCCCCGTGCCGGTCACCGTGGCGCGAATGTACTCCCGGGTAACCAGGAAAGACAGACCGAGAGTACTGGCACGTTTGCGCAGTGTCACCGCGGTGTCAGGACGCGAACCTCAGCCGCCGAGGTCCAGGGGGACCGGGTAGCGGGCCTCCCACCAGGGCTTCCAGCGCTGGTCGACGGGCTCGCGATCGCCGTACAGGGTGAGGACCGCCATCGAGGCGCCTTCCGGCTTCTTCTCCGACGGTGGGACATGGCTGAGGACCAGCAGGCCGTTGCCCCAGCCGTCGACGGTCAGGCCGACCTGGTGCTCGGAGGTGAACCACACCTGGCCCTTGGCCTGCTCACCGATCAGATCCAGCTCGTACGGCGTTCCGGCCGGCGGCACGTCGATCCCCAGTTCCGCGATCGGCGAGCGAGCGCCGTTGCCCGAGTAGAAGAGGGTCCGCCGGGCCTCGCCGGGGTGGTACTCCAGCGCGAACCGCAGCTGCTGCAGGAAGGTGATCCAGCCCTCGGTGACATCGTCGTAGTACGCGTCCCATTCGGGGTTGGCGCCGTACGCCCCTCTGGTCAGGGTGATCCGCGATCCGCCCTCGACCGGCTCGACCACGAACTCGTCGCCGTTCCCGAGCGTGAGGACCCGGCCCTCCTCGTCGGCCGTGACGCTGGTGAAGTAGATCAGGTCGATCTCCTCCTCGAGGCCGGCGCCGCCCTCGGTGCCCTCGTACTCCCAGCCGTGCCAGTGCCGGATCTTGTCCTTGTTCCGCATCGCGTCCCACACCGCCTCGACCGGCGCGGCCACAGTCACCACGATCCGCGGTCTGTCCTCACTCATGCCTTGTCTCCCTCGGTACGACGCGGAGCCGGGTGGCCGCCCGCGATCAGTCGGTAGGGGCGACCGTCGTCGGTGTCGAACTCCGCCACCGTCCGTCGGATCGCCTCGGTCAGCGCGTCGGTGAAGCGGTGTAGGTCGCCCGGCTCGGCGAATCGCACCTCCGCCTCGAGCGTGAACGTGAGCAGCCGCTTGCCTGCGGCATCGGCCTTGGTCTTCATCCGGGCCACGTCCCGAACGGTGCCAGCGGCAACGTCCACCAGATGCTCGGCGGCGTACTGGTCCTGGATCGTGCTGAACGCATGCCCCATCACCGCCGGGTCGACCACCAGGGTCGCCGACGCGCGCAGGATCCGCTCGGTGAACCCACGTCGCTGCCGCTCCTCGACGAGCTCGATCAGGCCGGCCTTCTCCAGCTCGCGCAGGTGGTAGTTCACCCGCTGCCGGGGTAGCTCCAGCGCGGCCGCCAGCTGGGTCGCCGACGAGGGCTCCCGGAGCAGGTCGAGCAGCTGCCGCCGGATCGGCGACAACGCCATCCGGACCTTCTCCGGCTCCTCCACGTATCCCAGCACGCCCTCAGATTCCACTTGACAGAATAATTTGTCAATAGCGCGTTGCGGACCGCCAGCCCATTCCGATCGAGGGGTCGGAGGCGTCGGCACGCTCAGCGGGTGCCCGGACGGTGCGATTGTGATGGGCTGGGCGTCCGCGCCGATGGATCACGGCTGGTGAAAGCATGGCGACATGTCTGTCCGAGGGCCGCAGTTGCCGGTGGGGACCCAGGTGGTGATCCGCGTTGCCGCGCCCGACGATCAGGGCGGTACGGCGCAACGCGGAGCAACCGGCCGGGTCGCCGGCGTCACCCCGGACGGCCGCTACACGGTGCGACTAGTCGACGGCCGGGAGACAGTGGCACGTCGCGACCAGCTCAGTCTGCGTACGGCGTACCAGGACGAAGCGATCGAATTGGCCCAGCCCGACGGCGACCGGTTGGTGCTCGAGCACACGATTTATGCCGCGGTCGTCGGCTCGAGGGCGTTCGGCCTGGACACCGATGCCTCGGACACCGACACGCGTGGTGTCTACGTCGCTCCGACCGAGTCCTTCTGGTCGCTGGCCAAGCCGCCGGCGCACGTGGACGGTCCGGAGCCGGAGTGGTTCTCGTGGGAGGTCGAGCGGTTCTGCGAACTCGCGCTGAAGGCCAACCCGAATCTCCTCGAGGTGCTCCATTCACCGCTCGTAATAGCGCAGACCGCGCTCGGTGAGGAACTGGTCGACCTGCGCGAAGCCTTCCTCTCCCAGTTGGCCTACCAGACGTACTCCGGCTATGTCCTCAGCCAGTTCAAGAAACTGGAGGCGGACTTCCGCCGCGACGGCGCGCCGAAGTGGAAGCACGTCATGCACCTGATCCGGCTGTTGCTCGCGGCCCGCACTCTGTTGCTGGAGGCAAAGCTCATCGTTGACGTCGGCCCCCATCGTGACCGGCTGCTCGCGGTGAAGCGAGGCGAGCTGTCATGGGATGAGGTCGAGCAGTGGCGCCTCGGTCTGCACGAGGAGCTCGACAACGCCTCGCGCAGAACGGTTCTCCCGGCAACGCCGGATGTCGCACGGGTGGACGCCTGGCTCAGATCGGTCCGGAGGAGGAGCATCGGTGGCGCGTGACATGCGGCAGCTCGACTACGCCGAGCTGCGCGACATCATGGGTGAGCAGCCCTACCGTTTGCTCTTCGCAACAGTCTCCGGTGCGCACCTGTACGGCTTCCCGTCGCGCGACTCCGATGTCGACCTGCGCGGTGTGCATGTCCTTCCCGCGGCCGAGGTGGTCGGTCTGCGAACCGGGCCGGAGACGCTCGACCGGACCTGGTTCGAGAACGAGGCCGAGGTCGATCTCGTCACCCACGACCTGGCCAAGTTCGCCCGGCTGATGCTCCGCCGGAACGGGTACGTGCTGGAGCAGGTGCTCTCGCCACTCGTCGTCGTCAGTACGCCGGAACACGAAGAGCTCGTCGCGCTGGCCGCGGACTGCGTGACGAAGTGGCACGCCCATCACTACCGCGGCTTCGCGAACACGCAGTGGAACTTCTTCCTGAAGAACCAGGAGCTGAAGCCGCTGTTGTACACGTTCCGGGTCCTGCTCACCGGCATCAACCTGATGCGGACCGGCGTCGTACAGGCTGATCTGCGCGAGCTCGTCCAGGAGCTGCCCGAGGCTCCGGCGTACCTGCCGGACCTGATGGCGGCCAAGGCCGAGGCCGAGCATGGAGCGCTGGACGGGCCGTCGGGGGAGCGGATCGCCGAGGATGTTGCCCGGCTGCGTGCCGCTCTCGACGAGGCGGAAGCGGTCACCGACCTTCCCGGTGAGACGACCGCCGAGCCGGCACTGAACGACCTGCTGATTCGGGTGCGCCTGTCCCGCTGAGTCGTGGATAGCGCTTGCACAACGCGCGCGCAGGCATAAGCTACTTACTTAACTTCGTGAAGCATTGACATCCAGGCTGACGGGGTAAATAGTTCCGTCCTGAAATCAATCAGAAAGCAGAGTGAATCAACAGTGTCGAACATCGAGGTGCTGCAGCTGCGGGCTGCCGGGGTCAGTCTGGTGCTGGACTGCTCCGGTCCGGCCCTTCCGTCCGTCCTGCACTGGGGTGCGGACCTGGGCGAGCTGACCGGGGAAGCTCTGCTGGAACTGAGGCGTGGTGCCGGTGCGGTCCAGTACGGCAACGGTCTCGACGACAACCTTCCGGTCGCGATCGTGCCGGAGTACGCGGCCGGCTGGTTCGGCCTGCCCGGCCTGAGCGGCCACCGCGACGGTCAGAACTTCTCCGCGAGCTTCCGGCTGACCAGCGTCGCGCAGACCGGCAACACCGTGCAGGTCGACGCCGAGGACCCCGAGGCCGCGCTGACGATCCGCCTCACCATCGAGCTGACCGACTCCGGTCTGGTCCGGGCCAAGGCCGACCTGACCAACGTCGGTGAGACGCCGTACACGGTGGACGGGCTGGTGCTCGCGCTGCCGGTCCCGACCGAGGCGACCGAACTGCTCGACATGACCGGCCGGCACATCGGCGAGCGCCACCCGCAGCGGCACACGTTCACTCAGGGTGCGCATGTCCGCGACAACCGCCGCGGCCGCACCGGCGCCGACGCGACCCTGCTGCTGATCGCCGGCACGCCCGGCTTCGACTTCGGCACCGGCGAGATCTGGGCGGTGCACACCGCTTGGAGCGGCAACCACCGTTCCTACGCCGAGCGCGGCATGAGCGGGTACGGCGTGATCGGCGGCGGCGAGCTCCTCCTGCCCGGTGAGGGCCGGCTGGAGGCGCAAGGCACCTACAGCTCGCCGTGGATCTACGGCTCGTACGGCGTCGGCCTCGACCGGCTGTCGGACCGCTTCCACGAGTTCCTCCGGGCCCGGGACAACCACCCGCGGACCGAGCGTCCCGTCGTACTGAACACCTGGGAAGCGGTCTACTTCAACCTCGATCTGGACAAGCTCATGGCGCTCGCGGACGCGGCCGCCGAGGTCGGCGCCGAGCGGTTCGTGCTGGACGACGGCTGGTTCCGCGGCCGGCGGGACGACCGCGCCGGGCTGGGCGACTGGTACGTCGACGAGGAGATCTGGCCGAAGGGTCTGCATCCGCTGGTCGACCACGTCAAGAGCCTCGGCCTGCAGTTCGGGCTCTGGGTCGAGCCGGAGATGGTGAACCCGGACTCCGACCTGGCCCGTGAGCACCCCGACTGGATCCTTGCCACCGGCAACCGGATGCCCCCGACGGCGCGGCACCAGCAGGGCCTCAACCTCGGTGTCCCGGCGGCGTACGACTACATCCTCGAGCGGCTCGACGCGCTCCTGAACGAATATGACATCGCGTACCTGAAGTGGGACCACAACCGCGACTTCGTTGATGGCGGCAACCAGTTGACCGGGACCGCGGGCATCCATGCCCAGACGCTCGGGGTGTATCGGCTGATCGACGAGCTCAAGCGGCGGCACCCGGGGCTGGAGATCGAGTCGTGCTCGTCCGGCGGCGCCCGGGTCGACCTCGGCATCCTCGAACGCACCGACCGGGTCTGGGGCAGCGACAGCAACGACGCGCTCGAGCGCCAGAAGATCCAGCGCTACACCCAATTGCTGCTGCCGCCGGAGCTGATCGGCTGCCACGTCGGCCCGCCGCGGGCGCACACCACCGGCCGCACCCAGGCACTGTCGTTCCGCGCGATCACCGCGCTGTTCGGCCACTTCGGCATCGAGTGGGACATCGCGTCCGCGACCGCCGAGGAGCGCAAGGAACTGGCCGGCTGGGTTGCCCTGCACAAGAAACTCCGGCCGCTGCTGCACACCGGGCGCGTGGTCCGCGCCGACCGCGGCCCGGACGACTTCCTGCTCCACGGCGTAGTCGCGCAGGACGGCTCGCGTGCCGTCTACGCCGCCGTACAACTGACCCAATCGATCACCTCGGCCGTCGGCCGGGTCCGGCTGCCCGGCCTCGACCCGAACCGGACCTACCGGGTGAGCAAGACGGCGACACCCGGACCGGAGTCGCGAGCGGTCCCTTGGTGGACCGACGGTGGTCAGGTCGAACTGAACGGGGCAGCACTGGCCTCGGTCGGGGTACAGATCCCCGCCCAGTGGCCCGAGAACGCGATCTTGCTGGAAGTGATAGCGATCGACTAGCCGTCCAGGTGCTAGCCGGATCGCCGACAGAGAAGGAGATCCCCCGTGACTGTGACAACCAACGCACCACCTGACGAGAGACGAAGTCACGGGGAGGTGGCGGCGCCGCGGATCAAGCGGCGAAGCCTCGGGGACCTGAAGGTCGCGATGATCTTCCTGGCCCCGGCTACGCTCGGCTTCGTCGTGTTCTACATCTGGCCGACGCTGCGCGGTGCCTACCTGAGCTTCACCGAGTACAGCCTGCTGTCCGCGCCGGACTTCAACGGTCTGGCCAACTACGAACGGATGGTGCAGGACAGCTTCTTCTGGAACGCGCTGGTGGTCACGGTCGAGTACGTCGTACTCAACATCGGCATCCAGACGATCCTGGCGGTCGGCATCGCGATGCTGATGTACCGGCTGACCCAGTCGATCACGGTCCGGGCGGTGGTCCTGCTGCCGTACCTGGTCGCGAACGTGGTGGTCGCGCTGGTCTGGTACTGGATGCTCGACTTCCAGGTCGGCATCGTGAACCAGGGCCTGACCTGGCTCGGGATCGACCCGGTCGCCTTCTTCGGCGAGTCCCAGTGGGCGATCCCGACCATCGCCGGCATCAACATCTGGCGGCACATGGGCTACACCGCGCTCCTGGTGTTCGCGGGCCTGCAGATGATTCCGAAGTACGTCTACGAGGCCGCCGAGGTGGACGGGGCGTCGGAGTGGAAGACGTTCTGGCGGATCACGCTGCCGTTGCTGCGCCCCGTTCTGGTGATGGTCCTGGTGGTCACCATGATCGGCTCGTTCCAGATCTTCGACACGGTCGCGGTGACCACGCAGGGCGGTCCGATCAACGCGACCCGGGTCATCTACTACTACATCTACGAGCGGGCGTTCACCCGGTTCGACTTCGGGTACGCCTCGGCGATGGCGATGGTGCTGTTCGCGATCCTCGCGGTGATCTCGCTGGTGCAGTTGCGGCTGCTGCGGGCGAAGGAGAGTGATCTGGCATGAGGAAGGATCTGAACGTCGGCCGCATCGTCGCGTGGGCCAGTCTGATCGTGCTGATGCTGGTCACACTCTTCCCGTTCTACTGGATGTTGCGTACGGCGCTGTCGGACAACACCCAGCTTCCCGGCCACCCGAACTCGCTGCTCCCGGTGGAGACCACGCTGGGCGCGTTCAAGCGGGTCCTCGGACTGTCGACGATCGAGGAGGCGCAGGCCCAAGGTGGTTCCGGTGCGGCCGTCAACTTCTGGCTGTACCTGCGCAACTCGTTGATCGTGTCAACGGTCACGACGATCTGCCAGGTGTTCTTCAGCGCGATGGCGGCGTACGCGTTCGCCCGGCTGCGCTGGCCCGGCCGGGACAAGGTGTTCGCGGTGTTCCTGGCCGCGCTGATGGTGCCGCCGATCTTCACCACGCTGCCGAACTTCGCGCTGATCAAGAACCTCGGCCTGCTGAACAGCTTCGCCGGCATCATCCTGCCGGGTGCGTTCATGACGCCGTTCGCGATCTTCTTCCTGCGCCAGTTCTTCCTCGGGATCAACCGGGAACTGGAGGAGGCGGCGATGATCGACGGCGCCGGGCACCGGAAGATCTTCTTCGGGCTGATCATCCCGATGAGTGGGGCGCCGATCGCCACGCTGGCGATCCTGACCTACATCAACTCCTGGAACGACTACTTCTGGCCGTTGCTGGTCGGCCAGCAGGAGAACGTCCGGGTGCTGACGGTCGCCCTCGGCGTGTTCCGGTCGCAGACCCCGCAGGGCGGGCCGGACTGGGCCGGGTTGATGGCCGCGGCCCTGATCGCGGCGCTGCCGATGATCATCTTGTTCTGCGCGTTCGCGAAGAAGATCACCAACTCCATCGGTTTCTCCGGGATCAAGTGAGGTGCCCCCGATGAATATGACGAGACGCACCCTGCTGAAGGCGGGACTGGCCGGACTGGCGGCGTCGGCGGTTGCCGGATGCAACAACGGCGCGGCCGCGCGGGACGAAGGCGAAGTCATCTACTGGCTGTGGGACTCCGCTCAGCTGCCGATGTACACCGAATGCGCGAAGGTGTTCCACGAGCAGAATCCGCAGTACTCCGTGAAGATCGAGCAGTACGGCTGGAACGACTACTGGTCCAAGCTGGTGACCGGGTTCATCTCCGACACCGCACCGGACGTGTTCACCGGACATTCGTCGAAGTACCCGCTGTTCGCGGACAAGGGCCAGGTGCTGGCGATCGACGATTACGTTGCCAAGGACAATGTTGATCTGAGCATCTATCAGAAGGGCCTGGCGGATCGCTGGATCGGGGCCGACGGCAAGCGGTACGGACTGCCGAAGGACTGGGACACCGAGGTTTACTTCTACAACAGCGCCTTCACCGAGGCGGCCGGGATCAGCACCGAGCAGCTCAACGCGATGACCTGGAACCCCCAGGACGGCGGCACGTTCGAACAGATCGTCCGCCGGCTGACCGTGGACTCGAAGGGCCGACGCGGCGACCAGCCGGGGTTCGACAAGGACAACGTGAAGGTCTACGGGCTCGGGTACGCCGATGCCGGTGGTGGCGACGGGCAAACCAGCTGGAGCTGGTACGCAGCGATCAACGGCTGGAAGTACTCCGAGGGCGAGCCGTGGGGAACGAAGTTCTTCTACGGCGACCCGAAGTTCACCGAGACGATCGGCTGGTGGCGCGGTCTCATCACCAAGGGGTACATGCCGTCGTACGCGCAGGCGAAGTCCGGCGTGGACGTGACCACCTCCTTCGGTGCGGGGAAGTACGGGATGACCCCGAACGGATCCTGGATGCTCGGCACGTACGCCGGGCTGAAGCAGGTGAAGACCAAGTTGGCCCGGTTGCCGATCGGGCCGATCGGGAAGCGGATGTCGATGATGAACGGGCTCGCGGACACCATCTGGGCGGGGACGACCCGCCGGGACGCGTCCTGGGCGTGGGTGAAGTTCCTCGGCTCGCAGACCGCGCAGGACATCGTGGCGAAGGCCGGCGTGGTGTTCCCGGCGGTGGCGGCGAGCATGCCGGCGGCGAAGGCGGCGTTCGCGAAGAGTGGGTGGGACGTCACGCCGTTCCTGGAACCGGTCGAGGCGGGTGACGTCTTCCCGTACCCGGCCAACCCGAACGCGGCCGACGTGACCGCGGTGATGACACCGGCGATGGACGCGGTGATGTCCTTCGAGGCCGAACCGAGTTCGCTGTCCAAGGCCAACGACGAGGTGAACAAGATTCTCTCGGCGAACGCCTGAGGCCGCCCTCCTGAATGGGGGAAGCCCCGGGGTCTGGCTACGCCCGGGGGAGTACGTCGTACTGCGTCCGAGGGCGCAGTGTGCTCCCCCGGGGGTAGGTGAGGTGTCGCCGCCGAGGCGACGCGGTGAGGGGTGTCCGGACGACACGATCGGTGCAGTCGAAAACTGCGAGCACCGAGGAGTGTCATGAACGACGAGAAGCCGGGCGGACCCATCCGCATCGGCGACAAGGAACGCGAGGACGCGGTTAGGCGTCTGGGCGAGCACTACGAAGCCGGCCGGCTCAGCGCGGAGGAGCACACCGAGCGCGTCGGTCAGGCACTGGAAGCGAAGACCGAGGCCGACCTGAAGGCGTTGTTCTCGGACTTGCCGGGAGAGTACTCCAGTGCACCTTCTGGAGCTGGTCCGCAGTTCGGTCCCGGTCGGCCGCCGTGGGCGGTGCGGGGGGCGTTGGGGAAGGTCCCGTTCCCGGTGCTGATCGCGTTGGCCGCGATCGCGCTGATCGTGTCGTTCGCCTGCGTCGTGGGTGGCGGGCACCCGCCGTTCCTGCCGCTGTTGCTGATCGTGGCCGCCGTGGTCATCATGCGTAAGCGCGAACAGGAGCGTCGGGCATGAGGACGGTCTATCGGGTCCTCACGATGGCCATCGCGATCGCCGTCGTACTGCAGGTCGCATCGATCGCGCTGGCCGGGTTCACGGTGTCGAAGGATGCTACTGACGGGACGACGATCGGGGCGGACTACAGCAACTTCGGGCAGAGCTACCACAGCATCGCCGGCACGGCGATCGGGCTGCTCGCGCTGCTCCTGCTGATCGTGTCCTTCCTGACCGACGTTCCGCGCGGGCGGTCGCTGGCGGGCATCATCGTCGGCCTGGTCGCCGTACAGTTTCTCCTCGCGGTGGTGTCGTTCGGCACCCCGGCGCTGGGTGTCCTGCACGGCATCAACGGTCTGGCGATCGCCGGCGTCGCGGGAGCTGCGGCGCGGCGCTCGACCGAGGCGCAGCAGACGGCCGATGTCTAGTGGGAGACGGCGGCTGATCGCACTGGGGGTGACCCTGGCGGTGCTGGTGCCGCTGGGGTACCTCTGGGCGACCAGCCTGGTACCCAACGACTACTCGGCCGCGGAGATGGGGTACGCCGACTTCGGCGGCGGACCGGCGTCAGGCGAGCACGCGCATCACGCCGGGATGAGCGTCGCCGATCTGACAGGGCCGAAGACCGGTACGCCGGATGTCGACGTCACGTTGACCGCGCGGAAGACGAAGTACCAGCTCGCCAGCGGTGAAACCGTGGACGGCTACACCCTTAACGGGACGTCGCCGGGTCCGCTCATCCGCGCGAAGGTGGGCGACCTGGTCCAGGTGACGCTGGTGAACGACAACGTCCCCGACGGAGCCACGCTGCACTGGCACGGCATCGACGTACCGAACGCCGAGGACGGTGTGGCCGGCGTGACGCAGGACGCCGTACCGATCGGTGGGAAACACGTCTACCGCTTCAAGGCCGACCAGGCGGGGACGTACTGGTACCACTCGCATCAGGTGTCCAGCGAGGAGGTGAAGGGCGGCCTGTTCGGCACGATCGTGATCGCACCCGGGCAGCCTGGTGAGGTGATCGCCGCGATTCACACGTACGACGGGAAGCGGACGATCAACGGACGGACGGGGACGCAGCAGTTGGCGATGGCCGCTGGTACGACGGCTCGGGTGCGAGTGATCAACACCGACAACGCGATCCTGCGGGTCGGGCTGATCGGTACGCCGTACAAGGTGGTCGCGGTGGACGGGCGGGAGGTGAACGGGCCGACGCCGGTGACCGCGGCGTTCCCGTTGGCGGCCGGGGCACGGGTGGATCTCGAGGCCGTGGTGCCTGCCGGCGGCATGCGGCTGGTGGCCGGTACGGCGGCTGTGTCGCTGGGGATCGGTGCGAACCCGCCTTCTGGAGAGCTGCCAGGGGAGACGGTTGACCTGCTGTCGTATGGCACGCCGGCTGATCTCGGTTTTGACCCGGCGAAGGCGGATCGGAGCTTCGAGTACCGGATCGGCCGGCGGCCCGGGTTCCTCGACGGTGTGCCGGGGTTGTGGTGGACGATCAACGGGCACAAGTTCCCCGACGTACCGATGTACATGGTTGCCGAGGGCGACGTCGTACGGATGAAGATCTCCAACACCAGCGGTCAGGCGCATCCGATGCACCTGCACGGGCATCACGCGGTCGTGTTGTCGCGCAACGGGGTCGCGGCGACCGGTTCGCCCTGGTGGGTCGACACGCTCGAGGTCGGCAACGACGAGACGTACGAGATCGCCTTCGTGGCCGACAATCCCGGGGTCTGGATGGACCACTGTCACAACCTGCCGCATGCGTCGGAAGGGTTGATGACCCACCTCATGTACTTCGGTGTCACTACGCCGTACCGGATCGGCGGCCCCTCCCACAACGAGCCGGAGTGACTCTGCGGAACCAGGCGGGAACCGGATCGACGTCATCGTTGATCGCGACGACGCTGAGAACGTGCTCGCCGCCGGCGCGGACTGGCAGATGCACTGGTACTGGGTATGTGCTGATCGTCGTGATCGCCGCTGTCTGCGCCGGGTTCAGCCTCATGCTCCTCGTTGGATGACGTCGACGACAAGAGCTACCGGGTCAGGGTTGCAGGCCGGTGAGGAGGGTGTGGACTATGCCGGGGATTTGCTCGGCGAGGATGTCTCGGGGGGTGCCGGACACGTGCGTGGTGAAGCCGAGCATGATCGCCGGGCCCATGATCAGGGTGATCGCGGACTCGACGTCGAACGCGCCCAGGCGGCCGAGTTCCTGCTCGGCGCGGAGGTAGTCCTCGATGGGCTGGCGCAGACGGTGCGGGCCGAACGGCTGCTGATGGATCTCCGTGACGAACTGGCGCAGCAGGGCCGGCTCGGACATCAGACCCGCGGTGGTCGGCAGGCTCTCCGTGACCAGGTCCACCGCGGCCTGCGCATACGTGATCAGGTTCTCCTCGACAGAGCCCGTGCCCGGCGCCGGCAGATCCATCTCGAAGCGCGTCAACGACCCGGCGTACCGGCGTACGAGGGCGGCGACGAGCAATTCATGCTTGGCCGAGAAGTAGTTGTAGAGCACTCCGTCGGAGACGCCGGCGGCGCGGGCGATGTCGCGGGTGGTGATGCTGGAGACCTGTCGCTCGCCGAGCAGCTTCTCGGCGGTGTCGATCAGGTGCTCCCGCAACGCGGTGGCCGGGTCGTCGGCGACCCGGCTCCGCACGGCTCTGGCACGTCTAGGAGACATCGCGGCTAACCGTAGTCGACACGGCCAGCAGCGCGAACAACAGTGCGTACGCAGTGAGCACCAGACCCCCTCCCCACTGTGGCAGCAGGTCGATGCCCGGTGCCGGCACGGCTTCCAGCGCCAGCCCGCTGTTGAACGGCAGCCAGCGGTCGAAGCCGCCGACGAGCTGGCCGACGATGCCTTCCACCAGGGCAATCCAGGCCAGCGCCACGGCGACCGCGCCGACGAGATTGCGGATCAGTGCGCCCAGGCCCACACCGATGGCGGCGAAGCACGCGTTCCAGATCACGCAGCCGGCCAAGGTGCCCCAGACGGCTCCGTCCGACAGGTCGAGCGAGCTGCCCTTGCCGGAGAGCCAGAGGGCGGTCGCCGCGAAGGCCACCAGCGAGCTGACGAGACCGAAGACGGCGCCTGAGGCTGCGTACGTGACGAGCTTTGCCGTGATCACCTGTCCACGCCTCGGCGTCCCGAGGTAGGTGTCGGTGATCGTCTTGTGCCGATACTCGCCCGCGACCCCGATGATGCCGAGCACCAGGGAGAACATCGAGACCAGGCCGGCGTGTCCGACCGCGCGCAAGGGCGTCGTCGGGTCGTCGAGATCCGCGCCGCTGATGAAGAGTCCGCTCACGCCTGCCAGCACCACCAGTTGCGCTGCGGCCAGCAGGAGCAGGGGGCTGCGGACTGTTCGCAGCTTCAGGAACTCGTTCTTGATGCCGATCATCATTCGCTCCTTCACCGTGCGCCGGTCAGGTTGAGGAAGGCCGTCTCGAGCGAGTCGTCGCCGAGGCTTGCGAGAGGGCCGGCGAACCTGAGTTGGCCCTCGTGCACGATCACGACCTGGTCGACGGTCTGCGCCACCTCACTGAGCACATGGCTGGAGACGAGGATCGCCCGTCCCGCCTTCGCCTCCTTCCTCAGCAGATCGCGTAGCCAGGCGATGCCGGCCGGATCGAGCCCGTTGGCCGGCTCGTCGAGGATGAGTACGGCCGGATCGCCCAGGAGCGCCGAGGCCAGCCCCAGTCGTTGCCGCATGCCCAGCGAATAGCCGCTCACCCGGCGATCCGCCGCATCGGTCAGACCGACCAGTTCGAGCACCTCGTCCACTCTTCCGGCCGGCGCATCGGCCGTCTGCGCCAGGACACGGAGGTGATCCCTGCCGCGGCGCCCCGGATGGAAGCTCGTCGCTTCCAGTTGCGCTCCGACCACCCGGCGTGGCCGGCTGAGCTCGCCGTACCGGCGGCCGTCGATCAGCGCCTCCCCGGCCGTCGGGCGGACCAGGCCGAGCGCCATCCGCAAAGTCGTTGTCTTGCCCGCGCCGTTGGGACCGAGAAAGCCGCTGACCTGCCCGGAGGGTACGTCGAAGGTCAGGTCATGGACGGCTCGGATCGAGCCGAAGTGTTTCGTCAGTCCGCGGACCGACACCTCTGTCATGGTTGCCCCTTCTCTCTATGAACACACGTTCATGAACGCACGCTCATGAGCATATGCTCATAATGGGGAGATGCCAAGAGAACTGACGCGGCAGGTGACGGTGCCGGGATCCGGCGGTGATTGGAGGTCCAGCCTGGGTTCAACGGCGCTGGAGGAGCACATGACGCGCCGCAACGCGGCGGACCCGCTTCAGGCCGTAGCGGTTGCCTTGGGCAACGGTTGTTGGCTGAGGCGGTGGGCTCGGGTCCGGTGCAGGGCGGCGATGCGTTCGCAGGCGGCGTCGATGGCGGCGCGCTGGGAGGTGTAGGAGCCGCACCAGTACGGATCGTCCGGCTGGGGGTCCCGTTCGTCGTCGACGTCGGCGTACCACTCGTCCGCTGTACGGAACACCCGTGCGTGCAGATGCACCTCAATGCCCAGCTCGTTCACCTGAGTTGTCGCGGCGCCCAGTCATTCAGGTGGGGAGGAACCGCGACTGCCTCCCTTCGGGGATCGGGGACTGTCGGTCCCGGCTGATTGGATGGATTCCATGTCCCGGTTCCGGCTGTACCCGACTCCCACGCAGCGGGCTGCGTTGCTGGAGCAGTGCCGGCATGCCCGGTACGTTTGGAACCTGGCGCTTGAGCAGTGGTCGATGTGGACCCGCGACACGGGATGACCCGTCGTCCCAAGCCCAAGCCCGATCCCGGACGACCAGGGGGGGTACCGGCCGAACCGGCGCCGCGCCAAGGCCGGACTCAACCGCGGCATCCTGGCCAACGGCTGGGGGCTGCTCGTGCAGCGCCTGGAACACAAGGCCGCGGGTCGCGTCGAGAGAATCAATCCTGCGTACACGTCGCAGACCTGCAGCGTCTGTGGGCACTGCGCACCGGAGAACCGCGAGAGCCAAGCGCTGTTCCGGTGCGCGGCCTGCGGGCACCGGGCGAACGCCGACGTGAACGCGGCCATCAACATCGCGGCCGGACGGGCCGTCAGCGCACGCCGAGAGACGCCCACACGGGCCTCGCCGAAGCGTGAACCTCAACACGCTACCTCCGCGTAGTAGTTGGAATCCCTCTCCCCACAGGACAGGGAGGACGTCAACGCACCACTCCTGGAGTTCTTCTTCCCGCGTACATCTTCAGGATGAAACGGCCGACGGGCCGATCCGGCGAACGACACGCCCGGCGATCCGGGCATAACCACAGTCCTGACCACACCCCACTCGGAGCCCCGCTTGAAATACGGGTCGGTAGGTTCGGAAGTTGGGTTGTGGAAGGGATTCAGGGGGTTGAAATCAGGTGACGAGGACGGTGATTCGCTGGGCGGTGTTGTTGGCGAAACCGCCGCGGTTCCACTCCGCCTCGATGGGTTGCTCGCGGCCGCTCGCGTCGTGGGCGCGGACGGTGAGCACGTGCTCGCCGGGGGTGGCGTCCCAGTCGTAGCTGAAGGACCGCCAGGCCAGCTCGTCGTTGCCGACAGCATCGAGTTTGGCGGGGTGCCAGGTGACGCCGGCGTCGACGCTGAGCTCGACCCGCTCGATCGGCGCCCAGCCGGACCAGGCCCGGCCCTGGAGCGTAACGGTGCCCGCGGCAACGAAACGGTGGCGGCTCATGAAGTCCGGGAAGCCGGGTGGGATCAGCAGCGCCCGCGGCTGGATCCGGGTGACGGGCTCGCCGGGATCCTCGGCGTTCTTGCGGATCCGGTAGGCCACCGCGTTCTGGTACCCGTTGAACTCGTGGTCGATCAGCTCGATCGAGCGCAACCACTTCACACTCGCCATCCCGTACCACCCGGGTACGACGAGGCGCAGCGGATAACCGTGTTGCGGCGGCAACGGCTGACCGTTCATCTCCCACGCGACGATCGCACCGGAGTCGATTGCCTCGGTCACCGACAGCCCACGCTGGTAGTCCTGCTCGACCCCGCGCTCGACGCCGTGGTCCGCGCCGGTGAACACGACGTCCACCGCGTCTTCGCGGATCCCCGCCAGCCGCAACAGATCGGACAGCAGCACGCCGGTCCATTCCGCCGTACCGACTGCTTCGTTCAACCACGGCTGGCTGATCGGCCGCGGCTGCAACGCCGCCCGTCCGTTGCCGGCGCACTCCAAAGTGACCCGCACGGTACGACGGCCCATCGCCCGCAACCCGGTCAGCCCGAACGACAACGGTTGCTCGACGCATCCGTCGATCGTGAGCGACCAGTTGGCCGCGTTCGTCGCCGGAATGTCGTAGTGCACCAGGACGTAATGCAGTCCCGGCGGCGTCACGTCGTACCGCAGCCCCTCCAGCGGCATCCCGTGATTCCGCGCCGCCAGCTGCAACTCGTCCCCGGTGATCCCCTCACCGGTATCGGCCAACCGCCCCCGCACGCTGAATTGCTCGATCGACATGTGACCCCTCCCCGGCTCCAACCCTAAGCTGAAGGAACGTTCAGAGCCAGCCGTTGTCGAGGGCGATGCGGGCTGCCTCGGCGCGGGTGCGGGCGCCGGTCTTGCCGATGGCGGCGGAGAGGTGGTTGCGGACTGTGCCTTCGGAGAGGTGGAGCTCCTTGGCGATGTCGGCGACGGTGCCGCCCTCGCGGGCTGCCCGCAGTACGTCGGACTCCCGGGCTGTGAGCGGGCTCGTACCGGCGACCAGCGTCTCGGCGGCGAGCGAGGGATCGACGACCCGGAGGCCCTGGTGCACCCGTCGTACGGCGTCTGCCAGCTGGGCCGCCGGGGTGTCCTTGACGACGAACCCGGCCGCACCCGCTTCCATCGCCCGCCGCAGGTACCCTGGCCGGCCGAAGGTGGTGACCATCAGGATCCGCACCCCGGGTACGGCGCTCCGCAGCGCAGCGGCCGCCTCGATCCCGTCCAGCCCAGGCATCTCGACATCGAGGAGAGCGACGTCGGGCTTGGTCGCCTGAGCCGCCGCGATCACCTCGTCCCCGCGCCCGACCTCGGACACCACCTCCAGGTCAGGTTCGAGATCCAGCAGCGCGGCCAATGCCCCACGAACCAGCGCCTGATCGTCGGCAATCAACAATCGGATTGTCACAGGCCCACCTTGACAGCCAGGCGGAAACCGCCGCCGGGCGCCTGGCCGACCTGCACACTCGCGCCGGCCTGGTTCGCGCGTTCCCGCAAGCCCATCAGCCCATGACCGGACGCACCACCACCGGGCGTCGGGCCCTTCCCGTCATCCAGTACTTCGATTTGCGAAGCGGTCAGCTGGATCGTGCACCGCTTGGCACCCGAATGCCGTACGACGTTCGTCACGCCCTCTCGCACCACCCAGGCGAACAGCTCACGGTTCTCCTCCGGCACCTCGTCCACCGTGGTCGGCAGGTCGGCCTTGATCTCCGCCGCCTTTAATGCGGCCCGCGCCGACACCAGCTCACCGGCGAGACTCAGCTCGCGATACCCCGCGACAGCGGCCCGTACGTCGGCCAGCGCCGCTCGGGCCAGACTCTCCACGTCGGCGACCTCCGCCGACGCCCGCTCCGGATTGCCCTCGATCAGCCGGCCGGCCAGCTCGGCCTTGACCGTGATGACGGTCAGCGAGTGGCCGAGGATATCGTGCAGATCGCGCGCGAACCGGTTCCGCTCCTCCTGGACGGCCAGCTCGGCCATGTCCGCCCGGGTCTTGGCGAGCTCGATACTGCGCTGGATCGCCCGCCGCATCGCGAACACGGCCAGCGCGCCGAGAAAGATCGCGAACCCGTAGCTGTTGTCGGTCGTCCAGTCAGGCACCACCCGCATCGACAGTTCGACGCCGGCGAGGAGCAGCAGGACCACGACGATCGCGGCCCGGAGGTCCAGCGCCATCATCGCGGCCGCGGCGATGTAGACGCAGCAGGTGAGTGCCTTCTGGCCGGCGGACGGGATCAGCGCGAACGTCAGCGCCAGCATCGCGGCCAGGTAGCCGGCCCGCTTCCACATCGCCTGCCCACCGGCCAGCCCGACCCGGCGGACCCAGCCGAAGAAGCCGACGTACGAGAGAGCGAAGAGGAAGAGCATGGCCAGGCCGAAGACCCGGGTGGCGCCGTGCTGGTCGAGGATCGCGTTCAGTGGGCTGGTCAGGTAGAACAGCCAGACCGCCGCGGCCAGCCAACCCCAACGGCCTGGCCGAGCATTGCCACGCTCGGCCAGGCTTTCGATCAGAGTTGGCGTCCTGGGCACGTCACTCACGCTAATGCACGCGACCTCACGCCCGGGCGGTGTCGGCCCGGAACCGGCGCAGCCCGATGATGCCGAGTACGACGGTCCACCCGAGCACCACCATCAGCGCCTGGGTGTCCAGACCGCTCTGCGCCAATGCACTGCGCGAGGTCTGACCGGTCCAGTACGCCGGGGTCAGTTGGGCGATGTGCTTCATCAGCGACGGCATCTGGTCCACCGGCAGCCACAGTCCGCCGAAGGCCGCGATGAGCATTGTCGACAATCCGGTGATCGGCTGCACGCTGTCCGGCTTGGCGACGTACCCGATGACGAGGCCGAGCGCGGCGAACGGCAGGGCACCGAGCCAGGACACCAGCGCGACCGAGGCCCATTGACCGGCGCTCAGGTGCACGTGGCCGAAGGTCATCCCGGACACGAACACGACCAGCAGCGGCGGCAACGCCAGCAACAGTGACAGGATCACCTTCGTGGTCACGTAAGCCTGCGGCTTCAGCGGGGTGAGCCGAAGCGTGCGGTTCCAGCCGCCGTCGCGTTCGGCCGCGATCACGCCGCCGCTGCTCATTGCCGCCGACATCGAGCCGAACATCGCCATACTCACCATCACGTAGGCGACGGCCGAGATCCCGCCCTCGCTGGCGTCCTTCGGCAGCGTCACGCCGAAGATGACGAACAGCACCAGCGGCATCAGGATCGAGAAGATCAGCACCCGCCGGTTCCGCAGGGTGCGACGGATATCAAAGATCAGATAGTCGCGGTTCATGCCAGGGTCTCCCGTTCTGATTCGACATGGCCCGCACCGATTGCCAGGACGGCGTCCTCGAGGTCGGCGGAGGTCACTTCGATGTCGTGGGCGCGAGTGTTGCTCAGCAGGTACCGCAGGGTGTCGTCGGAGTCCGCGCACTGCAGCAGCACCACGTCGCCGCGGGTCTCGACATTGCGTACGCCGGGCAGCGACGCGAGGGTCGCGAGGTCGGCACCGGGCACGGTCGCCCGGATCGTCCGGCCGGACACACTCGCCTTGATCTGCGCGGCGGTGCCGTCGGCAACGACCTTGCCGTTGCGCATCAGCACCACGCGATCGGCATACGCGTCGGCCTCTTCCAGATAGTGGGTGGCGAACAGGACGGTCCGGCCACGCGCGGTCTCGGCGTGCATCGATGCCCAGAAGTCGCGCCGGGACTCGACGTCCATCCCGGTGGTCGGCTCGTCCAGCACGATCAGGTCGGGCTGCGGGATGATCGCCATCGCGAACCGCACCCGCTGCTTCTGCCCGCCCGACAGCCCCTTCATCTTCCGCTCCGCCAGGTCGCCGATGCCGGCCCGGTCGAGCGCCTCGCCGACCGGCATCGGGTCCTTGTGCAGCCCGGCGACCAGGTTCACCAGTTCGCCGACCTTGGCGTCCTCGATGATGCCGCCGCTCTGCAGCATCACCCCGACCTGACCCTGCGCGATCGCGTCGACCGGCGTCCCGCCGTACACCTGGACACTGCCCTGGTCCGGCCGGACCAGCCCGAGCAGCATCTCGATCGTGGTCGACTTGCCGGCCCCGTTCGGACCCAGCAACGCCACCACCTCGCCGGTCCGGATGCTCAGATCCACCCCGGCGACCGCCTGCACCGCCCCATACTTCTTGGTCACGCCCCGCAGGCTGACCGCAGTCTGTGTCGTCATATCGAAAAGGTTCGCCCGGTACGGCGTGGTGGCCCTGGATCGGCCGTCACGACGTACCCATGACATCCGTCAGCCGCTTCTCAGGGTCGGTCCTCAGGGGTGCTCGTCAGGGTTGCTCGTCAGGGGTTGTGGTGGGGGCGTGGTGGGCACGTCGGGGGTATGGGTGTGTTGCGGGTGATGACGTGGAACGTCTGGTGGCGGTTCGGTCCGGCGTGGGTGGCGCGGCACGAGGTGATCGCGCAGACGCTCCGGGTGGTGGATCCGGATGTCGTTGCGTTGCAGGAGGTTTGGGGGACCAGGGCAACGAACCAGGTGGCTGCGCTGGGCGCGGAACTCGGGCTGCACGGTCGGTACGCCGGTCCGTCGTACCCGCCGGCCACGGACGTGACGCGGGATCCACGGGACGCCGGGGTCGAGGTGGGGATCGGGCTGCTGAGTCGGTGGGAGATCACCGGTTGGCGCGTGGTGCGGATGCCCGCTCGGCATCGCGCATTCGATCCGGTGGCTGTGGTTGCGACGGTCGCACATCCGGTCGCGCCGTTGCATGTCGTCGTGGGTTGTCTCGAGTACGACCCGGCGTACAACGACGATCGGCTGGCGCAGGCGGCGTTGCTGGCCGAGCTTGCGACGGATCCGGTGCTGGACGGTCCGTTGCCGGTCGTGGTTGCGGGTGATCTCAACGCGCCGCCGGGTAGCCCGTTGCTCCGGCCGCTGGCCGACGTACTGACCGACGCGTGGGCGGACGGTGATCCTTCGGTAGTGACCGCACCTGCTGAGGCCGGGCCGGAGTTGGTGGGGCAGCGGATTGACCATGTGTACTTCCGGCCGGGGATGTTCAACCGGCCGGTCACGGTTGTCAGCACCTCGACCGCAGGCGAGGCCGTCGACGGCATCATGCCGTCCGACCATCGTGCGGTGGTCTGCTCGCTACGGTTCTGATGGGCCTTGTACTTAGTTCAAGTTCATAGTTATGGTTGCGCTTGAACTAAGTACAGGGGTGAGGATGATGGCGCTTTCGGTGGTTGTGGCGGCTGGGCTGCAGGTGTTGCTCGCGGCCGGGTTCGTGCTGTTGACGTGGGTGGCGCGCCGGGACGGGGAGGCCGCCGAGCGGGCGGCTGAGGCGGAGGTGGTGCGGCAAGGGCATTCGGCCGGGGTGCTCGCGGCGCATCGGGTTCAGTTCAAGGAGAGTGCTCGGGAGGCCTTGTTTCCTTACGGGATCGCGGTGTGTCTGACTGCGGTCGCCGTACTGGTGCTGGCGGGTTACGGGCCGGCGCGGATCGCGTCGTACGTGCTGGCCGGGTTGGCGATCGTGGGTGGCGGGCTGGTGATGACGAGCCAGGTGTTCGCCGAGCAGGTGGTGCAGGCGGCGTTCCGGAAGTCGGCCGATCCCGCCGTACGGGAGATCGACGGGCACGCGGTGGTCGCGGCGGCGCGGACGGAATTTCCTGGATGGACCCGGACCGCGCAGTTCGTCAGGCTGCTGGTGGCAACGCTCGGGTCTGTGGTGGTCATCGTGTTGCTGACACTGCCGTCCGCCGACGCGCACTTCCGCTGACCTTATGCTCGACCGGCTGACCACAGCCGTGCCGCTCCGCCTCGACCGGATCCAGAGCTGGCTGGCCTCCAGGATCACCGGCGTGGAGCGCCGTACACCCTTGTACGGCGGCCAGACCTCACCCACCGTCGAGCGCATCACCCTGCTGACCGGCACACTCGTGCCCTGGGACTTGCTGTGTCCGGTCCCAGGTCCCGCCGTCCGGTCCCAGGTCCCGCTGACCGGTCCCAGGTCCCGCCGTCCGGTCCCAGGTCCCGCTGTCCGGTCCCAGCTCCCGCTGTCGGGTCCCGGATCCTCGTCCCGACTCCTCATCGCGGATCCCCATCCCGGTCCCGGCTCCCGCGGTGTGGCCCCTGCTCCCGCTGTCCGGTCCGCCTCCCGACTCCCGCCGTCCCGGTCCCGGCTTCCGCTGTCTGGCCCGGCTTCCGCTATCTGGTCCAGGGTCGCGCGGCGGGTGGTGGGTTAGGGGTTGCGGAGGGTGTGGAGGCCTTGCCAGAGGAGGTCTTGGAGGGTTCTGGCGACCTTTTCGGGGGTGGGTGGGGCGGGGATGCGGCTGCGCCAGATGGCGAGGCGTTCGGTGGCGCCGGAGATGCTTTGGGCAACGATCTGGATCTCGTCCTCGTCGACGGCGCGGCCGGAGGGGAGGTTCATTCGGACCATGGCGGAGATCAGTTCGATGAAGGCGGCGCGGACCTCGTCGGTCGCCGCGGCGGCTGGGCCGGCGGCCGGGCCCATGCCGAGCATGCCTTCGTCGATGAGAACCGACCACGCCTGCGGGTGATCGTCGAGGAACTCGAACCAGGCGACGAATCCGGCGTACAGCGCGTCCTCGGCATCCGGCGCGGCCATCACCGCATCGGAGACGGTGTCGAGCAACTGGACACGCAGCCGGGCCAGGCAGGCGAGAAACAGGCCGTCCTTGGAGCCGTAGTACTGGTAGATCAGCGGCTTCGACACCCCGACCTCGGCAGCCACGTCATCCATCGACGTCCCCTGATACCCACGCTCGCCGAAGATCCGCTCCGCCGCCTCCAGAATCTCCCGCTCCCGCGCAGCCCGATTCCGCCGCCGCTTAACAGGCACGCCCCCCTCCGCCGCCCCAACGCCCCCCACCGACTCAGCGCCCACCGCCGGTACGGCGCCGTTCGTGGACTTGATGCTCTCCGTGGTTGGGGGTGTGTTCTGCGTGGTGGAGGTCACTTGCGTAGTCTAACTGACTCCGAGTAACTTACTCCGAGTAAGTTCCGCTCGGCAGGCTGGAGGCTACCGATGGCGCAGGAGAGCAGTCACCACCGGATCGTCGTGGTTGGCACCGGGTTCGCCGGGATCGGGATGGCTGTCCGGCTCAAGCAGGCCGGGTACGACGACTTCGTCGTACTGGAGCGGGCAGATGACGTCGGCGGGACCTGGCGGGACAACACGTACCCGGGCTGCCGATGTGATGTGCCGTCGCATCTGTACTCCTTCTCCTTCGCGCCGAACCCGGAGTGGTCGTCGACGTTCTCGCCGCAACCCGAGATCGAGGACTACCTCCGCAATGTCACCGACCGGTTCGGGATCCGTCCGCACATTCGCTTCGGCCATGCGGTGGAGGAGGCGCACTGGGAAGACGGCCAATGGCGGATCCGCACCAGCCAGGGTGAGTTCACCGCCCAGTTGCTGCTGTCCGGGATGGGTCCGCTCGCTGAGCCGTCGTACCCGGAGTTGCAAGGGATCGAGTCGTTCGAGGGGGAGGTCTTCCACTCGGCGCAGTGGGATCACGGTCTCGACTTCAGTGGTCGCAAGGTGGCGGTGATCGGGACCGGTGCGTCGGCGATTCAGTTCGTGCCGGCGATCCAGCCCGAGGTCGAGGAACTGCACTTGTTCCAGCGCACCCCGCCGTGGGTGATGCCGCGGCCGGACCGCAAGATCACCGAGGTCGAGAAGGCGGTCTTCCGTCGCTTTCCCCTGGCCCAGAAGGCGATCCGGGCCGGGATCTACTGGGGTCGCGAGTCGATGGTGCTCGGCTTCGCCAAGCTGCCGGCGATCATGAAGCAGGTGCAGCGAGTTGCCGAGAAGCACCTCGAGCGGCAGATCCGCGACCCGCTGCTGCGGGCCAAGTTGACGCCGGACTTCACCCTCGGCTGCAAACGTGTGCTGATCTCCGACGACTACTATCCGGCGATCGCGCAGCCCAATGTCGATGTGATCACTGATCGGATCGCGGAGGTCACCCCGACCGGGATCGTGACCGAGGATGGCGTGAAGCACGAGGTCGACACGATCGTCTACGGCACCGGATTCCGGGTCACCGATCTGCCGGTGATGGACATGGTCCACGGTCGGGACGGTGTCTCCCTGCGCGAGGCGTGGTCGGACGGGATGGAGGCCCACCTCGGTACGGCGGTCGCCGGCTTCCCCAACTTCTTCATGCTGATCGGCCCGAACACCGGACTCGGGCACAGTTCGATGGTGTTCATGATCGAGTCGCAGATCGCGTACATCCTCGACGCGCTGAAGACGATGGACACCGAAGGACTGCGGGAGGTCGAGGTTCGGCCGGAGGTGCAGCGGGCGTTCGTCGACGGTGTCCGGTCGTCGATGCGGAACACGGTCTGGAGCCGGGGCGGGTGCACCAGTTGGTACCTCGACTCGGAGGGCCGCAACACCACCATCTGGCCGTCGTTCACCTTCCGGTTCCGGAAGTTGACCAGCCGTTTCGACCCCGCGGAGTATCAGACCCTCGCTATGTGACATCGAGCGTGTTACATTCGATCGGTCAGATAGCCGGCTGATCGGAGGCGGTGTCGTGGTGGAACTGCTGATTCCGCTGCACGGAATCGGCGGTCGCGGCGACCTGCCGGTGCCGCTGTGGCTGGCGATCTACTCCGCTGGTGCTGCGGTGGCCGTCTCGTTCTTCGCGCTGGCCGCGTTCTGGTCGCGGCCGCGGTTCGAAGCTACTGCCGGTAAGTCGCTGGAGCTGCTGACTCGGATTGTCGACAATCGGCTGACTCGAGCAGTGCTCAAGCTGGCGGGGCTGGCGGCGCTCGGGCTGATGCTCGGTGCCGCGTGGTTCGGCAGCACCTCACCGGCCCTCAATCCGGCACCGACCTGGCTGTACGTCTGGATCTGGGTCGGCATCATCCCGCTCTCGCTCCTCTGCGGGCCGATCTGGCGACTGGCTAACCCGTTCCGCACGATCGCCGGCCTCCTCCGCAGGACGCCGTACCGGAAACCACCCAAGGACCGCGAGCTTCCCAGGGGTCGGGTATTGCGCGGGCAGGTGAACCTGTCCAGTGGCCGGGAGCTGACCACGGGCCGCGCGTTGCCTGGCGACGCGGAGTTGCGCGGAGACGCGGAGTTGCCGGTGGAAGCGGAGTTGCCCGGGGAGGTGGAGCTGCCCAGGGGGCGGGAGTTGACCACGGGCCGCGCGTTGCCCGGGGATGCGGGGTCGCGCGGCGAAGCGGAGTTGCTAGGGGATGCCGAGCTGACCGAGGGCCGGGAACTGTCGGCGTATCGGAAGCTGCCGGAGGGGATTGCGTACTGGCCGGCGGTTGCTGGGCTGGCGGGGTTTCTTTGGTTGGAGCTTGCTTATCCGGACGGGTCTGCCCCGATCGTCGTCGCGACCTTCGTCACCGGCTACGCCGTGGTGAATGTTGTTGCTGGCATCGTCTATGGGCCGGCCTGGTTCCGGATCGGTGACAGCTTCGAGGTGTACGCCGAAGTGCTCGCGCGACTGAGTCCGTTGGGTCGAGGGCCGGATGGTCGGCTCGTACTGCGGAACCCGCTGGCCGGCCTGGCGACGATGCCGCAGGAGCCAGGCATCGTCGGCCTGCTGTGTTTGTTGCTCGGGTCAACGGCCTTCGACGGGATCTCCCGCTGGTCGGCGTGGATGCAACTGACTGGCGAGCTGAGTAGGACGCAGCACATCGTCGTACACACGCTCGGTCTGGCAGCCGCGGTCGCGATCGTGTCGGTGCTTTTCGTGCTGGCGGCGCAGACGACCGGGGCGGCGCAAGTACGACCTGGCGCTGTCGGGCGGGGCGGGTTGCCGGGCGCGTTCGTGCATTCGCTGGTGCCGATCGCGATCGGGTACGCGGTGGCGCACTACTTCTCGTTCGCGATGTTCCAAGGTCAGGAGGGTGTGCTGCTCGCGACGGATCCGTTCGGGCGCGGGTGGGATCTGCTCGGGACCAACGGGATGCGGATCGACTACGCGTTCCTCAGCACGGCTGTGATCGCGGGGGTCCAGATCGGCGCGATCGTGCTCGGACATGTACTTGGGGTCGTGTCCGCGCACGATCGTGCTGCCGAGTTGTTCCGGCGCCGGCAGTTGCGGCGGGCGCAGTACCCGATGCTGGCCGCGATGGTCGCCTTCACCGCCGGTGGGATCGCGTTGGTGACGGCATCATGATCGCGTTGCACATGGGCGGCATCCCCGAAACCGCGATGGTGCTCGGCCCGATCCTGCTGATCGTCGCCTTCATCCGCATCGCCCGCCGGAACGAGGCCAGTCTCCCGGACGACGAGTACGACGACTGGGACGCCGACCTCGGCGACCTGCCCACAGGTGATGCACAGACCGGGGAACACGCCGAGGTCTGAGCTGCCCCGACGCTGCGCCTCCGGGCGAACTCTCGTCGCCGAGCCACCCCTGTCGTTGGCGCTGTCTTTCCTCTGATTGTCAACAATCCAAGGGGGAATGGGCGATGTAGCGAGTCGGCATCATCAGCGGTGTGGTGGCAATGATCGGCGTCGGCGTCGGCGTCGGCGTCGGCGGCCTGCGGCTGAGCGATGCGTTGTGGGGCGGCGGTGAGAGCGGCGGTGAGGGCGGCGGTGGGCGGCGGCGGGGGAGTGCGGGGCGGGGGTGCGGCGCGGTTACGGGTCGGTCTCGAGGGTGGTGGGGCCAACCAAATGGGGGTGGGTGGCGTCTCTTTGACTGTTGAATCGTTGATACACAGGGGGAATCTATGAAGCGACGCGGAGTACTGTTGGCGGCTGTTGGGGCCGGAGGGATGCTGCTGACGGGGATGCTGCCGAGTATGGCGAGTCCGGCGACGGTCAAGCAGTCGAGTGCGGAGACCGTTGCCGCCAGCACCCAGTCTGGCAAGATCACGTTTGTTCGACGGAACTTCGACTGCCGGGACGGCTGCCACGCGAGCGCCGTACTGCCGAAGACGTGGCGTCACGTTGCCCTGGGCACCGGTAAGGCGCGGTTCCTGGATCCGGCGCGGAATCGGATGGTTCGGTTCGATATGACGAACTTTGGTGACGTGAGTACGACGACTGCGCTCAAGAAGAAGCAGGCGGCGCTGAAGGGTACCCGCGGTCTGAAGGTTGTCGGCACCTCGACCGTGGTGATGAAGTCGACCAGCGGACAGGGCCGGCTGACGGTCAGCACGATTGTCTACACCTACCGCAGCGGCAACACCACGCGGTGGGTCGCGACCCGCTACGTCGGTATGTGGGGGAGCAAGAGCGCCCACGTCGAGATCACCGTGGCCGGCACGACCAAGGACCGCAAGGACCTCGGCGCCGTGATCAATCGCGCAACCCAGTCGATCTACCTGGCCGGCTAACCGCAACGCCGGCTGATTACACGCGGCCGATCGCATCGGGATGACATCACGTGGCCTGACATCAGGTCGGTCGGCAGTTGCCGGCCGGCCTGGTCGCAGGTGTGGTCTGGGGTGGGGAGTCACGCTGTACCGCTGAAGCGGGCCTCGTGCGGTTGAGCGGGATCCGCTGCGACCACGGGTCCGGGTGGGGAGGTACGTCGTACCGGTCGTCGGATTCTTGAGGGGCTTGGCGGTGGAGTCGCGCCGTGCCGCTGCGACCTAGGCCCTGGGCGATGGTGGGGCCTTGCGCGGTGCTGCTGCTACCGACGGGCTTGAGTGGTCCGGGTGGGAGGTGCGTCGTGCCGGGCGTCGGGCTCTTGAGGGCTTGGCGGGGGAGTCGCGCTGTGCCGCTGCAACCACGGGCCCTTGGGCGGCCTGGCGGGGGAGTCACGCCATATCGGTGCAACCGACTGACCTCGGGCGGCAGGGCGGGGAGGCGCGTCGTGCCGGTGGGGGCGGCGGGGTTAGGCGGCTTGGAGGGTGTATTGCTCGCTTACTCGGGTTAGGTGGTGGGTGGTGGCGAACTCGGCTAGTTGGGCGCAGCCGGCGGTGAGGGCGGCATGGAGGGTTGGCCACTGGTCGACGCACCAGTACGGGTCGTCGGGCTGGCGGTCGTTGTCGTCGTCGATGTCGGCGCACCAGCCGCCGGTGAAGGCGCGGTGGACATGCAGTCTGAGGTTCATGATCGTGCGGGTTTCTGCGGGGACTGGGCTGGTGGCCCGATCAGAACGGCAGTGGCCGGCCTGAGGGGGTGCGAAGGTCGATGGCCTTCGTGGTGCGGCGCGTGCGCAGTGGTCTGCGGCGAATCTGGATCTGTCGGCTCATCGTTCCGGTCCTGCCTGTGAGAGGTCTGTGGTTGGTAAGAACAACATCCCAACTTCTTAGTTCGCGCACATGCGGAAAATTACCGATATCGATACCTACGCAGCCCTTAGCCGCCCCTCGGTACCACCTGAGGGTCAGGGGAGGGTCGTAAGGCGATTGGGGCGCCGCGAGGAGTCGAAGGATTCGGTCGCGAGGACCAACTTCAGGCGTCCGGATTACGCGCGAGCGGACGTACATGGTGCGGGCGGCGTATTGGTTGGCGGCGCATTGGTTGCTCACGGTGTACGGCGGAACGCCTGGCGTGATCGTGGCGCCGAGCGGGCCTGTGCCGCGGAGATCGTGAGTGCTAGGTCTGCGTTGTGGCGCCCGAGGTGGTGGTTGGTGAAGGTACGGCGCTGCCGCCGGGGCGGATCGGGAGCAGGGGGAGGCCGGGGGCACGCGGTTGTGGGCAACGGGGAGATGTCGGGTCAGGGGCCGGCCGTGTGCACCTGCTTCGGGCGCAACCTCGAGGGCCTCACCACGGTGGCCGACATCAGCGCCCGAGCTGATCGCTTGCTGCAACTGGAGCGCGCGCTACAAAGCGACGCGAGACAAGCGTGATCGCGAGCGACATCGCGGCTAAGAGCGTGATGGTCGCCGCGGTCGGCAGCACCTGGGCGAGGCCGCCCGCGATGGCGGCGCCGATGCCCTGCCAGGTCATCCGCCCGGCCGATTCGACGCCCTGGACCTGACCGCGGACCGCGTCGGGTGTGAGCTCGAGCAGTTGTTCCTGGAGCGGCAGCGTGGCGGCGTACCCGGCGCTGGCGACGAACACAGCCGCCGCCATCACGAGGATCGGCGGCTGGACAGCGAACACCAGGTACGGCGCCGCGAGAAGTAGCCGCAGAGCGAATGCACTGCGTCGTCGCTGATCGGCCGTGAGCAACGGCCCGACGGTCAGGTCACCGAGCAGCATCCCGGCCGATCCGGCGGCCAGGAGGATTCCGGCCTGCTCCGGGACGTACGAGATGAAGAGCGCGACGCAGCCGACGATCAACCCGTTCGGGACCCACAGGTTCAGCAGCAGCGCTCGCTGGCCGGGCTTCGAGAACAGTACGACGTTCGTCGAGCACGTCTGCCGGATCCCGGGGCGAGGAGTCAGCCGGATCGAACGCTCACGAACGGTCGCGGCCACGACCACCAACCCGACCGCGGTCAGGATCGTGGCGACGACCAGCACGCCCGATGGGTTCAGGTAACGCAGGAGTACGGCGCCGACGGCGTACCCGAGGATCGCCATTCCGCCCGAGGTGATGTTCATCAGCGACCGCGCCAGCGCGTACGACGTCGTCGGGACGACCTCGGCGAGCAGGCCCATCCGCGCGCCCGTTCCGAGCGACTGGAAGAAGCCCACCACGAGCAGTAACGCGAATCTGCACGCCAGCGGCAATCCGGGGACCGCCTGCGCGGCGACGCCGAGGAGCGAGACGCCTTGCAGTACGACGAGGGTCCGGCGCGGATGGCGGCCGTCGGCGACCGACATCAGGGTGAGTGCTC
This sequence comes from Kribbella sp. CCNWLW201, assembly GCF_037203805.1. Lineage (NCBI taxonomy): Bacteria > Bacillati > Actinomycetota > Actinomycetes > Propionibacteriales > Kribbellaceae > Kribbella > Kribbella sp. CCNWLW201. Next base: position 1,927,787 of record NZ_JBBCBQ010000001.1, on the reverse strand, counting down.
CGAGGACGGTCGCGAACGTGGCGCCGTACATGCTGATGGCGGTCAGGAAGGGCGATCGGGTCTGATCATTGATCAGCGTGGCGAGCGCGAAGCCCGACAGTGTGGTGGCGGCGACCAGCAGCGTGAAGCTGAGGTACAGCCCGGCGAACTCACGATGGCTGAGCAACGAGCGGTAAGAAGGCATGAAAAAAGCCTCCGAACGCACGCGCATCGCAGCAGCGAGGTCCGAAGGCCAACGCCGTCATTCTAGCAGCGTCAGGACAGGCGGCCGGACTCGCGCAGGAACGTCAGCACAGCTTGCACGCGTCGGTGCAGCTGCGACTCCTGGGCCAGACCGAGTTTGGTGAAGAGGGAATGCGCGTACTTCTCGACCGAGGACTCGGACAGCATGAGAGTGGCAGCGATTCCCTTGTTGGTCCTTCCCTGAGCCATCTCTCGCAGCACCTCGAGCTCTCGCGGTGCGAGTCCGGCCAGTGGCGAATTCTCGTCGCGAGTCCTGTCTCGGAGCAGCGACTCGACCACGGTCGGGTCGATCACCGATCCGCCGGCGACGACCGCACGAAGCGCCCTGACCAGTTCGTCGACCTCACCCAACCGGTCTTTGAGTACGTAAGCGAGCCCGGCGGCACCGTGCTTGAGGAGCTCGGCCGCGTACTCGGGGTCGGCGTGCTGGGAGAGCACCACCACGCCGACACCGGGGTGATCCGCACGGATCCGGTGGGCGGCCTCGATACCTTCGACGCGGTGGCTCGGTGGCATCCGGATGTCGGTGATCGCGGCGTCGGGTGAGAGCCGGCGAACCGCATCGAGCAGTTCTGTCGCGGTGCCGACCGCGGCCACCACCTCGACCTCGCCGGAGTCTTCGAGCAGTCGGCGGGCACCTTCGCGAACCAGGTAGTGATCCTCGGCGATGACGACCCGCAGCCGCTCAGACATGTGCCACCTCGCGGATCGTTGCGGGGAGCCGGCAGCGGACCCTCGTACCCGCGCCCGGTCGGCTCTCGAGCTGGAATCGACCACCCAGCGCAGCGGCTCTGTCCTCGAGATTGGCGAGTCCTCGCCTGGGGGTATCGAGCGGCTCGAAGCCGATCCCGTCGTCGCCCACCTCGAGGCTCAGCCAGCCATGATCGTGGTGAACTCTGACCTCGACCGAGGCTGCCATACCGTGCTTGAGCGCATTCGTCAGCGCTTCGCAGGCGAAGAAGTACGCGGCTCCTTCGACATCGTCGTCGAAGCGCAGTTGACGAGTCGCCGGATCGGCAGTGATGGCGATCGCGATCGGTGCTGCCCTGACCCTCGCCTCGAGTGCGGCAAAGAGACCCTTGTCGCTGAGCACTGCCGGGTGGATTCCCTGAGCCAGATTGCGCAGATCATCGAGCGTCGCAGTGACTGTGGTTTGAAGCCCGGCAAGGGTCGGACCAGCCGCGCCTGGATCGCGTTCGAGCTGATTGCGTGCCAGCCTGAGTCCGGCGATCAAGGCGACCAGTTCCTGCTGGACGCCGTCATGGATGTTGCGCTCGATCCGCCGCCGCTCTGTTTCCTGGGCATGGACGATCCGGGACCGCGACGCCGCCAGCTCGTCGGCTTGGATCCGGATCTCGTCGAGCCGGGCGGAGAGTTCGGCTGCGAGCCCGGCGTTGCGAACCGCCAAAGCGGCCTGGCGCGAGAGGGTCTCCAGAAGGGAGCGGTCCTGATCGGAGTACTTCCCCTCGCGCCGGGGGCCGCACTCGATCACGCCCACCGGCGTGTTCGCATCGGCAACGAGCAGACGCGAGCTCAGCGTCGGCTCGCCCGTCCTGGGCTCGATCCCGGCCGTTGCTCTAGGCACCAGTACTGAGCCCTGCGTGACCGAGATCCGCGCCCAGCTCGCGTCGAGTCCACGCTGGACCGTGGCAGCCAGCCGGGGGAGAAGCTCGTCGAGACTGAGGGTGCGCTCCAGATCGGCGCCGAATGCTGCCAGCAGTTCGTAGCGGCTGGTCGGCTCGCCGAAGACCCAGCGGTTGGCCAGCCGTTCGAGCCTGCGCCGCGCCGGCTGGAAGGCCAGCGTCGCGATGACGGTGAGGACGATCGCCACGGTCACCGGCACCTGGCCGCCCACGGCGATCCCCAGTGCGGCGGCGGCGAGGACATAAACGACGACGATCAGCAGCCACAGCGTGCCGTACACGAGCGACTTGCGAATGAGTACGTCGACGTCCAGCAGCCGGTGCCGGAAGATCGCGACGAGGATCGCCGCCGGGACGAGGGCCAGGAAGCCATAGCCGACGATCAGGTAGGCGATATCGACCACTCCACTCCGACGGGCCGAGAGCAGAGCCAGCCCGATGCCGGCCAACAGACCCACGATGCAGACCCACAGCAGCCATCGGACCTGGGACCGCTGCTCGATGCCGAGCCGTCGATAGCGCAACGCGAGCAAAGCGACACCCACGGGCAGGAAGCTCGTCGCCAAGACGCTGAACAGCAGTTCAGGCAGCTTCTCCAAGACCTCGGGTCCGACCGCCGCCGGATTCGAGATCTCCGGAGTGCTGCCGTCGTACGCGACATGGAACCGCGGTGTCAGCAAGGCCGCAAGGACCGGTACGACGACCTGCAGCCCCCAGACCGCCCGGATCAAGCGGCGCTCGTAGGCACGCTGGTAACGGCCGTCGGGAAACAGTGCGAGCAGGGTCAAGGCGACCGAGAAGGCCGCACAGCCCACGCCGATGAGGACCAGGTTCGCGATCCAGAGCCCCTGCCGGTCCGGATCCCGCTCCAGGACCGCACGCAGGAGCAGATCTCCGGACGCGAAAAGCGCCCACAGCGAGCCGGCGGTGAGCAGGAGTCTGGCCACCGGGAGATCGGGCCGCCGCCAGAAGGCATACAGCCCGGTCGCCGCGAACGGCACGAGGAAGCCGCAGGTGAACGCGAGCAGCCGTGCGGAGATGTCCCTGTCGAAGACCAGCGCGGCGACAGGGATGGCCGACAACAACGCGAGTGTGCTGATGACGGCGAGAATCCGGCAAACCGGTGCCGGGATCACCATGTTTCGGATTCTCCCAGCGCCGGGCCGGGCGGTCCAGGAGGCGATCCCCAGTCCGGCGTGCGGAAATCCGGAACGTGGGCTGCGGAATCCGGCACCGAAGACGGGGGCTGGCTTCGATGTGCAGCCGGTACGGCGTTCGTAGCGTCGTCGGTGTCCGAGGCAACATCGCGAACAGACACCACGGAGGCACCCGATGGACTCGACATCAGTGGCCGGAGAACGGCTGCGATCCACGGGCGGCTCGCGTCGTCGACGTACCGCTGCGGCCTGCGGAGCGTTGTTCACGCTCGGCATCGTGATCGGCGACGACACCATCAACCGCGCGGGTGAGCCGCCGACCCCGATGGATCGTGCGGGCGACTCTCTCGTCCAGGTCGAGCAGTATCTGGCGAGTGCCGCCGAGGCCGCCGCCAGTGGGAGCTACTGGGTCGGACGTGGGATCGGCACGCTCGCCCTGGCCGCGCTGCTGGTGTTCAGTGTCCATGTCTCACAGGAGATTCGGCGGCGGGAGGAAGGCTCCGGGATCCTGTCCGGTGTCTGCCTCGGCGCGGGGCTGGTGGCGGTCTCGCTCGGTCTCGTCAGTTGCTGCGCCCAGTTCGCCGCGGTTGCCAGGGCGAGCGAGGGCATCGACACCGAGACAGCCCGCGCGCTCCTCGACCTCTCCGGTCTCACCTTCGTCCTCATGTGGTTGCCGATTGCAACGTTCATGACGGCGATGGCGCTGGCAGGCCGACGTCACGCACTGCTGCCGAGGTGGCTCACGATCACTAGCGGTCTGCTTGCTGCTGCGCTGTTCGCGGGCCTGGCGTCCTTGCCGGTCAGCAGCATCGGCTTCTTCGCCATCGTGCTCGGTTTCGTGTGGTTCATCGCGGTCAGCATCCGGCTGGCCTGGCGCCCGGCCTGAGGCCGCCATCATCGAACTGGAGGATCAGTCATGTCCGAGAACAACGTTCACATCGCCCAAGCATCCTATGCGGCGTTCGCTCGCGGCGACCTGCCTGCCGTCCTGGACAGCTTCCACCCGGATGTCGAATGGCATGCCGCAGAGGGACTGCCCTGGGGCGGCGTTCACAAGGGCCGTGAGGCCGTGGCTCAGGATGTCTTCGGCGCGCTGATGGCGGCATTCGACGACTTCCGGCTCAGCATCGAACGCTTCATCGACGGAGGCGACTTCGTGGTGGTGCTCGGGCGGTACAGCGCGACGGCTCGGCAGACCGGCCGGCCGCTCGACGCGGCGTTCGCCCACGTGTGGGAGCTCGAGGACGACAAACTGAAGCGCTACTACCACTACACGGACACGTGGAAGTTCCGGCAGGCTCTGTACTGAGCTGGGTAGTTTGGCGTGGAAGGCCAGGGGCACCGGGCCGGTATGCGAGCCAAGGGTTTCTCGTTGCTAGGTGCTGTGCTGCTCGGTGTCCTGCTGGCCATGGCGCCGGTTGCCTCGGCGTCCGGTGCGGCGACCACGGTGGCGGTGCAGCCGGTCGCGGATCCGACGCCGTCGCCGACGCTCGGGTCGACCGAGTCGCCGAATCCGAATCCGCCTGGTGCCCAGGACGCCGATCCGGACGATTACACCGGCGCCACCTGGATCGTGATCGGCGCGGCTGTCATAGTCGTACTCGTCGCCGGTGGAAGCTACTTCGTGTTCCGCAACCGCCGAAAGACCCCGACCGTCTGAGCAGGTCAGCCGGCCGATCAGGGTCGGCCGGTTGACCGGGTGAGCAGGCCGGCCAAGGCGGCTCGGCGTACGGCGTCTGGTGGGTCGATCGCCATCCGGCAGCGGCCACCGGGGAGACCCTGCTGGTCCAGTAGATACTTGATGTTCGCGATGCTCCCGTCGACGGTCTTCACCGCGGACTGGACCGCCGGCTGAGCGCTGTGACCGGTCAGGAGTTCGGCGAACAGACCAGGCAGCGCGCCGGCGTTGCCGGAGACGATTCCGGTGCCACCGGCAACCATCACGTCGGGCAGTTCGGCGTCGTTGCCTGACCAGACCTCGAATCCCGCCGGAGTCGCTTCGGCGTACGCGCGGACGACGTGCATCCCGGCACCGCTGACCTTCACACCGACGATGCCGTCGATCGTGGCGAGCCTGGCCAGCAGCGAAGGCGGTACGACGGTGCCGGCGAGACCGGCGAACACGTAGACGTAAACAGCCGCGCCGTCAGCGGCCGCCGCGCAACGCATCGTCCAACGCGGGGAACTCGCCGTTCGTCCCGGCCACGAACACCGCCGGGATCCCGCCCTCGATCACGTGTGAGACCAAGGCCCGGTCACCGCCGAGATGACCTCCTCGTCGCGCTCGAACGGCGTGGTCAGCGCGGCTGCGATCATGGCTGGTCCTCTCCAACGGCGGAGAGCCCACCATACTGCAATCGATTGCGTGCGGCGATCTCAGAAGCCGGTGATGGCGAGATCGTCGAGCTCGTAGGTCAGGTTGTTGTGGACGGCAACTACGCCGGGGATGCGATGGACGGCGTACGTCGCGTGTTCGGCGCGGCTGCGGAACGTGAGGCTGCCGTGGAGGGTGACGACGCCGTGGTCGACGTGCACGGTGACGGTCGTCGGGGGACGGTCGATCAGGGCGCGGACCTCGGCCTCGATGCTATCGTCGGTGCGGTTGTAGACGCTCAGTAGGTCCTGCGGCGTGAGTACGCCGATCAGTCGCATCGCCGGATCGACGACGCACAAGAGCGGCTGCGACGACTCGGCAAGCCGTGCCGCGGCCCGGCTGAGGCGTGTGTCGCCGTACACCGTCACTGGCGGTCCGATCATCAGCTCACCCGCGGTCCGAGCGGTCGACTGACGCCACCGGGCTCGCGCCTTGGCCCCACCCAGGATCGGCCGCGGATCGTTGCCACCGTGGAACTCCAGCTTCGTCAGCAGCGCCTCACCCACCACGATGCCGACCGGCCGCCCGTCGTCATCCACCACTGGCACCGCACCCGCGTCAGCAGCCAGCAACGCACAGACCGCGTCCCTGAACGCAGTCTCCCGCCGCACCGACACCACGGTGCGCCCCATAACCCCCAAAACCCGAAGTTCCCCCATACCGCTCACACATCCTTCGAACACTTCGAGGATAGCGGGATGGGACGATCGCGGGTACGTCATACGACGTACAGGTCTTCGGCCGCCGCCAGGTGGACCTCTCGGCTGACTTCGTCGCGGGGAGTGCGGGACTGGTGCTCGGCCGTGATGGGTGGGTGCTGCGGGGCAGCCGAGCGACGTACTCGTTCACCGTGGACGGGCCTTTAGAGGTGGAACCGGAGGACGTACCCGAGGAGGTATTGGCACAGGTTCCCGAGCTGCGGGCGGTCCAACACGGACGCTACAAGCTGGCCCACGCGGTGACGAAGCCCGGTCGGTTAGCCGGTTGACGGTAGGGCTTTGGGGTCGAGGCCTAGTTCTTCGTAGGCGACGACCTCGATTTCGCGGGCCATGGATTCGCGGAAGGCGGCGACCAGGGCCTGGCCGGCCAGGGGGATGATGTTCTCGAGGGTGCGCTGGATCTCGGGCCAGCCTTCGGCGGGGAGGCCGGCGTCGGCGAACTCGCGCCAGACGGTGCTGCGGAAGAGTTCGACGTAGATCTTGGCGACCGCGTCGGCCTGGGTGAAGAGCTTGGGCAGCATCTCGAAGATCGCCTGCATCGGGACGCCGAGTTTGATCACCTCGAGGCCGGTGCGGAGCAGGTCGGGGTTGGGGATCCGGAGCCTGCCGTCCTCCTGCCGCTCGGCGATCCCGAGCTCCACCAGCCGGGCGATCACCGCTGGGTCGTGCGGTACGCCGGCCCGCTCGGCCAACTGGTGTTCGTCCAGGACCTCCGGCTCGGACGGCGTCCACGGGTTCACCAGGGTCTCGAAGACGCCGAGCGCCATCGCGCCGTCCGGTAGTTCGCTCATCATCCGCTCAACCGCGGCCAGCGTGTAGCCCTTGCCGAGCAGTTCGCGGACCAGCGTGAGCCTGGCCACATGGTCGGCGTCGTAGTACCCGGTCCGGCCGACCAGTCGTGGCGGTGGGATCAGGCCGCGCCCGGCGTACGCCCGCACGTTGCGGACCGTCATGCCCACCTTGGCGGCGAGTTGGTCGACGGTGAGCTCTTCGTCCTGTGCATCCACGCTTGACAGTCTTCCAGACTCCACGTTACATAGAGGATGTAACATCAAGCATGGTGCATAGCCAATGTGAAGGAGCACCCGATATGGCGGTCCCGTTGGCAACCACCGGTACGGCGACGTTCGACCAGATCGCGATCGTCACCGGGCTCGTCTCGCTGATGTACGTCGCACTCGCCGTCTTCCTGTGGCGCGAACGGACCGGCCGCGTCACGCTGGTAGGAAGGCTTGCGGACACCATCGGGAGACTGGACGGAGTCCCCCGATGGGCCGCGCTGACGCCGTACCTGCACGCCGTCTCACTGCTCGCCTGCGCCTTCGGGGTGTGGTGGGACATCGCGGTGCACATCGCCCGCGGCCGTGACACCGGCCCGTTCGGGACGCCGGCGCACTATCCGATCTTTTTCGGCATCCTCGGCGTGATCGTGTCCGGCGTGCTGCCGATCGCCCTCGCCCGCAAGCCGTTGCCGGCCCGCACGATCAAGCTGACGAAAGGCTGGCGGATCCCGTGCAGCGCCGCGCTGGTCACGGTCTGCGGCACGTTCGCGCTGGTCGGTTTCCCGCTCGACGACGTCTGGCACCGTCTCTTCGGCGAGGACGTCACGTTGTGGGGTCCCACCCACTTGCTGATGATCGGCGGCGTCGTCCTGTCGATCTTCGCCCGGCTGCTCGCGCTGGCCGAGGTCGAGCAACTGATGGGCACGAACAAGCGGCGGCTGTTCCAGGAGATCGTTGCCGTCGGCGCATTGCTGATCGCGTGGGACCTGTTCAGCACCGAGTACAACTACGGTGTCCCGCAGTTCCCGCTGATCCTGCACCCGATCCTGATCGCGTTCGGCGCCGCGCTCGCCTTCACCGTCCTGCGGGCCAGGCGAGGCCCGGGGACGACGTTCGGCGCGCTGGCCGTCTACCTGGTCATCCGCGGCGGGATCGCCTGGGCGGTGGACCAGCCGCTCGGCGGGATCCTCGGTCATTTCCCGCTGCTGATCGTCGAGGCGGTCCTGGTCGAGGCGGTCGCGTTTGCCCTGGGCAACAAGAACCGCTTCCGCCTCGGTGCCGTCGCCGGCGCCCTGATCGGAACCGTCGGCGTGGTCGCCGAGAACGCCTGGAGTCACGTCTGGATGCCGATCCCGTGGCCGTCGTCGATGCTCCCGTCGGCTCTCGGGTACGGCGTCGTGACCGGGATCGGAGCCGGGTTGGTCGGGGCATGGCTCGCCACCCGGTACGCCGAGGTCGCCGGTGAGGAACGCGCGACGGGGATCCGCCACGTGCGTCCGGTCGCCGTCCGCCGTACGCATCAACTCGGAGCCGTCGGGTTGGCCGTCGTACTCGGGACTGTGTTCTTCTGTGTGCCACGTTCGGCAGAGCCGGGTGTGTCCGCGACCGTGTCGTTGGAGCGGGTGGCCACGGGGGCCGAGCCGACGGCGTATGTGACGGTCACGCTGGAGCCGGCCGATGCGGCCGAGGGCGCGCGGTGGTTCGAGGCGATGGCCTGGCAGGGCGGCGGGTTCCTGACCCACCGGATGGTGAAGGTTGCTGACGGCACCTACCGGTCGGCGGACGCGTTGCCGATGTACGGCAAGTGGAAGTCGATGATCCGGCTGCACACCGGGCAGCGGGACCTGGTCTCGATGTGGGTGTTCGCCCCGGAGGACGCCGCGATCGAGAAGCCGGCTGTGCAGGTGTCGGACGGGCAGACGGTCGAGTTCATCGACGAACAGCAGGTGTTGCGCCGTGAGGAGCGGACGGACGTGCCACGATGGATGTGGAACGGCGGCTACGCCCTGCTCGGCGTGGTCGGTCTGCTGGAGATCGCCGGGATCGCCTGGCTGGTCGGACGCGGTGCCCGCGGTGGGCGTCTGCGGGCCGCCCACCTGGCGGCCGGTGAGCGGGAACGGGAGATTGCGTGACGATCCAGGCGGAACGGTCGGGCGTGACCACGACTGACGGCGTACGTCTGAACGTGGAGAAGTTCGGTCCGGACGATGCCCCGGTGACCGTGCTGCTCGTGCACGGGTGGACCTGCTCGACGCGGTCGTGGCACAACCAGGTCGAAGGGCTGCCGCGGATCCTCGGGCCGGACGCCGTACGCATCGTCACCTACGACCACCGTGGTCACGGCCGGTCGGGTGCCGGGCCGGTGGGGTCGCAGCGGATCGAGCAGTTGGCGGACGACCTGATCACCGTGCTGGACACGGTGGTCGGCGACGGTCCGGTCGTGTACGCCGGTCATTCGATGGGCGGGATGACGTTGATGGCGCTCGCGGACCAGCGGCCGGAGCTGTTCGGCTCCCGGATCGCGGCGGCGGCCTTGGTCAGTACGACGTCCGGCCAGGCCAGCTCTGGTGCGTTCGGTATCCCCAACCGGTTCGACTCAGCGGCGGCCACCTTCGCCCCGCGGGCGGTGAACCTGGTCGGTGCGCGGATCGAGCGCCGGGCCCAGCGCGCTGGACTCACGACGCGTCGCGTGGTCAGCAGCCGGCGTGCGTTCGAGTTGGCCGCCGCCCGTCTGCAGCGGCCTGCGCTCCGGCAGATGGTGTTCGGCAAGAAGGTGGATCCGGCCGAGGTGGACCTCTTCCTGGCGGATCTGGCCGTCGTGCCGGGTCCGTCGTACGGCGGTTTCTTCGAGGCGATCCTGCGGCACGATCGCGGGCACGCGCTGAAGGTCCTCGACCAGCTCCCGGTCGAGATCATGCACGGTACCCGCGATCGCCTCCTCCCGCCCCGCCATGCGAACCGGATGGCCGCCCAACTCCCCACTGCCCGTCTCTGGATGTACCCGGGCGCCGGCCACATGCTCATGCAGGAACGGCCCCGGGACGTAACGCATCGCCTCGCCTCCCTGGCGAGGAAAGTTCGCGGTTAGCGCTACTTCAGCTGGCCGCGGATTGCACCGGCCGGGAAGGTCGCGTTGTGCACGTTGACGTAGTAGTCGCCCGGGTCCGCGCTGATTCCGGCCGCGAGTTCGGTGGTGATGGTGGCGCAGCCGGAACCTGGGTTAGCGGCCACGGACAATGGGATGACGACCGGCCCGGCGACGCCGCGGGGGCCGATGTGGACGTGGGCGGCGGTCGCGGTCTCGATGTTCTTCCAGCTGAGGGTCCAGCAGAACGTGGTGCCCTCGAGCGTGTAGGTGAAGAACCCGTGACCGTCCGGATCGGCGGCCGATGCCTCCTGCTCACCGTTCAACGGAATGGCCGGTGCCGCGCTGGCAGCCGGCAGGCCGAAGGCGGTGGCCGCGAGAATGGTGGCCGCTGCGACGATGCTGGTACGTACTGACATGGTTCCCCTCCTGGTCGTGAGGACCGTCCTCACTTCGTTACACGTACGACGACCCGGAACGGTTCATCTCCGTGAGAAGCGCGTCACGGCTGGGATCCGGGTTCTCGCCTAGGGTGACGGCGTGCAGAATCTCCTGTCTGATGTTGTCGTCGTCGATCTGACCCGGGCGCTGGCCGGGCCGCATGCCGCCATGATGCTGGGGGACCTTGGCGCGCGGGTGATCAAGGTGGAGACACCTGAGGGCGGGGACGACAGCCGGGGCTGGGGTCCGCCGTTCGTCGAGGGCGAGTCGACGTACTACCTGTCGGCCAACCGGAACAAGGAGTCCGTGACGGCTGACCTGAAGTCCGACGACGGCCACGCCTTCCTGACCAAGTTGGTCGAACGGGCCGACGTACTGCTCGAGAACTTCCGGCCCGGGGTGCTGGATCGGCTCGGGTTCTCCACCGAGCGGTTGCACGAGCTCAATCCGGGGCTGGTGATCCTGTCGATCACCGGATTCGGGCACGACGGGCCGGATGGTGGACGGGCCGGGTACGACCAAATCGCCCAGGGCGAGGGCGGTCTGATGAGCATCACCGGCGCGGTCGAGCCGACGAAGGTCGGCGTACCGATCGCCGATCTGCTGGCTGGGATGTACGGCGCTTATGGTGTGCTGGCCGCCCTGCACGAGCGATCGATCACCGGGAAGGGGCGCGTCGTCCGGACGAGCCTGCTCGCGTCGGTGGTCGGCGTGCACGCGTTCCACGGGACGAAGTGGACCGTCGCGGGCGAGCTGCCCGAGCGGGTCGGCAACCACCATGCACAGATCGCGCCGTACGGGCTGTACCGGACCCAGGACGACATCGTGCAGGTCGCGGTCGGGAGCGAGGGACAGTGGCGGACGTTCGCACCGATCGTCGGCCTGGATCCTTCGGACGAGCGGTTCGCGGTGAACTCGGCCAGAGTCGCCCACCGCGACGAGTTGACTGCCGCAATCGAGGCCGCGTTCGCTGTCGAGAAGGCCGATGTGTGGCTGGAAAGGCTTGCGGACAAGGGGATTCCGGCCGGGAAAGTCCGCGATTTCCAGCAGGTCTACGAGTGGGAGCAGACGCTGTCCCAGGGCTTGCTCATCGACGTCGAGCACCCGACCCTCGGCAAGATCCAGCTGCCCGGTCCGCCGCTGCGCTTCGACGATCAGCCGTACGCCGGTGCCCGCGAGACCAACCTGGCACCGCCGCGACTGGGCGAGCACAACGAGTCGGTCAGAGCCTGGCTGGACTCAGAGTAGACGCCCGTACGACGAGCTCCGGGCGGATCAGCGTCTTGCGGAGACGCTCGGACCCGGCGCCCTCACCGTCTCCGGCAGCTGAACCTCGAACACGATCTGGGGGCCTTGGACAGGTCTAGCCGATCCGTTCGTAGCCTTGGGCAACCAAATGCGCGGTGGCCTGCCGAGCGGCCAGGCGTGCCGCGGGCGATCGCGGTGAAGAACGGGTTCTCCACGTCGGAGATGATCAGCGCGACGACGGCGGCCTCCTGCCGGCGCAGGTTCCGGGCCGGGCCGTCGGGCTGGTAGCCGAGCTCGTCGGCGGCCTTGCGGACCCGGGCGACCAGGTGCGATCGACCGTCGGCTTGCCGTTCAGGGCCCGGGAGACGGTCGCCGTGGACACCCCGGCCCGGGCCGCCACCTCACTGATTGTCGCCACCGATCCTCCCTTCCCTGACGGAAGAGCAACCGTCCGAGTAATGGATTACCCAGGTTCCTGTCCGTGCACTTTAAGAACACAACCTCGGCGCATTACCAGTGGCGTGAGAGGATCACCCGCGTGACTGCCTTGCCGAGTGTTTCGTACTCCATCACCGTTCGCCTCGAGGTGCCCGCGGGTGGCTCGACGGTGAGCAAGCTGACGACCGCGGTCGAGCAGGCCGGCGGTCTGGTCACCGCGCTCGACGTGACCGCGTCCGGCCACGAGCGGCTGCGGATCGACGTCACCTGCGCCGCGGCCGACACCGAGCACGCCGGCCGGCTGGTCGAGGCGATGCGCGCCGTACCGGGGGTCGAGATCGGCCGGGTGTCGGACCGGACCTTCCTGATGCACCTCGGCGGCAAGATCTCGATGGAGGCCAAGCACCCGATCCGCAACCGGGACGACCTGTCGATGATCTATACGCCGGGTGTCGCCCGGGTCTGCCTGGCGATCGCGGCCAACCCCGACGACGCGCGCCGGCTGACCATCAAGCGGAACAGTGTCGCGGTCGTCACCGACGGTTCCGCCGTTCTCGGTCTCGGCAACATCGGCCCGAAGGCCGCGCTGCCGGTGATGGAGGGCAAGGCGGCGCTGTTCAAGCGGTTCGCCGGGATCGACGCCTGGCCGCTGTGCCTGGACACCCAGGACCCGGACGAGATCGTCCAGATCGTCAAGGCGATCGCCCCCGGGTTCGCCGGGATCAACCTGGAGGACATCTCCGCGCCGCGCTGCTTCGAGATCGAGGCCCGGCTGCGTGAGGAGCTGGACATCCCGGTCTTCCACGACGACCAGCACGGTACGGCGGTCGTCGTACTCGGGGCGCTCTACAACGCCCTGCGCGTGGTGAGCAAGGACATCAGCAACGTGCGGGTGGTGCTGTCCGGTGCGGGTGCGGCCGGTACGGCGATCCTGAAGCTGCTGCTCGCGGCCGGGGTGAAGGACACGATCGTGGCCGACGTCGCCGGTGTCATCCACCTGGAGCGCGAGGGCCTGTCGCCGGAGCTGCGCTGGATTGCGGAGAACACCAACGCTGCGAAGTACAGCGGCGACCTGAAGGGTGCGCTGGCCGGTGCGGACGTGTTCATCGGGGTGTCGGCGCCGAACATCCTGACCGGCGCGGACATCGCCACCATGAACGAGGACTCGATCGTGTTCGCGCTGGCCAACCCGGTGCCGGAGGTCGACCCCGCCGAGGCCGGCGAGCACGCGGCCGTGGTGGCCACCGGCCGGAGCGACTTCCCGAACCAGATCAACAACGTGCTGGTCTTCCCGGGTGTCTTCCGCGGTCTGCTGGACGCCCAGTCGTCGGCGGTGTCGATCGAGATGGAGCTGGCCGCCGCGAAGGCGCTGGCCGGTGTCGTCACCGACGACGAGCTGAACGCCTCCTACATCGTGCCGAGCGTCTTCCACCCCGAGGTGCACACGATGGTGGCGCACGCCGTTCGCGACGCCGCGGGTGGCAAGGCCCCGGCGCACGAGCACTACCCGGAAGACCACCCTTCGCTGTAATGACTGTTTCTGTGGCTGGTGCGACCCGGGCGGGCGTGAAGGTCTGGTTGTGGCGGATCGGGTTCGTCGCGGCCTGCCTGCTGCAGTTGTACGGCGTCTATTCGCCGCAGCAGGCTGGACCGGATGTCGGGCTGCCGCTGGCCGACAAGGCCGCGCACCTGTTCCTGTTCGGGTCGGTGGCGTTCCTCGGGCTGAAGACCGGCGTACCGTCGCGGTGGTTGCTCGTGGCACTGGTCAGCAACGCGGTGGTCAGCGAGCTGGTCCAGCATTTCGTGTTGCCGCAGCGCAGTGGCGATCCGCTCGACTCGCTGGCTGATCTGGTCGGTGTTGCCGTCGGAGCGTGGGTCGGCTTCAGAGTGGTCCGTAGTACAAACGCTGCCGGGCACGACATGATGGGTGCATGACGGCCTCGACCCTGACTGGTTCGCTGCTGGTGGCGACACCCCTGCTCGACGAGCCGCCCTTCCGCCGGTCGGTGATCCTGCTCCTCGATCACGACGACGACGGCGCTCTCGGGGTGGTGGTCAACCGCGCGGCCGACCTGGCCGTCGACCGGGTGCTACCGGACTGGTCCACCACCGTGAACGAACCCGGTGTGCTCTTCATGGGCGGTCCCGTCGGCACCGACAGCGCGCTCGCCGTCGCCGAGGTGATCGAGTCGGCCGACCCGCCGGGGTGGCGCGAGTGCTTCGGCCGGATCGGGCTGATCGACCTCGACGTACCGCCGGCGCTGCTGGAGGGCGCGATCCAGCGGATGCGCATCTTCGCCGGGTACGCCGGCTGGTCCAGCGGGCAACTCGAGGGCGAGATCACCGAGGGCGCCTGGTACGTCGTCGAGTCCGAACCCGACGACGTGTTCAGCCTGCACCCGGACGGCCTGTGGCGCCGGGTCCTGCGCCGCCAGAACGACCAGATGGCGTACCTGGCGACGTACCCGGACGACCCCACGCAGAACTGACCGGGCGCGGATTCCGCCCGGTCTTCCGGCGCGTCGGGGCTACTCGTCGCCCTTGTCGTCGCCCGGGTTCAGCGACTCCCAGATCTCCTTGCACTCCGGGCAGACCGGGAACCGCTGCGGATCCCGGCTCGGCACCCACACCTTGCCGCACAGCGCGACCACCGGCGTGCCCATCACCATCGCCTCGGTCAGCTTGTCCTTCGGCACATAGTGCGAGAACCGCTCGTGATCGCCGGGCTCTGCCGGCGCGGGCTGTGTCCGCTCGTCGACAACCGTCTCGGCGCCAGGCGTCAGCTGAGTACTCATGCCCCCGAGTGTAGGCCGACACGCCCGGCAACCCCCGAACTTTCTCCACAGCCGGACCGCACTCCGACACGCCACTCGGGGTTTGTCGGCGAAGTCAGGTAACGTTCCTGCACGGCCGACAGTCGACTAACGGGGGAGTATGCCGTCCGTGGATTCGCACGCGCCCGCTGCACCAGCCGTGCTACCTCCGGCCTACCCGGACCGCGCTGCGTGGGGTACCGCGAGCAAGCTGCGCGCCTGGCAGGCGGAGGCACTCAAGCTCTATCTCGACAAGCAGCCCAGGGACTTCCTCGCGGTGGCGACACCGGGAGCCGGTAAGACCACCTTCGCGCTCACCGTGGCCGCCGAGCTGCTGCACCGGCGGCTGATCGAGCGGATCACCGTGGTGACACCGACCGAGCACCTCAAGGTCCAGTGGGCCGACGCGGCCGACCGGGCCGGGATCGCGATCGACCCGGCGTTCGCCGGCCGGCGCGGCAAGACGAACAAGGACTTCCAGGGCGTCGCGGTCACCTACGCCGGCATCGCGGTGAACCCGCTGGCCTTCCGGGTCCGGACCGAGCGGTTCAAGACGCTGGTGATCCTGGACGAGGTGCACCACGGCGGCGACGCGCTCAGCTGGGGTGATGGCGTGCGGGAAGCATTCGAGCCGGCCACGCGCCGGCTCTGCTTGACCGGTACGCCGTTCCGCAGTGACGACAACCCGATCCCGTTCGTCACCTACGAGCACGGCTCGGACGGCGTCGCCCGGAGCAAGGCGGACTACACCTACGGCTATGGTCACGCTCTGCGCGATCACGTCGTACGCCCGGTGATCTTCATGTCCTACTCCGGTGAGATGCGCTGGCGGACCAAGGCCGGTGACGAGGTGGCGGCGCGGTTGGGTGAGCCGCTGACCAAGGACCTGACCGCTCAGGCCCTGCGGACGGCGCTCGACCCGGCCGGCGAGTGGATGCCGGCCGTGCTGGCGGCCGCGGACAAGCGACTGACCGAGGTACGGCGGCACATGCCGGACGCCGGCGCATTGGTCATCTCGGGTGATCAGAACACGGCTCGGGCGTATGCGAAGACGCTGCGCGAGCTGACCGGTGAGGCGCCGACCGTCGTGCTGTCCGACGAGAAGGCGGCCAGCAAGAAGATCGCGAAGTTCTCCGAGGGCGACTCGCGGTGGATGGTCGCGGTCCGGATGGTTTCGGAAGGTGTCGACGTGCCGCGACTCGCGGTCGGCGTGTATGCGACGCCGACGTCGACGCCGCTGTTCTTCGCGCAGGCGGTCGGGCGGTTCGTGCGGGCCCGGAAGCGGGGTGAGACGGCGTCGGTGTTCGTGCCGTCGGTGACCCGGCTGCTGAGTTTCGCTGCCGAGATGGAGGTCGAGCGCGACCACGTGCTCGGCCGGAAGAACTCGAACGAGGACGGCGACATCTTCGCGCTCGAGGACGATCTGCTCGCGAAGGCGAACCAGGCCGAGGGCGCCAGCGACGAGTTGGAGGCGAAGTTCGAGGCGCTCGGCTCGGACGCGAGCTTCGACCGAGTGGTGTTCGACGGCGGTGACTACGGGACCGGCGGCGACCAGGCGTCTGACGAGGAGCTGGACTTCCTCGGGCTGCCCGGGCTGCTGGAGCCGGACCAGGTCCGCGAGTTGCTCCGCAAGCGTCAGGCGAAGTCGATCGCGGCGCAGAAGAAGTCGCAGCGAGGTTCGTCGGACCGCGAGGATCCGACGCCGACCGAGCTGGCGACGCACGAGCAGGTCGCGCTGCTGCGCCGGGAGCTGAACGGTCTGGTCGCCGCCTGGCACCACCGCACCGGTCAGCCGCATGGCGTCATCCACAACGACCTGCGCCGCAAACTCGGCGGCCCCGCCGCGGCCCATGCGTCCTCGATCCAGCTCAAGGAACGCATCGAGCTCATCCGCGACTGGGCCACCCAGCGCCGCGCCTAACGCGCCAACCGGCAGTAGCCCAACGCCGCGCCTGACCCGTTGTCGGCAACACCCCATCCCGGACGTCCGCGGGGTGGGGTGTTTTCGCGCGTGCGGTGGCGAACTGTTGACGAACAGAACACGGCGGTGCAATCTCTGACCTACCGCTCCGCAAGAAGTTGGCAAGATCATGCAATTTCGATAGAGACCTCTTGTCGGTGTGGCACTCGTCCGTCCCCCCGCCCCGAACGACGGAGGACCACCGCATGCCTCGGAAGAACCAGCCTGCCTGGCGGCTCCTGGTCGGTCTGCTCGCGGCCGCGCTCATCGCGGCCGGCCTGCTGCCCGGACCCGCTACAGGAGCTGTCACCGCCAACCTCGCCAAGACCCTGTCGGCCAGCAGCTCGCTCGGTGCGTATCCGAGCGGCAACGCCGGCGACGGCAACCAGAACTCCTACTGGGAGAGCACCAACAACGCCCTTCCGCAATGGATCCAGGCCGATCTCGGCGCCGTCGCCGACGTCAACCAGGTGACCCTGAAGCTCCCCGCGTCCTGGGGCGCCCGAACCCAGACCCTCACGATCCAGGCCAGCACGAATGGGTCGTCGTACAGCACCGTCGTCGGCAGTACGGCGTACTCCTTCACGCCGGCCGGGAACAACACGGTCACCATCGACTTCGCCACCACGTCGGCCCGCTACGTCCGGCTGACTGTCACCGCGAACACCGGTTGGCCGGCCGCGCAGCTGTCGGAGTTCGACCTGGCCGGGCCTGGTGGCGGGCCGGTCGAACCTCCGACCGGTACCAATCTCGCCAGCGGCAAGCCGATCGAGGCGTCGTCCTCGGTGTTCGGCTTCGTCGCCACGAACGCGAACGACAGCAGCATCAGTACCTATTGGGAGTCCAACGGCTTCCCGGCAACGCTGACCGTGAAGCTCGGTGCGAACGCCGAGCTCAGCGCGGTCGTGGTCAAGCTCAACCCCGACCCGGTGTGGGGACCGCGGACGCAGGCCATCCAGGTCCTCGGCCGGGAGCAATCCGCCACTACGTTCACCTCGCTGGTGGCCCAGACCGACTACCAGTTCAGCCCATCCGGTAACCAGAACTCGATCACCATCCCGGTCACCGGCCGGTACGCCGACGTGCGGCTGCAGTTCTCCAGCAACACCGGCGCCCCCGGCGGCCAGGTCGCCGACTTCCAGGTCCTCGGTACGGCGGCGCCGAACCCGGATCTCGTGGTCACCTCGGTCACCTGGAGCCCGGCCAACCCGACCGAGATCACGCCGATCACCATGTCGGCCACGGTCAAGAACGCCGGCGCTGCGGCCGCTCCGGCCAGCAGCCTGAACTTCCTCCTCGGCGGCTCGGCCGCCGGCACTACCTCTGTCGGAGCACTCGCGGCCGGCGCCTCGGCCACTGTCACCGCCACCGCCGGAACCCGTGCCCAAGGCAACTACACCGTCGCCGCGGTGGCCGATCCGACCAACGCCGTCGTCGAGCAGGACGACAGCAACAACAACTTCCAGTCGCCTGATCAACTGGTCGTCGGCCAGGCAGCCGGCCCGGACCTCCAAGTCACCGCGATCACCTCCAACCCGGCCAATCCAGCGGCCGGAACTCAGGTCTCCTTCACTGTCGCGGTGAGCAACCGCGGTACGGCGGCCTCCGGCTCCACCAGCGTCACCCGGCTCACCGTCGGCAACACCACGCTGAACACCAACACCGCCTCGATCGCGGCCGGCGCGACCGTGAACGTCGCGATGACCGGCACCTGGACGGCGACCAACGGCGGCGCAACCCTGATCGGGATCGCCGACGCGACCAATGCCGTGGCCGAGACCAACGAAACCAACAACACGTTGACCCGGTCGATCGTGGTCGGACGTGGTGCCGCGCTGCCCTACACGTCATACGAGGCGGAAGCCGCCGACTACAACGGCACGCTGCTCACCTCGGATGCGAAGCGGACCTTCGGACACACCAACTTCGCCACCGAGTCGTCCGGCCGGCAGTCGGTCCGGCTGAACTCGACCGGCCAGTTCGTCGAGTTCACCTCGACCGTGCCGACCAACTCGATCGTGGTTCGCAACTCGATCCCCGACTCGGCCAACGGGCAGGGCATCGACGCCACCATCAGCCTGTACGTCGACGGCGTCTACAAGCAGAAGCTGACGTTGTCCTCGCGCCACAGTTGGCTCTACGGCAACAGCGACGGACCGGAGTCGCTCACCAACACCCCCGGCGGTGACGCGCGCCGCCTCTTCGACGAATCGCAGGCCCTGCTCGGTACGTCGTACCCGGTCGGAACCAAGTTCAAGTTGCAGCGCGACTCCGGCGACACCGCCGGGTTCTACATCATCGACATGATCGACCTGGAGCAGGTCGCTCCGCCGATCGCGCAACCCGCCGGCTGTGTGTCGATCACGCAGTACGGCGCCGTGCCGAACGACGGGATCGACGACGCGGATGCGATCCAACGAGCCGTCACCGACGACCAGAACGGTGTCATCAGCTGTGTCTGGATCCCGGCCGGCCAGTGGCGGCAAGAGAAGAAGATCCTCACCGACGACCCGCTGAACCGCGGCCAGTACAACCAGGTCGGGATCAGCAACACCACCATCCGCGGCGCCGGGATGTGGCATTCGCAGCTTTACTCGACGATCGAGCCGCAGAACGCGGGCGGGATCAATCACCCGCACGAAGGCAACTTCGGCTTCGACATCGACAAGAACGTGCAACTGTCGGACATCGCGATCTTCGGCTCCGGCCGGATCCGCGGCGGCGACGGGAACGCCGAGGGTGGCGTGGCGCTGAACGGCCGGTTCGGCACCGGGACCAAGGTCACCAACGTCTGGATCGAGCACTCCAACGTCGGGGTCTGGGTCGGCCGTGACTACGACAACATCCCCGAGCTGTGGGGGCCGGGTGACGGCCTGGAGTTCAGCGGGATGCGGATCCGCGACACCTACGCCGACGGGATCAACTTCGCCAACGGCACCCGCAACTCGGAGGTGTTCAACTCGTCCTTCCGGACCACCGGCGACGACGCGCTGGCGGTCTGGGCGAGCAAGTACGTCAAGGATCAGTCCGTCGACATCGGCCACGACAACGCGTTCACGAACAACACGATCCAGCTGCCGTGGCGGGCCAACGGCGTCGCGATCTACGGCGGCTACGGCAACCGGATCGAGAACAACCTGATCTACGACACGATGAACTACCCCGGCATCATGCTGGCGACCGACCACGACCCGCTGCCGTTCTCGGGGACGACGCTGATCGCCAACAACGGCCTCTACCGCTGTGGCGGGGTGTTCTGGGGTGAGGCGCAGGAGTTCGGTGCGATCACCCTGTTCCCGGCGAATCTGCCGATCACCGGGGTGACGATCCGCGACACCGAGATCCACGACTCGACGTACGACGGGATCCAGTTCAAGACCGGCGGCGGTGAGATGCCGAACGTCGCCCTCACCAATATCCGGATCGACAAGTCGAACAACGGCTCCGGCATCCTCGCGATGGGCGGCGCACGCGGCAATGCGGTGCTCAGCAACGTCACCGTCACGAACTCCCGCGACGGCGACATCGTGAAGGAGCCCGGCTCCACGTTCACCTTCACCGGGCAGTAGCCCCGGCAACGTCACCGGGCCGAAGCGCCGGCCCGGTGATGCGGCCTCCGCACCCCGTCCGTCCCGCGGGTGCGGGGGCCTCCGCCGTCCGCTTTACTGTGCAGGAGCGACCTAGCCGTTACGGCCGGTAGACGCGGACGTGGTCGATCTGCATCGACTCGGTGGTGACCTCGGGCGGGATCTTCGCGTAGACGAACAGGTCGAGGATGAGTGCGTCGCCCGTACCGGAGTAGGCGCCCTGGCGGCAGATCTCCTTGCCGTCGAGGTACCAGATGGTCTCGTCGGGCCCGAGCTGCTGCGCGATCGTGTGCCAGTCCTTCGTCAGGTCGGTGGGGGATTCATAGGTGCAGCTGCCACCACCGGACTGGTGGTTGGTGAGGTACAGGTTGTGGTGGTTGTCGCTGTAGAACTCGTACGTGTCCTGCTCGTTGGAGCCGTTGCCGTTCCACGTCCAGGTCGACGGCCAAAACCCCTTCGCCACCGGAAGCTTCAGGCGGGTCTCGACATAGTCCCCAGGCTGTACGGCGAACGATTGCGCCGGCTCGTGTCCGCAGGCCTGGCCGGTGGTGATCAACGCGCTCGACCACTCGTATCCGGGCTCGGGGTTGTTCTTCCGCGCGGTCATCGTGAGGATCCCGTCGCGCACCGACAGCGCATCCCAGGTGTGCCACTCGAGCTGCTGGTTGCCCTTGTTGCCGAGGCATCGGTCCGCTTCGGCGTTCGAGTGGATGGCCCACTTGGCCCGATCGATCGCCGTACCGTCGAACTCGTCCGCAAACACCAACCGGCCCGGCGCCGCCGCGGGCACCTGGTCCGCCACCTGCACTCCGTCCGTCGTCCGCTGGTCGGCCACAGCCGACGCCGCCGGCGCGACGAGCAGCCCAAGTGCGGCCAACCCGACTACTCCGGTAAGTAATTTACGCATCAAGCAGACCCTTCCGTCAGAATCCAACGCTCAAACGGTCGCTTGAGTACGGCTCGGTTGTCAAGCCCGTCCGCTGGCACCGAGCTGAGCGAGCGCCATGGTCGGGTGGGCAGTCGGCGCCGAGGGCTGCGGTCTCCAGGCGTAGCTGTCAGGTGCCGGACATGGTCTGGGTGCCGATGACGCTCAGCAGGCGCATCGCCTGGTCGGAGGGGGAGCCGGGCTCGGTGGTGTAGAGGATGACGCGTTGGTCGCGGTCTGGGACGACCAGGACCTCGCAGATCACGTTGATCTGACCGACCTCGGGGTGGTAGATCGTCTGGCACATGCTCTGTTGCCGGGACACGTCGTGGAACGACCAGATCGTGGCGAACTCCTCGCTCCCGGCCAGCAGGTCCGCGACGAGGTCCGCGATCGCCGGGTCGTTCGGGTACCGGCCGGTCGCCGCGCGCAGGTCTGCCGCGACCTCGAAGGCGAAGTCGTGGGTCGCCCGCTCGCCGAACCGCTCGGCCTGCTGATCACCGTGCAGGAACCGCAGCCGGAGCAGGTTGCGCTCCTTCACCGGCAACGCGGAGAAGTCCGTGATCAGCGCGGCGGCCAACGGGTTCCAGGCGAGTACGTCGTACTTCGCGTCGAGGACCAGGCCCGGGACGTCGAGCCGCTCCAGCATCCGCAGGATGCCGACCCGGACATCGCTTGGCGGGCCGGGCGGTGGGCCGGGCTGTTCGCCGGCCAGGCGGAACAGGTGGTCGCGCTCGTCATCGTTCAGCCGCAGTGCCCGGGCGAGCCCGGTCAGCACTGGCCGGGACGGGCGTGGGCCACGACCCTGCTCGAGCCGGGTGTAGTAGTCGGTCGACATGGTGGCCAGGCTCGCGACTTCCTCCCGGCGCAGCCCTGGCGTTCGTCGCCGCAGGCCGGCGGGCAGGCCGACATCGGCGGGCTTCAACGCCCCCCGCCTGACCTTCAAGAACTCCGCGAGCTGTCCCCGATCCATGAGCCAAGGATTGCAGCCGCCGCAAACCTCAACCAGGGACGGTCAATCCCAGGTTCAGCTCACTCTCCCTCGCTACGGCGAACGGCCGCAGCCTGGACCGCATGAACACGAACAAGATCGCGCTCGTCACGGGAGCCGGCAAAGGTATCGGCAAGGAGATCGCACGGCAGCTCGGGGAGGCCGGGTTCACCGTGCTGGCCGGCTCCCGGGACCTCGCCCGAGGTGAGGTCGTGGCGAATGAGTTGGTTGCTGAGGGCTACGAAGCGGTAGTCGTTCAACTGGAGGTGACGGATGAGAGTTCAGTGCGGGCGGCGGCCGCCCGGATCGAGGCGGAGTGTGGGCGCCTCGACGTACTGGTCAACAACGCCGCGATCATTCCGGCGGGCGACGACGCGGTGTCGCGGGTGGCCGGCGGCGTACTGCGGGAGGCGTTCGAGACGAATGTGATCGGGCTGGTCGGGGTGACGCAGGCGATGCTGCCGTTGCTCCGGAAGTCCGATCAGGCGCGGATCGTGAACCTGTCGACGTCGCTGGCGTCGTTCACGCAGGTCGGTGATCCGGAGTCGCCGATGTCGACGGTGCTGACCTTGGGGTACAACGCGTCCAAGGCGGCGGTGAACATGGTGACCGTGATGCTGGCCAACGAGTTGCGCGGGACCGGGATCCTGGTGAACGCGGCCGATCCCGGCAACTGTGCCACCGACATGGGCGGCTGGGACGCGCCGCGCACACCACAACAGGGTGCGGCTGTTGCAGTGCGCTTCGCGACGCTCGCCGCCGACGGCCCAACCGGCGAGGTCCACGCCGAGGAAGGCCGGTTGCCGTGGTGAGCGTCATGCAGCCAAGCGCCAGCTGACGACCGATTGGTGGCGCTGGAGTGCCGGGCGGTGAGGCTCGGCGTCAGACCAGGGCGCCGGACCAGGCGAGGGCCTGTTTGAGCAGTTGGCCGCGGCCGCCTTCGAGATCGGCCAGCAGTTCGGGCTCGAGCGCCTCCTTCGGGGTCAGCCAGGTGAGCTCGAGTGCGTCCTGTCGTGGGTTGCATTCGCCGGTCACCGGTACGACGTAGACGAGGGCGACGGCGTGCTGACGCGGGTCGTGCAGCGGAGTGAGACCGGGCAGCGGGAAGTACTCGGCGACGGTGAACGGGACCGGGCTGACCGGCAGCCGCGGGAACGCGGCCGGGCCGAGATCCTTCTCGATGTTGCGCTGGAGCGCGTCGCGGATCGACTCACCGTGGAAGACGCGCCCGGACACCAGGGTCCGGGTGATCTGACCGGCGGTCGCGGCCGACCCGCGCAGCAGCACCCCGACGTGCTCGATCTGCCCAGCGGCGTCGACACGCGTCGGGACGGCCTCGACGTACAGGATCGGCACCCGTGAGCGTGTCTCTTCGAGCGCGAACTCGGACAGCCAACCGGGGTTCGGGTCAGGGGTGCGAAGGGAACTCATGGTGCTTATCTTTGCCCACCGCCCCGAACCCCCGCACCGCCAGCCCCGGACTCCGCGCGTCGCCTCCCCATCGCGAGCCTCGCACGGCGGACGGATGTCCTGGTCGGTGCCTCGTCCGGTGCCGCCGGTGCTACGGGCGGAAGGTGGAGCGGTAGCGGGACGGGCTGAGGCCGAAGACGGCGTGGAAGCGTCGGCTGGCGTGACTGGGGTCGTGCCAGCCGACCATCGCTCCGATCGTCGCGATCGGTAGGTCGGTCTCGATCAGCAGGCCGGCGGCGCGCTCGGCGCGGATCCGGTTCAGGTAGGCCATCGGCGAGATCCCGGCCGTCCGTCCGAACAGGCGGATCAGGTAGCCGGGGGCGAGGTTCACCGCCGCGGCCAGCCGGTCCAGTGTCCACGGTTCGTCGACGCTTGCCTCCAGCAATCTCATCGCGTGCTGGACGGCAGGGTGCGCCGGGTACGACGCCTTGTCGCCGGGGATCAGCGCTCCGGACAGGAAGGCGAAGATGTCCGCGCCGAGGTACGCATTGCGGACCACCATGCCGTCGCATCCGGTGTACCCGTGCCACTCGCCGGGCCGGAGGACGACGACCGAGTCACGCTCGAGCGGCACCTCGCCCGCGGCCGACAGATGGATGCCCCGGCCGGCCAGGACGACGGCGATCTCGAAGAACGCGTGACTGTGCGGTGCGACGTCGTTGACCAGCTCGATCCGCTCGCCGGCGACCGGCAGGCGCTGGTCCGGAAAGACCTCGCTGCTGAGGACCTCATGCACGTCGATCAGCTCCCGTCAGGTCAAGATCAGTCAAGCATCGGTCAACGAATGCCTGTCTCCAAGGCGTTGTCTGAGTGAGGCTGGAACAACCAACCTGGCAACGGATCCCGAGGAGCCGACCGATGACCACCACCGACCCTACGACAACCGTCACCCTGGATGAAGAGACCATTTCGGCCTACCGCCGTGACGGTGTCGTCCGGATCCGGAACATCATCGCCGCCGACGAGGCGGCCCGGTTCGCCGCAGCGGCCGCGACGGCGAGCGGGCGCGCGAAGGACAACGCGAGCGACTCGCCGATCTTCAACCAGTACGTCAACATCTGGCGGGAGAACGACGTACTCCGCGAGCTCACCCTGGATGCGCGGCTCGCCGCCGCGGCGACCGCGCTGGCCGGAGTGCCGCTGCGGCTGTGGCACGACCAGGTGCTGATCAAGCCGCCTCACAACGGTGCGGCGACCGAGTTCCACCAGGACGCGCCGTACTGGCCGCACGGCGGTTCGCGGCACTCTTTGTCCGTGTGGGTGGCGTTGGTCGACGTACCGGTGGAGCGCGGGTGCATGACCTTCATCCCGGGATCGCACGACCACCAGGATCTGCGCCGGCAGGATCTGTCCGACTCCGACGACCTGTTCCGGGCGTCGCCCGACCTTCGCTGGGAGGAGCGCAAGACGATTCCGCTGAGGGCCGGTGACTGCACCTTCCACAACGCGTACCTGGCCCACTCGGCGACGCCGAACCTGACCGACGACCCGCGGATCGCGCACGTGGCGATCTACATCGACGCCGAAGCGACGTACACCGGCGCGGCCCATGTCGTCACCGACGGCCTCGGCCTGACCGTCGGCGAACCGCTCGAGCACGAACTGTTCCCTCGGGTCTGAGTAAATTCACGTTATGACATAAGTTGCTGTGGTGCGCTTGCTCACTGACATCCGGCCGTTGCGCGAGTCCGCCGACTTTCGCCGGCTGTGGGTCGGATCGACGGTGTCGCAGCTCGGGCAGCAGATGACCGCGGTGACCGTGTCGATCCAGGTGTACGCAGTGACGCACTCCACCTTCGCGGTCGGGCTGGTCGGGCTGTGCTCACTGGTTCCGCTGATCGTGTTCGGGCTGTACGGCGGCGCGATGGCCGATGCGATCGATCGTCGTACCCTCGCGCTCGTCTCATCGGCCGGGCTCTGGCTGCTGTCGATGATCCTGGTGCTGCAGTCCCAGCTCGCGTGGAACCAGGTGTGGGTGCTGTACGCCGTGGTCGCCTGCCAGTCGGCGTGCTTCGCGGTGAACAACCCGGCGCGGTCGGCGATCATCCCGCGGTTGGTCCGGCCGGAGTTGCTGCCGGCCGCGAACACGCTCAGCCAGGCCGCGTTCAACCTGGGCTTCACCGCCGGGCCGCTGCTGGGTGCGGCGGTGATCGCCTGGCACGGATTCGCGGCGGCGTACCTGATCGACGTACTGACCTTCACGGCTGCGCTCTACGCGTTGTTCCGGCTGCCGTCGGTGCCGCCGACCGGCGAGGTCCGCCGGGCCGGGCTGCGGTCGGTGCTGGAAGGGTTCACGTTCCTGCGGGCGGCGCCGGCGCTGTTGGCGACGTTCCTCGCGGATATCCTGGCGATGGTCTTCGCCCAGCCGCGGGCGCTGTTCCCGGCGGTCGCGGGTGCGTTCTTCGGCGGGGGAGTCCGGACGGTCGGTCTGCTTCAAGCGGCGCCGGCGATCGGCGCGCTGGTCGGCGTGGTCTTCTCCGGCTGGGTGAGCCGGGTACGACGCCAGGGCGTGGCGATCGTGGTCGCGATCACGGTCTATGCCGCGGCGGTCGGACTGTTCGGGCTGTCCCGGACGATCTGGCTGGGGGTCGCGCTGCTCGCGTTGTCGGGGGCGGCGGACATGGTCAGCTCGGCGTACCGGAACACGGTCCTGCAATCGGCCGCGCCGGACGCGATGCGCGGTCGGCTCCAGGGCGTCTTCATCGTCGTCGTGGCCGGCGGTCCGCGCCTGGGTGACTTCGTCGCCGGAACGACGGCATCCCTCACCACCCCGACGATCGCGCTCATCGGCGGCGCGACCGTCTGCATCGTCGGACTCTTGGTACTCCTCGCCCGGAACCGGCCGTTCCGGGTCTACGACTCGCGGACCCGCGCGCTCAACTAGCCGCCGGTCACCATCTTCTTGATCACGGTCGGCCAGGAGTCCACGTCCGGATTGATCTGCTGCACCGGCTTGTCGTCGACGGTGACCACCTTCCGGTCGCCGAGCGGCTTCTTCAGCTTGTACGACGTCAGCGAGATGTCCTCCGCGTTCGGGCACGGCTGGGCCAGGTCGATCAGGAGCACGACCTTGTCCTCCTCCTCGGTGATCCGCAGGTCGGACGCGCAGACCATCGCGGTCCCGATCAGCAGGTCGGCCTCGTCGTACTTGGGCGCGTTCTGGATCCAGCGCAGGTACGTCGGCTTCTTCTTGTGCACCACCTGGTACGCCGCGACCGGTTGCGGGTTGTCCTCGGTCGCCGAGCCGGTGCCGTCGCCGAAGAAGGTGCCGTAGATCATGTTGATACACGGGTCCTCGGCCGACTTGCCGTCGGTCGCGCCCCACGCCTTGGCCGCCTGGTAGCAGGCGTTCGACTCCCGGTTGAGGCCGACATTGAAGCCGAACAGGCCGATCGCGCCGACGACGAGGGTGGCGGCGAGCATCCGGCGCGACTTGATCTGCTGCGGGCCGAGGATGCCGGCCGGCCGCTGGGCCTGCTCGTTCTGCGCCTGGGCCTGGTTCGGCGCTTGATGCTGCGCCTCGTGCTGCGCTTGATTCTGGGCCGGTTCCGGGTCTTCGGGGAACTGCCGGAACAGGGCCAGGATCGAGTTGGTCCACTGCGGATTGATCAGCGTGGGGATCGCGTAGAGCAGGATCAGCCCGATCACGACGGCGATGGCGGGGAGGAGCGCCCAGTAATTTCGCACGGCAGCAAGATACGGGGCCATCGGGCCGTGCCCGAAAAACGGATACGCTTCGGAGGTGCCCGCAGAGACGTCCCAGACCCTCGACCGGGGACTCACCGTCCTCGAGTTGCTCGCGGACGCCCCGGACGGACTGTCGATCACTGAGCTGGCCGCCGCCCTCGGGGTCAGCCGCACCGTGGTCTACCGCCTGGTGAACACGCTGGAGTTGCACCGGCTGGTCCGGCGCGACAGTGAGGGCCGGGCTCGCCTCGGTCTCGCCGTACTGCACTACAGCCGCCGCGTTCAGCCCACGCTCCGTGACGCTGCGTTGCCAGTACTGCGCTCTCTCGCGGAGGACACCGGGGCCACCGCGCACCTGACGGTCGCGGATGGTGACGAAGCTCTCGCCATCGCGGTGATCGAGCCGAGCTGGACCGACTTCCACGTCTCCTACCGGATGGGGTCCCGGCACGCGCTCGACCAGGGTGCCGCCGGGAAAGCGATCCTGGCCGGCCGCCGCAAACCCGACCCGGCCGGCCGCCCGTTCGTCGTCACCTCCGGTGAACTCCAGGCCGGTGCCCAGGGTGTCTCCTCCCCGGTCCTCGGCGTCCCCGGCGTCGAAGCCTCCATCGGCGTAGTGGTCCTCGGCAAACTAGACCGCGACTTCGTCGGCCCCCGAGTAGCCCGAGCCGCAGTAGAAGTAGCCAAACGCCTCGCCTGAGTGCGGACCTGCACCACTCACCAAGTCCGCCGTGAGCCCGTCGGTCACGCTCGACCGGCGAACGCTGACCCCTCCGAGAGCGGGTTAGTGAGTGGTGGAGGTCCGGGTCGCCGCCTCGACCAGGGGTAGCACTCGGTGCTGGATCTGTTCGGCCAGGGCGATGACCGTGGAGGCTCTTTGGATGCCTTGGACGATGACTACCTGGTCGATCACGCGCTGGAGATCGGCGTTCGAGCGGGCCACGATCCGGCACCAGAGGTCCTCGGCGCCGGTGATCGTGTGCACTTCCAGCACCTCCGGGATCACGGCGAGCGCCTCGGCGACCGCCGTATGACCTGAGCCCTGCTCGATCTGCAGGGTCGCGAACGCCGTCACCGGGTAGCCGATCGCGGTCGTGTCGATGTCCGGCCCCCACCCGCGCACCACGCCGTCGCGCTGCAACCGGTCCAGCCGCGCCTGCACCGTCCCCCGCGCGACCCCCAGCCGCCGCGACGCCTCCAGCACCCCGACTCGCGGCTCGGCCGCGAACAACCCCAGGATCCGGGCGTCCAGCGCATCCACCGACATACAAGCCTCCAGGGGTGGTCAGCCTGACCAAATAGTCCAGCAACAGTCGCACAATACTGCACAACCTGACCACTGAAACAAGGAACTGTTGCGCAACCTGCCTCCCTCCACCAGGCTCAGCTGCACGAACCCGATCCGGGAGGACCACGATGACCAGCACCGACCTCACCCCCGCAGAGCTCGACGCCGATCTCGACCTCGACCAGTTGAAGCAGCTCGTCGGCCTGGTGCCGTACGACGAGAGCACCGACCCGTTCCCCGTCCACTCGATGGACGCCGTGGTGTTCGTGGTCGGCAACGCCACCCAGACCGCGAAGTACTACCAGCTCGCCTTCGGGATGGACCTGGTCGCGTACTCCGGCCCCGAGACGGGCAACAAGGACAACAAGGCGTTCGTGCTCAAGGCCGGCTCGGCCCGCTTCGTCATCACCGGCGGGGTCAGCCCGAAGAGCCCGCTGCTCGACCACCACCGCCGGCACGGCGACGGCGTGTCCGACCTCGCGCTCGAGGTCCCGAACGTGGACAAGTGCATCGACCACGCCCGCAAGCAGGGCGCCGTCGTACTCGAGGAGCCGAACGACGTCACCGACGAGCACGGCACCATCCGGCGGGCCGCGATCGCGGCGTACGGCGACACCCGGCACACGCTGATCGACCGGAGCCGGTACGACGGCCCGTACCTGCCCGGGTTCGTTGCCGCGACCACCCAGGTGACCCGGCCGGAAGGACACCCGAAGCGGCTGTTCCAGGCGGTCGACCACGTCGTCGGCAACGTCGAGCTCGGCAAGATGGACGAGTGGGTCGGGTTCTACAACAAGGTGATGGGCTTCGTGAACATGGCGGAGTTCATCGGCGACGACATCGCCACCGACTACTCGGCGCTGATGAGCAAGGTGGTGGCCAACGGCAATCACCGGGTCAAGTTCCCGCTGAACGAGCCGGCCATCGCGAAGAAGAAGTCGCAGATCGACGAGTTCCTGGAGTTCTACGACGGCGCCGGCGCCCAGCACATCGCGCTGGCCACGAACGACATCCTGCGCACCGTCGACATCATGCGGGCCAACGGCGTGGAGTTCCTGAACACGCCGGACTCGTACTACGACGACCCGGAACTGCGGGCCCGGATCGGTCAGGTGCGGGTGCCGATCGAGGAGCTGAAGTCGCGCGGGATCCTGGTCGACCGGGACGAGGACGGCTACCTGCTGCAGATCTTCACCAAGCCGATCGGCGACCGGCCGACGGTGTTCTACGAACTGATCGAGCGGCACGGCTCACTCGGCTTCGGCAAGGGCAACTTCAAGGCCCTCTTCGAAGCCATCGAGCGCGAACAAGAGCGCCGCGGCAACCTCTGACCCTCGAATCGCCCACGAGGTTGCCCCCACAGTTCGGGGGTTGCCCCCTCAGAATCCGAGCGGGCAACCCCCGAGCTCAGACGTCATCCCCTGAGCTCGGGGGTTGCCTCGGGCATCGGTTAAGCGGTTACCCAGCAGATGACGCTTGCTGGGGGCAACTGGATACGGCGTGTCGCCGTCCGATTACCGGAATGACTGTCGGGGCAGGGGCTGTTCGCGTAGTGTGCCCGGTGAATGTGCGTCGGGGCGTACGTTCAGGAAGGGTTTCGTCATGAAGACACTGGGCATTCTGCTCAGCACCGCGGGCCTGGCCGGGGTGGGCGCGTTCGCCCTCGCCGCGACGCCGGCCCAGGCGGCCGAAGCCGCCACCTGCTCGGGCGCGAAGTCCATCGCGTCGGCGCCGATGCTGCGCGACCACAAACCACCCAGCTGGGGCACCGTTCGCCTGGTCCGGGACAACTGTTACCAGTACTGGGCCGAGGTCACGATGGCCTCGCCGATGCCGGCCAACGCGAAGGCCAACGCCTATCTGGTGCAGTACGGCGGTGCCAACGCCGGCCGGGTGCTCAGCTGTGACAGCAGCGGCGGCAACGGCTCGGTGGTCAAGGGCCAGCGGACCTGCCGGACACCGAAGGTGAAGGCAACCGCGGGCAGTATCACCTTCGCCGCGATCGGCCGCGAGTTCCACAACTACGGCGGTGGCTACGAGGAGATCTCGGAGAACTCCACCTCGCGCACCCGCTGACCTGCTGTCCTGAACCGGACACCCGGCCGCTGCGCACAACTGCTCGGTAATCACTAGGCTCGGCCGTATGAGTGACGTTGTCGAGCAACTGCGGCAAGCGTTGCCACCCGAAGCGTTGGTGACGGATCCGGATCGGATGGAGAGCTTCCGGTACGACCGGGCGATGTTCTGCCCGGCCGGGATGCCGCTCGCTGTCGTACTGGCCCGGGAGACCGCGCAGGTGCAGGCCGCGGTGCGGATCGCGGCCGAGGCCGGTGTGCCCGTCGTACCGCAGGGGGCCCGGTCCGGGCTGTCCGGCGCCGCGAACGCGCTGGACGGGTGCATCGTGATCTCGCTGGAGAAGATGGACCGGATCCTGGCGATCGAGCCGGTCGACCGGTACGTCGTCACCCAGCCCGGCGTGTTCAACGCCGTACTGTCCCGCGCGGTCGAGGAGCAGGGGCTGTTCTATCCGCCGGACCCGTCCAGCTGGGAGTTCTGCTCGATCGGCGGCAACCTGTCGACGAACTCGGGCGGCCTGTGTTGCGTGAAGTACGGCGTGACGACGGACTACGTACTCGGGCTGGAGGTCGTCCTCGCCGACGGCCGGGTGCTGCGGACCGGGCGGAAGACCGTCAAGGGCGTCGCCGGGTACGACCTGACCAAGCTGATCGTCGGCAGTGAGGGCACCCTCGGCATCATCACCGAGGCGACGCTGGCGCTGCGCCCCCTGGCGGCCCGGCCGCGGACGATGGCGGCGCTGTTCGACTCCGGTGTGGCGGCCGGCCAGGCGATCACCGAGATCATTCGCAGCGGCGTCTCGCTGAGCCTGCTGGAGATCATGGACCGGACCACGATCATGGCGGTGAACCAGTACAAGCGGATGGACCTGCCCACCGAGGCGGCCGCGATGCTGCTGGCCCAGTCGGACGCGGGTGGTGAGGCGGGCGCGGCCGATGTCGCGACGGTGGCCAAGCTGTGCCGCGACCATGGCGCGATCGAATGCATCGAGGCGGACGACCCGGCCGAGGGCGAGCTGTTGCTGGAGGCCCGGCGGGCGGCGCTGATCGCGCTCGACCAGTTGGGTACGACGATGATCGACGACGTCTGCGTGCCACGGTCCCGGCTGGCCGAGTTCATCGGGATGACCGAGGCGTGCGCGACCGAGCTCGACATCACCGTCGGCGTCCTCGGGCACGCCGGCGACGGCAACATGCATCCGACCGTGGTCTTCGACGCATCGGACCCGGACCAGGCCGACCGGGCGCAGAAGGCGTTCGACCGGATCATGGAGATCGGCCTCGAGCTCGGCGGCACGATCACCGGCGAGCACGGCGTCGGCGTACTGAAGCGGACCTGGCTGGCCGAGGAGATCGGTCCGGTCGCGATCGACGTCCACCGCGCGATCAAGGCGGCGCTGGACCCGCTGAACATCCTCAACCCGGGCAAGGTGGTGGCGGATCAGTAATCGTTGTGACCCAACCGCAACGGAACTGCCGAGGCCATTCGACGTCCATGGCCGTCGAATGTGACGTCCGGCCAGCACTATGGAAGGTAGTTGTCTGAATCTCCCGGGGGAATCGATGAGGCAGGGTAGGAGGCGCCCCATGCGCATGCGGCGATCCGCCTCCCCTGCGGCCGTGCGCCGTACCCTGGCGCCCGCGTTCGTCACGCTGGTCGCCGTGATCGGCCTGTCCGCCTGTGCGAACGGCAGCGGCCTGCGGGTCGAGGGCGCCGACGCGCCGCCGACCAGTGCCACGCCGTCGGCCGGGCCATCGGTGATGGGCACCACCGAAGGGAATCGGACGCCGGAGGTGGCCGTCGATCTGCAGCAGGTCCGCCGGAAACTGCTCGCCGACAAGAACCTCCCGACCTACTCGCGAGGCGTGCTCGCGAATTGCACGGTGATTTCGCGTTGCCTGAGCAGGGGTAAGACCGTTGATGTTATGCACAGCGGTACACCCCAGCAGATCGTCCTGATCCACACCCTGGACAATTTCGTCTTCGGCTTCTTCCTGATCGCCGTCGAGCCCTCGGGCCCGCGGCCGATCTGGAGCCTGAAGGTCGATCTGCCGACGGTCAACGCCAGCCCGCAAGGGGACCTGGTGGTCGAGTCGAAGATCTTCACGATCGAGGACAAGACCTGTTGCCCGTCGGGAAGTCGGGTCGAGGTCTACCGTTGGAACGGCCGGCAGATGACCAAGGTGAGCTCGGCAGATCAAAAGGGAGACTGAAGTTCGGTGGTACCGGAAGAACCGGCAGCGCGCATCCTCATGGTCGAGGACGACGCGGTGATCCGTGAGGCAACCCAGTTGACCCTCGAGCGGCACGGCTACGACGTGACCACGGCCGAAGACGGCCTGGAGGCGATCGAGCGATTCGAGAAGATCCATCCGGATGTGGTGATGCTCGACATCATGCTGCCCGGACTGGACGGGATCTCGGTGTGCCGCCGGATCCGGGAGACCAGCACGGTCCCGATCGTGATGGTGTCCGCCCGTGGCGACGCGCTCGACGTCGTACTCGGGCTGGAAGCGGGCGCCGACGACTACGTGACCAAACCCTTCGACACCCAGGTCCTGGTGGCCCGGCTGCGCGCCGTGATGCGGCGCGCGGTGGCCGACCCGGAGCGACCGGCCCCAGCGGCCGGATCGGGCGTGGAGTCGTTCGGCGACCTCGAGCTTGATCGGGAGGCGCTGGAGGTACGACGCAGTGGGACGACGGTCCAGCTCACGCCGACCGAGCTCAAGCTGCTGATCGAGTTCGCCAACAACCCTGGCGTCGTCCTCAGCCGGTCCACCCTGCTGCAGCGGGTCTGGGACTACGAGTGGGGCGGCGACGGTCGGCTCGTCGACGTCCACCTGCAGCGGTTGCGGACCAAGATCGGCGCGGACCGGATCGAAACGGTCCGCGGGTTCGGATACAAGCTTCGGGCATAGTGTCCTCCGGAGAAGTGGCAACGACTGCTGACGGAAGGCACTGACGTGGGGCTGCGCGGGAAGCTCGGTCTGATCTTCCTGCTGGTCTCCTCGCTCGCGATCCTGGTGCTCTGCGTCGCGGTCTACACCCAGGCGCAGTCGGCCCGGCTGGACCGGACGCGGAGTTTCGCCGACGAACGGATCCAGCTGGCCGCGGCTGCCTACGACCGGGACGCCGTACCGGTGTTCGGGTCCAAGCTGGACGACCCGGACCTGCCGCCGCAGTTGCGGGACGCCGTGCTGCAGGGCAAGCGGGCGACGTTCAAGACGGGGTCGCCGGACGCGAAGATGTGGGCCGCGGTCGGGGTCAAGGACGGCAAGATCCTGTCGATCGTGCAGGACTACGACACCAGTGACGACTCGATGAACGCGCTCCGGCAGGCGCTCATCCTGGGCGGGATCGGCACGGTCGGCCTGGTCGCGCTGGTCAGCGTGATCCTGGCCGGCAGTCTGTCCAAGCGGATCGTCGCGGTCGCCGGTACGGCGCGCCGGATCGCGGCCGGCGATCTGGACGCCTCGGCGTCCGAGGCGGTTGGCAAGGGCAAGGACGAGGTGCAGTCGCTCGCGAACGCCCTGGACACGATGGCCAGTTCACTGCGCGGTCAGCTGGAGGCCGAGCGCCGGTTCACCGCGGACGTCGCGCACGACCTGCGAACTCCGGTGACCGGGCTGACCACCGCCGCCGAGCTGCTGCCACCCGGCCGCCCGAGCGAACTGGTCCGGGACCGGGCCAAGGTGCTGCGGCGGCTGGTCGAGGACCTGCTCGAGATCGCCCGGTTCGACTCAGGTGTGGAGCAGGCCGACCTCGAGTTGGTCGGTCTCGGCGCGTTTGTCGGCTCGGCGGTCGGCCGGTTGCGGATGCAGCAGTCGCTCGACCCGGACAGCGTCATGGTCCACCAGCTCGGGCCGGACGTGACGGTGTCCACCGACTCGCGCCGGATCGAGCGGATCCTGGCCAACCTGATCGTGAACGGGTTGCGCCACGGCAAGCCGCCGATCGAGGTGACGGTGTCCGGCCGGACCGTCGAGGTGGTTGACCACGGCAACGGTTACCCGGAGGAGTTGATTGCCGAGGGCCCGCGCCGGTTCCGGTCCGGGATGGCCGAGCGGGGTGTCGGCCACGGTCTCGGCCTGACCATCGCGGCCGGTCACGCGAAAGTGCTCGGCGCCGACCTGACCTTCGGGGAAGCACCTGGCGGCGGCGCCCTTGCCCGTCTGGTCCTCCCGTCCGAACCTGAGACGGAGTCGTAACACAACTATTCGTCACATGGTCGCGTCTCCCTTCACGTCGGGGTTCACCGAGAGCCCAGTAAAACGAGGGGAAACCACAGATCATGCGTTCTCAGTTCGTACGTCGTTCTGCCGCTGTCGTCGCCGGTGTCGCACTGGCCGCTGGGGGTCTAGGCATCGCCGGTGCCCTGCAGGCCAACGCGGCCGGGACCAAGGCCACCGTCGCGAGTGCGCCGGTCGCGGCGAAGTCGATCACGATCAAGTCGGACAAGGCCACCGCGAAGGCGTGGACCAAGGTCGCCTTCACCGGCAAGACCACCGGGATCGCGAAGAACACCGTCGTCCAGGTGCAGCGGTTCGAGAACGGCAAGTGGGTCAACTTCCCGGCCACCACCAAGGTGACGAGCAAGGCGACGTACTCGGTCTGGGTGAAGAGCGGCCGGGTCGGCGTGAACAAGTTCCGCGTCGTCTCCGCGAAGACCGCCAGCGCCGCGGTGAACGTCAGCATCACCAAGTAGGACAAGCGAACGGCGCCACTTCCCAAGGGGGCGGGAAGTGGCGCCGTTTGCTGTCTAGCGAGTGCCGTAGACGTTCAGCTCAGCGGCCGATCCGAAGACCGCTCCGTTCAGCGAACTGGTGCCGACGAACTTCACGTAGCGGCCCGGCTTGGCGGTGAAGTTCACCCGCTGGACGGCTGTCGAGTTCGGGAACTGACCGGTCGCCGCCGGCGTACCCCACGCCTCGCCGTCGGCGCTGACGTA
This sequence comes from Kribbella sp. CCNWLW201, assembly GCF_037203805.1. Taxonomy (NCBI): domain Bacteria; kingdom Bacillati; phylum Actinomycetota; class Actinomycetes; order Propionibacteriales; family Kribbellaceae; genus Kribbella; species Kribbella sp. CCNWLW201. Next base: position 1,891,912 of record NZ_JBBCBQ010000001.1, on the reverse strand, counting down.
GATCTCGTAGCCCTTGAACATCCCGTTCGTCCCACTCTGCCGCGGCAGGTAGCTGAAGCCGTCCACGTGGTACGTCGATCCGAGATCGAGCGTCACGTGATGCGGGAACCCGGCCGGCGGCGACACCTGCGACCAGGCGGAATGCCAGAGCGTGCTGGGGTTTCCGTCCAGCGCTGAGGTCGCCGCACCGCCGGTGGCGACGTCCTCGCTACTCACGTCGGCCACGGTGATCCGGGACTGCGGCACGATCCCCGGCGGAAGTACGGTGGCCTCTGCGGTGATCGTTGCCTGACCACCCGTTGCCGTCAGCACGTACTTGCCCTCCGGTGTACCGGCCGGCGGAGTCACGTCCCAGCTCGTTGTCACGCTGGCGCCTGGGGCAACCGTTGCGTGAGTGGCCGGGGTAGCTGCCGTGACGGTCCATCCCTCCGGAGCAGCGAGCGCGAGGGTGATGTTGTTGACGGCAACGACGTCGTTGTTGGTGAACGTGGTGACGATGGTGTTCGCCTCGCCCGAGACCAGACCGTTCACGCCGGTGGCAGCGATCAACGTACAGTCGGCCGCGTCGGACGTCGTACCGAGGTCGGTGACGGCGAAGTCGTCCATGATGAAGTCGGCCTGGTCGCCACCGCCGGACAGCTTGCGCAGGCCGACCCAGTAGTCGCCACCGCAACCGGCCACGAACTCTTGGCTGAACGTCGCCTTGGTGCGCTGCTCACCGATCGGGGTTGACTTGACCTCCACCGGTGCCGGTCGGTCGACGCCCTGGACCCACGCGTATTGCCCGGCGCGACCACTCGAGTAGTCGAAGCTGACCTTGTACTTGTGGCCCGGCTGGAAGTTCACCGTCCACGGCGCGGTGCGATAGACGAGCCCCTCGTTCTCCTCGTGCGACTTCAGCGACCAGTCGCCGTCGAGGACGTCGTCGACCAGCTTGCCGTTCCAGCCGGCCTGCGTGTACGGCGCGTGCTTCCGAGCGAGGCTGGTCCGCGGGTCGGTGACACCACCGGAATCGCCCTTCATGAACGGGCCCCAGCCCTGGTCCACGTTCTCGAAGTCCTCGACCAGACCGGCTGCCGGCCGCTTCGTCTCGACCACGCGGACGTCGTCGATCCGGACCTTGGCGTTGCCCGTGGCCGCACCGATGACGAGGTCCGCACTGTTGCCCTTGGCATCGAAGACGACTCGGACGCGTTGGTAGTACGCCTGGTGTTTGTCGTCTGAGGCAACCAGGTTCTGTGCGGTCGACCGGGTGACGGCGTTACTCACCCCGTCGACGGACACCGTGGTCTTGCGGGCCTTGCCGGGCTCGACCTCGACCCACGCGGAGGCGCTGTAGGTGCGACCCGGAGTCAGGCCGGTGATGCGCTGCCGAAGTGCGGACTGCTGTGTGCCCAGCGAGGCGACGTGCTGGCCGTTCTCCAGAGTGTCGATCTTGGCGGAGCCACTGACGTTCCAAGCGTTGAGGTTGCCGGCGTTGAAGCCCGGGTCTTTCAGGTGGGTGCCCTCGCCCCAGGAGGCAGGCTGCTGCGTCGGAGCGGCAAGCGGGTAGAGCACGTACGGCTGCCCGGCGACCGCGTCGAGCGTCACGGCGCCTCGCAGTACCGGAGCCGTCGCGACCTTCACGCGGCCGGTGTCGGTCAGCTTGTAGACCGCGTACTTGTCTGCCCCGGACGGTACCTGCCAGGTGGTGACGCCGCCGGCAGGGTTGTAGTGGTAGAGCTTCTTGTTGTTGTCCCACGGCAGCAGGTACTTGTCGCCGTCCAGCACCTTCGCGTTGCCGACGTACACGGTCCGCTTGCCGTTCTCGACGGTGCCGCGGACGCCGCCGGTGAAGGTGATGTCGGAGTTGTTCCAGTCGATGATCTTCTGCTGCTGGAGGAACTTGGCCGGCAGGTTCTTCTGCCAGATGTTGGCGTAGAAGGCGTTCCAGTCGGTCTCGCCGGTCCAGCCCTCGAACTCGACCAGGCTGGTCTGGCCGAGGACCGGGTCGTTGTTCCAGACGTCCTTCTCGTGGTTGCGGGTGAAGCGGATGATCTTGCTGTTGAGGCCCTTGTTGGTCGCGCCGCCGTAGTCAAGGTCGTTGGCCCAGTGCGACCACAGCGAAGTGCGCTCGTGCCGGTCGGCCCACTCGGTCGCGATCTGCCAGCCCTGGCCGGCGAGCTGCCGGGTCAGGCCGTCGGCGAGCCAGCCGGACTGGTAGTACACGTCGATGTACAGCTCCTGCAGGTTCTGGTCGGTCTCGTCGCGGAGCTGCTGGAACCGCTTAACGATGTTGCCGGAGGCAAGGTCAGGGCGCTGCTTGATGTAGTAGCTCTGGTTCAGCCAGTTCCAGCCCTTGGCGTTCTTGTCGACCAGGTTCTCGTTGAAGGCGTTCGCCTCCGGGTAGGACTCGGTCGCGTTCACGTGCACACCGAATGCGGCGTTCCAGCTCTTGCCCTTCTGCAGCAGGGTGTTGAGGTCCGCGAGGCCGCCGGCGCGGGTGTTGTAGTTGCCGCCGTAGTCCGGGTGGGCCGAGTCGTGGCCCTCGCTGCCGTACCCCTTGAGGATCGCCATCTGGCCGAGGCCGTCGGTGGCGAGCGAGATCCGCTTCACGTCGTCGAGGGTGCGCAGGAACGGGTGGGTCGCCTGGCTGGCGAAGTTGAACGGGATGTGCGTGACGACGCGGTCCTTGACCTGGTCGCCACCCTTCGGCTCGGTCATGATCGAGCGGAACGCGATCGCGCCGTCCTGCCAGTCGAGGGTCTTGTCGCTGTTCGCGTCCGGGGTGACCACGACCTTCGCCCACGGGAGTGGTTCCGTGTACGGCGACGTGTCGGCCCGGTAGGTCCATTGGCCACTCCAGACACCGACGCGGGTGCTGCCGTCGGCGGCCTTGCGGGCGCGGTGCCAGAACCGGGCGCCGTCGTCGACGGACTGGCCGGACGGCTTGTCGTACACCGAGTTCGACTCGATCCCGGCGGCGAGCCCGCTGGTGTTCACGAACGCGTACGCCGCACCGGTCGGGGACGGCTCCGCCGCGGTCGCATCAGTGATCAGCGTGATCTTGTCGGCGGTCCTCGTCGAGTCCGGGTCCAGCGTGGTGAACGCGGTCGTCGCCCCGGCGTCGGTGCTGGCGACCGATACCAGATCGTGGTCGGGGATGTCGATCGTGTGCACCCGCGTGGTCTCGGTGTCGCGGACCGCGTCGACCTTGAACGTCGTCACCCACCCGGCGAGCCCGATACTCGCATCCAGCTCCACGCCGGGCAGCGCGTCGAAGGCCAGCTTGTACGACGCCGTGCTGCCACTCACCGTGGGCGGTGCGGCCAGGCGGGCCGTCCGCGCGACACCGTCGATCGTGACGGTCGAGATCGCCTCCGGCTGCCCGCCGAGGGCGTGTCCGGACGCGTTGTCGACGTACTTGATCACCCGCGGAAAGTCCCCGCCGACGGTGACCGTCAACTCGTTCGATCGGAGCGTCAGGTCGGCGGCGGCGTGCGCGCCCACCGGCACGCTCAGCACTCCGACGACCAACGCCCCGGCCAGCACACCACACCCCACTGAACGTTTCATGCGCAGAAAGTTCGCACGTAACCGCTAATGAGTCAAGAGAAACGAACACTTATGAACAAGATTGAGCTCCGGCTCTGGTGTGAGCCTCGCCCGGGCTCGATGGAAGGGGCGGCGTGCGGGTCCTCCTCACCTCCTATCCCCTCCGCCCATTTCAGGGGTCAACCCCGCAGTTTGTGGGTTGCGGAACCAAAATTCGGCTACGCAACCCGCAAGGTCCGGGGTTGACCCCTGAAATGGGGCTGGGGTCGCGGAGGCGACGGGTGTCCCGTCAACTGGGCGGGCAGGCGGAAGTCGCCCGGTGCGGGGCTGGTGGGCGGGGGTTCAGGCGATGGCGGGGAGGATCTTGCCGGTGACCTCGCCGAGGCCCAGTCGACCGGCCCGGGCGGTGATGGTGACCTCGTCGCCGTCCTCGAGGAAGGTGTGCTCCTTGCCGTCCAAGACGAGCGGTTCGCGGCCGCCCCAGGTGAGCTCGATGAAGGAGCCGCGCTGGTCCTTGCCGGGGCCGCTGATGGTGCCAGAGGCGTAGAGGTCTCCGGTGCGGACCGAGGCGCCATTGACGGTCATGTGCGCGAGCATCTGGGCGGGTGACCAGTAGGTGTCCTTGTACTCCGGGCTGCTCACCAGTTGGCCGTTCAGCCGGACCTCGAAGGTGATGTCGTAGTTCTGCAGGTTCTGGCCCGCCAGATACGGGAGAACCGGCGGGTCCTGAACCGGCAGGGGTACGGCGGCCGCCGACAGGGCATCCAGGGACACCAACCAGGGGGAGATCGAGGTGGCGAACGATTTGCCGAGGAACGGGCCGAGCGGGACGTACTCCCAGGCCTGCAGGTCCCGGGCGGACCAGTCGTTCACCAGCACCACGCCGTACACGTGCTCCTCGAAGGCGTCGACCGGGATCGGGGTGCCGAGCGTGGACGGCGTACCGACGACGTAGCCGAGCTCGACCTCGATGTCGAGGCGCTGGGACGGGCCGTACGTCGGTGCGGTCGCGTCGGGAGCCTTCCGCTGACCCGACGGGCGGACGATGTCGGTGCCGCTGGCAACGATCGTGCCGGCTCGGCCGTGGTAGCCGACCGGGAGGTGTTTCCAGTTCGGCAGCAGGGGTTCGGAGTCGGGACGGAACAGGCGGCCGAGGTTGGTCGCGTGGTGTTCGGAGGCGTAGAAGTCGACGTAGTCGCCGACCTCGAACGGGAGTTGCATGGTGACCGCGGTCCGCGGGATCAGGTGCGGTTCGACCGCGTCCCGGTCGTTCGGATTGCGGACCAGGTCGAGCAGCCACTCCCGGGTCGCGCGCCAGGTCCGCCGGCCGCGAGCGAGGAAGTCGTTCAGCGACGGCTGGGCGAACGACTGGGATCCGTCCATCATCTGCGCGGACGCGACCGGGGCGAGATCGATGACGTGGTCGCCGATCGCGGCACCCACCCGCGGCTCCTCGTCGCCGAGCCGGAACACGCCGAGCGGCAGATTGTCCGGTCCGAACGGCGAGTCCGCGGGCACGTCGATCCAGGTCACAGAGTCTCCATCAGCTTGAGTGCGTTCAGGTCATGGCGGGGTTCGTCGATGCTGCACGAACCGAACGAGGTGAACCACCGGCGGGTCCCGGCAGCCTGATCCTCGGAAAGCTCGCCCGCGCGGGTCGCGAGGTCGTCGCCGTTGCGGGAGGCCAGTACGGCGGCCACCTCGTCCAGCGAAGCGCCGTCGAGGGACGCGCGGGTGGCGAGCAGCACGTTGAGGAACCCGTGGTGCTCGAACCCGGTGTCCGCCGCCGTGTGCCGGACGGCGTTGTGCAGACCGGCCGTGCACTTGAAGGCGACCTCACGGTCCAGGCACGCGGTGATGAACGCCGCGACCTGGTCCTCCGACGGGAACAACGACGCATCGAGCCCGCCGGTCCGCAGTTTGGCGGCGTACCCGGCATCGGCGACGACGTCGAGTGCGCGCTCCCACGCGCCCTCCAGACCGACCTCGACGAACGCGTTCTCCTCGTCCAGGCAGTCGTCACAGGCGCGAACCACCCGGAGTGCGTTCCGGGACAGGTCGTCCTCGTTCCGCAGCCGCACTTCGACCGCTTTCACCTCGACGTCGGCGGACCGGTCGCCGTACCGGACCGCGGGCTCGATCCCGCCGGCGCCGCCGGTGATGACGACCGCGACCTCGAGTGGGCCGGGGCCGGTGCGGGCCGCCTCGGCGGCGACCTTCATCAGGTCCTCGTCGGTGCAGACGAACGGGCCGACCAGGTCGGCGTACGCGGACTCGCGATGCGCCCGGTGCGCGGCGACCGCCTCGGCCAGGGGCAGGTCCCCAGGCGGGAACATCGCGGCGTCGTCGACCAGGTGCCGGAACAGGGCAGGGACGGTTGACATGGGTCCGAGCCTAACGGATGCTTTCGGTAAGCGGACGCATGCGTTCGACTATCGTACACCAGGAGCATGAGAGATGGCGTTCTACCGGCAGGTCGGCGAGATTCCGCCGAAGCGGCACACCCAGTTCCGGAAACCGGACGGCGGGCTGTACTACGAGGAGCTGATGGGGGAGGAGGGGTTCTCATCGGACTCGTCGCTGCTGTACCACGCCGGCGTACCGTCCGCGATCGTCGATTCGCAGATCTGGGAGCTGCCCGACCTCGCCACCGTCGCGAACCATCCGCTCACTCCGCGGCACCTGAAGCTGCACGACCTCTTCGCCGATACGTCGAAGAGCAACCCGGTCGAGGACCGGCGGCTGGTGCTGGGCAACGGCGACGTCCGGATCTCGTACGTCGTCGCCGAGCAACCGTCGCCGTACTATCGCAACGCCATCGGTGACGAGTGTGTGTACGTCGAGAAGGGCACGGCCACCGTCGAGACCGTGTTCGGCACGTTGCACGCGGTCGAGGGCGACTACGTGATCATCCCGCGGGCGACCACGCATCGCTGGCTGCCGGGGGAGAACGGCGTGCACGCGTACTGCATCGAGGCGAACTCGCACATCGCCCCGCCGAAGCGGTACCTGTCCCGGTACGGGCAGTTCTTGGAGCACTCGCCGTACTGCGAGCGGGACCTGCACGCGGCGACCGAGCCGTTGGTTGTGGAGGGCAATGACGTCGAGGTGCTGGTGAAGCACCGCGGCAACGGGCCGGGCGGGATCGTCGGGTCGCGGATGGTGTACGCGACGCATCCGTTCGACGTGGTCGGGTGGGACGGGTGCCTGTACCCGTACACGTTCAACGTGAGCGACTACGAGCCGATCACCGGCCGGATCCACCAGCCGCCACCCGTGCACCAGGTGTTCGAGGGCAACAACTTCGTCGTGTGTAACTTCGTGCCGCGGAAGGTCGACTACCACCCGTTGTCGGTCCCGGTGCCGTACTACCACTCGAACGTCGACTCCGACGAGGTGATGTTCTACTGCGGCGGCGACTACGAGGCGCGCAAGGGCTCCGGGATCGGGCTCGGCTCGATCTCACTGCACCCCGGCGGCTACGCGCACGGTCCGCAACCGTCCGCGATCGAGGCCTCGCTCGGCGCCGAGCGTTTCGAGGAGCTCGCGGTGATGGTCGACACGTTCCGCCCACTGGAACTCGGCGAGGGCGGCATGGCCGTCGACGACGGCGTGTACGCCTGGACCTGGGCCGGCCGCCGCAACTCCTGACACTCCGCTACGTCCGAAGAAGTGTGGCCTATAGACCTCATTTCTTCGGACGTTGTGGGGCGTGTGCGATTCTTGGGCGGTGAGTGAGGACGGGGTATTCGTCGTGGGCGTCGATCGCGAAGCGGTCCTGCGCCGGCGGGAGGTCGTCCGGAAGGTCCAGCGGCGCGGAGCGTGGGTGACGCTGGTCATCGGTGCGATCGGCATCGTTGCCGCGCTCTACGCGCTGATCGCGTTCCGTGGTGCGGGCCTGTGGCCGTTCGCGTTGCTGCTGATCGCCGCGATGGTCCCGCTGGTCGTCAGCACGGTGCTCGCCCTCCGGCTCCAGGCCGAACGGCAACGCTGGTACGACGCCAGCGAACTGCAACCGGTCGCCATGCGGATGTCCCCGAAAGCACTCGAGCTGGCCTGCGAGGGCGCGACGTACCCGGTCGTGCTGCCGTGGCCGACGGTCCGGGGCTTTCGTCAGGAGAAGCTCTTCGGCCAATACGCCCTGGAGCTCCAACTGGCCCCAGGCGTCGGCGCGACAACCGCCGGCGTACGAGGCCTAGACCAGCCCGCCGTCCGCACCGTCGTCAAACCAAACCCCCTACTCCGCCCAACCGGCCTCTTCCTCGTCAAGGCCCTCGACCAACCCGTCCACGTCATAGACCAAGCCCTGAAACACTTCTCAGGCGGCCGAGCCGGCGTGAAGTAGCCCGCCTGCTAGCAGGGCAGGGCTGCGTAGGTGTAGCCCTGGCGGGTTAGTTTGGTGAGGGCGGTGTCGAGGGCAGCGACGGTTTCGGAGCGGTTGCCGCCGCCGTCGTGCAGCAGGATGATCGCGCCGGGGCGGGCGCCCTGGAGGATGGCTCGCTCGATTTTCGCCGTACCTGGTTTGGACCAGTCCAGGGTGTCGACGTCCCACAGGACCTGGCGCTGGTGGTTTGACGCCGCGACCGCCTCGACGTGCGCGTTCGTGTCCCGGAACGGCGGCCGGAAGCACTTCGACTTCACTCCGGTGAGGATCTCCTGCCGCATCTTGGCAGGTGGCAGCTTGGTCAGCATCGGGTGGTCCCAGGTGTGGTTGCCGATCCGGTGACCGGCGGCCCGGGTGAGCGCGACCAGGTCGGGATGCGCTGCCGCCTCCCGGCCGAGCACGAAGAACGTCGCCTTCGCCTTGTGCTTGGCCAGCAGTTGCAGGACCTTCGGCGTCCACTCGATCTGGGGACCGTCGTCGAACGTCAGGTAGAGGACCTTACCGTGCGCGGCCAGGTTCCAGTCGTCCGGCGTGGCCGTGGTCGACGTACGGTGCTGTTTCTGTGGTTGTTGCGGCATTCGAGGCCTGGCCGGGGCCGGTTGACGGGCGACCTGGATGGCCAACGGCGCATGGGCCGACGTCTTGACGGCAGGGGCCGCGCTGGTGACCGAATGGTCGGCCGGTTCGGCGGCCTGGGCGAGAACGGCACCGCACAGGAGGGCGGCGACCAACGGCAGAAGCTTGCCGGGCGGCTTGGTCATGACGGGCATCTTCTCGTGCCGCGCGGTTCAACCGGGGCATCGGGTCGGGGTGTGTCGCCCGTATCGTTTGCGGTCCAGGCCGGCGATCCCGGCCCCAGTCGACCCGGTGAGGCGGACGAATTGAGCGATGAGCGCACGGTCCGGCTGACCGTGATGGGGACCACCGACCTGCACGGCAACGTCTTCAACTGGGACTACTTCAAGAACGCCGAGTACGACGACGCCGCGCACAACGACATCGGCCTGGCGAAGGTCTCCACCCTGGTCACCGCGGTACGGGACCGGATCGCGGCCGACCCCCGCGCGCCACGCCCGCTGCTGCTGGACGCCGGCGACACCATCCAGGGTACGCCGCTGTCGTACTACTTCGCCCGGATCGAGCCCATCACCGGCGGCCACCTGCACCCGCTGGCCGCCGCGATGAACGAGATCGGGTACGACGCCGCGGCCCTGGGCAACCACGAGTTCAACTACGGCCTCGACATCCTGCGGAAGTTCCAGCGGCAGCTCGACTTCCCGCTGCTCGGTGCGAACGCCCAGGACTGGACGACGGGTCTGCCGGTCTTCCCGCCGTACGTGCTGAAGCGCGTGCACGTACCGGGCGAGAAGCCGATCACGGTCGGCATCCTCGGCCTGACCAACCCCGGCATCGCGATCTGGGACAAGGCGGTGGTCGAGAACAAGATCAAGTTCGGCGGTGTCGTCGAGCTGGCGAAGATCTGGGTACCGCGGGTCCGCCAGGCCGGTGCCGACGTGGTGATCGTCTCCGTGCACTCCGGGATGGACCTGTCCTCGTCGTACGGCGACGCCCTGCCGGTCCCCGAGAACGCGTCGGCCCTGATGGTCGAGACCGTCCCCGGGATCGACGCGGTCCTCGTCGGTCACGCCCACCAGGAGATCCCCGAGCGGCTGGTGACGAACAAGGAGACCGGCGAGCAGGCCGTCCTGACCGAGCCGCTCAAGTGGGGGATGCGGCTCTCGCTGATCGACCTCGACCTGCGCAAGGAGCGCGGCCGGTGGAAGGTGGTCGGCCGGCACGCCCAGGTGCTGAACGCGAACACCGTCGAGGCCGACCCCAAGGTGGTCGCCGTACTGCAGCAGGACCACGACACGGTGATCGAGTACGTCAACTCCAAGATCGGCACCTGCACCGAGGCGATGTCGGCCGCGACAGCTCCGTGGGAGGACACCGACGCGCTGGACTTCGTCAACTTCATCCAGGCCGACGCGGTCGCGAAGGCTCTGGCCGGTACGCCGCAGGCCTCGCTGCCCGTGCTGGCGATCGCGGCACCGTTCAAGCGGGCAGCCGCGATCCCGGCGGGTGACGTCTCGATCCGCGACGTCGCCGGGCTCTACGTGTTCGACAACACGCTGCTCGGGGTGACGATGACGGGTGCGCAGCTCCGCGAGTACCTGGAGTTCTCCGCGCAGTACTTCAAGCAGATCAGCGGCACCGGCCCGTTCACGTCCGGCCAGGTCACCAACGCTCCGACCCCGACCGCGCCGAACGGGATGCCGGACTACAACTACGACATCCTCGGCGGGCTGACCAAGCCGCTGACGTACACGATCGACATCGCCAAACCGGTCGGCTCGCGGATCACCGGCCTCGCGTACGACGGCGTCGCGGTGGCGGCGGATCAGCAGTTCGTGGTGGCCGTGAACAACTATCGCCAGTCCGGCGGCGGCAACTTCCCGCACATCAAGACCGCCCCGGTCGTCTACAACCGCCAGGTCGAGATCCGGCAGCTGATGATCGACTACGTGATCGCCACCGGCACGGTCAACCCGACCGCCTTCCACACCGGCGACTGGTCGCTCGTCTCCAGCGGCGCCCCCATCGTGATCAACCCCTGAGGTCTCGGGAGGAGCCCGGGCAACGAGTGAAAGGAGCGTGTCGTCGGCGAACGCTTGCCGACGACGCACTCCGTTCACTCGACACACTGGCTTCACTCGCGGGCCTCGTCCGTCGACACGGTGGCTTCACTCGCCGGTGTTCCGGCGGGTCGGGAGCAGTCCGTGTTTCGCGGTGTCAGGACCATATGTGGGCCGCACCGCGTGGTGGGGTGTCACGGCCGGCGAGAATCGAGTGTGGCTGGTGTGTCGCCGATAGGCGCTTGCCGTAGGCAGACTCCCTTCACTAGACACGCTCGCTTCAGTCAACATCGTCGCGTCGGTGCTGCTGGCACTCGTGATCAGGCTGGGTGCTGACCAAGGGACGCCTTGCTGTTCCTCGCTTGGTGGGCGCTGGGATCCCACTCGGACCGGGGGCGCCGGTCAGGTGAGGTTGACGCCCGCGGTGCGGAGTTCGGACAGGGCCTGCTCGGTGGTGCCGGGGGCGACACCCGCGGTTAGCCGGGTCAGGACCGTCGTACCGAAGCCGGCCTGCCGGGCGTCGAGGGCGGTCGCGCGGACGCAGTAGTCGGTGGCGAGACCGCACACATCGACGTCGGTGACGCCCTTCTCCCGCAACCAGTCGGCGAGCGCGCGGCCGTCCCCGTGGGACTTGCCCTCGAACCCCGAGTAGGCGGCCGCGTACTCGCCCTTGTCGAAGATCGCGTCGAACGGCTGGGGGTCCATGTTCGGGTGGAAGCTGACGCCGTCGGTGCCGGCGACACAGTGCCGGGGCCAGGAGTGGACGTAGTCGGGGTCGATGGAGAAGTGGTCGCCCGGGTCGATGTGGTGGTCCCGGGTGGCCACGACGTACTCGTACTGTTTGTCGCCCGGATCGGCCTCGGACCACTTGTGCAGGAGTTCACCGATCCGGAACGCCACGTCGGCTCCGCCGCTGACGGGCAGGCTTCCGCCCTCGCAGAAGTCGTTCTGCACGTCCACCACAATCAGTGCCCGGACCATTGCGACGCTCCTTCTCCAGGTGTCCCTGTGCCCCACGGTACAAGCGTGGCCCTTCCGCCACGCCGAGCGCACGCCGAGCGCACGCCGCCGGTCCGCTTTCGACTCCGCCTGCGCTGACAGTTATCGTGTGATCGCACAAGGTCACGGGGCTCAGGGGGATTGTTGATGAAGAAGGCAGTTCTGGCAGTGGTCACGGCGGCGGCCGTGGTCGCAGCGGCTCTGGTCCCGTCCGGCCGGCCGGTGGAGGCGGCGACACCGGGATTCGCCTCGGCCGTGTCCGCGGTCAAGCAGGTGTCGTGGCAGACCAACGACAGCGTGAACGCGCTCGCGGTCGCCGGCAACACCGTGTTCGCCGGCGGTCTGTTCACCCGGATCCGGCCGCCCGGCAACCGCGCTGGTCAGGGTGACGCGGCCCGGACCTACCTCGCGGCGTTCAACCGCACCACCGGCGCCCCGACGCGGTTCGCGCCGAAGCTCAACGGCGCCGTCTGGAGCATCGCCACCAGCCCGGACGGCAAGTGGGTCGTGATCGGCGGGGACTTCACCACAGTCAACGGCCTGTCCCGCAAGCGGATCGCCCTGTTCAGTGTTGCCACCGGCAACCTTGTCGCCGGCTGGGATCCGGCGGTCAACTACCGGGTCGCGGCGCTGGCGATCTCCGGCAACAGCGTGTACGTCGGTGGCTCGTTCGGCCTGGTGGACCGGGTGGTCCGCAACCGCCTGGCCGCGGTCACGCTGAACACCGGCGTCCTGCTGCCCTGGGACCCGGATGCCGACGACGACGTCCACGCGATCGACCTGTCGGACGACGGCAAGCGGGTCTTCGTCGGCGGCGGCTTCGAGACCCTGCAGGGCGAGCCGCACCACGCGCTGGGGATGGTGAACACCACGACCGGAGCTGCCTACTCGATGCCGGCTGCGGCTGCCATCCCGGAGAAGACGCTCGAGTGCGACAGCCGGGTCAAGGACATCGACACGCTCGGCAACAAGGTGTTCGTCGGCAACGCCGGCGCCGGTCTCGGCTGCTACGACGGCGTGCTCGCCGCCGATGCGACCACCGGCAAACTGCTGTGGCAGAGCAAGTGCCTGGGCGCGACCGAGGCGGTCAAGGCGATGGGCAACTGGGTCTACAAGGGTTCGCACGCGCACGACTGCAGCAAGGACGGCGGATTCCCCGAGAAGACCGGCATGCACCACCTGCTGGTGTACAGCGCCCTCAATGGCAAGCTGGGTCCTTGGTACCCGAACACCGACGCAGGTGGCGAGACCCTGGTCGGGCCGCTGGCATTCGCGTCCGGCGGCAACGATCTCTGGGCCGGTGGTGACTTCACTCGCGTGAACGGCGTACCCCAGCAGGGCTTGACCCGGTTCACCAACGCGGCCGGTGGTGCGCAGCCAGCCGCGCCGGCGGCACCGAAGGTGTCCAGCACGCGGGTCCACCGGGCGACGGTCACCTTCCCCACGGTGGTCGACGCGGACAACATCCGGTTGACCTACACGCTGTACCGAGGCAAGACGAAGGTCGGCTCCTGGACCCGCTACTCCTATTCCTGGAAGAAGCCGACCGTGACGACGTTCGGCGACACCGGCCTGAGGAGCGGGCAGGCCGTCGGCTACCACGTCGTGGTGTCCGACGGCCGCAACGTCCGCAAGAGCGCGACCGCGACGGTCAGGATCCGTTAGCCGGGGATCAGGTGGCCGCCGGTGACACGGAGGATCTCACCGTGGATCGCGGTCGTCCGCGGTGAGGTCAGGAACAGGATCGCGGCGGCGACGTCGGTCGTGTCCGGCAGTTTGCGGGCACTGAACGTCGCCGTGATCTGATCGAGGGCGGGCGTCGGGATCACCCGGTGCTCGCCGTTCTCGAGCGTGATCCCAGGCATCACGATGTTGACCAGTACGCCGTCGTTCCCCAGATCATGCTGGACACTCGCGACCAGGCCGTGCAGGCCGGCCTTCGCGGCGGAGTACGGCCAGGACCCGGCCATCCCGCGCTCGGCCAGGTCGGTCGAGATCAGCACCAACCTGCCGTGCTCCGACCGACGCAATGCCGGCGCCACCTGCTGCACCAGGTAGTAGTTGCCCTCGAGGTTGCCCCGCATCACCGGGACCCACCAGTCCGGCTTCCCGTCCTCGATCTTCACCGGCCGCTCGTGGAACCCGGCGCTGCCCCAGTTGACCGCGTTCCCCACCACCACATCCAGCCCACCCCACCGGCCGACGGCGGCGTCCACGGCAGCCGCGATCGTCTCCGGCTCGTTCAGGTCCATCGGTACGACGTACGCCGTACCGCCGGCCGCCTCGATCTCCTCGGCCACCCCCTCGGCCACGTCCTTGCGCGAGTTGTACGTGATCGCGACCCGCGCCCCCTCCCGCCCGTAGCCGATCGCCGCTTCCCGCCCGATCCCCGACGACCCACCGGTCACCAGCACCGCCGCATCCCGCAACCCCAGATCCATGACATACCCTTCATGTAGTTAGTCGGCTAATCACAAAACTTAGCCGTCTAACTATCTCCACGCAAGTGATCGCCCAGGTCCCGGGCAGCGGCTCGATCTATCACGACGGACCGGGCCACACCCTCTACATGGCCAACGATTGCGCTCGCACCAAGATCGACAGCTACTTGTCCGATCGCGTGGTCCCGGCCCTCGGCACCCGCTGCTGAAATGCCTTTGCTGGTGTCGGGTAGCGATGACTAGGGTGCTGGGGAGTCGAGAACTTCGAGGAGTTGGGCATGGTCGGTCACTCGGGCACGCGCTGACCTGACTGTCATCGCGTGCTGCTTCCGGTAGGCGGCACGGTTTCCCCTGCCCGTTTCGGGCTCACTCGAAGGACTCCTCGTGTCGCTGTCGTCGCGCGCGCCCAGCCTGTGGGCGGATCGTGAATTCCTCAAGCTCTGGATCGGCCAGAGCGCCTCGTTGTTGGCCGCCCAAGCCAGCCAGGTGACCCTGCCGCTCGTCGCGGTCCTCTCACTCGGTGCCAGCGCTGCACAGCTCGGCGGGCTCCGGGCTGCGCAGCAGGTGCCGATCTTGTTGTTCTCATTGTTCGTCGGCGTACTGGTCGATCGTTGGCGAGCCCGCAGCATGATGGTGTACGCCGACTTCGGCCGAGCCGTCCTGCTCGGGCTCGTCCCGATCGCGTGGACGCTCGGGCTCCCGTTCCTGTACGTCGTCGCCTTTGTCGGCGGCGTGTTCAGTGTGTGCTTCGACGTCGCGTGCCAGGCGTCGTTCCCGCGCCTGGTCCGGCGTGATCAGCTTGCGCAGGGCAACAGTATTCTGGAGAGCAGCAAGTCGGCCGCACAGATCTCCGCACCGGCCCTCGGCGGCGGACTGGTGTCGTTGCTGACAGCACCTTTCGCCGTACTCGCGAGTGCCTTCTTCTTCGTCGTCTCGTTCCTGTCGATCTGGCGGATCCGTGGTCTCGACACGACTCCGGCCGGTTCGTCCGGCGGCGTACTGCGGCAGATCAGGGAAGGCCTGAAGGTGGTGATCGGCGATGGTTCACTCCGGGCGATCGCGATCGCGACGTGTGTCTACCAGTTCTCCTTCACCGCCTTGATGACCGTCTACCTCCTGTTTCTCTCCCGCTCGCTGGAGTTGCCGGGTGCGGTCATGGGTGTCGTCCTGGCCGCGTTCGGCCCGGGTGCGTTGGTGGGCTCGCTGCTGTCCGGCTGGATGCCCCGCTGGTTCGGGTACGGCCGCGTCGTGGTGTTCGCCGCCCTGATCTCCGACGTCGTGATGCTCTGCACGTCGGCGCTCCACGGCTCCGACGCCGGCACGATCGCGGCCCTCATCGCGATCAACTTCCTGTACGGCGTCTTCAGTCAGACCGTCGATGTCGCCGTCGTGGCCATCCGCCAAGCCATCACGCCAGAACCCCTCCAGGGCCGCGTAGTAGCCACCATCAACTTCCTCGGCATGGGGCTGACCCCAGTCGGCGCCCTACTAGGCGGCACAGCAGCCGGCCTGCTCGGAACGCGCACCGCCCTCATCATCGCGACCGCCGGCATCTTCCTGTCTCCACTCACTTTGAGCCTGTCCCCGCTGGCACGGCTGGGACGTAGCCTGGCGCGATGAGGCGGATCCTGGTGACGGGTGTGTCGGGCGTCGGCAAGTCGACGGTGGTAGTGCGGCTGGGGGAGCTCGGGTATCGGGCGGTGGATCTTGATTCGCCGGACTGGTCCGAGTGGGTGGACAGTGCGGATGGAGGGCCGTCGCCGCTCGAGCCGGGGAAGGACTGGGTCTGGCGGGAGGACCGGGTCCGCGAGTTGCTGGCCGAGGACGGCGATGGCCCGCTGTTCGTCAGCGGGTGCGCGTCGAACATGGGCATCTTCCGGGACACCTTCGACGGCGTCGTACTGCTGAGCGTGACGGCTGACGTGATGGCCGAACGGCTCGCCCACCGCACGACCAATGCCTACGGCAAACACCCCGAGGAGCTCGCCCGCAGCCTGGAATTCAAGGAAACAGTCGAACCGCTCCTCCGAGCCACTGCCGACCTCGAACTCGACGGCGCGGCACCACTCGAGCAGGTTGTCGAGGAAGTCATCCGCTTCGCAGGTCGCTGAGCTCGGCGTCAGCCTTTCGCTGCTGCGAGTCTCTCCCGGAGATCAGGCGAATGTGCGGGCAGGAACTCGTCGGCGAGCGCGAGCGCCCATCTCACCGACTGAGGCGGGCCGCGCATTCGGCGGCGACTGCCTGGCAGAGAGACTCGGCGGTGTCGGAATCAGGTTCGGGGATCACCTGGTGGACCGTCCCCGCGGCTTGGAGATCCGCGGCGGTGATGCGTTGGGCGGCGGCCAACTGTGGGGCGTGCGCGGTGTCGCGGTGCATGATCGCGCTGGCTCCTTCCGGAGGCAGCGGAGCGAGCCAGGCGTGTTCGACGGCGAGGACGGTGGTTGCCGGGAGCAACGCGAGCGCGCCGCCGCCGGTGCCTTGGCCGAGCAGGACCGACAACGTCGGGACCGGGAGAGTAGCCATCGTGGCGATGCACTGCGCGATCTCACCCGCCAGGCCGCCTTCCTCGGCATCGGCTGAGAGCTCGGCACCGGGTGTGTCGATGACCGTCACGAGCGGCAGACCGAGGGCGGCGGCCAGGTTCATCCCGCGGCGCGCCTGCCGCAACGCCGCCGGTCCCATCGGCTTCACCTGGGAGCGATCCTGACCGACCAGCACACACGGCTGCCCGTCCAACCGGGTCAGTGCGACGAGGACACTCGCATCCGGCTCGGTCAGCCGGACAGTGCCGCAGCAGCCGTACCGCAGCAACTCCCGTACGCCGGCCCGGTCGGCCTGACGGGTTCGCAGTACCGAGTCCCAAGCGTCGACCCGACCGATCGAGCCGGTACGGCGGGGAAGCGCCGGAGCAACCGGTGGATCGACCAGTACGCCGAGCGCGCGGTCGAGGAGGAACGGGAGATCAGCCGTCTCGACGACACCGTCGATGACGCCATGCGCCGCGAGGTTCTCAGCCGTCTGGACACCCGCCGGGAACGGCTCACCCTGCAACGCCTCGTAGACCTTGGGCCCGAGGAAACCGATCAGGGCGCCCGGTTCGGCGACGGTGACGTGACCGAGCGAGCCCCAGGACGCGAACACCCCGCCGGTCGTCGGGTGCCGGAGGTGGACGAGATAGGGGAGCCCGGCCGCCTTGTGGTCCATCAAGGCCTTGGAGATGGTGATCATCTCGAGGAACGCCGGAGCACCTTCCTGCATCCGGGTCCCGCCCGACGCCGTGGAGGCGACGATCGGCAGTCGTTCGGCGGTTGCCCGTCGAACGGCGGCCGTGATCCGCTCAGCGGCGACCCGGCCGATCGAACCGGCCAGGAAGGCGAACTCACTCACGAGCACCGCGACCGGCCGACCTTGCACCAGCCCGCGCCCGGTGAGCACGGCCTCGTCGGCGCCGGATCGCTCGGCGGCCTTCAGTAACTGCTCTCGATAGCTGGGATCCAGATCAGCCGGTTGGTCCCAGGAGACGAAGGAACCGGGATCGAGGACCGTGTCGATCAGTGCCTGGGCAGTGCTCATGTTTCCAACCAGCTGCGGATAGCGGCGCCGTGTTCGTCGAGCGTCGGCGGCGGGCGATGGTCGCGCGGCGTCGTCTCCTCGTCGCTCGTGAAGAAGCGCAGCGGCGGACCGGGCAGCCGGAGCGACCCGAGGGTCGAGTGCTCGACGTCGACCAGAAGTCCTTGGCTGGCGGTCTGATCCCATTCATAGACCTCGTCGAGGGTGCGTACCCGTCCCGCCGGTACGCCGGCCGCCGCGAGCTTCGCCAGCAACTCCGCACCGGTCAGCTCCGCGAACGCACTCTCCACCACCGCGATCAGCCGATCCCGATGCGCCACCCGATCCGCGTTGGTCGCCAAGCCCTCCTCGGCAATCCCGAACGCCGAGCAGAACCGTTGCCACAGGCCCTCACTCCCGACCGCGATCTGCACCGCACCGTCCGCGCAATGGAACAGCCCGTACGGCGCGATCGACGGATGGTGGTTGCCCTGAGCCACGCCGACCTCACCCGCGACCGTGTACCGCGTGCCCTGGAACGCATGCACGCCGACGATTGCCGCCAGCAACGACGTACGCACGACACCGCCGTGACCTGTCGACGACCGCTCGTGAAGTGCGGCCAGTACGCCGTACGCGCCGTACATCCCGGCCAACAGATCGCCGATCGGGACGCCGACCCGCTGCGGATCGTCCGGTCCGGAGCCGGTGAGCGACATCAGCCCGGCCTCGCCCTGCGCGATCTGGTCGTATCCGGCGCGCCCACCCTCCGGCCCGTCGTGGCCGAACCCGGTGATCGACAGCACGATCAGCCGCGGGTTGCGCAACCGCAGCTCATCGATGCCGAGGCCGAGCCGCTCCAGGACGCCGGTGCGGAAGTTCTCGACGAGTACGTCGGCCCGATCGATCAGCCGAAGGAGTACGTCGTGATCCGAGGCGTCCTTGAGGTCGAGCGCGATCGACTCCTTGTTCCGGTTGGCCGACAGGAAGTACGTCGACTCGCCCTCGACGAACGGCGGTCCCCAGCCACGGGTGTCGTCGCCGCGGCCGGGTGCTTCGACCTTGATCACCCGCGCGCCGAGGTCGCCGAGCATCATCGTCGCCTGCGGCCCGGCCAGCGCCCGGGACAGATCCACGACCAGTACGTCGCTCAGCGGTCCGCGCATCCCCGTCACCAGCCCGGGGCCACCAGCGCGGCCCAGACGAGAAGCGGGCCGGCGGCAACGACGACCATGCTGTAAGTGAGGATCTGCCGGTAGTAAACGGGTTCCGCGATCGTGTCCGGTCGGTTCGCGAGCATCAGCGCGCCGTTGGTGGAGAACGGGCTGACGTCCACGATGGTCGAGGCGACGGCCAGTGCGGCGACGAACAGGCCGGCGCTGATCCCGCCGTTCGCGATGAGCGGTACGGCGATCGGGATGATCACCGGCAGCAGTGCGGTCGACGACGCGAAGGCCGACACCACACCGCCGACGTAGCAGAGCACCAGCGCGCCGATCACGGCCGCCCCCAGCCCCGCGGCCCAGTTGCCGACGAACTCGGGCGACCCGGCTTCGGTGAGGATCGCGGCGTACGTGCTGACGCCGGCGACGAGCAGAACAGTCGGCCAGGCAACCTGCTTGATCGCGTCCCGGTGCTGCTGCGGGGACAGGGTCGCCAGCAGGACGGCGGCGGTAATCGAGACGAAGCCGATGTTCTTGTCGAAGGCCAGCGCGATCACGGCCACCCCGACGAACGCGACCAGGGTGAGCACCTGGTCCCGTCGTACGCCGGTCGCCTGGGTGCTCGTCGATGTCGACGTACCAGTGCCGCGTGCGGTCACTGACGCGCCGCCCCTGTGCAGGTCGTCCGACAGCGTGTCCGGGTCGTTCGGGTCGACCCGCTGCGCCATCAGCTTGCGGCCGCCGAGCAGGATGAACAGGATCGCCGCCATCACCAGGTTGACGGCCAGGCTGGCCAGGAACACGGTCATCTCGGACGACGGCAGGTTGTTCTGCTCCATCACCGAGTTGGTGATCGTGCCGTAGATGCTGATCGGCGAGAACCCGCCGCCCTGGGCGCCGTGGACGACGAACATGCCCATCATCAGCGGGTTGATCTTGTACCGGCCGGCGAACCCGAGCGCGATCGGGCCGATGATCGCGCAGGCCGCCGGGCTGGCGGCGCCGATCGCGGTCAGCAGCGCGGTGACGGCGAACATCACCCACGGGATCAGCGCGACCCGGCCGCCGACGGCTCGGACCGCGCTGGCGACTATCAGGTCGACGGTGCCGTTGTTCTTGGCGATCGCGAACAGATAGGTGACGCCGATCAGGGTGAGGACGAGATCACCACTGACGCCGGCCAGGATCTCCTTCTCACTCAGGTGCAGCGAGTACATGCCGACCAGCCACGCCGCGACGTACGCGAGCGCCCCCATGTTGATCGGCAGCACCGTACCCATGACGAACAACGCGACGAGCGCGAGGATCGCAACCCACTCTGGTCCCATGACGGTCCTTCTTCCGGGCGGTGAATCGGGGAGTGATACCTACTTCACAGTATTTGGCTCAGTGGCCTAGCCAATAGCCCAATGAGCCAGTTGTCAATAGGATGGTCGTATGGATGCCCCGCGCTTCCCCCGTCCGGTCCTGCGGTCACGCCTCTACGAGCAGGTCGCCGACCAGATCTCCACCTGGATCAAGGAGAACGGTCTGCTGCCGGGTGATCGGCTGCCGCCTGAGCGGGAGCTGGCCCAGCGGCTCGGGGTGAGCCGGGCGACGCTGAGTCAGGCGCTGGTGGCGCTCGAGGTGATCGGGGTAGTGGTGGTTCGGCACGGCGATGGGACGGTGCTGACCGAGCGGGCCCGGACCGGTCCGGTGATCGAGGCGATCCGGGCACATGCCGACCGGTTGCCGGAGATCATCGAGGCCCGCGACGCGCTCGAGTCGAAGCTGGCCGCGTTGGCAGCGGTACGTCGTACCGACGCCGACCTGGCCTCGATCCGGGCGGCGCTCGAGGAGATGGAGCGCGACATCGAGGCCGGTGGCCGCGGGGTGGAGGCGGACGAGCACTTCCACGGTGCGATCACCACGGCCGCGCGGTCGGAGTTGCTCACGCAGATGATGGCCGCGATCGATGACCTGATCCGGGAGACCCGGTTGGAGTCGTTGTCGCAGCCGGGCCGGCCGCGCGAGTCGCTGGCCGGGCACCAGAAGGTGGCCGACGCGATCGCGGCCGGGGATCCGGACGCCGCCGCGCAGGCGATGCACGAGCACGTCATGCTCGTCTCGGACGTCGCGCTCCTTCGCGAGCAGTCGTGACGGGTGCAGAGCATGTGGCTGTCATCGCTGCGGGGCTCGGCGCCGGTGTCCTGACGTCGACGGTCGGGGTGGCGTCGCTGCTCAGCTTCCCGGTGCTGATCGCGCTCGGGATCCCGCCGGTGGTCGCGAACGCGTCGAACACGCTCGGCCTGTTGCCGGCCGCGATGAGCGGCTCGTTCGGGTATCGCCGCGAGCTTCGCGAGGTACGTCGGTCTCACACGATCGCAGTGATCGTGACCTGTGCGATCGGGGCGATCGGCGGTGCCGCGCTGCTCCTGGCGCTGCCGCCGGGTGTGTTCGCGGCGGTCGCGCCCTGGCTGATCCTCTTCACCTGCCTGATCGTCGGCGTCCAGCCGTGGATCACGAAGTGGCTGCGGTCGCGGCACGACGTCCCGCACGCCGAGCGTACGACGATGTCGCCGGCAACGACCTTCTTCGCGGCGCTGACCGGCGTGTACGGCGGCTACTTCGGTGCTGGCGCGGGCGTGATGATGATGGCGGTGCTCGGCCTCGGCCTGGATCTCGACCTGCGGATCGTGAACGCGCTCAAGACGCTTGCGCTGCTGGCCGCGAACCTGGTCGCCGGCCTGATCTTCATCTTCGTTGCCGACCTCAACCTGACCGTCGCCGGCCTGCTCGCGGCCGGTTCCGTCGTCGGCGGCTACGTCGGCGCCCACATCGGCCGCCGCCTGCCGGCCACGCTGTTGCGCGTCCTGATCGTGATCGCCGGCGTCGTAGCCGCCGTACTGATGCTGCGTTAGGGAGCCGGGGTGGCCGTCACCCTAACTGGGTCAGGTCGATTCTCGGCGGACCAACGTGGTGGGGAGGGTCACGGCGGCCGGTTGTTCGCCGCCGATGACGTCGCCGAGGAGGCGGACCATTTCGGAGCTGATGCGCTCGAAGGGTTGCCGCATCGTGGTCAGGGGCGGGGTCATGTTGGCCGCCAGGTAGGAGTCGTCGAACCCACCGACCGCGACATCGTCCGGAACCCGCCGGCCCTGCGCGGCCAGGACGGTCAGCGCGCCGGCCGTACGCCCACACCCACGACGTACTGCAGGCCTTGAAGAAAGCCGGCGCGACCGCGGACTACTTGCAGGTCGGCAATGAGATCAACCCCGGCATGCTTTGGCCGTGGGGACAGACCTGGGACGTCGACCCGTCGGATGACGTCGTGGGTGCGCAGTGGGACAACTTGGCCGCGTTCCTGACCGCCGGGTCGCGTGCGGTGAAGGCGGTCGCTCCGTCGACGCAGGTGCTGCTGCATCTGACCAACATCAACAACGGCATCGGCAGCCTGACCTGGTGGTTCGACGAGGTGGTCGCGCGGAACGTGCCGTTCGATCTGATCGGGCTGTCCTACTACGGTTACTGGCACGGCGGCCTGGCCGATCTGCAGGAGGCGATCACGACACTGTCGAGTCGCTACGACGGCGATGTGCTCAACGTCGAGACGGCGTACCCGTTCGCCCTGGCCGACGACACGCCTGCCTTCGAGAACATCATCAACCTGTCGACCGAGCTGGTCCCTGGCTATCCTGCGACGCCGGCCGGCCAGTCGGCGGCGTATCGGGCCGTGCAGGACGCGGTCGCCTCGGCTGAAGGTGGTCGGGGCATCGGGACGGTCTACTGGGAGCTGGCCTGGACCTCGGTCGCCGGTGCCGGGTGGGACCCCGCGGATCCGGCCTCCGGGAACGCGTGGGAGAACCAGGCGCTGTTCGATTTCACCGGCAAACTGCTCCCCGCCGCCCGAAACCTTTCGCTGCTCTCCAAGGAATAAGACCGGCCGATCCCGGCTCCGACTGATGTGCGAGAGTCGGGGCCGGGACGGCGGTTGACTTGAAGGGGCGAACGATGACGCAGCTGACCAACTGGGCCGGGAACATCAGCTTCGGGAGGCCGCTCCAACGGCCCGCATCGGTGCCCGAGCTGCAGGAGCTCGTGGCCGGCAGCGAGAAGGTCCGCGTTCTCGGCACGGGGCACTCCTTCAACCGGATCGCCGACAGCACCGGCACTCTGGTCACCGTTGCCGACCTGCCGAAGGTGATCGAGGTCGGCGACAACGGGGTGACGGTCTCGGCCGGTCTCCGGTACGGCGAGATCACCGCCGTACTGCAGTCGCAGGGACTCGCGCTGCACAACCTCGGCTCGCTGCCGCACATCTCCGTGGCCGGCGCCTGCTCGACCGGTACGCACGGCTCCGGCGACACCAACGGCCCGCTCGCGGACGCGGTCAACGCGATCACGTTTGTCAACGCGGCCGGCGACCTCGTCACGCTGACGCGCGACGACCCGGACTTCGCCGGCTCGGTCATCTCCCTCGGCGCGCTCGGGGTGACTGTCAGCCTCACGCTCGACGTGCAACCGTCGTACGAGCTCAGCCAGGTCGTGTACGACGGTCTGCCGGTGGACCGGCTCGGGAGCGACTTCGCCGAGGTGATGGGCAGCGCGTACAGCGTCAGCGCGTTCACCGACTGGGTCGACCCGGACGTGATGGTGTGGCGCAAACAGCTCGCCGGTGCTCCGATCGACGCCGACTGGCTCGGTGCACATGTCGCCGACGGGCCGCGGCACCCGATCAAGGGGATGCCGGCCGACTACGCGACCCAGCAGGGCGGCGTACCAGGTCCGTGGAACGAGCGGCTGCCGCACTTCCGGCTCGAGTTCACCCCGAGCAACGGCGACGAACTGCAGTCCGAGTACTTCGTCCCGCGGGAGAAGGCCGCCGAGGCGTTCGAGCTGTTACGCGCCCTCGGCAACCGTTTGGCTCCGCTGATCCAGGTCTCCGAGGTCCGCACGATCGCCGCCGACGACCTCTGGCTCAGCCCCAGCCAAGGCCGCGACACGGTAGCCCTCCACTTCACCTGGATCCAGGACGAACCCGCCGTACTCCCAGCCCTCTCAGCCATCGAGGATGCCCTCAACCCCCTAGGCGCCCGCCCCCACTGGGGCAAAGTCTTCACCGCCGACGCCACCCACCTCCGCACCGCCTACCCAATGGTCCCCACCTTCACCGACCTGGCCGCAAAACACGACCCAACCGGCAAATTCCGCAACCCCTACCTGGACACCTACCTGCCGAGGGCCTGAATACCTCGAGCCATGGACGGGCCTGCCTCCCTCGGGGAGATAGCTCGGCAGACCGGCTTCAGTCGCCGCATGAACGGCGCTGTGAGTCGAGTGTGAGGAGATGGTCGGCGGTAGGCGATTGCCGGCGACACAGTGGTCACAGTCGATCGCACCGTCCTCGCACTCGGGCGCCCGGACCCACCAGTGGATCACTGGCAGGCGCCCGACCACCAGGCCAGGTGGTCTTCTCTCATCACGAGATGAATGACGAGAGCAAAGAGAAACGTGACGGCAACGGGAGTGGTTGTCGGAGGCAATAGACGCACGCCACAGTGACTGAGTGTTTCGGATCGTTGACGCTCCGTCCCGGTGAAAGGTTTGCCGCCATGGCCACAGTTGATGAGTCTGCTGAGAGTGCGGTCGACGCGCGGCCGCGCCGTGGTGGGATTCGGCCGCTGCTGGTGCGGTTGCACTTCTATGCGGGGATCCTGGTCGGCCCGTTCCTCCTCCTGACGGCGCTGACCGGGTTCCTCTACGCCCTCGCCCCGCAGATCGAGAATGCGCTGTACCGCGACACGTTGTTCGTCGAGAGCTCGGGTACGACGGTGCCGATCGGCCAGCAGGTGGCGGCGGCCCGGGAGAGCCAGCCGGAGGGCACGCTGCTCGCGGTCCGTCCGGCGGCTGGGCCGGGTGACACGACGCGGGTGCTGTTCGACGTACCGGGGCTCGGTGAATCGGATCGCCTTGCTGTGTTCGTGAATCCGGGCACTGCGCAGGTCACCGGTGAACTCGTTGCCTATGGCTCCAGTGGAGCCTTGCCGTTCCGGGCCTGGTTGTCGCATCTCCACGCGAGCCTGCATCTGGGTGAGATCGGCCGGCTCTACAGCGAGATGGCTGCCTCGTGGTTGTGGGTGGTCGCCCTTGCGGGACTGCTGTTGTGGTTCACCGGGCGTCGTACCGGCTCTCGTTGGCGGGTCGAGCGGGCCGGCAGCGCACGTCGCCGTACCTTGTCGTGGCACGGAGTTCTCGGGACGTGGGTCATCCTCGGGATGCTGTTCCTGTCGGCGACCGGCCTCACCTGGTCGCGGCTCGCGGGCGAGAACGTGGGCGAGTTGAAAGCGTCGCTGAACTGGAAGACGCCGACGGTCAGTACGGCGCTCGCCGACGCGGACCACGCTGGTCACGAAGGACATACCTTCCCCGGCGGTGAGGTCGACCCGGCCGTGGACGAGTGGGACCAGACACTGCAGTCCGCCCGCTCGGCCCAGCTGGACGGGCCGCTGGAGATCGCGGCCCCGAAGAAGGCCGGTACGTCGTTCGTCGTCCAGGAGATCGGGAAGCAATGGCCGACCCAGGCCGACTCGGTCGCGGTCGACCCGATGTCGGGCAAGGTGGTCGACGTCGTCCGGTTCGCCGACTATCCGATCGGGGCGAAGCTGTCCCGGTGGGGGATCGACGCGCACATGGGCATGCTGTTCGGCCTGGTCAACCAGATCCTGCTGCTGATCGTCGCCGGGACCGTCGTGGCGATGGTGATCTGGGGCTACCGGATGTGGTGGCTGCGCCGGCCGACTCGAGGTCACGTACTGCGGTTCGGTCGTCCGGCCCGGCGTGGTGCGTGGCGGGAGATCCCGGTGCTCGCGGTGGTTGCGCTGCTCGCCCTCGCCGTGGGGATCGGGTTGTTCCTGCCGCTGTTCGGCATCAGCCTGGCCGCGTTCGTGGTGATCGACTTGCTGATCGGCCTGTACCGCTGGTGGAAGTCCGGCACCACCGCGCCGGAGGAGCCTGCGGCGAGGGCTAACGAAGAAGCCGACGAGCTACTCGTGTGAGATCGGCTCGAGGGTCGTGGTGATGGTCCAGAGCAGGTTGCGGAGGACTCGGCGCTCCTCGGGGCTGAGCTTGGCCAGCGCTCGGCGGCCGGCCTCGGCGTAGACCTGCTTAACCGTGTGGGCGAGTTCCACACCGCGGTCGGTGAGCTCGATGCTGACCTGCCTGGCGTCCGTCGAGCTCTTCACTCGGCGGACCAGACCGGCGGCCTCCATCCGTTGGGTGGTCTTCGTCGCGGTCGGGACCTCGACATCCAGGACCTTTGCGAGTTTCGCGACCGGGAGCGAGCCGAGGTGTAGGAGCTTGGCCAACACCAGCTCCTGCCCGGTGTGCAGACCAGTGCCGACCAGTTCGGCGCTGACTGCCTTCCGGGCCGCCCGGTCCGCGAACCGCATCGCGATCAGCACGTCCGCTTCACTGGCCGGCGCGTCGGCCTGCCATTCTGATTCCTTCCACGCCCCACCGCCCCGGTCGGACTTCTGCTCCGTGCTCACGCGTGACTCCGGGACAGGAACGGGTTCCGCGCGTCGAAGTCGCCGATGTACTCGGTCGGGATCGCGGCCTCGCCGCGGCTCAGCTGGCTGGCGTAGCGGGGGAGCTCGTCGCGGACCTTGAGGTGGTGCGCCTGCGACTCCTCCGGAGTGGTGCGGCCGACGATCTTGCCGCCCTCGACCAGCGGCTTCAGCAGCTCGCGGTCGTCGCCGTCATCGGTAGGCGGCTCGCCGACGCCGATCAGCTCGACCTCGGCGACCCCCTTCGCCGAGCGCCGGCGCAGCGCCCACTTGCGGCCGCCGATGGAGATCTTGTCCGGACTCTTCTTCGCCACCGGGACCAGGTTGCCGTCCGCGTCCTCGCGGGCGACGAGTTTGTAGACGAAGCCGCTGGTCGGGTATCCGCTCCCGGTGACCAGTGAGGTGCCCACGCCGTACCCGTCGACCGGCGCCGGTGCGAGCGCGGCGATCTGGAACTCGTCCAGGTCGCTGGTCACGATGATCCGGGTCTTGGTCGCGCCGAGCGAGTCCAGCTGCTCGCGGACCTGGCCGGCCAGTGACGGCAGGTCGCCGGAGTCGAGCCGGACCGCGCCCAGCTCCGGCCCGGTGATGGCGATCGCGGTCCGGACCGCCTCGGCCACGTCGTAGGTATCCACCAGCAGCGTGGTTCCCTTGCCGAGGGCATCGACCTGGGAGGTGAACGCGTCCCGCTCCCGGTCGTGCAACAGGGTGAACGAGTGCGCCGCCGTACCGGTGCTGGGAATGCCGAACCGGCGGGCCGCCTCCAGGTTCGAGGTGGCGGTGAAGCCGCCGATGTACGCCGCCAGCGCGGCCGCGACCGCGGATTCCTCGTGGGTCCGGCGCGAGCCCATCTCGATACACGGCCGGCCGCCGGCCCACCAGGTCATCCGGGAGGCGGCCGAAGCGACCGCGGAGTCGTGGTTCAGAATGGACAAGAAAACGGTTTCCAGCAGCACCGCTTCGGCGAAACTCGACTCCACCACCAGCACCGGGGAGCCGGGGAAGTAGATCTCGCCGTCGGCATAACCGGAGACGTCGCCGGTGAACCGGTAGTCGGCCAGCCAGTCCCGGGTAGCCTGGTCCACGACACCCCGGTCGGCGAGGAACGCGATCGCCTGCTCGTCGAAGCGGAACCGGTCGAGCGCGTCGAGCAGCCGGTTCACGCCGGCGACCACGCCGTACCGGCGACCGTCGGGCAGCCGGCGGGCGAACAGCTCGAAGACCGAACGGCGGTGCGCCGTGCCGTCGGCCAGGCTGGCCTGCAGCATGGTCAGCTCGTAGTGGTCCGTGAGGAGCGCGGTCGAGTGCGTCACAGGGGCAGCCTATTGCGAACGACGAACCGATGATGGAGAGAATGGTCAGGTGAGCACCGCACCAAGCGAACTCGAGAGCCCCGAGGTCGACGAGGCGATCGAGCTGAGCCCACCGTGGGTGACGATCGTCTGGAACGATCCGGTCAACCTGATGGACTACGTCACCTTCGTCTTCCAGACCTATTTCGGCTACTCCAAGCAGAAGGCCGAGAAGCTGATGATGCAGGTCCACACCGACGGGAAGTCGGCGGTCTCGAACGGGAACCGCGAGGCGATGGAACGCGACGTCGAGGCGATGCACTCCTACGGCCTGTGGGCCACCTGCGAGAAGTCGTGACGCGGTTCCGCAAGCGCCGCAAGACCGTGGTCGTCAGTTTCGCCGAGCACGAGGCCGACATCCTGGCGAACCTGCTCCGCAACCTGGTCGAGCTCCTGTACGACGGGCTGCCGCCGCGCGCCACCGAGTCCAGCGACCCGCTCGCGGCGCTGCTGGACAGTGACGGGCCGACCTCGCCACCTGAGGACGTGGTCTTGCAGCGGCTGCTGCCGGACGCGTACAAGGAGGACGACATGGCCTCCGCGGAGTTCCGCCGGTTCACCGAGCGCGGCCTGCGCGACGGCAAGATCGGCGACGCCAAGCGAGTGCTGTCCGCGCTGGAGGAGTCCGGCGCCGACGAGATCGCCCTCGAACCGGACGAGCAGCTCTCCTGGCTCCGCGCCATCAACGACCTCCGCCTGGCCATCGGCACCCGCCTGGACATCAAGGAAGAAGACGACTACGCCACCTGGGAGAAACTCCCCGACGACGACCCCCGCCGCCTCACCTACGACCTCTACGACTGGCTGGGCTACCTCCAGTCCGCTCTCCTCCACAACATGCGGTGAGATCTTCCGCGCTTCGCGCGGGTGGTGGGGTAGTGGCTCGGGTATCTGCAATCCGCACTGCTGCATAACATGCGGTGAGTGAGCTACCCGAAGACTCGTGATGCGCAGTTGAGCGCCAGTCCGGACTTTCCCGCTATCGAGCGGGAGGTGCTCGAGTATTGGGAGAAGGACCGGACGTTTCTGGCGTCTGTCGAGCAGCGGGCGGCTGGGGAGGATGGGGCTAACGAGTTCGTCTTCTATGACGGGCCGCCGTTTGCTAACGGGTTGCCGCATTACGGGCATCTGCTGACTGGGTACGTGAAGGACGTCGTGCCGCGGTATCAGACGATGCGTGGGCATCGGGTGGAGCGGCGGTTCGGGTGGGACACGCACGGGCTGCCGGCCGAGCTGGAGGCGCAGCGGGTGCTCGGGCTGAAGACGAAGGCCGACATCCTCGAGCTCGGGATCGAGAAGTTCAACGAGGCCTGTCGCGCGTCCGTGCTCAAGTACACCGACGAGTGGCGTGGCTACGTCACCCGGCAGGCGCGCTGGGTCGACTTCGAGAACGACTACAAGACGCTCAACCGTGACTACATGGAGTCGGTGATCTGGGCGTTCAAGACGCTCCACGACAAGGGCCTGGTGTACGAGGGCCTGCGCGTCCTGCCTTACTGCTGGAACGACGAGACCCCGCTGTCCAATCACGAGCTGCGGATGGACGACGACGTCTACCAGCCGCGCCAGGACCCCTCGATCACGATTGCGGTCGAGCTGGAGTCCGGCGAACGCCTGCTCGCCTGGACGACCACGCCGTGGACTCTGCCGAGCAACCTGGCGATGGCGGTCGGTCCGGATGTCGACTATGCGATTGTCGACGATCCTGCCGGGCCGACCATCCTCGCCGAGGCGCGGCTGCAGGCCTACGGGTACACCGAGGTGATTCGCCGGCTCAAAGGCTCCGAGCTGATCGGGCGTCGCTACACCCCGCTCTTCCCGTTCTTCGCCGACGCTTCGACGTGGGGGACCGGCGAGGCGTTCCAGGTGATCGCGGCCGAGCACGTCACCACCGAGGAGGGCACGGGCGTCGTCCACATGGCTCCCGCGTACGGCGAGGAGGACCAGATCGCCTGTGAAGCGGTCGGGATCCCCACTCTGCTGACCGTCGACGACGGAGCACGGTTCACCAGCGTCGTACCGCCGTACCAAGGAATGCATGTCTTCGAGGCGAACCGGCAGATCATCCGCGACCTGCGGTCCGCTGGTTCTCTGGTGCGCGAGGACAGCTACGTGCACAGCTATCCGCACTGCTGGCGGTGCCGGCAGCCGCTGATCTACAAGGCGGTGTCGAGCTGGTTCGTCGAGGTGACCCGGATCCGGGACCGGATGGTCGAGCTGAACGAGCAGATCACCTGGGTCCCCGAGCACGTCAAGCACGGCCAGTTCGGGAAGTGGCTGTCGAACGCGCGGGACTGGTCGATCAGCCGGAACCGGTTCTGGGGCAGCCCGATCCCGGTCTGGCGCTCGGACGATCCGGCGTACCCGCGAATCGACGTGTACGGGTCGATCGAGGAGCTCGAGCGCGACTTCGGGGTGGCGGTCCCCGATCTGCATCGCCCGTACGTCGACCAGCTCACCCGGCCGAATCCCGACGACCCGACCGGGAAGTCCACGATGCGCCGGGTGCCCGACGTACTGGATGTCTGGTTCGACTCGGGGTCGATGAGTTTCGCGCAGGTGCACTACCCGTTCGAGAACACGTCGTGGTTCGAGCACCATTTCCCCGGCGACTTCATCGTCGAGTACATCGGGCAGACCCGCGGCTGGTTCTACACGATGCACATCCTGGCGACGGCCTTGTTCGACCGGCCGGCGTTCTCGTCCTGCCTGAGCCACGGCATCGTGCTCGGCAGCGACGGGCAGAAGATGAGCAAGTCGCTGCGCAACTACCCGGACGTGTCCGAGGTGTTCGACCGCGACGGCGCGGACGCGATGCGCTGGTTCCTGATGTCGAGCCCGATCCTGCGCGGCGGCAACCTGGTCGTCACCGAGGAGGGCATCCGCGACGGCGTCCGGCAGGTGCTGATCCCGCTGTGGAACGCGTGGTATTTCTTCGCGCTCTACACGAACGCGGCCGGGCGGGATGCGCAGTGGGCCACCGACTCAGCCGACGAGCTGGACCGGTATCTGCTCGCGCGGCTGCGAATCTTCGTCGGGGACGTCCGGGAGAAGCTCGATCGGTACGACATCGCCTCGGCGTGTGACGCGGTCGCCGGGTACGTCGAGATCCTGACGAACTGGTACATCCGACGCTCGCGGGACCGTTTCTGGGCGGGCTCACCAGAGGCGATCGACACGCTCTACACGACGCTCGAGGTGCTCTGCCGGACCGTCGCGCCATTGCTCCCGCTGGTCAGCGAGGAGGTGTGGCGCGGGCTGACCGGTGAGCGGTCGGTGCATTTGTCCGATTGGCCTATTGTCGACAATCTGCCGGACGACCCGGACCTGGTCGCGCGGATGGAGCGGGCGCGTGAGGTGTGCTCGGTGGTTTCCTCGATCCGCAAGGCGGCCGGCCTCCGGGCCCGGCAGCCGTTGCGGTCGTTGACCGTGGCAACGGCTTCGGCGGCCGAGCTGGCGTCGCTGGTACCGATCATCGCCGCCGAGGTGAACGTCCGCGAGGTGGTGCTGACGTCGGCGGACGCGGTCGACGCGCCGGTCTCGTGTCGGCTGACGGTCAACGCGCGGGCGGCGGGCCCGCGGCTCGGGCGAGACGTGCAGTCGGTCATCAAGGCCTCGAAGAGCGGTGACTGGTCGGTGTCGCCCGACGGTGTCGTTGTTGCCGGTGGCATCGAGTTGGTCGAGGGTGAGTACGAGCTGGAGACGACTCTCGAGGCGGTCGGTACGGCGAGTGGGCTGCTGAGCGGTGGTGGTTTCGTCGTCCTCGACACCGAGGTGACGCCGGAGCTGGCCGCGGAGGGGGTCGCGCGGGACGTGATCCGGGCAGTGCAGCAGGCGCGGCGGGATGCCGGGCTGAATGTCACCGATCGGATCAGGTTGTCGTTGACGGCTGACGCCGGAATGCTTGCCGCGGTCGAGGCACATCGCGAGCTGATCATGGCGGAGACGCTGGCCCTCGGACTCGAGACCGAGGAGGGTCCTGAGTTGCTGGTCCGGGTGACTGCCTAGGGTGGGGCCATGGAGACGCGGAGGCTTGGTCGTACCGGTCGGGATGTGGGCGTGGTCGGGCTCGGTGCCTGGCAGCTGGGAGCCGACTGGGGCTCAGTTGACGAGAGGGACGCGCTCGCTGTGCTGAGGTCGGCGATCGAGGGTGGCGTCACCTTCATCGACACCGCGGACGTGTACGGCGACGGGCGCAGCGAGCGGCTGGTCGGGCAGGTGGTCAAGGAGTACGACGGCCTGACCGTGGCGACCAAGATGGGCCGCCGGGTCGAGCAGGTGCCGGAGAACTACAACCTCGAGGCGTTCCGGGCCTGGAACGACCGGTCCCGCGCGAACCTCGGCGTCGACACGATCGACCTCGTCCAGCTGCACTGCCCGCCGACCCCGGTGTACTCGACCGACGCGGTGTTCGACGCGCTCGACGAGCTGGTGTCCGAAGGCCGCATCGCGTCGTACGGCGTGAGTGTCGAGACGTGCGCCGAGGCGCTCACCGCGATCGCGCGGCCGAACGTCGCGTCGGTGCAGATCATCCTGAACGCGTTCCGGCTGAAGCCGCTCGACCAGGTGCTGCCGGCGGCTCGCGAGGCGGGCGTCGGCATCATCGCCCGGGTGCCGCTGGCCAGCGGTCTGCTCTCCGGCAAATACGACGAGAACACGGTGTTCGCCCCCGACGACCATCGGACCTACAACCGCCACGGCGAGTCCTTCGACGTCGGCGAGACCTTCTCCGGCGTCGACTTCGGCACCGGCCTCGAAGCCGTCCGCCGGCTGATGCCCTGGCTCCCGGCCGGCGCCACCATGGCCCAGTTCGCCCTCCGCTGGATCCTCGACCAGCCCGGCGTCACCGTCGTCATCCCCGGCGCCCGCAACCCGGCCCAAGTAGCCGGCAACCTGGCCGCCGCCCAACTCACCCCACTCACGGCCGACCAACTCGCCGCCGTCCAGGAGACCTACGACACCCTGATCCGCCCCCAGATCCACGACCGCTGGTAGCGCTCTGTCCGCATAATGGACCGACTCCCGGGTTGGCAGGACCGGTCCGGCGGCCCCCGTACCGTGGTCTCGTGCTGATCATCGAGAGTGCGACGTACGACGCGATCGTCGCGCACGCCCGCCGGGACCACCCGGACGAGGCGTGCGGGGTGGTGGCCGGGCCGGCGGGTTCCGACCGGGCCGTGCGGTTCGTTCCGATGCTCAATGCGGCGATGTCGCCGACCTTCTACGAGTTCGACTCGGGGGATCTGCTCCGGTTGTACAAGGAGATGGACGAGCGCGACGAGGAACCGGTGGTGATCTACCACTCGCACACCGCGACCGAGGCGTACCCGTCGCGCACCGACATCAACCTGGCCCAGGAGCCCGGCGCCCACTACGTACTGGTGTCGACCCGGGACGGTGCGGATTCCCCGGCGTACGACGGCCCGGTCGAGTTCCGGTCGTACCGGATCATCGACGGCGAGGTCGTGGAAGAAGACGTGCGCGTGGTTGGTTCCTATGAAGAGACAGAAGGAGACAAATAGATGGCGATCGAACTGCGCGTACCGACGATCCTGCGCACCTACACCGGTGGTGAGAAGGCCGTGAACGGCGCCGGCGACACGCTGGCCGAGTTCATCGACAACGTGAACGGGACCCACCCGGGCCTGAAGGAGCGCATCGTCGAGGGCGAGCCGGAGGAACTGCGCCGGTTCGTCAACGTGTACGTGAACGACGAGGACGTCCGGTTCACCGGCGGCCTGCAGACCGGGGTCAAGGACGGCGACGTGGTCGTCGTACTGCCTGCCGTCGCCGGCGGCTGAGCCAAAGGACCTGACGATGCGCTTCGACAGCCTGCTCGACTCGGTCGGGGGCACGCCGCTGGTCGGCCTGCCCCGGCTGTCGCCGTCGGCCGACGTACGGCTGTGGGCGAAGCTCGAGGACCGCAACCCGACCGGTTCGATCAAGGACCGGGCCGCGCTGCGGATGCTGCTCGACGCCGAGAAGGACGGGCGGCTCCGGC
This sequence comes from Kribbella sp. CCNWLW201, assembly GCF_037203805.1. NCBI lineage: Bacteria > Bacillati > Actinomycetota > Actinomycetes > Propionibacteriales > Kribbellaceae > Kribbella > Kribbella sp. CCNWLW201. The sequence goes on along the minus strand of NZ_JBBCBQ010000001.1, from coordinate 1,858,309 downwards.
CGGGGAACACGATCCTGGAGCCGACCTCGGGCAACACCGGTATCTCGCTGGCCATGGCGGCCAAGCTCCGCGGCTACCGGATGGTCTGTGTGATGCCGGAGAACACCTCCGAGGAGCGCCGGCAGATCCTGCGGATGTGGGGTGTCGAGATCATCTCCTCCCCGGCCGCGGGCGGTTCGAACGAAGCGGTCCGGGTGGCCAAGCAGGTCGCGGAGGAGCACCCGGACTGGGTGATGCTCTACCAGTACGGCAACCCGTCGAACGCAGCCGCGCATTACGACGGCACGGCCCGCGAGATCCTCACCGACCTCCCGTCGGTCACCCACTTCGTGGCCGGCCTCGGGACCACCGGCACGCTGATGGGCGCGGGCCGGTTCTTCCGCGAACACAAGCCCGAGGTACGGATCGTCGCGGCCGAGCCCCGGTACGGCGAACTCGTCTACGGACTGCGCAACCTCGACGAGGGTTTCGTCCCCGAGTTGTACGACGAGACACTGATCGACGCGCGGTTCTCGGTCGGCCCGCGGGACGCCGTCCGGCGGGTGCGCGAACTGCTCGACAACGAGGGGATCTTCGCCGGCATCTCCACCGGCGCGATCCTGCACGCAGCCCTGGGCCAGGCGGCCAAGTGCGTCCGGGACGGCGAGTCGGCGGATATCGCGTTCGTGGTCGCCGACGGCGGCTGGAAGTACCTGTCCACCGGGGCCTACGAAGGCACCATCGACGAGGCCGAAGACCGCCTCGAAGGCCAACTCTGGGCCTGATCCCCAGGCCCCCGCACATTCCCAATCCCTCGGGACGCTTCGTCCCTGGCAGCCGGGACGCCGGGACGCCCAAGGTCGAGACATACCGTTTCGACCTTGGGAGGGGACCATGTCCACCACGAGCACCAGTTCACCGGCGCTGACCACAACCGAGGGCCGGCAGCTCCGCCGGGCCGGCTGGTTGCTGATCGGCTCGTTCATCGGCTTCGTCGTGTTCGTCGCCACGATGATTGCCACCAACAACGGGTACGACGCCGCCTTGAGCGCGGCCGCCGAGCAGCGCGGCATCTCGCTGAACGACCTGCCGGCGGAGGCGGTCGCGCCGATCAACCACGAGTACAACATGATCTGGCAGGGCGTCCTGCTGCTCGTCCTGAACATGCTGACGCTCGGTCTGTATATCGCCGGCGTCCGCCTGGCGACGCACGGATCCCTCGGCCGCGCGGCCGTCCTCGCCGCCGCCGTGATGCCGCTGTGCTGGCTGGTCGTCTTCGTCCTGGACTACGCCCTCGGCACCGACGACCCAGACGGCTGGTTCGGCATCTACGACGCCGCGTACAACCGGGCGATCGCGCTCAGCACAGTCGCCGGCTCGCTCGCCCTGATCGGAGTCGTGGTGCTGCTGCGCCGGGCCGGCGTGGCTCGTCGTACCGGCGTGGTGGTCGCGGCACTCGCCATACTGACGATGGTGACGGCTGTCGCGTTCGGTGCTCCGCCGGTCGTGCCGTTGCTGTTGGCAGCGATTGTCGGCATCGTGATGGTCAGGACCGCACGTTCCGTCACGGCAGGCTGACCGGCTGCCGAGGCGGACCGCGAGGGGGGAGTTCGCGTTGGCGCAGATCCGGTGGGCCCGGGCCGTCGCCGTGGGCGTCACGTTGGTGGCGCTCACGACGGCGGTCCTCGGCACGCCCGGGGTTCATCGCCGGATCCTCGAGCCCTGTGACCGCGGTATCTGCCTTCCGTTCGAGCGGCCCACGGCTCCGTCCTTGGAAGTGCTGGCCGCCCTCCGCGTGTCCGTGAGCGCCTATGCCGCCGTCATCACGGTCGTCAGCTGGGCCCTCCTGTTGCTGGCGTTGGGCGTCAGCCTGGTGCTGGTTTGGCGTCGCCCATCCCTGCTGGCAGTGGTGACCGCCATACAGCTCGGTGGTTTGTTCGTAGGTCCCTTCGCCGACGCTTTGGCGGAGCAGGGCGACGCTGCCGTCGTACTGCGGACCATCTTGATCGCGTCGATCCAGCTGACATTGCCGCTACTGATCGGACTGTTCCCGGACGGCCGCTGGCACCCGCGGTGGTTCCGCTGGGCCTGGCCGGTCGTCGGGTTGATCGGTGCGGGTCTGGTCGTCGGCAACCAGCTCGACTACGTCCAGCCGGACTCCGCGCCGCAAGGGCTCTACGACCTGTTGTCGGTGATTCTGCTGGCCGGCATCCAGATCCATCGCTACGTGCGGGTGTCCGACTGGACGGCCCGGCAGCAGGCGAAGTGGTTCGTGCTCGGCTTCGTTCTGCTGGCCGGCAACGTCGTGGTTGCCAACGTGCTCTCGATCGTGGACCTGGTCGAGCATTGGCAGCTCGGACTGGTCGCCACGGCATACCTCGCGTTCGTCGCGATGATCCTCGGCATCTGCTTCGCCCTGCTGCGCTATCGCCTGTACGACGTGAGCCTCGTGCTACGCCGTACGGTCCTCTACGCCGGTGCGGTCATCCTGCTGCTCGCGGCGTACGTCGGTCTCGTCGCACTCGCGAGTCTGTCGATGGCCCGGGCATCCGCGTCGGTGGTGGGCGCTGCGGTGGTCGCGGCGCTGGCGCTGGCCGGCGGCTTGCTCTTGGCCCGGGCTGGTGGCTGGTTCCGCGACCGCCTGTTGGGGCCCGGCGGTCGCCCGGGCGGAATCGCGGCCCTGCTCGCACACGGCATTGCCGGCAGCGACGGTCGCCCGGCCAACCTCGCCGAGACGATCGCGGCCGCCCTCGTCCTGCCGTACGTCAAGGTCCTCGACGCCGACGGCGAGACCCTGTGGGTGCACGGTGATCCGCCGGCCGAGGCACACCGCGAGAGTGTCGTCGACGGTTCCGGTACGACGCTCGGCGCGTTGCTGGTCGCATCGACGGAGGGGCCTCGGCTGTCGCGCCGGGATCGGCGGGCCTTGCGGGAGGTGCTGCCGTTCGTTGTACTCGTGCTGCGGGCGCAGCGTGAGGCAGGCGAGTTGCGGACGGCCCGGGCGGTTGCCACGACCGCGCGCGAGGACGAGCGGAGGCGGCTGCGGCACGACCTCCACGACGGAGTCGGGCCGTTGCTCGCCGGTCAACTGCTGACCGTGGACACGCTGCGGCTCGCGGCCGAGCGCGGGGTGCGGCCGGAGGATCTGCTCGCCCATCTGGAGGGACAGGCTCGGGCGGCGATCACCGAGGTTCGGCGGATCAGCCGGGACCTTCAGCCGGCTGCGCTGGATGCCGGGCTCGGATCTGCGCTGGACTCGGAGGTGGAGCGGTTCCGGACCGCCGGGCTGGACGTGCGGCTGCGACACCAGTTGCCTGTGGAGCCGATGCCTGCCGCGGTGGAGGTCGCCGTACTGCGGATTGTCTCGGAGTCGCTGGCCAACGTCGTACGGCATGCCGGGGCGACGTCCGCGACTGTTGACGTGACGGTGACGGAGGACGGGATCGAGGTCACGGTCGTGGACGATGGCCACGGGTTCGACGACGGGACCGCGGAGGGAGTGGGGTTGGTGTCGATGCGGGAGCGGGCCGAGGCGCTGGGCGGCGGGCTCGAGATCGAGTCCGGCCCGGCCGGGACCCGGGTGTGCGGGAGGATCCCGCTGTGAACGCCGAACCGGTCGACGTGGTGCTGGTCGAGGACCATCCGATGTTCCGGCTCGGGTTGCGGACCCGGATCGAGCTGGAGCCGGATCTGACCGTCGTCGGCGAGGCCGGGTCAGGGCCGGAAGCGGTCGAGTTGGTGGAACGGCTCGCGCCGGACGTGGTCGTCGTCGATCTGAACCTGCCCGGGATGAGCGGGATCGAGGTGATCCGCCGACTCGGACTTAGCGCCCCGCGGGTTGCGCCGCTGGTGCTGACGATGGTGGACGACGAGTCGGTGTTCGGGGCGGTTCGGGCCGGGGCCCGCGGCTACCTGCTGAAGGACGCCGAGCCGGAGCGCATCGTGGCGGCGATCCGGGCGGTCGCGGCCGGCGAGGTGGTGTTCTCCGGAGCGGTCGCGGCGCGGTTGATCGCGCTGACGGATCAGCCGCCGGGGCCGCGGGCACCGGTCTTCCCGGAGCTGACCGAGCGTGAGCACGAGATCCTGTCGCTGGTCGCGAACGGACTCGGCAATGCCGCGATCGGGCAGCGGCTCGGGTTGCGCCCGAAGACGGTTCGCAACTACGTGTCGAACGTGCTGACCAAGATCCAGGCCGCCGACCGGGCCGACGCCGTACTTCGGGCTCGCTCCGCGGGTCTGGGAGACCCTGCGCAGCACTGAACCCGGCGGCGAGGGTGCCGTCGTCGTACCGGGCCCGGCGGGGGCGAGCCGTCGGGGTGAGGAGTCACCGGGGAGGGGCTGGCGGAGGCCCGACCCGGCGCGGGTGCCTGATCGTTGCCTTAGGCACCTGATGGTGATTACGTCATTGCCGCCTACGGTTGCTTGAAGAGGATCTTGCGCCCGAGTCGTGGGTGGACCCCGCGACCCTTGCAGCTGTTGCACGGGCGCTGCGCGTAGCTGAAGAGGGTGCCGTGATGCCGCCCGGCGCCTTTGCAACGGTTGCACTTGGCGTTCGGGTGCAGGGACAGCGAGACGACGTACAGAGCGAACGCCGCCATGGCCAGCACCAGCATCATCCCGGTCGGCCCGAGGGACGCCGCGATGTCTGCCATCGTGCTGTTCGTGTCCGCAGCCTGACCGGCGGCCTGACCTGCGGCCGTTGCGTTCTCCGGTTGCGGATTCGGTGCGGCGGTGGTGCTGAGCATCACCGCGATGTGGTGCGCCAGGTTCATGGCGTCACGAGGGGCGGTCGAACAAACATCGCTCCAGAGTGGCGCGCATCACGCGAAAAGGCAATTCCGGAGAGTAAAGATGTGGATAACTCCGGCGTGTCGTTTGCCCTGCTTAGGTAAGCCTCCCTTCAGCCCTGCCCGTTGCCGGACCTGTCCACAGGCGGCTGCGCCGAACCGACGGCCGGCGGATAAGCTTCAGCCGTGGCAGACGCACCGGTGGGGATCTTCGATTCGGGCTTCGGGGGACTCACGGTCGCCCGAGCAGTGCTCGACCAGTTGCCGCACGAGCCGATCCTCTACCTGGGCGACACCGCGCGGCAGCCGTACGGTCCCAAGCCGATCGCCGAGGTCCGCGAGTACGCGCTGGAATGCCTCGACCACCTGGTCGAAGCAGGCGTGAAGATGCTCGTGATCGCCTGCAACTCGGCCAGTGCCGCGATGCTCCGGGACGCTCGCGAGCGGTACGACGTACCGGTCGTGGAAGTGATCCTGCCGGCCGCCCGCCGCGCCGTCGCCGCCACCCGGAACCAGCGCGTCGGCGTCATCTGCACCCGGGCGACCGCCGCCTCGCTGGCGTACGAGGACGGTTTCGCCGCCGCGCCGCAGGTCGAGCTGTTCACCCAGGCGTGCCCGAAGTTCGTCGACTTCGTCGAGTCCGGCGTGACCTCCGGACCCGAGCTCCTCGAGGCCGCCCACGAGTACCTCGATCCGCTGGTCGAGGCCGGCGTCGACACGCTCATCCTCGGCTGCACCCACTACCCGTTGCTGACCGGCGTGATCTCCTACGTGATGGGTGACAACGTCACCCTGGTCAGCAGCGCCGAGGAGTGCGCCAAGGATGTGTACGGCGTCCTGACCAAGACCGGCCTGCTCCGACCGGACCACCTGCCCGAGCCGCGGCACCGCTTCGTCACCACCGGCAGCCCGGACGAGTTCGCCGCCATCGGCTCCCGCTTCCTCGGCCCGGTCCTGTCCGGCGTCGACCAGTTCGCCTGGATCCGCTGACCGTCCGCCGCACGCGGTCGACGAACCGTCCACGGACCTGCTCGTCGCGGGTGTGACAGGGCTCGCACTGGATGTTGTCCAGGGCACCAGATCTGCCTCGGACGTGCGCGAAATCACTGCCAGGCAACTGGATCAGCTCTTCGCCGACGCCACCGGCCTCCCTGCGAACGCGGCAACCCGCCGGTAATGTTCAAGCTATGAAGCTCACCGTGCTCGGCTGCTCCGGGTCCGTTCCCGGGCCGGACTCGGCCGCCTCGAGCTATCTGGTCACCGCCGAGGGGTTCAACCTGATCCTCGATCTCGGCAGTGGTGCGCTCGGCTCGCTCCAGCGGCATCTCGCCGTACCGGAGATCGGTGCGATCGGCCTGTCCCACTTGCATCCTGACCACTGTATGGACCTGTGCGGCCTGTACGTCTCGGCCAAGTACGCACCCGGGGCACCGATCCCGCGCATCCCCGTTTACGGCCCACCTGGTACGGCGTACCGGATGGCGCTGGCGTACGACCTGCCGCTCGATCCGGGGATGGAGGAGGAGCTGGAATTCCACACCTGGCACGACGTTCAGCAGATCGGGCCTTTCACCGTCCGGACCGCGCCGATGGTGCATCCGGTGCCGGCGTACGCGATTCGTGTTGAGCACGGCAACAAATCGCTCGTGTACACCGGTGACACCGGTCCGAACGACGCCCTGGTCGAGCTCGCCCGCGGCGCCGACATGCTGCTGTCCGAAGCGGCCTTGCCGGACAACGATCCACACAACCCGACCGATCTCCACCTCACCCCGGCCGACGCCGGCGAACAGGCCAAGAGGGCCGGCGTGAAACGCCTCGTCATCACCCACGTCCCACCGTGGTACGACCGCGAAACCCAAGCCGAGAACGCCCGCAAGACGTACCCCGGTCAGGTCGATCTCGCCACCCCGCATGCCGTTTTCGACATCTGACGGCATTCGGTTGTGGACCGCAACCACCGGAACGGCGACGTCCGCCGTACCGGTCGTTATCCTGCATGGCGGTCCGGGTCTGTGGGACGACTACGCCGTGCTCGCGGAGATGCTCGACGACCTGACCGTCGTACACCGCTTCGACCAGCGAGGCTGCGGGCGTTCGGATCCGTCGGAACTGCAGACGATGCGGCGGTTGGCGCAGGACATCGACGAGTTGCGCACGTACTGGGGTCACGAGCAGATCCTGGTCATCGGGCACTCGTTCGGCGCGACGCTCGCGCTGGTGTACGCGGCGTCGTACCCGGACCACGTCGCGGGCGTCGTCTACCTCGACGGCGTCGGCATCGGTGACTGGCGTACGGCGTACGACGAGGAACATCGCCGGCGGACTACTCCGGCGCAACGTGATCGCCTGGAAGCGTTGTCCGCCGCGGATCGCACGGCGGACGAGGAGATCGAGTTCCGGGTCCTGTCTTGGTTCACCGACCATGCCGACCGGTCGATGGCGATGATCTGGGCGCTGGAGAGTGCTTCGGTCGACCTGCCGATCAACTTCGCGGCGAACAGTGCTCTCGGCGCCGACATCAGGTCGTGGCCCGACGACTACGTTCCCGGCCTCGCCGCCTCCCTGCCCATGCACGTGACGTACATCCACGGCGACGGCGATCCGCGGCCGGCTTCCGCCGTACAGGACCTGGCTGCCCACACGCCGCACCACACGTTCCACCTGCTGCCGAACGCCGGTCACTCACCGTGGCGGGAACAGCCCGAGGCTGTGCGGGATGTACTCCGGGGCGTGGTTGCTGGATAGGACTAGACAATCATCAATTCTGAGATCTACTCTCAAATTAGAGTTGATCTCAGAAAGGTGTTGTCATGGATGCTGCACTGGACCCGCGGCGGTGGTGGGCGCTGGGGGCGATGGCGGTCAGCCTGATCGTGGTCGGGCTGGATCTGACGGTGCTGAACGTCGCGTTGCCGACGCTCGCCACCGATCTCGGGGCGTCGACGAGTCAGCTGCAGTGGTTCGCGAACGCGTACACGCTGGTGCTCGCGGCGCTGCTGCTGCCGGCTGGTCTGCTCGGTGACCGCTTCGGGCAGAAGCGGCTGCTGATCGGGGCGTTGCTGATGTTCGGTGCCGCGTCGGCCGCGTGTGCGATCTCGACGTCGCCGGGGCAACTGATCGCGGCGCGGGCGGCGCTCGGCGTCGGGGCGGCGTTCCTGATCCCGCTGTCGATGTCGCTGCTCAACGTGCTGTTCGCACCGGAGGAGCGGGCGCGGGCGATGACCATCTGGGTGATGGCGAACTCGCTCGGCATCCCGCTCGGGCCGGTGCTCGGCGGCTGGCTGCTCGACAACTACCGCTGGGGGTCGGTCTTCCTGATCAACCTGCCGCTCGTCGCGGTCGGTCTGGTCGCGGTGGCCGTGCTCATCCCGGCGACGCGCGGGCACCGTACCGGGCGGATCGACGTACTGGGGATTCTGCTGTCCGGGGCTGGTCTGGTTGCGCTCACCTATGGGTTCGTCGCGGCGGGGGGGCGTGGCTGGGGCTCGGCGGTCGCGCTCGGGTGCATCGCCGGTGGGGTTGTGCTGTTGGCGGCGTTCGGGGCGTGGCAGGCGCGGGTGGCGGATCCGTTGGTCGAGTTGGCGTTGTTCAGGTCGCCGCGGTTCGCGTGGGGGACGGTGCTCGCGACGCTGGCGTCGTTCGCGTTGATGGGATTGCTGTTCGTGCTGCCGCAACTGTTCCAGGCGGTGCAAGGTGCGGACGCCTTGTCGACCGGCCTGCGGTTGCTGCCGATCATTGGCGGTCTGCTGGTCGGGGCCAAGATCGCCGAACGGCTCGTCGTCGCGGTCGGGACGCGGGTGGCGGTGTCGGTCGGCTTCGTGCTGATGCTGGCTGGGTTGGTGTTGGGCGCGGTGAGCAGCGTTGACGACGGCTACGGGTACACGGCGGTCTGGGTGAGTCTGGTCGGGCTCAGCATCGGGTTCACCTTGCCTCCGGTGATGGATCTGGCGATCGGTGCGCTGACGGTGGAACGCAGCGGCTCGGGTTCGGCGCTGATCCAGGCGCTGCGTCAGGTCGGCGGGACGATCGGTGTCGCGATCCTGGGTACTGTGCTCAACTCGGCGTATCGCGACCGGCTCGACGTCTCCGGCCTGCCCGCTGAAGCGGCACACGCTGCTCGCGACAGTGCCTCCGGTGCCGTGGCCGTCGCGGCGCAGGCGAAGCTGCCGGCCTTGGCCGAGTCGGCCCGGAACGCCTTCGTCCACGGCATGAACGCGACCCTCTGGACCTGTTGCGCAGTGGCCGCCCTGGGGCTCGTACTCGCACTGGCCTTCCTCCCACGCCACCGGGTGTCAGTCGACCGTGACCCCGTCGAGGTTGCCACAATCGGGTCATGAAGACGGAGAAGCCGACCGGCCTGCGCGAACGCAAGAAGGCGAAGACCCGGGCGGCGATCCAGGAGCACGCATTGCGGTTGTTCCGGGAGCAGGGGTACGGCGAGACGACGGTGCAGGAGATCGCGGCCGCGGCCGAGGTGTCGCCGGCCACGTTCTTCCGGTACTTCCCGACCAAGGAGGACACCGTCGTCTTCGACCGGCTCGACCCGGTGATGATCGACCTGTTCCGGTCCCAGCCGCCCGACCTGAACCCGACCGCGGCCCTGCGCGCGACCCTCCGGGACAGCCTGGCCATGCTCTCCGACGAAGAGTGGCAACTCGAATCCGAACGCCAGCAACTCGTCCTCCGTGCCCCCGAACTCCGCGCCCGCATGCTCGACCAGCTGTACGCCGGCATCGACCTGCTCGCCGAGCTGGCCGCCGAACGCGTCCACCGCCCACCCACCGACTTCGCCATCCGAGCCTGGGCCGGCGCCGTCATCGGCGTAGTCATGGCCACCTACCAAATCACCGACAACCTCCCCCTCCGCGAAAGCCTCCACCTGATAGACCAAGCCTTCACCCACCTAGAAGCCGGCCTCCCCCTCGACAAGTAGCCGCCCGGTGCGGACAGGTGTGGCGCCTGGGTGGAGGTTGAAGGCTTGGGCTGCGGAGGCGCCTCGGATTACTAGTTCGACGTAGCCGGTGCCGGAGGAGCCTGGGATCAGGCCGGGGGTGTTTCGGGGGACGGCGGTGAGGTGGGGGTAGCAGCGGACGTTGGTGACGGTGGGGGTGCCGTCGGGGGTGGGGTGGGTGATGGGGATGGTGGCGCCGAGGGTGAAGCCGATGTCTGCGGGTTCGCAGTTGAGTTTGCAGTTGCCGAAGTTGTCGATGACGCTGACGGTCGGCGGTTCGTCGGGGGTGAGGGGTACGACGGTCGGCGTCGACGGGACCGGGCGGTCGTCGGCGATCCACTTGGCGAGGAGTGGGAGATACCAGAGGCTGCGGAACTGGGTGTCCGCGATCCTGTCCACCTCGGCCGGCTCGAGGTTCGTCCAGGAAGCCGAGGCCAGGACCTCGCGGATGTCGGTGACGAACACCTTCTGGATGTCGAGTTCTCGTCGTACCAGAGAAAGCGCGCGGGGATTGAAGGTGCTGGCCACGAGGTGCTGGCCGAACCAGAAGTAGCAGAACGGTACGCCGTTGGGCCAGGCACCGTCCCGGGGCGCGATGTTGAGCAAAGTGATGGTCGGATGGCCCTCCTCGCCCAGGGACTCCGTGGATCTCAGACAGTCCAGCAGAGTGAGGGCGGCGAAGGCCTCCGGATCAGGGCCGTCGGCGGCGACGAGGGTCGGCGACTGGCCGAACAGGGCGCCGATGCGGGTGCTGAGCCGGGCCCGGGCGTTCCCGTCGGAACAGTCGGTGATGTAGGTGATGGGGTACATGGTGCTCCAAAAGACGCTGGGACAAAGAAAGAGAGGCCCCCGACACCGGGGGCCTCTCTCGCTGCAAGCGTCAGTGTGCGCGCGCCGCTAGAGTCCTCCGCATCGAGGGCTCAGCATTCGCATAGCGGCGTACCAGGTCACGACAGGGATGGTACTAGCGACTCTGACCGTTGTCGAAGTAGCTGATCAGGTCCGCGTCCAGGGCCGGGATGTCGATCGGGGTTCCGTTCGAGCGGAGAGACGTGGTGGCGGCGTACCCGGCGGCCACCGCGGCGCGGGCCGCGATCGGCGACGTCAGCGTCGGACCGCCCTCGCGGACGAACCGGATGTACTCGTCGACCAGCCGCGGATCCGCGCCGGCATGACCACCCTCGGCGTCGGGGATGTCGACCACCAGATCAGCGTCCTCGCGGTACCCGGAACGCCTGGTGTTCCACACCTTCACCACACCCCCGGGGCCGTCGCCGAAGTTCTCCAGCCGCCCCGCGGTGCCGATGACCGTGTAGTTGCGCCAGTAGTCCGGCGTGTAGTGGCACTGCTGGTAGGTGAGGTAGACCCCGTTGTCCAGCAGGAGATTCGCCATCGAGAGGTCCTCGACGTCCATCACCGGCGCCATGCCCTTCTGCTCCAGCGGCGGCCAGTTGTCCTCGGACACGAAGTCGGCGAACCGCTGCCCGGACCGGTCGAGCCGGTCGTCGATCCCGCCGTACACGGTCAGACCGCCGAAGGCGTTCGCCCGGGTCGTGTACCCGCCGGCCAGCCAGTGCATCACGTCGATGTCGTGGGCACCCTTCTGCAACAGCAGGCTGGTGGTACGACGCCGGTCCGCATGCCAGTCCTTGAAGTAGAAGTCGCCGCCGTGGCCGACGAAGTGCCGGCACCAGATCGCCTTCACCTCACCGATCGCGCCGGACTGGATGAGTTCGCGCATCTTCAGTACGACGGGCATGTGCCGCATGTTGTGGCCGACGTACAGCCGGGCGCCGCTGTCGTACGCCGCCTGCAGCACCCGGTCGCACCCCGACGTGGTGATCGCGAGCGGCTTCTCCACGAACACCGAGACGCCGGCCCGGAGGAAGTCGATCGCCGGGTCCTCGTGCAGGTCGTCCGGCGTGGTCAGGAAGACGCCGTCGAGCTTCTGGTCGAGCAGTTCGGTGTGGTCGGCATGCACCGTCGCGTCCGGGTACTGCTGCTGCGCCGCGTCCCGCTGGGCGGCGGCCGGGTCGGCGAGGGCGACGACCTCGGAACCTTCGCCTGGCCGGTGGGCGTACTGCGCGATGCGGCTTCGGGCACCGAGTCCCACCACACCGAACCGAAGATCAGTCATATCGAAGCAACTCCTGCACATAGTTGTTTGTAGCACCCTAACTCCGCGCACTTCCGTCCTTCAATCACCCGTCCTCCAGCTGGAATTGCCCAACACGTCATCCGGGCAACACCAGCGGCTCGACCGGTGACGTCACCATGACGGAATGTGAGCCTCCACTACGTGGCACTGGGCGACTCGACCACCGTCGGTGTCGGGGACCCGATGAACGGCAGCAGTACGACCGACCTCTCCGGTGCCGGCGCGCGCCCGGGCGAAGGGTGGCGAGGCTGGGCCTCGCTGCTCGCCGACTCCCTGGCCAGTTCCCACCGTGTGACGTTCTCCAACTTCGCGACCAGCGGTGCCACCGCGCCGGTCGTCGCGACCGAGCAACTACCCGAGACCGGCAACGGTCCAATCGACCTCGCCTCACTCATCGTCGGGGTCAACGACACCCTGCGCTCCACCTTCGACCCCGGCCGGATCCGCGATTGTCTGCAACTCTGCGCCGAAGAGCTGACCGCCCGTGGCGCGCTGTTGCTCACAGTCCGCTTCCACGACCACGGCCAGGTGTTCGGCTTGCCCTCGTGGCTGCGCCGGCCGCTGTGGCAGCGGATCGAGCAGGTCAATCTCGCGTACGACGACCTGCACGCGAGGTACGGCGGGATCCGGCTGGACATGGCCGATTACCCGGAGGTGTACCGCCGGGACTTCTGGAGCATCGACCGGCTGCACCCAGGTGAACGTGGTCACCGGCGGCTGGCCCGCGGGTTCGCCGACGAGCTGGCTCGTCGCGGGCTGCAGATCGACGTACCGCCTGAGCTGGACTGTGCGTCCAAGCCGCCGAGCAGGTGGGCGGACACGGTCTGGCTGGTCCGGGAAGGCGTCCCGTGGCTCGGGCGGCGGGCCGGTGACCTGACGCCGTGGGCAGCCCGGATGGCGGTCAGTCAGCTCAAGCCGGCGACCAATGCGGAGGTCCAGCGCGTGGAGGCATAGGGTCTGAGGCATGGCTCGTATCGATGGACGTACTCCGGATCAGCTGCGGCCCGTGACCCTGACCCGGAAGTGGCTCGACCATGCCGAAGGCTCGGTGCTGGTCGAGTTCGGCCGGACCCGGGTGCTGTGCGCCGCGAGTGTGACCGAGGGCGTGCCGCGGTGGCGGAAGGGCTCCGGCCTCGGCTGGGTCAGCGCGGAGTACGCGATGCTGCCGCGGTCGACGAACACCCGCTCGGACCGCGAGTCGGTGAAGGGCCGGATCGGCGGCCGGACGCACGAGATCTCCCGGCTGATCGGGCGCTCGCTGCGGGCCGTGATCGACTACAAGGCGCTCGGCGAGAACACCATCCTGCTGGACTGCGACGTCCTGCAGGCCGACGGCGGCACGCGGACCGCCGCGATCACCGGCGCGTACGTCGCCCTCGCCGACGCGGTGTCCTACCTGCGCGACCGCAAACTGCTGAAGAGCGAGCCGCTGACCGGCTCGGTGTCGGCCGTCTCGGTCGGCATCATCGACGGCGCCCCGATGCTCGACCTCTGCTACGAGGAGGACGTCCGGGCCGAGACCGACATGAACCTGGTGATGACCGGCGACGGCAGGTTCATCGAGGTGCAGGGCACGGCCGAGGGCGCGCCGTTCGACCGCGCCGAGCTGGACAGCCTGCTCGACCTCGGTGCGGCGGGCTGCATGGAGCTGACCAAGCTGCAGCAGGAGGCCTTGGCGTGACCCGTGTTCTTCTCGCATCGAACAACCAGAAGAAGCTCGAGGAACTGCGCCGGATCCTGACTCCGATCGTGCCCGGGATCGAGGTGCTCGGCCTCGGCGACGTAGCGCCGTACCAGGAACCGGCCGAGACCGAGCCGACGTTCGAGGGCAACGCGCTGCTGAAGGCGCACGCGGCGATGGCGGCGACCGGGCTGCCGTCGATCGCGGACGACAGCGGGATCTGTGTGGACGCGCTGAACGGGATGCCTGGCGTGCTGTCGGCGCGCTGGTCCGGCCCGGCGAAGGACAACCACGCGAACAACCTGCTGCTGCTCGGGCAACTGGAGGACGTACCGGACGAGCGGCGCGGCGCGTCGTTCATCGCGGCCGTCGCGTTCGTCCGCCCGGGCGAGCCCGACGAGTTGGTGCTCGGCGAGATGCGCGGCTCCGTCATCCGCGAACTGCGCGGCACCGGCGGATTCGGGTACGACGTCCTGTTCCAGGCCGACGGCTACGACCGGACGACGGCGGAACTGTCGATCGAGGAGAAGGACGCGATCAGCCATCGGGGCAAGGCGTTGCGCGCCCTCGCACCGATCGTCGCGAAAGCACTGGGAGGGTAGAGCCATGTTGTTCGCCGGATCGGATCGCGACGGGGTCGCCGACGGCAAGATCACCGCGGCGTACCGGCGGTGGGCCGAGGCGCGGGTGGTCGAGGGGCGGATCTACCGCACCAACGCCGGCCGGATCGAGATCGACAGTGTCCGCGAGGTCAACCCGGACCTGATCGCCGACAACGACGCCGACGTCGCCGCCGCGGATCGCCGCAACGCGAAGGACGTCCGTCGCCGTCTCCGCGGTAACGAGGACTGGCCGACGTACTTGATCAAGTTCCACCTGGTCGAGGGCCCGGATCCGCGCGAGCAACTCGCCGCCCAGTCGACGCTGTCTCCGGAGGAACTCGAGGACCTGAAGGGACGGCTGGCGAAGTTCGACGAGTTGAGCAACCAGGGTGCCTGGACTGCCGACACCCTCCGGCTGATCCAGTCGAAGCCGGCCACCCGAGCCGCTGACCTGGCCGCTGAACTCGGTCGCGAGACGGCTCCGTTCAAACTGGACGTCCGCAAACTCAAGAACCTCGGTCTCACCTACAGCCTCGAAGTCGGCTACGAGCTCAGCCCACGCGGTACGGCGTACCTCTCGACCCTGGACTGAATCCGCTCGACGGGCCGCGGCCGGATCAGCCTGGTCAGCGCGGCGCTAGGTTCGGCGCCGACCTCGCGGCGCAGCAGGCTCTGGTAGCTGCGGTACGCGCGGTCGGCCTCGACCCTGTTCTCCTCGGCCAGGTGGCATTCGATCAGGACCCGCTGTGCGCTTTCCCGCAAGGGGTCGGCGCAGACGACCGCGAGTGCTACTTCGATCGCCTCGCCGTACCTGCCCTCGATGAGCAGCTGACGGCTCTGTGCCTCGAATGCGTGGAGGAGGCGCTGCCGCATGCGTTCGCGTTCGATCAGCGCCCAGTCGTCGGACAGATCGGGGAGAAGTTCCAGCGCGTTCACGTCCTGCGGCATCGACAGCAGATCGTCAGGGACCTCCCGGTGACTGATCAGGCGGGTGGCCCATTCGTTCACGACCGCGACATCGACGACGACCTCCGGACCGGTGACGAGGGTCTGGCGGCAGGCTTCGACGAACGTCCACCCGACACCGTTGAGCCGCCACAGCGCCGACCGCAGATTCGCTGACGCTCGCCCGTCGTCGCAGTCGGGCCAGAGTGTGCCGGCCACATGCCGCCTGCTGACCGAGCCGTTGTGCAGCGCGACGAACGCGAGCAGCCGCTTGCTGGCCTCTGGTACGTCGACCTGGTGAATGCCGACCGAGACGTACGGACCACCGAAGAGATGCAGAACAGGTGGCGTCCCGTGCAAGGCACGACCCACCATCGAGCTCACGAAATCCGGCAACATCCCCCGACGCCCCCTCCCCCTCTTTGATAGCACGGCACCCGTGCCGCGGTCATCGCCGAAAGCCCTTTATCAGAAGCCTTTTCCGGGACAGACAAGCAAGCGTTGGAATCCCTGCCGCCGGTGACGCGGCGGTGACGATCGGCTGGCAAACTCACTCGACGACCGAGCACGCGAACTGGGGGCATCGAGGGGAAGCAGGGGGAGTTCGTCATGGCCGCACCACGAAAGCGGACAACATCACGGGCGAAGGCCGGCAGCAGGGGAGGCGGCGGCAGCAGCAGCGGAGGCCCGCCGGACGGGCTGTCCGTCTACGAACCGTCGGAGCGAGAGCTCATCGTCATCACCGAGTCGTCGTCCCGGCTGGAGGCCATGGGCACCACAGTGACGTCGCTGGCCGGAGCCGATACGACCGAGTTGGCCGCCGTACTGGACGACGAGCACATCGCACTCGAGCCCTTGTTCGGGCCGAGCGAGGAAGCCATCCGTGCCCGGGCCGGTTTCGCCGCCCCGGGAGCCGACACCGTCATCGCCGGGCTCGCGGACTTCTACCGCGTGCGGGCCGACGAGGACCGCCTCGACGCACTCGCCGATCGACTGGCAGCCGCGCCGCTGGTGGCAGCCGCGTACGTGAAGCCGCCCGCGGTACCGGCGGCGATCGCCGCACCGGTGCGTCCGGCCGCGGTCCAGACGCCCGCCGCGACAGCCGACTTCACCGGCGGCCAGGGGTACCTCGGGCCCGCTCCGGCCGGTGTCGACGCCCAATGGGCGGCCGGCCAGCCCGGCGGACGCGGCGGCGGAGTGGGTGTCGTGGACGTCGAAGGCGCTTGGCTCTTCACCCACGAGGACCTGATCCACAACGCCGGCGGCGTCCTCACCGGGACAGCGACCGCGGACCTCGGCTGGCGCAACCACGGTACGGCGGTCATCGGCGAGATCGGTGCCGATGACAACGGTCTCGGCGTGGTCGGGATCGCACCGGACGCCGTCGTCCGGGGCGCCTCGATCTTCGGCGGCGTCGGATCCGCGGCAGCCATCAGCCAAGCGGCCGACGCGCTCAACTCCGGGGACATCATCCTGCTCGAGTTGCACCGGCCCGGCCCTCGGTTCGACTTCGAGGGACGCGACGACCAGCGTGGTTACATCGCGATCGAATGGTGGCCGGACGATCTGGCCGCGGTCCGCTATGCCATCGGCAAGGGCATCATCGTGGTCGGTGCCGCAGGCAACGGTGCCGAGAACCTGGACGACCCGATCTACGACACCAGGCCGGCCGGCTTCCCGGCCAGCTGGCAGAACCCGTTCAACCCGGCCAATCCCGGGTCCGGCGCGGTCGTGGTCGGCGCCGGAGCCCCGCCGTCGGGGACGTTCGGCGCGGACCGGTCGCGGCTCGGGTTCTCCAACTACGGCCGCCGGCTCGACGCCCAGGGCTGGGGTCGCGAGGTGACGACCACCGGGTACGGCAACCTGCAGAACGGCGCCGACGAGACGCGCTGGTACACCAACAGCTTCAGCGGTACGTCGTCCGCGTCGCCGATCGTGGTCGGCGCCCTCGCCTGTATCCAGGGCATGCAGATCGCCGCGGGGCGTCCGGTCCTGACGCCAGCGCAGGCCGTGACGGTCCTGCGTGCCACCGGTTCACCGCAGCAGGACGGACCGAACGGGCCGGCCACTCAGCGGATCGGCAACCGGCCGGACCTGCGCGAGGCGATGGCCCATCTCGTGCCCGCGGTGATCCAGTCCGGTATCGCCAGTCAGTACTGGGACGAACTGCAGTCCTACCCGCCCGGCGACACCCGCAGCCTCTGGTTGTTCGTCAACTCCGGCTGGCGGCACCTCGACAACCCCAACGACATCGTCCGGGACATGGTCCAGCGGGCTTTCCTCGGCGCGGGTTCGGACGTGCGCGTCTGGCATCAGGACGACGTCATCGTCGGCCTGGTCGTCTCCGGTTCGTAGTACCTCGACTTTTCAGGAGATCTCAATGAGCACCACCAGCCCATTCGCTTCCACCAGCAACGGCGCCCCGGCAGCCGCCGGCACCACCGCCAGCACCAACCCGACGTCGGCGGGCCAGGTCGCCCGCGCCCAGGCTCCCAACGCGTTGCCGACCGTCACGTCCGGCGTCGCCACGCAGTACTGGACCGAACTGGTCCCGATCCCGTCCGGCCCGATGAAGCTCTGGTTCTTCGTGGACGGCAACTGGCGGGCCCTCGCGAACCCGACCGCGATCCAGTGCGACATGGTCCAGCGAGCCTTCCTCGGCTCCGGCAGCACCACGCAAGTCTGGTACGACGGCGGCAACGTGGTCGGCCTGGTGGTGTCAGGTTGACCGTGCTCGTCAAGCTGTCGGGCGACGCCGATGACGCCGTCGCCTCGGCAGCAGCGCTCGGGATCCGGCTGCGCCCCGCCCACCCAGGCAGCCGCGATCCCGAGCTGTCCACCTGGTTCATCGCCGAATCCTCCGGCACCGACGACGAAACCGTCGTCAGCACCCTCCGCACCTTCCCCGCAACCGAAGCCGCCTACACCAAACCCCCCGACGAACTACCGGGCGGTGGCGGCATCTAAAGCGCGCCGGGACGGCGGGACTCTCGGGTCGTCGCGGGTTGTGCCTGAGGCGGGATTTGAACCCGCACGCCCGGGGGCACCGGCACCTAAAGCCGGCGTGTCTGCCGTTCCACCACTCAGGCCTGGGAGTCGCCTCCCCGGGGACATCTTAGGGGAGGCGACTTAGGCCGTGGCTGATGCTCCCCCGCCTACTGCGCGGGAGCATCAGACACGGCTTGGTCAGCGGCTTTGGAGGGCGTCGATGAAGACCTGGCGTAAGTCGCCGGGGTTGCGGGCGACGTAGCTCTGGCCTCCGGTGGCCTTGGCGAGGGCGCGGAGTTCGTCGGCGTTCGCCTCCGGGCCCATGCCGAGGGCGATGATCCGGACCGGGCGGGCCGGGTCGGTCAGACCCTCGAGGGTTTTGACGGTCTGCTCCAGGGTGGGGCTGCCGGGGTCGTCGTTCTTGCCGTCAGTGAACAGCAGGATCGAGTTGACCGCGCTGGAGTCGTACTGCTGGCGCACCGCGCGGACGGCCGCGATGGCCGTGTCGTACAGGCCGGTGCTGCCGTTCGGGATCGGGCGCTGGATCTTCAGGTTGTCCAGGATCTTCTTGCGCTGCCGGTCCGACAGCGGCGCGATCGGGACGAGTTGCTTGTAGTCGGCGTCGTCCGGACCGATCTTGGTCGAGAACGTCCACAGGCCGAGTGACGCGCTGTTCGGGAACAGCGCGAGACCGCCGCCGGCCGCCTCGATGGTCAGCTGCATCCGGGTCTTGTTGCCGACCACCTCCGCCATCGAGCCGGAGATGTCGATCACGGCCAGCGAGTGGGTGGACAGCGACAGCCGGGTCCAGGTGAGCAGCGTCTTGTCGATCGTCTCGCCGTTCGGCTTGGCGAGCTGGGTGATGTCGCCGACGCCGCGACCGCCGCTCAGCGGGCTGAACAGCGCGTCCCGGAAGCCGGCCGCGTCGCGGGCCTGGCTGGAGCTGTCGGTGAGGAGCTCGGCCGCGAGCGCCTTGGCGGCGTCGGTGGCCTGCTCGGCATCGGACTTCGCGGTGACCACGATCGGGTAGTCCAGCGAGAGGGTGCCGGTGGCCGGAACCCGCGCCTTCAGCTGGGCGTCCGGGTGGTCCTCCTGGTACTTCACGAAGCTCTGCTCGGAGGCCGGTACGACGACCGTGCTGCCGTCCTGATCGGCCCGGCCGAACAACGCGTTCGGGTCGCTGTACGGCTTGGCCATCGAGCCGAGCCGCTGCGCGAGCGGCACGATCACTTCGGCGACCTGGCTGTCGGATGCGGACGTCTTCTGCCGCTCCGACTGGATCGCAAGCAGCGCCAGCGCACCCGGCGACGTACCCAGCGGGTCCAGCAGGGCGGGTTGGGCGCCGGCGAAGGAGCGCAGCCAGGACGAGGTGTCGGCGAAGTTGGTGTTCCGTCCGACCAGCACCAACGGTGAGGTGGCGATCGACGGTACGGCGACGGTCGGCACGTTCTGGCCGTCGTCGGCCTGGGCCACCCAGAGCGAGGAGTCCGGGATCCACAGGTCGGGACGGTTGTCGCTGTTGGCCGCCAGGTCCTGGGCGACCTTCGCCGACGGAGCCGCGCTGATGGTGAACTGCAGACACGGAGTTCCGTCGTCACCGCCCTTGGTGGCCAGCGACTTGGCCGCCGCCTCCAGCGAGGACTGCAACTCGGGCGTGGTGCTGAGCGAGACCTGGGTTGGGTCGTCGCACGACTGGCTGCCGCCGCCGAGGAAGCCGTCGGCTCCCGATTCGGATCCGAAGGACCGGACCACGAACACGGCGCCCAGCGAGATCACCAGTAGCCCGACCGCGGTGATGTACACCGATCGACGGTTGTTGTTACTTCGCGTCACCGCAGAGGAGTGTTTTCCCATCGCGGCAGGTCCCTCCCTCCCAGAGGCTGACTGCGCGCGCAGATTACCCGCTTTCGGCTGGTCAGGGCCAAGGTCGCAGTGTTCCTGGACACAGCTGTGGGTGGACCGCAACGGAACGCCGACGCTCCTGGGAGTACCGCTCTTTCACAGGAACGCTGAAAAACTCACTGACGGTAGTCTTATCGCTGCGATCTGGTGAAATTCGGGTGTGATCCAAATCACACGCCGCAGACCGCTCAAACGACCGTTCCATGGACCATGCCCGTGAAACGGTCGAAGGTTTCCCTCCGAGAACGGCGCTGACAAGGTTGTCTTTCACCGCCGCCGGCGGTTGCGGACAAAGACAGCTTCAGAGACCGAGGTCGCGGCGGAGTTTGGCGACGTGGCCGGTGGCCTTGACGTTGTACTGCGCGACGGCGATCTTGCCGTCCGGGTCGACGACGAAGGTGGAGCGGATCACCCCGGTGACCTTCTTGCCGTACATCGTCTTCTCGCCGAACGCGCCGTACGCCGTCAGCACCTCTTTGTCGGGGTCGCTGAGCAACGGGAACGTCACCGCGTCCCGCTCCCGGAACTTGGCCAGCTTGGCCGGCTTGTCCGGTGAGATGCCGAGTACGGCGTACCCGGCGGCCTGGAGGGAGTCGAGCGAGTCGCGGAAGTCGCACGCCTGCTTGGTACAGCCCGGGGTCATCGCGGCCGGGTAGAAGTAGACGATCACGTTCTTCCCGCGCAGATCCTTCAGCGCGACCTCGTTGCCGTCGGCATCTTGGAGGGTGAAATCGGGTGCGGTGTCGCCGACACTCAGACGTTCGCTCATCAGGCCCCTCCGACGGTTCGATTGACTGTCCGCAATGTTACGTGCGGGAAAACTGACGGGCCTTCCGGGTGCGAGGTCGGCCCCGGTGGGTGAAGATGCGCAGATGAGCGAGCGCAGCGAGGTCATCATTCAACACAGCGCCCTTCGAGCCTCATCCGCGCCCGGAGCGAAGCGAGGACGCGGATGAGCAACGCATCCTCCCGCCCCGCGGGCACACAGTTGTTCGACGGGTACCTCGACCCGCGGCGGCCGCACGCCGATGCGTACGACGAGATGTTCGACCCGGTCGACGGCGTACGAACGGCGTACAAGCGGCTGCACGACTCGCTGAAGCCGTTGCAGCCGGGTGACCTCACCACGAGGTCTGAGGCGTTGGACCGAGCTCTGGTCGACCAGGGCATCACGTTCAGCCTGTCCGGCGAGGAGCGGCCGTTCCCGCTGGACCTGGTGCCGCGGGTGATCACGGCCTCGGAGTGGTCCCGGCTGGAGCGTGGCATCGTGCAGCGGGTCCGGGCGCTGGAGGCGTTCCTGGCCGACATCTACGGACCACAGCAGATCGTGGCGGACGGCGTACTGCCCCGACGGCTCATCACCTCGTGCGAGCACTTCCACCGGCAGGCGGCCGGCATTGCCCCGCCGAACGGGGTCCGGATCCACGTGGCCGGGATCGACGTGGTCAGGGACGAGCAGGGCGACTTCCGGGTGCTGGAGGACAACCTGAGGAGCCCGTCCGGGGTGTCGTACGTGATGGAGAACCGCCGGACGATGGCACGGGTGTTCCCGGACCTGTTCGCCAAGCACCGGGTCCGTGCGGTCGGCGACTACGCGGTCCACCTGCTGAGAGCCCTCAGAGCCGCGGCTCCACCGAGTGTGACCGATCCGAACGTCGTCGTACTGACGCCTGGCGTCTACAACTCGGCGTACTTCGAGCACTCGCTGCTGGCGCGGCAGATGGGTGTGGAGCTGGTCGAGGGGCGTGACCTGTTCGCCCGCAACAACGTGATCTACCTGCGGACCACCGAGGGCGAGCAGCGGGTGGACGTGATCTACCGGCGGATCGACGACGAGTTCCTGGACCCGGTGCAGTTCGTGCCGGACTCCGTTCTCGGTGTCGCGGGCATGGTGAACGCGGCACGGGCCGGCAACGTGGTGATCGCCAACGCGATCGGCAACGGTGTCGGCGACGACAAGCTGATCTACACGTACCTCCCCGAGATCCTGAAGTACTACCTGGGTGAGACGCCGCTGCTGCCGAATGTGGACACCTTCCGCTGCTGGCTGCCCGCTGAGCAGACAGAGGTGCTGGACCGGTTGGACGAGCTCGTCACGAAGCCTGTCGAGGGCTCTGGTGGCTACGGCATCGTCTTCGGGCCTGATGCCTCGCCGAAGGAGCTGCAGGCCCAGCGCCGCCGGATCAAGGCCAATCCACGCGGCTGGATCGCGCAGCCCGTCGTACAGCTGTCCACTGTGCCTACCAAGGTCGGTGAGCGGTTGCAGCCGCGGCATGTGGACCTGCGGCCCTTCGCGGTGAACGACGGCGAGGACGTGTTCGTGCTGCCGGGTGGACTGACCCGAGTGGCGATCCCCGAGGGCAGTCTGGTCGTGAACTCGTCGCAGGGCGGCGGATCCAAGGACACCTGGGTGCTGGCGCCCAGGGCCTCCGGTGAGGACGCCGAGCTCCGTGGACGCGGGCTGGGCTCGACAGGCGTCAAGGCTGACGAGGCTTCGACGCCGGAGCGCGGTCCTGAACTGAACGTCGCCCAACAGCAGCAGCAACAGTGATGGGGAGGTGCTGACGATGCTCGCACGCAACGCCGAGTCGCTGTACTGGATCGGCCGGTACGTCGAACGTGCGGATGACACCGCGCGGATCCTCGACGTGTCGGTCCACCAACTGCTCGAGGACGCGACAGTCGATGCCGACGGTGAGAGCCGCACGCTGCTGTCGGTCCTGGGCATCACGCCACCCGATGGCACCCACCTGGACGTGTGGGGGCTGACCGAGCTGGTCGCGATGTCGCCAGAGTCGGGTTCGATCGTGTCCTCGATCGAGAGTGCCCGGGAGAACACCCGGGTGGCGCGTGAGGTGGTGTCCAGCGAGCTGTGGCAGTGCATCAACGCCATGTGGAACGCCGTACCCGAGCGGCAGCGTGCCGCCCGTCGTGTGGGTCCGCACGAGTTCTTCACCTTCGTGGAGGACCGGGCGGCGATGTTCGCGGGGTTGGCGGACTCCACCATGAGCCGGGACGACGGCTGGCGGTTCCTGGTGCTGGGGCGGTCGGTGGAGCGGGTGGACATGATCGTCCGGCTACTGATGTCCCGAGTGGGTGACAAGCCGACGTCACCAGGGTGGGTGACGGTGCTGCGCTCCGCGGGTGCTCATGACACGTATCTGCGGACGTATCGCGGTGCACTGGATGCCTCGCGCGTAGTGCAGTTCCTGCTGCTGGACCGGCTATTCCCGCGGTCTGTGTTCCACGCACTGACGAAGGCCGAGTCCTGCCTGGAAGAGCTCGACCACGGGCCGTCTGCCCGGATCGGCGCGGGTGCGGAGGCCTCACGGCTGTTGGGGAAGGCCCGGAGCGAGCTGGAGTTCCTGCGACCGGCTGAGCTGCTGGACGACCTCACTGGCCGGCTGCAGGCGTTGCAGACGACAGTGCGCGAGGTGGGTGAGGCCGTGTCGCGGCAGTACTTCCACACCGTGCCCTGGATCGAGTGGAACAACGCGGAGGTGAACCTGTGAACTGGCGTCTCCGGGTGGTCCACACGACCGGCTACCGCTATGCGACCGCAGTCACGCAGTCCTACAACGAAGCACGGCTCACACCGCGCAGTGACGACCGGCAGAACCTCATGGTCGCCCGGCTCGAGACAGTGCCGGCCACCAGGGCCTACAAGTACACCGACTACTGGGGTACTGAGGTCAACTCCTTCGACCTGCACACGCCACACACCGAGCTGAAGGTCGTGGCGGCGTCTGTGGTCGAGACGACCGAGCAGCCGCCGCCATCAGTCGACGCGACCTGGTCCCTGGTGCGGTCGGCTGAGTCCGTAGACAGGTACGCCGAGTACCTCGAGTGGACCACCTACGTGCCGAAGCATCGTGAGTTGGCCACGGTGGCCCGGTCGCTGCGCAAGGGCCGGACACCGCAGGAGACCGTCCTGGCGGTGTCCAAGTGGGTGCACGACACGCTGAAGTACCAGCGCGGCACCACTGGGGTGCACTCGTCCGCCATCGACGCGTGGCAGGCGGGGGAGGGCGTGTGCCAGGACTACGCGCACCTCACGCTCGCGATGCTGCGTGCGGTCGGCGTACCGGCGAAGTATGTCTCCGGCTACCTCCACACCAAGCCCGACGCCGCAGTGGGCGAGAAAGTCGTGGGCGAGAGCCACGCCTGGGTGGAGGCCTGGACCGGCGAATGGTGGGGCTTCGACCCGACGAACGACATCCCGATCGGTCACCGGCACGTCTGGGTGGCCACCGGCCGGGACTATGCGGATGTGTCTCCGCTCAAAGGCATCTATTCAGGCGGCGCGGCGACTGCGATCGAGGTGACCGTCGACATGACCCGGTTAGCCTGAGCGCATGCGGGCGATGACAGTCACGACGGGGAAAGCTGACTCAGCCGCGGTACGAGAGGTCGGTGAGCCGCCGGCCGAGGACGGTTCGATCCTGGTCGAGGGACTGCTGACCGGGATCTGTGGCACGGACGTCGAGCTGGTCGCCGGAACGTTCGGCAAAGGCAGGCCGGGCTCGGATGACCTCGTGATCGGCCATGAGTCGCTCGGACGGGTTCTGGAGGCTCCCGACGGCTGTGGCTTCAGTCCGGGCGACCTGGTCGCCGGTGTGGTCCGCAGACCCGACCCTGAGCCCTGTCCGGCCTGTGCACGCGGTGAGTGGGACTTCTGCCGCAACGGCCGCTACACCGAGCGCGGCATCAAGGAGATGGACGGGTACGGCGCCGAGCGGTGGCGAGTCGACCCGTACTTCGCCGCACCGGTCCCGCAACAGCTCGGCCACCTCGGCGTACTCGTGGAGCCCGCCAGCATCCTCGCCAAGGCGTGGGAACAGGTGGACCGCGTCGCCTCGCGGTCGTGGTTCGGACCGGAGCACGTGCTCGTCACCGGAGCCGGTCCGATCGGCCTGCTCGCCGCTCTGATCGCGACACAGCGTGGGTATGGCGTACACGTCCTGGACCGGGCCAAGGACGGGCCGAAGCCCGAGTTGGTGCGAGCACTCGGTGGGACGTACCTCACTGACCTGGCGGACCTGACTGTCACGCCGGATGTGGTGATCGAGGCGACCGGCGCCGGACAGGTGGTGTTCGACTGCGCCAAGCTGCTCAGGCCCGCCGGAGTCATGTGCCTGACCGGCATCTCGCCCGGGCCGGCGACGATCGACGTACAGCTGGATGCCCTCAACCGCCAGCTGGTCACCCGGAACGCCGCTCTGGTGGGCTCGGTGAACGCGGCCAAGCGGCACTATGCGGACGCGGTCGTCATCCTCGAGACCGCCGACAAGGCCTGGCTGGAGCGGCTGATCACGCGGTCCGTACCACTGTCCGACTGGCCGTCCGCACTGGTCCGGCAACCGGATGACATCAAGGTGGTCGTCGACTTGCAGGCATGACCTGCGAGGATGGAGTCAGCAGGGCAGGCCCGGCCATCCCGGGGCAGCCCCGAGGAGCGAAGGGAGCGTCGACAGGTGTCGGACACGAAGGCTCGGACCGCCGAGCAGATCGAGGCGGACATCGCCGCCACCCGCGTGCGCCTGGCCTCGACCGTGGACGAGCTGGTCGACCGGGCACACCCGAAGAACGTGGCCAAGCGGCAGGTCGAGCAGGCCAAGGCGCAGGTCTTCGACGAGCGCGGCCAGTTGCGGACCCAGAAGATCGTCGCGGTCGGCGGTGCCGCGGTCGGCGTTCTCGCCGTGCTGCTGCTGATCCGTCGGCTGGTGGGTCGCCGGTGACTCCTCGCAAGCGGCTCTCCGATGACAAACTGCCGATCCGGATGCTGCACGACCGGGTGCTGGTCTCGGTGGAGGCAGAGGGGGAGCGGAAGTCCTCGGCCGGCATCCTGATCCCGGCCACCGCGCAGATGGGCCGCCGGCTCGCCTGGGCGAAGGTCGTCGCGATCGGCGCCAACGTGCGCACGGTCGAGGTGGACGACCGCGTCCTGTTCGACCCGGAGGACCGGGCCGAGGTCGAGGTCCGCGGTGACGACTACATCCTGCTCCGCGAGCGCGACCTGCACGCCGTGGCGGCCGGCCGCCTCGAAGACGGCCAGACCGGCCTCTACCTGTAGGTCACCCGATCCCGTACAGCCGCTGAGCGTTCTCACGACCCCACAGCGTCGCCACGCGGACAGCGTCGTCGGCAGACCAGTCACCCTGCTCCACGAACCCACCGAGCACAGACGTGACCGCACGCCGCCAGATCGTGGCGCCGAGGTAGTGCAGCTCCGCAGGCCCCCACGCGTCGGAGGAGTAGAGCACCTTCGCGAACGGCGCGAGCTCCAACCCCTCCGCGAGTACGGCGGCTGCCCGCGCCCCGACGTACATGGTGGTGAGGCCGAGGTCGAAGCTGACGTGTGGGAACACATGTGCGAGATACCCGGCCTCGCGGTGGAAGGGATAGCAGTGCAGCAACACGACCTGCGCGCCGAGCGGCTCGACCAGACGCAGCCACTCAGTCAGCAGCAGCGGGTTTGCCTTGTGCAACTGCAGGTCCGTGTCACCGAACCCGACGTGTAGCTGTAGCGGCAGACCACGTCGCGCACCCGTCCACAGCAGCCACCGCAACAACACGGGGTCAGAGACTCGCACAGCCCCTGACGCGTACCAACGATCCAGAGCGGCCAGTACGTCGGCATCACTCGGCTCAGCCGGGTCGAAGTCGAACCCGTGCCGATAAGCCACGATGCTCTTCAGCCCCGCCGCCCCGGCAGTCCGCTCAGCAAGCCGCCGTACCAGCGCATCGGGTACGGCGGCCACGGTGGACTCCTGTGAGGCGACGTACTCCAGCTCGGACTCCAGCCGCACCACCTCGTGCGTGCGGGAGCCACTCAGCTTCGCCAGCTCGTCTATATCGGTCACGGCATCACCCAGATAGCCGGTGTCCACCAGGAAGTCGCTCACCCCAGCAGCACTGAGGAACAGCCGGTTCACCGCCTCCTCACCCAGCCGGGAACGCGCAGCCAAGTAGTCGTCGGCCGACGCATGCGGAGCCAGTCCTAGCAGTGGAGCGCAGTACCGGCGGATCGCGAAGCCCAGCTGGGAGTCGAACGTCGACATCCCGGGTGGGACAGGCGGGTCCGACTCGGTGATCAGCTGCTCGAAGGCAGCGCGGTCGAGCGGTCCTTCGACGACGCCATGGACGTGGTGATCCACCAGAGCCAGGCCGTCGACACACGCATCGAGCTCACTAGCCATCGCACACCCTCCGGGGTCCTCAGCAGCCTAATCTCCCACGTGACTGCTCAGCCGGAAGCGCGACGGCACCGACGCCTCGCCGGTGACCAGGGCCCGGATGTACTCACCGATCAGCGGCACGAACTTGAACCCCTGCCCGCAGAACCCGGCTGCGACCGTGATCGGCCCGACCCGGTCGATCACGAAGTTGTCCGTCGGCGTGTTGTCGTACAGGCAACTGATCGCGGTCGACCGGGTCGGGTCCAGGCCGGGGAACCACTTCTCGACGTACCGCAGCAGTTGGGCATCCAACTCCGGTTCCACCGCGAAGTCCCGCGTATCCGGGTCGACGGCCGGCCCGGTGGCGTGCAGCCCGACCTTCACGCCGGACCCGGCCTCGAACAGGCCGTAGCTCGCCTTGCGCCCGTGCACGAAGCTCGGCCAGTCCAGGTCATCCGACACCGGCTCGAAGAACCGCGGCTGCTCCTGCGTCACCTTGAACGGCGGCAACGCCACTAACCCGCCCAGCAGCTTCGGCGCCCACGGCCCGGCCGTCACCACGACCTGCCGCGCCTGCACAGCCCCACCAGGCACGTCGAGCTCGACCAGGTCGCCCTGGATCTTCAGTGCTTTCACCGGCGAGTGTTCCCGGAACTCGGCGTTCGCCACTCTCTGCAGTGCGCTGACAGTGCGATCGGCATACAGACGTCCCGAACCGGGCTGATACAGCACCTGTGTCTCGAACCGGAAGCCCGGCCAGCGTTCCGCTGCCTCCTCGGACGCGAGCACCTCTCCATCCTTCGCGTGCAGGGCCCGGAACGTCTCGATGTCCGCAGCATCGACCCCGTGGTCGATCCCGCCGGTCGCCTCGAGCAGCGTCTCGCCGGACTCGTCTTCAAGCCGCCTCCACAGGGGTCGAGCCTGCTCGGTCAGCCGAGCCACTTCGGCATCGATCGCGGACGGCCGAAAGAGTCGCGTCCCGCCGTGCGACCCACCCCGGACATGGCCGAGCTCGAACTGCTCGAGTACGACGACCTCACGCCCGGCGGCCGCCAACGCCCGCGCAGCCGCCGACCCCATCGCCCCCGCGCCGACCACTGCCACGTCGTACGTCATCTCTCACCCTTCACCCGGCCGTTCATCGTCGTACCGAGCGTGCATCAAGTCTTCGACCACCGCATGACCGGTGCCCGGGCGAGTCGCGGTCAGAAGCTGTTGGGGCCGAAGCGGAAGATCGCGACGACGAGGGCGAGGATCAGCAGGACGGCGTTGATGACGATCGCCTGCGGTTCCTTGCGGCGGGCGTGGGTGATGGCGGCGCCGAGCATCAGGACGGCGAGGCCGGTGGCGGCGAGCGGGACGAGGACCGGGGCGATGTCGAGGGCGCCGGGCAGGATCAGGCCGAGCGCGCCGAGCAACTCGGCGGTGCCGATCAGCTTGATCGTGCCGGCGGAGAAGTCCTCGACCCACTTCAGGTTCGGGTTGGCCAGCAGTTTGCGCCGCTCCTGGGTCACCTTCATCGTGCCGGCGGCCAGAAACATCGCGGCCAGCAGTCCGGCGACGATCCACAGAAAGACGTTCATTGTCCACTCTCAGTCATTGGTTGACGTTTCAACCCAAAGCTAGACCCAGATGACTTGAAGCGTCAACTAATGCCGTAAAATGTGATCATGGAAGACGGGGTGCGGTGGCTGGACCAGGATGAACTCGCGACCTGGATGGCGCTGGCTGCCCTCATGTTCAAGCTGCCGGGCGTGCTCGACTACCAACTCCAGCGCGACTCCGGCCTGACCCACTTCGAGTACCTGGTGCTCGCCGGGCTGTCCGAGTCGCCCGGCCGCTCGCGCCGGATGAGCGACCTGGCCGGCTTCGCGAACGGCTCCCTGTCGCGGCTGTCCCATGTGGTCAAACGCCTCGAGCAGCGCGGCTTCGTCGAGCGCCGCCCCGCCGACGATGACGGTCGCATCACCGTCGCCACCATCACCGACGCGGGCTACGAGGTCCTGGTGGCCGCCGCCCCCGGCCACGTGGCCACGGTCCGCGAGTACGTCATCGACACCCTCACTCCCGATCAGTTGTCCCAGCTCAAGGTGATCGCCGAGCAGGTCCTCGCCAAGATCGATCCGAGTAAGCCCTGCTGACCGCTTGCCGAGAGGTGAACGGTCGTGCTTTTATCTAGGGGTGGGTAAAGGAGAGCAGACTCGGGCTGCTGTGCTGGACGAGGCCGCGCGGGTGGTGAGTACGTCCGGGTTGAGCGGGCTCACCATCGGGCTGCTGGCTGACCGGATGCAGCTGTCGAAGAGCGGGCTGTTCTCGCACTTCCGATCCAAGGAGCAGCTTCAGGTCGCGGTGGTCGAGCGGGCGGCGGAGCTGTTCGCCGAGCGGGTCGTCCGGCCGGCTCTCCAGGCTCCGCGCGGCGAACCGCGGCTGCGCGAGCTCTTCGACCGCAAGCTCCGCTGGGACAACGGCGATCTCGCCCTCCCCGGTGGATGCTTCTTCGCCAGCGTGTCCGCCGAGCTCGACGACGCGCCTCCGAGCCCGGTCCGCGACCGCGTGGTGAGTGCCGAGCGCGACTACGCCGACCTGCTGGCCAACGTGTTCCGGACCGGCATCAGCGAAGGTCATTTCCGCGCCGACGCCGACCCCGAGCAGTACGCCTTCGACATCCGCGGCGTCCTGCTGTCGTACCACCACGCCAGCCGCCTGCTGGCCGACCCCAAGGCCGAGGATCGAGCGCGCACCGCCTTCGAGGCGCTCGTCCGGGCGGCCCGCACCTGACCCCTGCTGAACGATCTGGAGAAGACCCTCATGGCGGCCAAGAAAAGCACGAACGTTCGGTCCTTGAATCTCACCTTCGGCCTGCTCGAACGCGTCGCACCGACGGTCGGCACAGGCATCCTGAACCGCCTCTGGTTCCGCGTCCCCGCCGTACCGGCTGCGACTCGCCGTCCCCGGGGCGAGCTTCCCGCGCCGACCCCGTTCGAGGTCGGGACCATCCGCGGGCAGTCGTACGGCGAGGGGCCGGCGATCTACCTCGTCCACGGTTGGGGCGGCTGGGGGTTGCAGCTCGCGGCCCACATCCAGCCGCTCGTCGACGCCGGCTTCCGGGTGATCGCGTACGACGCACCGAGCCACGGCGACTCGGCTCCGGGGCGCGAGGGCAAAGGCTCGTCCACACTCCTCGAGCTCGCCGACGCGCTGAAGGCAGTGGTCGCCGCGCAGGGACCGGCGTACGGCGTGGTGGCCCACTCGCTCGGTGCACCGGCGACCGCCCTCGCGATGCGCGACGGGCTTGATGTGGAGCGGGTCGTCTTCATCGCGACGGCGACGGACTTCACCGAGACCCTCGACCAGATGGAGGCGTTCCTCGGCTTCGGGCCGCGTATCCGGGCCGGATTCCTGCGCCGGTTCGAGGCCCGCTTCGGCCCGATGGACTCGTTCCGGATGGAGTCGGTGGTTCCCGCGGTCGCCGCCCGTCGTCCGCTGCCTCCGCTGCTGCTGATCCACGATCGCTCCGACCGCGAGACGTCGTACCAAGGCAGCGTCGATGTCGTCGGCACCTGGCCGGGCGCCCGGCTGGAAACCAGCGAAGGCCTGGGGCACCGCCGCGTCCTGCGCGACCCCGACCTGGTGAAGAAGGCCGTCGTGTTTCTCGCGGAGCGGGCGCCCGCCGACCGTCGCCCGGGCTGACAGGAGAGAATGCGGGGGTGATCTTCGAGACCTCCAGTCGGTTGCCGGATTTTCCGTGGGACAAGCTCGCGCCGTACAAGCAGCAGGCGGCCGCGCATCCTGACGGGATCGTGGACCTGTCCATCGGCAGCCCGGTGGACCCGGTGCCGGATCTGATCAAGAAGGCGCTCGCGGATGGCGCCGAGGCGCCGGCGTACCCGACCACCATCGGTACGTCGGCCGTGCGGCAGGCGGCCGTGGACTGGATGGCACGGCGTCTCGACGTACCCGGTGTGGATCCGCAGACCGGCGTACTGCCCGTGATCGGCACCAAGGAGCTGATCATGCTGCTGCCGACGCTGCTCGGGATCGGCGCCGGCGACACCGTACTCATCCCGGATCTCGCCTACCCGACGTACGAGGCCGGCGCCGCGTTGGCTCGCGCTACGAGTGTTCCGGTCGCGGATCCGACGACGTACGACGGGCCCGTGCGGGTCGCGTACCTGAACTCCCCGCGGAACCCGTCCGGTGAGATCACTTCGCCGGAGGACCTGCGCCACGCGGTCGAGTGGGCGCGGGCGAACGACGTACTGCTGGTGAGCGACGAGTGCTACACCGAGTTCGGCTGGGACTCGCGGCCCGTGTCGGTGCTGCATCCGGACGTGTCGGGTGGGAGCTTCGACAACCTGCTCGCGGTGCACTCGCTGTCGAAGCGGTCCAACCTCGCCGGGTACCGCGGTGGCTTCGTGGCCGGTGACGAGACGGTCATCGCTGAACTGCTTGCTGTCCGCAAGCACGCCGGTCT
Organism: Kribbella sp. CCNWLW201; assembly: GCF_037203805.1. Classification (NCBI taxonomy): domain Bacteria; kingdom Bacillati; phylum Actinomycetota; class Actinomycetes; order Propionibacteriales; family Kribbellaceae; genus Kribbella; species Kribbella sp. CCNWLW201. The sequence continues at coordinate 1,826,661 of NZ_JBBCBQ010000001.1, read as the reverse complement.
GATGGTGCCGGCTCCGATCCAGGCGGCGATGGCGGCCGGGTTCTCCGACGACGCACACGTGGACGTCCAGCGCGAGCGGTACCTGAGGCGCCGGGCGGTACTGCGTGATGCCCTGACGGACGCCGGTTGGGCCATCACCTTGTCCAACGGCGGCCTGTACCTGTGGGCCGAGCACCCCTCGTATGACTCCTACGGGTCGGTCGGAGCGCTCGCGGAGCGAGGCATCCTGGTCGCGCCGGGCGCCTTCTACGGTACGGCGGGAGAGCGGCATATCCGGGTTGCGCTGACCGGCACCGACGAGCGCATCGATGCGGCGGTGAAAAGACTGCAGGAATAACAGAACTTCCGCGTCCTGTGTGACGTCTTCCTCTTTGACTGCATATTAGGTGGGTAAGTAGCGGTCGTGGGGGGACCTTGCCGGTCCCGGTGAGGGAGAGGGGCGATCGGATGATGTGGCGAGCCTTCGGGGTGGGGATGACGGCGATGCTGCTGGCGGCGGGGTTACACGCGCCCGGTGCCGCGGCGACCGACGATCCGACTCCGCCAACTCCTTCGACCTCGAACGAGCTGGCCGAGACGCCATCGGCCACCCCGCCGTCGACGGCCGCCGAGGAGCCGACCCCGACGCCGACTCCAACCCCGACGCCAACGCCAACGCCGACGGGAACGGTGACGGCGGCTGCCGACTGGTCGATCACGCTGGACAAGCCGGCCGCGTCGTGGGAGGACCGGCCGACGGTGTTCACCGGCAAGATCAGCCAGCCGATCACCGGGTCCTACATCACGCTCTGGCAGCGGGTCCCGGGTGCCTGGGTGCAGCGTGCCTCGACCCGCACCACGACCGGCGGCGTCTACAAGTTCACCTACATCTCCGCCGTGCCGACCACCTCGGCCTTCCGGACCATGATCGGCGTCCAGGCGGAGACCGCGCTGGCGATCTCGGAGTACCAGCTCTCGAACATCCAGGACCGCAAGATCGTGCTCAACACGCCGGCGCCCTGGTACGCGACCTTGACCGGCGCCTCGGTCAGCGGCCGGATGACGCCGGCCGAGCCAGGCAAGGAACTCGCGCTGCAGGACTACCTCGGCAGCGGCAAGTGGCGACTGCTCGCGATCGGCACAATGGATGCTGCAGGCAACTTCCGGCTGCGGGTCCCGGACGACGTGCCGGCGACCCGGACCGTCCGCGTGGTGACGCGCTGGGTCACCCAGGCGCAGATGGAGTACTCCGGTCTCGCCACCATCGTGGTCAAGGCCGCCCTGAACCCCAAGGTGTACGCCGTCACGGCCGCCATGGTGCCGTACACGTACCGGTCCGGCTGCCCGGTCAGGCCCTCGTCGTTGCGGCTGATTCAGCTGAACTACTGGGGTTTCGACGGCAAGGTCCACCGCGGCGAGCTGATCGTGCGGGATGCCGCCGTACAGAAGATGATCACGGTCTGGACGTCGACGTTCGCGTCCAAGTTCCCGATCCGGCAGATGCGGCGGGTGGACCGGTTCGGCGGCAGTGACATCAAGTCGATGGAGGCGGACAACACGTCGGTCTTCAACTGCCGTCGGGTCACGGGCAACCCGTATGCCCTGTCGCCGCACTCGTACGGCTGGGCGATCGACATCAACACCGTCGAGAACCCGTACCTGGCGGCCAACGGTGTCTGGTACCCGTCCAACGGCCTTACCTACCGCAACCGCTCTGTGTCCCGGCCGGGCATGCTCTACGCGAGCAGTACTGCCACCAAGGCTCTGGTCGCCCAGGGCTACTTCTGGGGCGCCTACTGGAGCAAGCCCGACTACCAGCACTTCCAGCCGAGATGAGAGGCGTCGGCACTGCTGTAGTGCTTTCGGTGCTGCTGGTGGGGTGCAGCTCCAACGAGAGTCCTCAAGCAGCTACCACCACCCCTATCCCCGCCACCGTGGGCGGGACGGTGCCGGTGCCTACCAACACCCTGAGCACGGTGAAGCCGACAGACGCTGCGGTGCCGCCCGAGCTGCCTGAGGAAGCCACGGCTCCGCCTCCCGCGACTGCCGGACCGCTCAGTGCCCGCAACCTGCCGGCACCCGACAAGCTGGGGGCTGGCTGGAAGACGTACGTCGATCCGGGTGGTGCCGAGGAGGGCTTCCTGGGCAACAAGACCTGGACCCGTCGCCGTGAGCCGCATCAGGCCGCGTTTGAAGCTCTGCCGGTCGGCTGCGTCGGACAACTCCCATCCGGTTCCTTGCCGGTCCCGCAGTACGCGTTGCAAGGCGCCTACCGCACTGCAGACGGCAAGCCCGGCACGGCGCTGCTCCTGCGTTTCACAGACGCTTCCAAGGCGTCGGCGTACCGCACCGGCTATCAGGCGCGCATGGCAGCCTGTGGCGACGGCGGTGACCTCAGCGTGAAGCAGCTGTGGTCGGAGGACGCCGCAGCAGCCGGAGTACGACGCTATGCGGGCGACGAGGCCGAGCAGTACGTCGATGTGTCCGTCGTACACGGGTCAACGGTCGCCCTGCTCGCCGCGGCGTCCGCCCAGCCCGACACCCAGGCCGACTGGGCGCACAGCGTCGTACAGGCGCTGGAAGCCGTGATCGACTCACCGTAGGAACCGCAACAGAAGTTGTATTACCTTTCAGTATTTGTTGTCCTACACTCCCGTTATGGGTGACTTCGACCGGTATGCCCGCCTGACCGCGGACCTCGACGCGCCGTACGCGGTGGTCGACCTGGCCGCATTCCGGCGGAACGCGGACGACCTGGTCCGTCGCGCCGCGGGCACGCCGATCCGGATCGCGTCCAAGTCCGTCCGCTGCCGCGCCCTGATCGCGGCCGCACTCGAGCGGCCCGGGTTCCACGGCGTGATGAGCTACGCCCTGCCCGAGGCGCTCTGGCTGGCCCGCAACGGCGTCGACGACATCCTGCTCGGCTATCCGACCACCCATCGGACCGCCCTGCGCACGCTGGCCGAGGACCCCGAGGCCGCGGCCCGGATCACCTTGATGATCGACTCGCCGGAGCACCTGGCCTTCATCAAATCCGTCACCGCAGGTGGTGCGCGGATCCAGGTCTGTCTCGACGTGGACGCGTCGTTGCGGGTGTTCGGGCAGCATCTCGGCGTACGTCGTTCGCCGCTCCGGACCCCTTCGGACGTTGCCGAGCTCGCTCGCATCGTCGTTGCTGACGACGCCTTTGAGTTGGTCGGCGTGATGTTCTACGAGGCCCAGATCGCCGGCCTCCCGGATACGTCGCCGGCCGTCCGCTGGGTCAAGCGCCGCTCGGCCGCCGAGCTCGCCGACCGCCGTGGCGCCGTCGTCGATGCGCTCAAGCAGTTCGCGCCGCTGCGACTCGTCAACAGCGGTGGTACCGGCAGTCTCGAGATCAGCAGCGCCGACCCCGTCGTCACCGAGGTCACCGCCGGCTCCGGCCTCTACGGCCCGACCCTTTTCGACAAGTACGACGTCTTCCAGCCGGCGCCCGCGGTCGCCTACGCGCTGGACGTCGTACGGCGTCCTGCTCCGCGCATCGCCACCCTCTTCGGCGGCGGCTACGTGGCATCCGGGCCGGCGAAGAAGTCGAGGTTGCCGTTGCCGGCGTGGCCGGCCGGATTGAAGCTGCTGGGCACAGAAGGTGCCGGAGAAGTGCAGACTCCGGTCCTTGGGAGTTCCGCCGACGGGCTGCATCTTGGAGACAGAGTTTGGATGCGCTATGCGAAGGCGGGCGAGATGCTGGAGCGATTCGATGTCGTGTACGCGATCGACGGTGACGAGCTGACCGAGCTCGCGACGTATCGAGGTGAGGGGAAGAACTTCGGATGAGCACCTGGCGGAACTGGTCGGGCACCGAGTCGGCGACCGGCGTGGAGCTGCTCCGCCCGACCTCGACCGACGAGCTCGCGGCCGCGGTGAAGTCCGCCGCCGAGCAGGGCAAGAAGCTGAAGGCGGTTGGCGCGGGCCACTCCTTCACCGGCTGCTCGGTGCCTGAACAGGTGATGATCCGGCTGGACGGCCTGTCCTCGATCACCAACGCCGACAAGGATTCCGGCCGCGTCACGGTCGGCGCCGGCACCAGCCTGCGCAAGCTCAACGCCGGACTGGCCGCCTTCGACCTGGCGATGCCGAACCTCGGCGACATCGACAAACAGACCATCGCCGGCGCGATCTCCACCGGCACGCACGGCACCGGCGGGCGTCTCGGCGGTCTCGCCACCCAGGTGGTCGCGCTCGACCTGGTCACCGCCGACGGCTCGGTGCTGCACTGCTCCGCCGAGGAGAACGCGGACGTCTTCAACGCGGCCCGCATCTCGGTCGGCGCGCTCGGCGTGATCACTTCGCTCACCCTGCAATGCGTGCCGGCGTTCCTGCTGCGTGCACAGGAGATGCCGCTTCCGCTGCCCGAGGTCCTGTCCGGGTTCGACGAGCTTGCCGACGGCAACGACCACTTCGAGTTCTATTGGTTCCCGCACACCGAAATCGCGCTGACCAAGCGGAACAACCGGGTCGCGCCCGGCGTCGGACCGTCCCCGGTCGGCCGGATCCGCGGCTGGGTCGACGACGAACTGCTGTCCAACAAGGTGTTCGAGCTGACCAACCGGCTCGCGGTCCGCCAACCCGGCCTGGTCCCGCGGATCAATCGGATCGCCTCCCGCGCGTTGTCGGCCCGCGAGTACGTCGACGCGTCGTACAAGGTCTTCTGCTCCGAACGCAACGTGGTGTTCCGCGAGTCCGAGTACGCCGTACCCCGCGAACACGTGGTCGACGTGCTCCGCCGCCTCCGCGCCTGGATCGACGCCTCGGGGTCCCGCATCCCGTTCCCGATCGAGGTCCGGGTCGCCGCCGCGGACGACATCTGGCTCTCCACGGCTTACGGCCGCGACACCGCCTATATCGCCATCCACCAGTACCACCGCCTACCCCACGACCCCTACTTCCGCGCCTTCGAACAGATCGTCGCCGACTACAACGGCCGCCCCCACTGGGGCAAACTCCACACCCTCACAGCCACCGACCTACAAGCCCGCTACCCGCAGTACGACAACTTCCAAGCCATCCGAACCCGCCTGGACCCAACCCAAACCTTCACCAACCCCTACACCCGCCAAGTCTTCGCGTAGCTACCCCGCAACCCCACCGCGCAGGTGCCCGCACCGGGTCAACGCCGACCGCCACCGACCGCCGACTGACGGCGCACTGCGCCGACCGACGGCGCCAGCGCTGACCGCATCGTGCAGCTGAGGAGCGGGACCTGCGCCGGTTCCGCCTGCAGCCTCAGATCACCGTGCATCGTGCCAGCGCCGACCGGCCGTGCACCGAGCCTCTACCACCCACCGCCCACCATCACCCATCGCCACCACGGACCGCCGCGCACTGCGCCGCCGCGCTCCCGCCCACTGCGCCGCCTCGCTGCCGCGGACCGCCGTGCTCGCTAGATCCCTGCGCCCGTTGGCATCTAGCTCTGGTGTGAAGTGGTCTGGCCTTGCCTCACCGCCTCCTCCGCAGCCTGGACGTCGTCTGAAACCTCAGCTCTCGAACACTTTCCTCTTCGGGAAATGTCGTTCACGGAATCGTGGCCGGCGGGCTAGCCTGCGGGGATGAGTGCGGAGAAGCTGGAAGCGGTGGCGGAGGATTGGCAGAAGGCGCTGGCTGTGGTCGCGCATCCGGACGATCTGGAGTTCGGGGCGGCGGCTGCCATTGCGCGGTGGACCAGGCAGGGCAAGGAAGTCGTGTACTGCTTGCTGACCTCGGGCGAGGCAGGCATCGACGGAGTCGCGCCGGAGGAGTCCGGTCCGCTGCGTGAGGCCGAACAGATCGAGTCCGCCCGGATCGTCGGCGTATCAGTGGTCGAGTTCCTCGGCCAGCCCGACGGCACGATCGAGTACGGCGTCGCACTCCGCCGGCTCATCACCTCGGTGATCCGCCGGCACCAACCGGAGATCGTGATCACCAACAACTTCCGCGACACCTGGGACGGCGACGTACTGCTCAACCAGGCCGACCACATCAACACCGGCCGCGCCACCCTCGACGCGGTCCGCGACGCGGCCAACCGCTGGATCTTCCCCGACGCCGGCGAACGCTGGAACGGCGTACGCCAGGTCTGGGCCTCCGGCTCACCCACCGGCCGCCACGCCGCCGACACCACCGAGACGTTCGACCTCGGCGTCGAGTCCCTCCGCGCCCACAAGGCCTACATCGACGGCCTCAACTGGCCCAACTTCGACCCCGCCGAATTCCTCGAAGGCATCTCCCGAACCACCGGCACCCGCCTAGGCACCAAACACGCCACCCCCTTCGAAGTCTTCACCCCCTAACCACCACCGAGTACCGCGCCCCCAGCACCGCCGACCCGCACCAACCACGGCCCCCCGCCACCTGCGCCGGTCTCACCGAGTTCGTGGATCTCTGCTCCGAAACCGCGCTGAGCCCAGCCGATTTCCACGACTGAGCACCCACTCACCACGACCCCGCACCATGCCGCGCCTGTACCGCGCACCTGAGCTGTGGCGCGTTCCGTGCATGCGCGGTTGGGTGCTGCGTTGCGGCGAAGGTCGCGGGGCTGGTTAGTCCTTGGGGAGGTCTACGGCTGCTTTGAGGTGGGGTGGGTTGGGGGCGGGACGGCGGGGTTCGCGGTCGCCGGAGGGGTCGCCTGGTGGGGGTTGGGGGGAGTGCCAGGAACGGACCAGGGTTCTGCCCTTGCGGGAGAGGCGGTGGAGGTCGATCTGCTGGACCTGGCTCGCCGGAATACCGAGTTGCGCAAGGCTGCGGTTCGCCATGGTGCAGGCGTCGTCGTGCTTGCGTGGGGAGAGCTTGTGCTGCAGTACGACGGCGATCGTGCCGTCGGGGAGATCCTCGACCCGCTGGAAGTGCATGGCCTTGTCGAGGGCATGGGACTTCAGCGCGAGCTCGATGTAGTCGGTGTCGGACAGGCGTCGATCGGTCTTCGCGCGAGCAACCACTTCGTACCGGGCCATGTACCGATCATGCGTCGCCGCGCCCCGGTTTTCCAGGAAACCGGGGCCGAGGTCCTACAACTGGAGGGCTCGGTTGGCTTCCGAGAGGACCGCGGGGGACGCCAGTGATTGCCAGCGGGGAATCTGGTCTTGAAGGAACGGCCGGAGCTTGGGGGCCAGGGCGGGCGCGTGGTCGAGGACGTCGAGTTCGTTGACGATGGTGAGGTCGACGAAGTCGCGGAGGTCCGCGCCGGACAGTTCTTCGGACGTACCGGTGAAGCGGTCGGTGACCGTGTGGTGCTCGGCGAGGTCGCGCCAGGTGGTTTCGCGTTCGCAGGAGCCGTACCGGTAGACGATCAGCTCGGCCTCGGGGCCGATCACGGCTTCCAGGACCGGGCGTTCCTGCTGCCAGTCGAACAGGTGGGTGGGGAACCCATCGGTTCCGTACGCCGCGTGCGCGAGGCCGGCCAGCACCAGGGTGTCGGAGGCGCCGAGAGTGGTCAGGCGCTTGGCGACGCGATGGAGGTGGACGTACAAACTGCCGCCAGCGTGCTCGATCTCATCGGCACCACGCACCAGCAGTAGCGATCCCATGTCCTGAAAAGCGCTCATCTGACCCCTTCATCCGGAGTGGCCAGGGCCCAGCAGGAATGGCCCAGGGAATCACGGTAAGGCCTCGCTCCACGCCTCGCCCAGAGATCCGGCGCGGCGGGTTCGTCACATTTCTTCGCGGGTCGTTCGTGTGGTGTTCACGCGCCAGGAACGCACACGTCCCGCCGGCTGTACGGTGTTCACGCGCCGGGAGTGCACACGTCCCGCCGGCCGTGGCGGTGTTCACGCGCTGGGAGTGCACACGTCCCGCTGGCCGTGCGGCGCGAACACGTCCCACGTGTGTCCCGCTGGCCGTGCCGTGCGGGTTGGGCGCCGTGCCACGGCCCGTGTCCATGCGGGTAGCTGCCGTTTGGTGCTTTCCACCCTCGTGCGGGAGGTGCGCACGAAATCCGTCGCAGCGAACGGGTGGAAAGCACCAAACGGCAGCAGCCCTGGAACAGCCGGGCAACCGAGGCGTAGGCAACGCCATGGCGCTCGGCCAACTGCGACCCGGGCGACCCGCCGAGATACGGCTCCCACGCCGATCCCGCCGAAGCCCAGCCCGGCGATCCCGTCGAGGCGCAGCCCGGCGATCCCGTCGAGGCGCAGCCCGGCGATCCCGCCGAGGTCCGGCTCACTGATCCCGCGCGGGTGCCGAGGTGCGGGATCCGTTGGGGATTGCCCGAGCGTGTTAGTCGGCGAGGTCTGCCAGGGCCTTGCGGGCGGCTTCGAGTTCCGCCTCGAGGGCGGCGACCTTGGCGGCCTGTTGCTCGCGGGCGGCCTCGATGACCTCGTCGATCGGGGTGGAGAGGTCTTCGTGGAGTTCCTTGGCGGCCCGGGAGACGGCGGCGGCCGCGACGGCGAGGTTGCGGGCCAGGTAGGTGCTGCCCTGCTTGAGCTCGGCGTGCCACTCGCCGTCCGCGGTGCCGGTGACGGTCAGCGTCAGCTCGAGGGTCTTGGTCTTCTTGCCGGCCGCCTTCTTCGCCGGGGTCTTCTTCGGCTTCTCGGCCTCGGCGGCGGGCGCGTCCGGTGCGGCATCGGGTGCCGCGCTCGGAGCAGCGTCGGTCAGGGCGGCGTCGGTCGGGGTGAGGGTGTCGGGAGTGTCGGCGACGTCCGACGGCGCTTCTACTGCCAGAGTGTCTACAGTCATCGTTGCGGCGATCTCCTTCTGAACATCGCCCGCCGTGAGCGGGCTGGCGCTGAGAGTCTATTAGAACATATGTTCGACCTCAATGTGAATCCGCACGGCAAGAATCACCGCCACCCGGGCCCAAGGCAACCAAAGCCAGGCCCGGTGGAACCGGGCCCGGCTGGCGTCAGTTCAGCTCAGCCCTGAAGGGTCAGGACTGAGTCTCGGACCGGTCCCCGGACCATTCGAGGTGGAAGGTGCCTTCACGGTCCGTACGGCGATAGGTGTGGGCGCCGAAGAGGTCGCGGAGGCCCTGGATCAGGGCCGCCGGGAGACGCTCGGCGCGCAGGCCGTCGTAGTACGAGAGTGCGGCCGAGAACCCAGGTGCCGGTACGCCGACCGCGGCCGCGGTCGCGACCACCCGCCGCCACGCCTCCTGGCCGTTCGCGATGGCTTCCTTGAAGTAGTCGTCGACGAGCAGCGACGGCAGATCCGCGTTCCGGTCGTACGCCTCCTTGATGCGGTCGAGGAAGCGCGCCCGGATGATGCATCCACCGCGCCAGATCGTCGCCATCGCGCCGAGGTCGATGTTCCAGTCGTACTGCTCACTTGCCGCCCGGATCGCGTCGAACCCCTGCGCGTAGGCGACCAGCTTCGACGCATACAGCGCGTGCCGCACGTCGTCGATGAACGCGTCCCGATCCACGTCGACCTTCGGCGTGGCCGGCCCCGGGAGTACACCGGCTGCAGCAGTCCGCCGTACGACGTCACCGGACAGCGACCGTGCGAACACTGCCTCGGCCATGCCGCTCACCGGGGTACCGAGGTCGAGGGCGGACTGGACGGTCCACCGGCCTGTGCCCTTCTGCTCGGCTTGGTCCAGTACGACGTCCACGAACGGACCGCCCGTGGTCGGGTCGACCTGGCTGAGCACCTCTGCGGTGATCTCGATCAGGAACGACTCGAGGTCGCCGGTGTTCCACTCCCGGAACACATCGGCCAGCTCGGCCGGGGACAGGTCGAGCGTGTGCCGGAGCAGGTCGTACGCCTCGGCGATCAGCTGCATGTCGGCGTACTCGATGCCGTTGTGCAGCATCTTGACGAAGTGACCGGCGCCGTCCGGGCCGACGTGGACGCAGCAGGGCTCGCCGTTCACGTGGGCGGAGATCTTGGTCAGCATCGGCTCGAGTGCGGCGTAGGACTCCGGTGAGCCGCCGGGCATGATGCTCGGGCCGTTCAGTGCGCCCTCCTCGCCGCCGGACACGCCGCTGCCGACGAAGTGCAGGCCCTTCTCGCGCAGTGCGTTCTCGCGCCGCCGGGTGTCGGTGAACAGTGCGTTGCCGGCGTCGACGACGATGTCGCCCTCGTCCAGCAGCGGCACCAGGTCGTCGATGACCGCGTCGGTCGGCGCGCCGGCCTGGACCATGATGATGATCTTCCGCGGCCGTTCCAGCGACTCGACCAGCGCGGGCAGGTCGGCGGCGGGGACGAACTCACCCTCGTGGCCGAACTCCTTGATCAGGGCGTCCGTCCGGCCCTGCGACCGGTTGTGGACGGCGACACGGAACCCGTTGCGCGCCAGGTTCCGGGCCAGGTTGCGGCCCATCACCGCGAGGCCGGTGACGGCGATCTGGGCTGGAGCAGAACTCATCGAATCTCCCGCTGGTCAGTGTGGTGTCGGACCCCAGTCTGTCGCGCGTGGCAAGGCTGCGGCCCAGCGGGGCCAATCGGCGGACGCGTCGTGCGTACGCCCGCGCGAATCAACAGATCGTGCGCACGAAGTAAACGGTTCCGAGCTCTTCTCAAGCACAGTGCAACGATGGTAGCTATCCGAGAAATCGACTTCCCGCGTCGCGAAGTCGGAAGGCCGCCCATGTTCCGTCGCGTCGCCGCGCTGGTCGTCAGTGCCCTGCTCGTCCTCCCCGTTGCGAACGCCGCATCAGCCTCCGGTACGACGTCGGTCGCAAAAACCAGCGCCAACGGTCCAGTCGGGTGGGACGTGTATCGCCAGCTCGACCGGCTGCCCGAGCTGCAGACCGGCGTACGGACCAAGCAGTTCTCCAGCTTCGGCCGGGACGGTACGGCACGGGTACGTCGACAGCGGGGCGCAGCAGTACGACGTGACGTCGGTGTACGAAGGTGAACACGACGACACCGTGCTGACGGATCAGGTCCGGTCGACGCAGCAACCGATCAAGTTCAGCGTGAAGGTTGACCCAGGCAACCGTGGTGTGACGTTGCGCAGGACAAGCGATCAGAACGCAGCCGGTCAGTCCGCCAAGGTGATTGTCAACGGCAAGGACGCCGGCACCGGGTTGCAGCCACCCGGCAACGATCGCCAGCGCTGGCTGGACGACAACTACCAGTTGCCCCCGGCACTCACCTTCGGCCGCACCAAGCTGGAGATCGAACTCCGGCCGACCGGACCGAGCTGGACGGCATCGGTGTACGTCGTCCAGTCACTCGTCCTCCCGTACGACGACAAGCGGGCGCCCGTGCCGCCGGTCACAGCAACCGCCACCGGGCGGACGAACAACGCGATCGATGTGCGCTGGACCGGCCGACGAGAGCGGGATCGCGCGGTACGACGTCGACGGCTCGAAGGCGGGCGGCCCGGAGAAGTTGGTCGGCACCAGCCCGTTGCCGGGGTTCCTGCACCGGGACCTCGGGCTGCACGAGACCTGGTCGTACCGGATCGCCGCGGTTGATCTTGCCGGCAACGTCGGCGCCAAGTCAGCCGTCGCGCAGGCGACCACCGCCAACACGCTGCGGGTCGAAGGGGAGGCGATGCTGCCGCCGATCTCGTCGACGGTGCCCGTGGATCCGCAGGGCAACTGCTGTGGGGTGGACTGGTCGAACGGCACCCAGGCCTGGATCCACGGGACCAAGGCCGGCGACAAGGTCGTCCTCCGCTTCGCCGTGCCGACGAATGGGTCCTACAGCCTGTCCACGGTCCTGACGAAGGCCGCTGATTACGGGATTGTCGACATTCAGATCGACGACAACACCAAGGTGAGCTTCGACGGATTTGTGGCGTCCGGCGTCACGACGCAGCAAGTCGACCTCGGCACCGCGCAACTTACTGCCGGTAACCATCAGTTGAGTCTCACGCTCACCGGCAAGAATCCGGCCGCGATCGGGTACCTGGTGGGCCTCGATCTTCTGGACCTGGTGCTCAACTAGTGTCGATGTATGACCGATCTCAGGCTGGATCCCCGCAGTACCGCGCTGGTCCTGATCGATCTGATGCCGCGGATCGTGGCGCTGGAGACGGCGCCGCTGACCGGGTCAGAGGTGCTCGAGCGGTGCATCGCGTTGGCGAAGGCGACGCGGTCCGTCGGCGGGTTGGTCGTGAACGTGCGAGTGGAACGGCCCGGCGTCGAGATCCAGCCCGAGGGCAGCGGGTTCGCGCCCGGGGTCCATCCGGAGCCGGGCGATCTGGAGATCGTCAAGCGGACGATCGGCGCGTTCGGGCGGACCGAGCTGGATCGCGAGTTGCAGACGCGCGGCATCGAGACGGTCGCGCTGGCGGGGATCGCGACCAACTTCGGCGTCGAGTCGACCGGGCGGGCCGCGGACGATCTCGGGTACGACGTCGTCTACATCACCGACGCGATGACCGGGCTCGACGGTGGTGCGCACGAGTTCGCCGTCTCCGCTGTCTTCCCCAGGCTGGGCACAGTCTGCTCCGGCACCGAGTACGTAGCCGCCCTCAGCCCAGCCACCTGAACCCCCAGCCACCTGAGCCCCAGCTGACTGAGCCCACGGAGCCTGGGCTAAGGCCTTCCGCCGGAATCCAGGTGGTGGAGGCGGCACCAGATCGCCTCGGAGACCTCGGGCAACAGATCGTTGGCGTGCTGATTGAGCTGCCAGTGCGTGTTCGACGCCCGATCGACCGCCGCTGAGCACTCCGACAACCATCGCTCCGCGCTCTCCTCGGCGGCTCGCGGCAGAGCGCCGTACATCGCAGCCAGTCCGAGCACGACCGAGTCGCCGAGCACGCGGTCGGTCAGATCCTGGCCGGTCATGGCGTGGTACTGCGCGATGAAGGGCGCGAGCACCGCCAACGCCCGCGTGCGCGGATGACGGGACAGCCAGAACCGCCGTACCCGGTCCAGCAACTGCTTCACCTCCCGAGCGACCCCTCACTGCGACGCTATCCGCTCCCGGTACCACCTCGATAGCCGGTCGACCCTCAGTCGAGTTTGTCACCAGCCCTGTCGGGCACCGGGCCAACATGCTTCCCACTGCGACGTTCCCGGACGCCGCCCGGGCGGTCCGCGACGTGCTGCTACCGGTGGTCGCGCAGGGCGCGATCCTGCGCCGACCTGCGGCCTCTAGAGCCGCCGAGCTGTTCCACGCCGACGACCGCGCGCTCCAGCGGGTGCGAGCGTTGCGTCGGCGGTACGGCGAGGGGCCGCTTCTACTCCGGCTCCCGGGCCGGACCATCGCGCTGGTCCTGGATCCGGACCACGTCCATCGCATCCTCCGCGAAACGCCCGAACCGTTCTCCGCGGCGAGCAGCGACAAGGTCGCAGCACTGGAGCACTTCCAGCCGCACGCCGTCCTCGCCACCGACCCGCCGCTGCGAGCAGCCCGGCGCGAGCTGAACGAGGAAGCCCTCGACTTCCACCACCCTGTCCACCGCTACGCCGACTCGATGGTCGCCGCCGTCACCCAGGAGCTCCATCCGAGCGGCACGCTGGGCTGGACCGAGTTCCGGACGATCTGGTCGCGGATCGTCCGGCGCATCGTGCTCGGCGACAAGGCCCGCGACGACACCGAGCTCACCCGGCTTCTCGACGTACTGCGCTCGAACGCCAACTGGGCCGCTCTGCACCCACGCAACCGGAACGCGCAGGAGCGTCTGGATCGAAAGCTTGGGAAGTACGTCGAGAACGCCGCACCCGGAAGCCTCGTCGAAGCGCTCATGCTGAGCACCATCAAGCGGGACAGCCGCACCGTCGAACCCGGGGGAGGACTCGATCCGGCGGGTCAGGTGCCGCATTGGCTGTTCGCGTTCGACGCCGCCGGGATCGCGCTCTGGCGTCTCCTCGCCGTACTCGCGACGAGGCCGGACGCTGCCAAGACCATCGCCGAGGAGGGGTCGGCGCTGCGTGCGTACGCCGGTGCCGCCGTGCAGGAGTCGGTCCGGTTGTGGCCGACGACTCTCGTCGTACTGCGGGAAGCCCTGGTCGAGACGCGGTGGGCAGCCGGCACCGCGCCGGCCGGGACCGAGTTCGCGATCGTGAGCTCGGTGTTCCACCGCGACGACGAGGCGCTCGACTTCGCGAACGACTTCGTCCCGGAGATCTGGCTGGACGGCCGCTCGGACCGGTCGTGGCCGCTGATCCCGTTCAGTGAGGGCCCGGCGGTCTGTCCCGGTAGGAATGTCGTATTGCTGACAATCAGCGCGGCCGCCAATCACGTCGTCTCGCACTACGACCTCGACCTGGATCCACACACCCGCACCAGGCTCACCAGCGGCCCACTGCCGACCACGTTCAACCACACCGCACCCAGAATGGGCTTCTGGAGGAAATGACCCAGGTCGACTAGGCAAACAGGGCGGCGTTCTCTCGGGTCCAGTCCTGCAGGCTGCGGGGTGGGTGGCCGGTGACGTGGGCGACGGTGTCGTTGACCGAGGTTTCGTCGATGATGCCGTCGGCGAAGAAGCTCTCGATCGCGGCGGCGTACTGCGGGGGCATCGTCGCCTGCAACTCGTCATGCGTCTCGGCGCGTGTCATCGGGTACGCCGTCAACGCGCGGCCGATCGCTGAGCCGAGAATCTCCACCTGCTGCGGTGGAGTGAGCGCGACCGGCCCGGTGAGGCGGTGGATCGCGCCGGCGTGATCCCCGGTGAACGCCTGAACCGCGACGTCGGCGATGTCGAGCGGATGGATCGTCGAGATCGCCACGTCCGGAAACTGCACCCGGATCACATCGCCCGCACGCAGCTGATCCAGCCAGCGCAGCGTGTTGGACATGAAGGAGTTCGGCCGCAGGAACGTCCACTCCAGCCCCGACGCCTTCACCGCCTCCTCGGCGGCCTGGTGATACGCCGCGATCGCGTTCGACGTGTCCGCGCTGTCCAGCGAACTGCTCGACAACAACACGACCTTGCGAACCCCGGCCCGTACGGCGTTGTCCAGCAGCTCCTCGACGCCGTCGTACCCACTCAGCAGGAAGATCCCCGACACCCCCGGCAACGCATCGACAAACGACTCCGGCCGATTCAGATCGCCGTACACAGGCTCGATCCCACCCGGCAGCTCAACCGGCTTCCGCACGAGCGCCCGCCCCGGCAGGCCCGCAGTCGCCAACGCCCGCACAACCGCCCCACCCGCATTCCCACTCGCCCCAGTCACCAAAATCGTCATCGAACCACACCTCTCGAATAAGCCCGCTCGACCCGCCCAGTCTGACCACCCGCCGGGGTCCCGTCTCCCGGTTTTCAGGCCTGCCGGATGCGGTGCCAGGTGCGGCGGCCTGATTTGAGGAGTACGTCGGGTGTCAACGGGACAGTCTGGTCGGGGTCGTTGGCTCGGGTGCCGTTGATCGTGACTGCGCCTTGGCGGATGAGGCGGCGGAGGGTGGATTTGCTGTCGGTGGGGCGGGCGGCCTGAAGGAGGTCGAGCACGGTTGCGGCCGATGCTGGGACCAGGATTTCTGGGATGTCGGTTGGTTGCTGGCCGGCGGTGAAGGTTTGGGTGAACGCGTCGAGTTCGGTGCGGGCGGTGCCGGCGCCGTGGTAGCGGGTGACGACGGCGGCGGCCAGGCGGAGTTTGGCGTCGCGCGCGGGTGGGCCGCCGACGGCCGCGGCCGATGCGAGGGCGGCGACCGTGTCGAGGGGGAGTTCGGTGTAGACGCGGGCGTAGCTCTCCACCAGCGAGTCGGGGATGCTCATCAGCTTGCCGAACTTGTCCCGCGGGGTGTCCGTCAGCGCGACGTAGTTCTTCAGCGACTTCGACTGTTTCGCCCGGCCGTCGAGGCCAGGCGTGATCGTCGTCGTCAGTACCACCTGCGGAGGCGCGCCGAGGCGTTGCTGGAAGTGCCGGCCGAGTTGCTCGTTGAACAGCTGGTCCGACCCGACGATGGTGAGGTCGCTCTGCATCGCGAAGCTGTCGTACCCCTGCAGCACCGGGTACACCAGTTCGTGCACCACGATCTCCCGCCCGGCCGCGACCCGCTCGCGGAACATGTCCCGGGCCATCAACTGGGCCTGCGTGACCTGGCCGAACAGACCCAACAGTTCGGCCACCCGCATCCCGTCGTACCACTCGGAGTTCCGCCGTACCTCGAAGACCTCGGGGTCGGTGCGCAGCACGATCGACACCTGCTCGAGGAACGACTGCGCATTCGCCTCGATCTGCGCAGGGGTGAGGACCGGACGAGTTTCGGTTCGCCCGGTCGGGTCGCCGACGCGGGTGGTGAGGTCGCCGAGCAGGAACACGACCCGATGGCCGAGATCCTGCAGTTGCCGCATCATCCACAGGTTGACCGCGTGCCCGAGATGGAGATCGGGCGCGGTGCAGTCGACGCCGTACTTGATCCGCAGCGGTCGCCCGGACGCGAGCCGTTCGAGCAGTTCGCTCTCGCCGATGACGTCGTCGGTGGTACGACGTAAGCGGTCGACCACCGTACTTGGTTCGATCATGGGTTCCTCTCAGGACAGGGAGGCACCCAGCAGAGGCCTCCGGCAACGGAAAGAGGCAGGAACCGGACGGTTCCTGCCTCGGAGGCTCTGGGTGGAGCGAGTTGTGGGCGCTACCGAATGCCGGCCCCTCCCAGAGCCGGTCGATACGCCACGAATCGCTTGATCACGGGGACAGGCTAACAGGCCGAGGCCGATGCCGACATCGGGTTAGGCTCGACGGTGTGACGGACGAGCGGGTAGTGCTGCTGGACGAGGCCGGCCGGGCGATCGGGACGGAGGCCAAGGAGACGGTCCACCATGCGGCGACCCCGCTCCACCTGGCGTTCTCCAGTTATGTGGTCGACGACACCGGTCGCGTGCTGATCACCCAACGGGCGTTCAGCAAACCGACCTGGCCGGGCGCCTGGACGAACAGTTGCTGTGGGCATCCACTTCCCGGCGAGCCGGTGACGGACGCGGTACGACGCCGCCTCGTCGACGAACTCGGGATCGTCACCGACCAGATCGACCTGGTCCTGCCGGAGTTCCGCTACCGCGCCGAGATGCCGACCGGGATGGTGGAGAACGAGTTGTGTCCCGTCTACCGGGTCAACTGGACCGGCGTACCCACGCCCAATCCCGACGAAGTGGCGTCGTACCGCTGGGAATCCTGGCCGCTCGACGTCCCGGAGCTGTCCCCGTGGTGCGTCCTCCAACTCGACGAACTTGCCCGCCTCGGCACGACCCCGCTCGCCTGGCCGATCGCCGACCCGGCCGATCTCCCGCCGGCCGCGCGTCTATGACAGTTCGCGGAGGAGGTCCGGGCCGGACCACGCGCGGCGGTTGACTTCGGCCTCGCGGATCAACGAGACGAGCTTGGAGTTCACCGGTGCGGCGCGGTCGAGGGATTCGGCCAGGCGGACGACTTCGCCGTTGAGGTAGTCGATCTCGGTGGTCCGGCCGGCCTCGAGGTCTTCCCACATCGAGGTGCGAGCCAAGGGATCGATGGCGAGCATCTTGGCGGCGAGCCGGCGGAAGAGGAAGTCGGGCAGGCGGAGGATCGCCGGGAAGCGGTGCATCGGGACCGGCAGCAGCTTGGCCGGTGTGATGCCACTGGCGTCGAGGAGTTCGAGCGTCTCTGCCTGAGCCGCGGCCAGGCACCGGCGATACGAGCGCTGCGACAGCTCGTCCCGCAGCGGCAGATCCGACAGCGCGTTGATCGGATTGTTCAAGTTCAGCAGGAGTTTCGCCCACTGCACCGGCAGGATGTCGTCGTGCTGTGTCAGCGGTAGTCCGGCCCGAGCGAATGCTTCGACGTACGACGCCAACGCCGGATGACGCTGGATGTCGAGCGCACCTTCCGTGCCCTGGTGGAACACACCGCCACCACGGTTCAGCACGTTGAACGGAACCATCCCGGTCACCACGACCTGGTCCGTCAATCGCTCCCGCAGGAGTTCCCCGTTGCGTACGCCGTTCTGGAAGCTGACGACTGTTGCACCAGGCTTCAGTACCTCGGCCAGCTCACCGGCCGCACTCTCCGTCGCGGCCGACTTCACCGTCACCAGCACCAGATCAGCCTCCGCGGCCGCCTCCGGTGAGGTCTCGTACCGCACGTCGGCCACCCGAAGATCCGCTCCGAGGTAGTCCGTCAGTCGCAGCCCGTGCGCGGCCAACTCGTCGGCCATCCGCTGACGCCCGACGAACGTCACCGGGGTCCCGGTCGCCGCCAACCGCCCGCCGACATAACACCCGATCCCACCTGCGCCAAACACCACGATCTCCACCGGCACACGGTACCGAAGAACAGGAGGTGTTCCATCCCGCTCGCACCTGCCGCGCTCAGCGGATCCGCGGAACTGGGTGCCTATCGGAACTCGTCCTGTCCTTCGGTACCCATCAAGTGGTCTTGGCGGGGAGTTCCACGATGAAGCGGGCGCCGCCGCCGGGGCGGTCGGTGACCTGGATGGTGCCGTGGTGCCATTCGACGTGGCGGGCGACGATGGCCAGGCCGAGGCCGACGCCGCGACTCCGGTTGCTGGTTTCGCCGCGGCCGAAGCGTTCGAAGATCCGGTCGCGGTCCTCCACGGGGATACCGGGTCCCGCGTCGTCAACGGTGATGATGACGCCCAGCCCGCCGGCTTCGACGCCGACGCCCTTGCAGCCGCCGGCGTGGTCCTCGGCGTTCTCGACCAGGTTGGCGATGACCCGCTCCAGCCGGCGTTTGTCCGCCTGCAAGGACAGGCCTTCGGCCTCCGGCGCGACCGTGGTCAGGTCACGTCCGGCAGTCGCGTTCGCGGCGGCCCGGACGAGGTCGGCGATCCGGACGATCTCCCGGCTGCCCTGGTCACCGCCGTCGTCTCGGGAGATCTCCAGCAGGTCGATCACCAGCCGGCGGAAGCGGTCGAGGTCGTCACCGAGCAACTCGACCGGCTCACGCACCGGACCAGGCAACTCGGCGCGATGGTTCTGGATCAGCTGCATCGAGTTCAGCATCGTCATCAACGGCGTACGCAACTCGTGGCTGACATCCCCGGCGAACCGGGCGTCCGCGGCCACCCGCCGTTCCAGGTTCGCCGCGGTCTGGTTGAACGACCGCGCCAGCCCACCCAGGTCCCGGTCGTTCTCCACTTGCAATCGCGCATCCAACTGGCCACGTGCCACCGCGTCCGCGACCCGGGTCAGCGCCGCCAGGGGCCGCAGCGCAAGCGTGCTCGCGAGCCGCCCGACGGCCAGACCGATCAACGCGGCAACGATCGCCGCCGCGACCAGAGTGACCTTCAGCGTCCGCAGCGTGTGGTCCAGGCTCGCCAGCGGATGCCACTCGAAGAACGCCACTCCGGGACGGCTCATCGGTACGCCGACCGCCAGCACCTGCTGACCACCGACGGTGATGCGGCGATGCGCCGTACTGCCGTTGCGAACCGCGTCGATCAGGTCGGCGGGCAGGTCGGACGGCTTCCCGGTCAGCGAGTACCACTTGTCGTCGTACAAGACCATCGAGGCAGCGGAGTCCGTGGAGGGCAGGCTGTTCAGCAGCTCGATGATACTGACGTCCGGATTGGGGGTCGGGCTGCCGCACTCGGCCCGTTCGCGAGCCGGTCGGCAGGGTTTCGGGGCGCCGAACAGCCCGTAGTGGAAGGCCGCCGCATTGTCGGCCGTCTCCACCAGCGCGGAGGACTGACGCTGCTGGGTGAGGTAGTCCGAGACCACGCTCCAGGTGACGAGTGCCAGCACCGAGGACAGTCCGAGTGCGAGGAGGCCGTAGGCCATCATGACCCGCCCGCGCAGGCTGAACCGTCCCCGCACTGGTCAGCTCACCAGGCGGTAGCCCAGGCCGCGGGCCGTGACCAGGTGCTTCGGGCTGGCCGGGTCGTGCTCGATCTTCAGCCGCAGCCGGCGGATGTGGACGTCGACGATCCGGCTGTCACCGAAGTACCCGTAGCCCCAGACCTTGGACAGCAACTGCTCCCGGCTCAGCACCTTGCCCTCGGCACCGGCCAGCTCGGCCAGCAGCTTGAACTCGGTCCGCGTCAGCGGCAGCACCGTGTCGCCGCGCGACACCTCGGCCCCGGCCACGTCGATCCGGAGATCCCCGACCACCAGCAGGTCCAGCTGCCGTGCGTTGGCCGGCTCGACCCGCCGCAGCAATGCCCGGATCCGGGCGGACAGCTCCTTGGCCACCAGCGGCTTGGTGACGTAGTCGTCCGCGCCCGCCTCCAGCCCGGCGACCACGTCATGACTGTCGGTCCGCGCGGTCACCATGATGACCGGCACGTCGCTGGTACGGCGGATCTCGCGGCAGACCGTGAAGCCGTCGCGGTCCGGCAGCATCAGGTCCAGGAGCACCACGTCCGGCGGCTCCCGGCGCAGCGCGGCCAGCGCGTCGTACCCGTTCGCCGCCTCGGCGACCTCGTACCCCTCGTCCTCCAGGGCGAGCCGCAGTACCCGCCGGATGCGCGGTTCGTCATCGACCAACAGCAGGCTGTGTGCCACCGGTCCAGTGTGGCCTACGGAAGGCCGAAACAACGGTGACTTCTGTCATGACTTCGTCATCTTCGCGCGGGCGCCGGGTGACAAGGCCTTGACGGTTCTGTGACCCGGGTTCCACGCGGGGCCAGGCGTCCTAACTTCGGCGCTATCAAGTCCTGGAGGAGGACCAATGGCCAGAAGACGGCTGGCGGCAGTATCCCTTGCCGCCGTGGCGACGCTGATGCTCGCCGCATGTAACAGTGGTGGCGGATCAACGTCCGGATCCGGCGGTACCGCGGCCGCACCGGTCACCGGCGGCACCCTGAACATGCTCGGGGCCGGTGATGTCGACTACATGGATCCCAACATCACGTACTACTCGGTCGGCTATCTGAACGTGCGGATGTGGGCCCGCCAGCTGTTCACCTACCCGGCCGAACCGGGTGGTGAGAACACCAAGCCGGTCGCCGACCTCGCCACCGAGATCCCGACCCAGGACAACGGCGGGATCAGTGCCGACGGCAAGACGTACACGATCAAGATCCGGCCCGGCGCCCAGTGGAACACCACTCCGGCCCGGCAGGTCACCGCGGCCGACATGGTCCTGGGCGTGAAGCGGACCGCGAACCCGGTCCAGCCGTTCGGCGGCATCCCCGACTTCGCCAACCTGATCGTGGGCTACAAGGCGTTCGCCGACGGTTTCGCCAAGGTGGACAAGACCCCGGCCGCGATCAAGGCGTACATCGACAAGACGCCGCTGCCCGGTATGGTCGCCAAGGACCAGACCACGGTCGTGTTCCACCTCACCCAGCCGGCCACGTACTTCGTCGACATGCTGACGCTGCCGGCCTTCTCACCGGCCCCGGTCGAGGTGCTCAAGTACCTGCCGGCCAGCACCGAGCTGGGCAACAACTTCCCGTCCGACGGTCCGTACAAGGTCGACAAGTGGGTGCCGACCAAGTCGATCGCGTACTCGCGCAACCCGGCCTGGAACGCCTCCACCGACCCGGTTCGCAAGGCGTACGTCGACAAGATCACGGTGAACGAGACAGTCAGTCAGGACTCGATCCAGCAGCAACTGCAGACCGGGACCCCGACCGCCGATCTCGAATGGGACGTCGCCCCGCCACCATCGCAGCTCCCGGCGCTGATCGCGAAGAAGGACCCGAACCTGAACCTCGGCCCGACCGCGTCCAGCAACCCGTACGTCGTGTACAACACCGCCTCGCCGAACAACAACAAGGCGCTCGCGAATCCCAAGGTGCGCCAGGCGATCAGCTACGCGATCAACCGGGACCACGTCCTGCAGGTGCTCGGTGGCCCGACGCTGAACCCGCCGCTGACCCACGTGCTGCCGGACAACATCCTCGGCTCGAAGCAGATCGATCCGTACCCGAACGACGTGGACAAGGCCAAACAACTGCTGGCCGAGGCCGGGTACCCGCACCTGACGCTGAAATTCCTGTACCGGAACGCGTCCGAGGGCAGCAGCAAGGCCTTCCAGACGATCCAGCAGGACCTGTCCAAGGCGGGTATCACGGTGGTCGGCGTACCGTCGCCGAACGCGGACTTCTACGTGAAGTACCTGCAGGTGCCGAGTGTCGCCAAGCGCGGCGTCTGGGACCTGTCACTGGCCGGCTGGGGTGCGGACTGGTACGGCAACGCGGCGTTGTCGTTCTTCAAGCCGCTGTTCTCCGGTGAGCCGTCGTTCCCGCCGATCGGGAGCAACTTCGGGCTCTACACCAGCCCGCAGACGAACGCGCTGATCGACCAGGCCGAGAAGGCGACCAGCCAGGACCAGGCCGAGGATCTGTGGGCCAGGGCCGACGCCCAGGTGATGGCCGACGCGCCGTTCTTCCCACTCACCAACCCGAAGCAGGCCAACTACCACGCACCGCAGGTGAACAACGCGGTCTACGTTCCGAACCTGCAGATGTTCGATCCCACGAACGTTTGGCTGAGCAAGGACAAGCAGGGCGGCTGACCTCATGGCCCTGCTTGAGGTAAGGGACCTCCGGGTCTCCTTCGACACCCCGGACGGCGCCGTCCGTGCCGTCCGGGGCCTGTCGTTCGACGTCGAGGCCGGACAGACCCTGGCGGTGGTGGGCGAGTCCGGCTCGGGCAAGAGCGTCTCGACCCAGACCATCACCGGTCTGACCCGCGGCGCCCAGGTCTCCGGTACGGCGTTCTTCGACGGAACGGACCTGATCGGTGCCGATCAGGCGACCCTGCGACGGTTGCGCGGGGCCCAGATCGGGATGATCTTCCAGGACCCGCTGTCCAGCCTGCATCCGCACTACCGGATCGGCTGGCAGATAGTGGAGATGATCCGTGCGCATGACCGGGTCATCAGCAAGTCGGCGGCCCGGCAACGGGCCGCCGACCTGCTCACCCTGGTCGGCATCCCGCGGGCGGCCGAGCGGATCGACGACTACCCACACCAGTTCTCCGGCGGAATGCGGCAACGCGTGATGATCGCGATGGCGATGGCCCTCGACCCGGCGCTGCTGATCGCGGACGAGCCGACCACCGCACTGGACGTGACCGTGCAGGCCCAGGTGCTGAACGTGATGCGCCGCCTGCAGGAGCAGTTCGGTACGGCGATCATCCTGATCACCCACGATCTCGGGGTGGTGGCCGAGATGGCCGACGAGGTGGTGGTGATGTACGCCGGCTCGGTGATGGAACGGGCACCGCGTCGCGACATCTTCTACCGCAACCATCACCCTTATACACAAGGGCTGCTGGCCTCCCTGCCGGCTCGCAGCGGTGATCGGCTGACCCCGATCCCGGGCAGCCCGCCGAGCCTGATCAGCCTGCCGGCCGGGTGCCCGTTCGCGTCCCGCTGCCCGCACGTGTTCGACAAGTGCCGCACCGAGGCTCCGCCGCTGACCGACGTCGGCGGCGACCCGCGACACCAGTCGGCCTGCTGGCTTCCCCACGACGTAAGCGAGGCGATTGCGTCATGAACGAGCGAAGCGAGTTCATCATCAAGCACAGCACGGTCGGAGCCTCATCCGCGCCCGGAGCGAAGCGAGGACGTGGATGAGTAACGTACTGCTGCGTGTTGAGAATGTCCGGAAGGAGTTCCCCACGCATTCACGGGAGGTGGTCCGGGCAGTCGACGGCGTCTCCCTCGAGGTCCGCAAGGGCGAGACACTCGGGCTGGTCGGCGAGACCGGCTGCGGCAAGTCGACGCTGGCCCGCTGCATGGCCCATCTGTACGACGTGACGTCTGGCTCGGTGTGGTTCGACGGTACCGAGATCAGCACGTTGTCCCGCAAGGCCATGCGGCCGATCCGCCGCGAGGTCCAGGTGATCTTCCAGGACCCGTACGGCTCGCTGAACCCGCGCCGCCGGGTCGGCTCGATCATCGGTGACCCGTTCAGCATTCACGGCATCGCGTCGGGTGCGGAGCGGAAGAAGAAGGTCCAGGAACTGATGGAGCTGGTCGGGCTGAACCCCGAGCACTACAACAGGTTCCCGGCCGAGTTCTCCGGCGGGCAGCGGCAGCGGATCGGGGTCGCCCGGGCGCTGGCGCTGCGGCCGAAGCTGGTGATCTGCGACGAACCGGTGTCGGCGCTGGACGTGTCGATCCAGGCGCAGATCATCAACCTGCTGGCGGATCTGCAACGCGAGTTCGATCTGACCTACGTGTTCATCTCGCACGACCTGTCCGTGGTCCGGCACGTGAGTGACCGGATCGCGGTGATGTACCTGGGCAAGATCGCCGAGCTCGCACCGACGAACGAACTGTTCGGCCAGACCCGGCATCCCTACACCCGGGCCCTGCTGTCGGCGCTGCCGGTGGCGGATCCGGACACGGCCGACAGTCGCGAGCAGATCATCCTGGGCGGCGACATCCCGGCCGCGACGAACCCGCCGGCCGGGTGCCGGTTCCACACCCGCTGCCCGAAGGCCCGCTCCGACTGCGCCGCGGCTGAGCCGCCGTTGGTCGCCGTACTGGACGACGCCGGTGAACACCGGACCGCCTGCATCCATCCCCTGACGATCGGCGAAGATCTCTCGACCGCCGTACCCGACCTGAAGGCCTCATGACTGTGCTTTTGGCCGGGCCTTCGGCGCCGGCAGGGTCATGGGGCTGTGACTCCCGGCCTTCCCTCGTCACTCCAGTCGCTTCGCTCCCTCCGCTCCTCAGTCCAGGCCGGGAGGCCCCATGACCACCGCGATCGATCTGGTTGACACGACTATCGAGGCGCCGGCGATCGAGGGGCGTAGTCCGTTCGTGCTGGCGTTGCGGCGGTTGCGGCGGGACAAGGTGGCGATGATCTCGCTGGCGGTGATCGTGCTGATCGTACTGATGGCGATCTTCGCGCCGGTGTTCGCGCACCTCACCGGGCATCCGCCGAACGAGCAGTACCGCGATATCGGGCTGACGCCGGACGGATTGCCGCGCGGGCCGAACGGGACGTTCTGGCTGGGCACCGACGACCTGGGCCGTGACATCCTGGTGCGAATCGCGTACGGCGCTCGCGTATCCCTGCTGGTCGGCATCATCGCGACCGCGATCACGGTGGTGATCGGCGTCGTACTCGGGCTGGCGGCGGGGTTCCTCGGTGGACTCGTCGACACTGTGCTGGCGCGGCTGATCGACGTCGTCCTGTCCGTACCGTTCCTGCTGGTGGCGATCGCGCTGGTGTCGGTCACCGGGCCGAGCCTGACCGTTACGGTGCTGGTGATCGGGTTCTTCAGTTGGGCGTCGGTGGCCCGGATCGTGCGTGGTCAGGTGCTGTCGCTGCGGGAGCGCGAGTTCGTCGAGGCGGCCCGGTCGCTGGGCGCGGGGGACACCCGGATCATGTTCGTCGACGTACTGCCGAACGTGCTGGCGCCGGTGATCGTCTACACCACGCTGCTGATCCCGGTGGTGATCGTGACCCAGGCGACGCTGTCGTTCCTCGGGCTCGGGCTGCCGCCGCCGACCGCGGACTGGGGCGGGATGATCAGCGCGTCGCAGAACTACTACACGACCGCGTGGTGGTTCATCCTCTTCCCCGGTCTGGCGCTGCTGATCACGACGCTGGCGTTCAACCTGTTCGGCGACGGGGTGCGGGACGCCTTCGACCCGCGCGCGGATCGGAGCTAGTGATGGTCGTTTTCCTGATTCGCCGGATCGGCCACGGGATCCTGGTCCTCTGGCTCATCACGGTGGCCGTGTTCGGGCTGTTCTTCGTTGCTCCCAGCAACGTTGCGCAGACACTGGCCGGGCGGCAGGCGACGCCGGAGACGATCGCGCTGATCAAGCACCGGCTCGGCCTGGACCTGCCGGTCTGGAAGCAGTACCTGCACTTCGTCGAGAACGCGCTGCAGGGCAATCTCGGGTACGACTACTACCACCAGGTGCCGGTGACAACGATCATCGGGCAGGCGTTGCCGATCACGGTGTCGCTCGCGCTCGGTGCCGCCGTACTGTGGTTGCTGCTCGGGGTGTTCAACGGGGTGATCTCGGCCGTGCACCCGCGGTCGCTGGCCGATCGCGGGTTGACCCTGTTCTCGTTGTTCTTCTACTCGTTCCCGTCGTTCCTGCTCGGGTTGTTGCTGCTGTACTTCCTGTACTTCCGGCTCACGCTGGAAGGGTTCCACTGGTTCCCGGCCGGTGGGTACTCGGCGCTGAGTGCGGGGATCGGGCCGTGGTTCCAGCACCTGTTCCTGCCGTGGATCGCGCTGGCTTTGTTGCTGGCGGCCACTTACACGCGATTGACCCGCGGCTCGATGCTCGACGTCCTGGGTGAGGACTACATCCGTACGGCGCGATCGAAGGGCATCCGGGAGAGCCGGGTGATCGTCCGTCACGGTCTGCGCAGTGCGATGACGCCGGTGGTCACCCAGTTCGGCATCGACCTGGGCCAGCTCATCGGCGGAGTCGTGGTCACGGAAACGGTCTTCAGCCTCCCCGGCCTGGGCCAGACCGCGGTCACCGCGATCAACCAGCAGGACCTCCCGGTCATCATCGGCATCGTCCTGTTCGCCTCGGCCGCCGTGGTCGTGGCCAACATCCTGGTCGACATCGCTTACGCCACCCTCGACCCCCGCGTCCGCCTCCACTAGTCCAGTCCCGGGGGGAGGGGGATCCCGGAGCGGCACCTCCGGGGGTGGTGCCGCTCCGGGCCCCGCGGTAAATCGGTTGGCGGCTCTCGAGGGCCGATTTAGTCTGGGGGCATGGCTACTTGCCTCTGTGTCTAGCTGCGGACTCGCTTCCACACCAGAAGTGCGTCCACTAGCTATCACGGAGAGTAACCATGATCACCGTTCGCGGTGTAGATATTCGCGTCGGCGCCCACCTGCTGCTGTCCGACCTCTCGTTCCACCTCAGCCCCGGCGACCGCGTCGGGCTCATCGGCCGCAACGGCGCCGGCAAGACCACCTTGATGAAGACCCTGGCCGGCGAAGACCGTCCGGCGTCCGGCTCCATCACCGTGGCCGGCTCTGTCGGCTACCTGCCCCAGGACCCGCGCGCCGCCGACCCGAAGCTCACGGTCACGGCCCGGATCCTGTCGGCCCGCGGGCTGGACGTCGCCGTCCGCAACCTTCGCAAGGCCGAGGCCGCGATGAGCACAGCGGTCGGCGAGGCCCAGGAGCGCGCGATGGCGGCGTACGCGCGGGCCGAGGCCGAGTTCCAGGCCGGCGGCGGGTACGCGGCCGAGGCGGAGGCGGCCCGGCTGGCGGCCGGCGTCGGCCTGCCCAACCGCGCGCTCGAGCAGCCTGTCGGCGAACTGTCCGGCGGTCAGCGGCGCCGGGTCGAGCTGGCCCGGATCCTGTTCGCGCAGCACGACACGTTGCTGCTCGACGAGCCGACCAACCACCTGGACGCCGACTCGGTCGTCTGGCTGCGTCAGTTCCTGCTCGGCTACCAGGGCGGGCTGATGATCATCAGCCACGACCGTGAGTTGCTCGCGGCAACGGTCAACCGGGTGTTCCACCTGGATCCGCAGCGGACCACGATCGACATCCACAACACCGGTTGGGCGAGGTACCTCGACCAGTTGGAGCTCGACGAGCGTCGCCGTACCCGGGAACGCAACACGGCGGAGCGCAAGGCGGCGGTCCTGCATGCCCAGGCGGCGAAGATGCGGGCCGGCGCCACCACGGCCGTTGCCGCGCGCAACATGGCGCGGCGGGCGGACAAGCTGCTCACCGATCTCGAGCCGGTACGACGTGCCGCCCGAGTGGCCCGGATCCGGCTGCCCGAACCGGCACCGTCCGGGAAGACACCGCTCAGCGCCACCGGTCTGAAGAAGGCGTACGGCGGCCTGCAGGTACTGGACGGGGTCGACCTGGCCGTGGATCGGCGGAGTCGTGTCGTCATCCTCGGGCTGAACGGTGCCGGCAAGACCACGCTGCTCCGGCTGCTCTCCGGTCGCGAGGAGGCGGACGCGGGTCAGGTCGTGCACGGTCACGGATTGCGGCTCGGGTACTTCGCCCAGGAGCACGACACGCTGGATCTGGCCGGCACCGTCCGGCAGAACCTGGCGTCGGTCGCGCCCGGCCTGACCGACGGCGAGGTCCGGAACGTGCTCGGCTCGTTCCTGTTCAGCGGCGACGACGCGGAGAAACCGGCCCACGTCCTGTCCGGCGGCGAGAAGACCCGCCTGGCCCTCGCCGGACTGGTCCACTCCGGTGCCAACGTGCTGCTCCTGGACGAGCCGACCAACAACCTGGACCCGGCCTCCCGCGACGAGGTCCTCGGCGCGGTCGGCAGCTACCCGGGTGCCATCGTCATGGTCACGCACGACGAAGGCGCCATCGAGGCCCTCCGCCCCGACCGGGTGCTGATCCTCCCGGACGCCACCGAGGACCTCTGGACCGACGACTACCTGGAGCTGGTCTCCCTCGCCTGACCGTCCCCTCTGGTGGGCTGACCCACCCCTGTGTGGGTCAGCCACCCGGAATCCGGTATGCGAACCCACCGCCTGGTTGGCTCACCCACCAGAGGGCGGCTGCCGGACTGCGGGCCCGACGCAAGCGAAGGCCCTTGCGGTCAGCCGAGGCGCTCCTCGAGGTGGACGGTGATCTCCTCGCCCGGCTCCTTGCCGATCAGGTCGCGGAGCTCGCCCTTGACCGGCAGCTTGTGGGTGCCGTCGCCGAGGGCCATGAACGAGCTCTCGAACGGGTGGCCGTCCATGGTGCCGCGGACCTTGACCAGGCCACGGGTGCCGAAGTACTCGGCCGACCCGGGCATCTTCAGGTAGGTCCAGCCGCCTTTGGCGTCGCTCTTCAGCAGCGGCGCGGTGAACGTCTTGTCCAGTTTTCCGGTCTTGTTGCTCATCGTGAGCTCCTCTCTACACCCCTAGGTAGAGACTGACGGCCGCGCTTCGACATCCCCCGCCAAACTATTCTGGGACGGTGCAGATGACTATCCGCCGCGCGGGGCGGGACGACGTACCGGCGGTGCTGGGCCTGCTCGACGGGGCCACCGAGTGGCTGGTCGCGCGCGGGCGGACCGACCAGTGGGGCACCGAGCCGCATTCGACGAATCCGCGGCGGATCGCGCAGATCACCGGGTTCGCCGACGACGGCGGCTTGTGGGTGGCCGAGACGGACGACAGGGTGGTCGGTGCACTGGCCGTGGGCGCGGCGTTGCCGTACGTGCCGGCGGCGGACGAGCCGGAGTTGTACGTGCGCCTGCTGGTGACGGATCGGGCGTCGGCCGGTCAGGGCATCGGTGCGACGTTACTCGATCACGCGCGGGAGCTGGCGCGTGCTGACGGTGTTGGGCTGCTGCGGGTGGACTGCTTCGCGGGTGGCGACGGTGCGCTGGTCCGGTACTACGAGAAGCAGGGGTTCACCCGGGAGCGCGAGTTCGCCGTACCGGTCAATGATTCGGAATGGCCGGGTCAGATCCTCTTCCAGCGGCTGTGACCGAGCGGTGAACGGTGCCGTGGGCATCGCTGCAGTGGGCGTCGACCTCGTCGCCGGTGGCGTGGTCGACCTGCAGTGTTGAGTGGGTCAGCTGGTGACGCTCGGCCAGTAGGGCCTCGATCTCGACCCGGATCTGGTGGCAGTCAAGCCCTTCCGCGACCAAGACGTGGGCGGAGGCGGCCGGTTCGCCGGAGGTGATCTCCCAGACATGCAGGTCGTGGACCTCGACCACGCCTTCGACCGCGCACAACTCGACGCCGAGGGCCTGCGGGTCGAGGTGTGCGGGAGCGGCCTCGAGGAAGATCCGGCCGGAGTCGCGGACCAGTGAGACACCGGCCTTCAGCATCAGCGCGGCGACGACCAGGGCTGCGATCGCGTCAGCCCGGGCGAAGCCGGTGACCAGTACGACGAGGCCGGCGATCGCGGTCGCAATGAACGCGAACAAGTCGTTCAGGATGTGCTGGTACGCGCCCTCGACGTTTAGGCTCGAGCGGTTCGCCTTGCTGATCATCCAGGTGGCGAGCAGGTTCACCACGATGCCGACCACACCGGTGATCAGCACCAGCGCGCCCTTCACCTCGGGCGGGTCGATCATCCGGTTGATCGCCTCGTAGACGAAGTACGCCGCGAGCAGCAGCAACGTGATGCCGTTGGCCTGCGCGGACAGGATCTCGACCCGCTTGAGTCCGTACGTGAACCCACCCGCCGGTGGGCGCGCGGCCAGCCGGATCGCGATCAGGGCGAGCACGATGGCGATCGCGTCGGTGAGCATGTGGGCCGCGTCGGTGATCAGCGCCAGCGAGCCGGCCGCGATACCGACGACCACCTCGGCCGCCATGAACCCGACAATCAGCGCGAGCGCACCGCTGAGCAGCCTCCGATCCGCCTCGGCGCTCACCCCATGGCCATGGCCGTGACCGTGGCCTGCTTCGGCCGTCATGCGTCGGACCGCTCGGGGTGGATGGCGTCGGTGTGCTCGGTGTGGGCGACGGCCAGATCGACGAGCATCCGGACGTGGGCGTCGTCCAGACGGTAGTAGGCCATCCGGCCGTCTCGTCGTACGGCGACCACGCGGTGCGCGCGCAGGAGGCGGAGGGCATGGGAAGTCGCGGACTCGCTCATCCCGGTGACGGCCGCGAGATCGCAGACGCAGAGCTCCCCGTCGAGCAGGGCGACCAGCAGCTTCAGCCGGCGCGGATCGCCGAGCAGGCTGAACACGTCAGCCGTGTCGACGACATCCTCCTCGGCAGGCATCCTGGCATTGACACTCGCCACCCGCTCCGGATCCACCAGCCGCACATTGCAGGCATCTGTGCTGCTCCCTCCCCACCCCACCGCCCCGGTCGGCGCCTGCACATCTGCAGAACTCTTCATACGTCTAGGCTAGGCCATCCCGTCGCGCCCCGCCAACCTGGCTTTGTGCACGGGTCTTCCGTCGGACGCGGCGATCCGTGGAAATCTCGTGCACTAAGTACGGTCCGTCGTGGGCAGACTGGGGGAGGTGACGGGGTTTCCTGAGGTGGCGGTTGCCGAGCGGTCGATGCTGGAGCAGTTTCTCGACTTCCACCGGGCGGGGGTGGTGCGAACGCTCGACGGGGTGACGGACGAGGAGGCGGCCGACCGGGTGCTCCCGGCGACCGACCTGACCGTCGGCGGGATCGTGAAGCACCTGGCCGCGATGGAGGACCTTTGGTTCAGCCACAAGTTGCTCGACGCGCCGAGTGCGGAGCCGTGGCTGTCGGCACCATTCGGCCAGGATCCCGACTGGGAGTTCCATTCGGCGGCGGACAACTCGGTGACCGAACTCCGGGACCTCTATCTCAGCGCGTGCGACGCCAGTCGCGGAATCGTCGCCCGGCTCGAGTCACTCGACGTACAGGCGGCGCGGGCTTCGTTCGGGGACAAGCTGGTGAGCCTGCGGTGGATCTACCTGCACATGATCGAGGAGACCGCGCAGCATCGCGGTCACCTCGATCTGTTGCTGGACGCGATCCGTCAGAAGAAGTCGCGGACCGTCGGCCAGGCGGCGGTGCGGCAGTAGACCGGGACGATCTCGAGGGGGACGCCCCGCGTCACCAGGCCGCTCGGCACGGAGGCGCCCGTCCAGACGTCGATCCAGTCGCCGTCCGGGAGGTACGTCGTCCACGTCGAAGCGCCCGGAGTCAGGACGGGGTTGACCAGGAGTTCGTCGCCCAGGAGGTACTGGTACGGGTGGTTCCAGATCTCCGGGTCGTCGGCGTGGTCGAAGAACAGCGGTCGCATCAGCGGGCGGTCCGTGGTGACCGCTCGGGCGGCCTGTTCGCTGAGGTAGGGGACGAGCTTCTCGCGGAGTACGGCGTACTGGCGGAAGACCGGGATGACTCGGTCGTCTCCGGTGGTCTCTGCGACGTGCCACGGGGCGCGATCGCGGAGCGGGAGCTGGTGGTGGTTGAACTCCGAGTGGTACTGCATGATCGGCATGAAAGCCGACGCGGCGGTGGCCCGCAGGTACAGCTCGGCGTCGGGCACCGGGCCGGAGAAGCCGGCCAGATCCCAACCCCAGTAGACGATTCCGCACGAGGCCGCGGTCAGGCCGGCCGTGACGGACGAGCGGAACGCGTCCCAGGTGGAGTCCTCGTCGCCGGCCCAGAAGATGCCGTGCGCCTGCGAGCCGGTGAAGCCCGCCCGTGAGAACGTCACCGGCGCCTTCCCGGCCGAACGGAGGAGATCGCCGAACGCCCGCGCGTAGTGCACCGGGAACAGGTTGTTGCCCTCGTCCCCGCGACGTCCGTCGGCGTACCGGAGATCGTGACCCCAGGCGTGCTCGCCGCCGTCGGTCTTGAACCCGTCGACGTCGAAGTCCTCGACCAGGTAGCGGCGTTTCTCGGTCCACCAGTCGCGGCTCCGCTGCACGGACAGATCCGGCATGAGTGCCTGCGGGAACCACCATCCGCGGTTGTGGTACGCCGTACCGTCCGCCTCCAGTACGGCGTACCCGTCCCGAACCATCGCCTCGGCGTCGGCCGCGACCTGCCCGGTGTCGAACTCCGACTTCTGCAACGGGATCTGCCAGAGGATCACCTTGATCCCGCGCCGGTGCAGCTCGTCGATCATGGCCTTCGGCGACGGCCAAGCACCGCCGGCCGGGTAGGTGAAGTCGCTCGCCTTGTGCGCGCTGCCGTCGGGCGTCACGTCGTACTGCGCGTCCCGCCAGATGGTGATGCCTTCCTCGTCACTCCACGCCTCGATCACGACGGCGCCGACCGGGATATCGAGGTCGCGATGCGTGTCCATCCGTGCCATCACAAGTTCTTGCGTGTTCCACTCGTTGCCGGAGGCCCACAACCGGAACACCCACGACGGCAGCTCCTCGGCCCGCCCGACCTCGTCCAGGAAGGCGGTCAGCACGTCCGTGGGCGATCCCTCGTAGATGCCCAGGTCAACGGTCGGGTCGTCGCCGAGGGCAACTTCCACGGTCAGGGCGGTGTCGTCGGACGAGAACCAGGTACGACGCGACGTCCGCACGTGGAATCCCCATCCGTTGCCGTCGGCATTCACCACATGCGCGAACGGCATCGGCAGATACGTCCGCCCGTGTACGCCCTGCGACTTGTACTGCTCGAACACCACCGCGTCGAGGTCCCGCCCCCGCTGATCCAGTACGTCGTACCGCTCCCCGAACCCCACCAGTCGATCCCCAGCCCGCAGCGGGAGAGTGAGCCGGCACCGGTGAACCCCGTCAGCCGATACAAGCCACTCAACACCCCGCACCCGGTCCCCGCCGCCGCGAACTTCACCACCCTCACTCACCCAGCTAGCCGGCGCCACCTCAAACCACACGGTGACTTCCACCTCGCCCGCCGGTCCGCCCTCTTCGGCCGCGCCGCCGATCCCGGCGGCGCCGGATGCCTTGTAGGCGCGGAAGCGGTAGGTCACTGGCTCTGTGACCGGAGGCGTCTCCACAGACCAGCCGCCATCGGCTCCCAGCGACTTCGCCTGGGCCTCGCTCAGGTGTCCCTCGCCGCCTGCGAGTGCAGCCGCGTCAGCGGCCGTGTCCTGCGCCGGCGACATCTCCAGCGACGTCGTACCCCACTCGCAGACGACCCGGGCGACGTCGGGGGAGGCGACCACACCCAGGCGGACCGGGGTGCCGGCCAGCGGGAGGACGGGGACGCGTTGGTCGGGGGAGGAGGCGTAGGGGTGTTCGATGCCGTGGGGGCGATGGGTGATCATTCAGGCCGCCTTGCCGGTGATGCCGAGCTCGTCGGCGAGGATCAGGTACATACCGTGCGACCAGAGCAGCGGGCTGGCCACGGTTCCCCAGCGCGCGATCCACTCGTCGCGCGATCCGGGATGCAGCAGGTGATGCGGCACCTGTTCCGGCAGATCACCGGCGTCGTCCGCCTGCGCCGCGATCCAGCGCAGGTGCCGCCAAGCGCCTTCGGTGTCGCCGGCAACAGCAAGGTTCCAGCCGAGCAAGGCCGACAACAGAATCCACTGCCCACCGCCGTAGAACACATCAGCCGTGAACCGATGGACCCCACCATCGACATCCAGGTCCCGCTGCACCGCCTTCAGCGTGGCCGTGGCGACCTCACCCGACACCAGCCCGAACGGTACGACGCACGCCGGCAACGATCCGTCCACCGCCGGTGATCCCAGCCACTTGGTCAGATGACCGTCCTGGATGCCCTGCGCATCGACCAGCGCACGGATGCTCGCGGCAACAGTCTCCACGGGTGCCGACGTATACGGGCTGATGGCAACCAACCCGCCGTGGATCGCCCCGAGGGTGGAGACATGCCGGTGCTCGACATGCTCCTCCCACCAGTCGTAACACGGCCGGTCCCAGAACGCGACCAGGTAGTCCACGGCAACGTCGATCCCACCCCTCCACCGCTCGAGATCGAGCCCGTGCCGCGCCGCATGTGTCACCACCGACCACAACCACATCCCATAACCGTCGGTCTGGAAATCCCACCAGGGATCCGACCCGTCCGCCCCGTCGAACGTGAACCTGGTCGGCAACATCGCCGAGTCGTCCGGCACCTCACCCCGCGCAACGGCCGCACACAACTCATCCACCTGCCCGCGCCGCCCCCGCAACACCCGATCCACCCAGTCATGAAACCGACCCGCCGACCGGACATCCCCGTACCGCGAAACCCCCTCCGCAGTAAACGCCCCATCCCGCAACCACGCATACCCCTTGTACGCCGAAAACGTAGGCGCCGCCGGATAGGCCCCACCGGCATCCTGATGCCCGGTGATGACTGCGTGGCTGTGTTCAGCCAGCGCACGCAGTCGCATCACATCCACTCCCGACGCAATCACTTCTTCAGGAGGCCGTTCACCTTGGTTTGGGCGTCGGCTAGTGCCTTCTCGACCGTTTTGCGGCCGGCGGCGGCGGAGGTTAGTTCCTGGGTGACCAGGTCCTGCATCTCCTGCTGGCGTTCGACGACCGGCGGGAGCACGGTCTCGTCCAGGGCGGTGAAGACGGCCTCACGGTTGGCGGGCTTCGGCTGCTGCAGATACGGCGCGAGCTTCGCCTCGTCCGCGACCGGCGGCAGCTCCCACGACGTGGCCAGCCGGGTCTTGGTGGTGTCGTCCGACGACGCCAGGAAGGTGATCCACTTCTGCGCGGCCTCGGTGTTCTTCGACGCGGCGTTGACCACCAGCCCGTTCACGAACATCGCCGACGCCTTCCGCGTGTTCCCCGGCTCGACCACG
Source organism: Kribbella sp. CCNWLW201 (assembly GCF_037203805.1). Classification (NCBI taxonomy): domain Bacteria; kingdom Bacillati; phylum Actinomycetota; class Actinomycetes; order Propionibacteriales; family Kribbellaceae; genus Kribbella; species Kribbella sp. CCNWLW201. The sequence goes on along the minus strand of NZ_JBBCBQ010000001.1, from coordinate 1,791,824 downwards.
ACATCCCAGTCGAACTTGGCGTCCGCCAGCGCCGAGAACATCCAGATCCCGGTGTGCCACATCGCCAGCTTGCCGGACTTGAACAGCTTCGAGTCGAAGTCCGGCGTACCGGCACCGTCCGCCTCGGTCGGCATCGTCTTGCCCACCTTGCCGATCAGGAACTGCGCCGCCTCGATGCCCTGCGGCGAGTTGAACGTCGCCTCGGTCCGGTCCGCATTCAGGAACTCGCCGCCGTTCTGCGCGAGCACCTTGTAGAACTCGTTGTACGACACCGGCTGGTAGTCGCCCCACACCTTGGCGCCCTTGTTGGTCAGCTTGGCCGCCGCGGCCTGCTCGTCCTTCCAGGTCCACGACGCGGTCGGCTCGGCCACCCCGGCCTGCTTGAACAGCGTCTTGTTGTAGAACAGCACGACGTTCGAGAACGATTCGGGGACGCCGTACTGCTTCCCGTCCGAGGTGAACGCGTCGTACAGGGACTTCTTGTAGACCGACGAGTCGACGTTCTGCAGCTCCGCGAGTGAGCCGTTCTTGGCGTACGTCACGAAGTTCTCGTAGTTGAGCTCGAACGTGTCGGCCGCCGTACCGCCGGCGACCGCGGTCTGCAGCTTGGTGAAGTAGTTGGCGTACGGGACCGTCTCGACCTGGACGGTGATGTCCGGGTTGGCGGTCTGGAACGCGTTGACGATCGCGGTCAGGTCCTTCTCGTGGCCGTCGTTGGCGGAGAAGTTCATGTACCTCACGACCGCCTTGCCGTCCGGCGCCGCGGCCTCCTTGGTCGCCGACCCCTGCCCGCAGGCAGTCAGCGCGAGCAAGCCGGCCAGACCGGCAGCCGCAAACTTCAGTGAACGCATGGTGGTTCCCCTCCTACTTGATACCGGTGTGTGCGACACCGGCGATGATGTGGCGCTGCGCGAGCAGGTAGACGATCGCGATGGGCACGATCGAGACGACGGAACCCGCCATCACGACGTCCCACTGGGTGGTGAACTGGCCTTGGAGCGTGGCCAGCCCGAGCGGCAGGGTCATGAACTCCGGCGACCGGATCACGACCAGCGGCCAGAGGAAGCTGTTCCAGCTGCCCATGAACGCGAACACCGCGACGGTCGCGAGCGCGGGCCGGATCAGCGGCAGCACGATGGTGGTGAAGATGCGCAGGTGCCCGGCCCCGTCGATGGTGGCCGCCTCGTCCAGCTCGGCCGGTACGGCGGTGACGGCCTGCCGGAGCAGGAACACCCCGAACGCGGACGCGATCGTCGGCGCGAGCAGAGCGAAGTACGTGTCCTGCAGGTTGAGCGTCTTCATCTCGATGAACAGCGGTACGACGAGCACCTGCAGCGGCACCATCAGCGTCGCCAGGTAACAGCCGAAGATCACGTTCTTCAACGGGAACTGCAACCGGGCGAACCCGTACGCCGCCATCGACCCGGTGATCAGCTGCAACACCGTCGAGGCGATCGCGATCAGCAGCGAGTTGACCAGGATCCGCCAGATCGGCATCGCGTCCAGCAGGGTGCGATAGGCGTCGAGCGTCGGATTGTCGACAATCAACGTCGGCCCGTCGGCCAGTGATCCTTCCGGCGTGATCGAGGTGATCACGGTCCACAGGAACGGGAACAGCATGATCGCCGCACCCACCAGGACGGCGGCGTACCAGAAGATCCGGCGCGGCTCACGCATAGTGCACCCACTTCCGCTGGCCGCGGATCTGGATCACGGTGATCACCAGGATCAGCGCGAACAGGATCCAGGACAGGGCGGACGCCTCACCGGCGCGTCCGTACCGGAAGGTGAGGTCGTAGATCTGCCCGACCACTACCTGGCTCGACCCGGACGGCCCGCCGGCGGTCATCACGTACACCTGGTCGAAGACCTGGAAGCCGTTGATCAGTGATATCACCACCACGAAGAGGGTCGACGGCGACAGCAGCGGCAGCGTGATCCGCCAGAACCGCTGCCACGCGTTCGAACCGTCCACGGTCGCCGCCTCGTAGACGTCGGTCGGGATCGACTGCAGCCCGGCCAGCAGGATCACCATCACGAACCCGAGGTCCTTCCACGCCGACGACAGGATCACCGCGGGCAGCGCCCAGTGCGGATCTGTCCACCACCCCGGCTCCGGCAAGCCGATTGCCCCGAGCAACTGGTTGACCAGGCCATTGGTCGGATTCAGCAACCACTTCCAGACCAGCGCGACCACCACCCAGCTGGTCACGACCGGCAGGAAGTACGTCGCCCGCAGAAAGGCCCGGCCCTTCAACTTCTGGTTGAGTGCGAGCGCCAGTCCGAGTCCGCCGACGTACACCAGCGGGAGATAGCCGGCGACGTAGATAAGCGTGTGCAGGAAGACCCGCCGCGTCATCGGATCGGTCAGCAGGTTCGCGTAGTTGTCGAGCCCGACCCACTCCATCGGCGAGATCAGGTTCCACTTGTGCAGGCTGACCCACAGGCTGGACACCATCGGCACCAGCGTGAAGACGAACAGCGGGATCGCACTGGGCAGCAAGAAGAACAGCACCCACCCGAGCTTCTTCCAGCCCAGTCCCCGCCGCCCGGAGCTCTGCCGGGTCGCGTTCCGCGACTCCGGTCGGCTCAACGTCGCCAGACTCATCGACGTCCTCGCTTCGCTCCGGGCGCCGATGAGGCACAAGGTACGCAGTGTTCGATGATGAACTCGCTGCGCTCGTTCATGATGCCCCCAGGCGGGCGCGGACCAGGCGGCTCTGCTCGCCTCCGTTGCCCGTCGAGTCGAACGGCGACGCCAGCACGAGCGATGCCGCGCCGCGGGCCCACTGGTCCTCCGTCCACGGCTCGACCACCAGTGGCACGTCTTTGCGGGCCGGTAGCAACGATCGCCGGAACGACGGCTCGAACCCGGGCTCCCAGAACTCCCATCCGTCCACTCCTTCGCCGAGCAGTACGACGACCTCCGGGTCGACGGTGTGGATGACCCCGGCCAACGCCCGCCCGAGCAGCTCACCCGCCTCCGCATAGACCGCACGCGCCGCCTCGTTGCCCTTGGTTGCCGCGCGCAACAAAGCGTCGATCGACCTGATCCCGCAGCGGTCCTGCGCCGTACGCGTCAACCCTTCGGCGCCGATGTACGCCTCCAAGCACCCGGTCGACCCGCACGTGCACGGTGGTTCCTCGCCATCACGCGACGCCCACACGGGGATGTGGCCGATCTCGCCCGCGCCGCCGTTGGCGCCGCGGTAGATCCCGCCGTCGACGACGATCCCGCAGCCGATACCACGCCCGATCGTCACCACCAGGTACGCCGAATGGTCGCGGCCGATCCCGTACAGTCGCTCGGCCGCGGCCAACGTGTTCACGTCGTTGTCGACCAGTACCGGCGTACCGATGGCCTGACGCAGGACCGGACCGACCGGCGCGGCCCGCCAGGACAGCGTGGGTGCGTCGACGATCCCGGACGCCTGCGAATCAACAGATCCCGGTACGCCGACGCCGACGCCGAGCAACCGGTCATCGAGGTCGGCGACCTCGGCCGCGAGAATCCGGCCGAGCTCGGGGATCGCGTCGCTGCTGCCGGGGTCGTACGGGTGTGAGTGCGTGGACCGGACCGTCCCGTCGAGCTCGACGGTGACAACGGCGACGTGATCGGCGGTGACCTTGGCACCGATCGCGACACCCGCCTGGCTGACCAAACCGAGCAGGCGGGCCGGGCGGCCGCCGTTCGACGGCACCGACTCGAGCTCCTCGACCACGCCACGCGCGATCAGGTCCTTCGTCACCTGGGTGACGGTCGCCGGGCTGAGGCCGAGACCGCGCGCGATGTCGGTCCGGGACGTCGGTCCGCGGGTCCCCAGCAGCGCGACGATCCCGGACGGCACCAGGTCGCCCCGTGGGCCCTGACCAGTCACGAACACCTCCGGCGAGAGACTTACTTCGGCACTAAATTTAGTGCAAAAGTAAGCACCTGCCGAGCAGCCCTGTCAAGACGTCGAAACCACCGACCACAAGCCGTGGCGATTCGGCTACGAAGGAGGTACGTGATCGGCGCCACGTCGCGCTTTGAGACGATCGTCACGCCAGTCATGTCCTGAGTAAGGACTGTGTGAAGAATCGATGCTGACCGCCAGATCGGGTGTGGCTGATCCGGCGCCGGACCGTAAGTTCGATCAGGGTGGTCAGTCGAGGGTCAGGAGTGGACGAAGTGCAACGGGGCTCACGGGGCGTGCCGTCGGCATGCCCACGATCAGCGGCGCCTGGATCGTCGTGACGACGCTGAACAAGATTCTCGCCATCGCCGGAGTGGCCATCGTGCTCGGCGGGGTGCTCCTCGGCTTCCGGTCGGTCTCGGCCGGCGGCACGGACTGCGGTTCCGCCTTCCAGCCGGCCGCGGGCCTGACCCCGATGGCGTGCGACAACGCTCTGAACGGGGCCGGCACGCTGGTGACCATCGTGATCAGTGCGGGCGTGCTCTGCCTGATCGCCGCGGCGGCCGTGAAGGTCGTCCGCGACAAGGTCAGCGCCTGAATTCAGGTGCGGTACGGCGGCTGCCACGGCAGGCTGCCGGAGTGAGTATCGAACCGTTCCGGCTGGACGTGCCGGACAGCGACCTGGCGGACCTGCGCACCCGGCTGGAGCTGACCCGCTGGCCGGACGAGTTGCCCGGCGTCGGCTGGGCGTACGGCGTACCGAAGGACTATCTCCAGGACCTGGTCGCGTACTGGCGGCACGACTACGACTGGCGCAAGGCCGAGGCACGGCTGAACGAGTGGCCGCAGTACACGACCACGATCGACGGCGCGAACGTGCACTTCGCCCACCTCCGGTCGCCCGAGCCGGACGCGATTCCGCTGATCCTCACCCACGGCTGGCCCGGGTCGATCGTCGAGTTCGCCGACGTCGCCGGACCGTTGTCCGACCCGCGCGCGTACGGCGGCGATCCGGCCGACGCGTTCGACCTGGTGATCCCGACCATCCCGGGCTTCACGCTGTCCGGGCCGACCCGCGAGCCCGGCTGGGAGTTCATGCGCGTCGGCCGGGCCTGGTCTGAGCTGATGACCCGGCTGGGCTACGACCGGTACGGCGTCCAAGGCGGCGACTGGGGTGCCGCGATCTCCCGTGAGGCCGGGCGAATCGACCCGCGGGTGATCGGCGTACACCTCAATCTCATCCCCGGCGCAGGTGCGATCTCCGAGCCGACCCCGGAAGAGCTGGAGCCGCTCGACCCGGCCGAGCGTGAACGCACCTGGGCCTCCTGGCGCCGGCAACAGCTGTTCTCCAAGGAGAAGCAGGGGTACGCCGATCTGCAGTCGACCCGCCCACAGACGCTGGCCTACGCACTCACCGACTCACCGGTCGGCCAGCTGGCCTGGATCGCCGAGAAGTTCGAGGAGTGGGCGGATCCGGCGAGCACCGTCGACCGCGACCTGCTCCTCACCAACGTGATGCTCTACTGGCTCACAGGTACGGCAGGATCCTCTGGACGCATCTACTACGAGCGCACGCACGCGCCGTACTGGGGCCGGCCGGCGGAGCCGTCGACGACCCCGACCGCGATGCTGGATCTTGCCCATGACAACTTCATCCCGCTGCGCCACCGGGTGGCCGGCACGGACAACATCGTCCGCTGGACCAGCCACCCGCACGGCGGCCACTTCGCTGCGCTCGAACAACCCAAGGTCCTGACCGAGGACGTCCGCGCGTTCTTCCGAACGGTGCGTTGAGACCCGCGGTGCGCCGGCATGCGCCAGGTTGTTGCCGGCGCACCTGATCGGTCAGCTCTCGGCTTCCTTCTCGAGCTTCTTCTTCAATTGGTCCTTGCTCAGCCCCGACGTACCGGAGACATCCGCGTTCTTCGCCTGCTGGGCCAGGTCGTCCCGGGTCATGTCACCGGGCTGCTCGCCGAGGTGTTGCTTGCGGCTGGCAACGAACGCCTCGCCGAGCTGCGCCCGCCGTTCGTCCGACAGACCGGCACGCATCCCCGGCAGCACCTTCGTCTCTTCCTCCTCGACGTGGTGCGACACCGCATCGACCAGGTTCTGCAGGGCTTTGTCGAAGGCGGGCGACTCCGGGTCGGTCTTCGCGAGCTTCGCCAGCAACTGGTCGGCCTCGATGTGCTCCTGCTGACTGTGCGAGACCTCCTCCTTCTCACCGGCCTCGGCGGCCGCGACCGGGTAGACCTCGGCCTCTTCGGCGCGGCTGTGCGCGGTCAGTAGCGTGGTGAGCACGGGGAGCAGATTCGGACGCTTGTCCGGATTCTCCTTCAGCTCGTCGAACAGTCGCTCGACCTCTCGGTGGTCCTGCATGATCAGATCGACAACGTCCGCGGGCATCGCATGTCCTCTCGAATGGGTCCTACTGGTGCCCGCCCCCGGTACCCCGCGATTAACCGAACTATCGTGAGGGCATGAGTTTTTCCGGGTTCCCGGCGGCTGCGCTGGACTTCTACGACGACCTCGAGATGGACAACTCCAAGACCTTCTGGACGGCCAACAAGCACGTCTACGAGGAGTCGGTCCGCGCCCCGATGGCGGCACTGCTGGCGGAGCTCGAGGAGGAGTTCGGTGCGGCGAAGATGTTCCGGCCGTATCGCGACGTCCGGTTCGCCAAGGACAAGACGCCGTACAAGACGCATCAGGGTGCGTTCATCGATGTCGCTCCCGCGACCGGGTGGTACGTCCAGGTCTCCGCGCCGGGCGTCCGGGTGGCGGCGGGTTTCTACGAGGCGAGTTCGGAACGGCTCGGCCGGGTGCGGACGGCGATCGACGACGACCGCCGCGGCAAACAACTCGAGCGGCTGCTGGCCGACCTCACCGCGGCTGGTTGGACGGTTGGTGGTGATCGGCTGAAGACGAGCCCGCGCGGCTACGACCCCGAGCATCCCCGGATCGAACTGCTCCGGCACAAGTCCCTGACGGTCGGCAAGTCCTACGGCTTCGAGCCGGTGATCCACACCCCGGAGCTCGTCGAGCACGTCCGCGCCGACTGGCGGGCGACCAAGCCGCTGATCACCTGGCTGACCGACAACAGTTGACGTCAGTCGTCGTACGAGCGCAGGATCCGGGCGAGGATGTCGCGCGTCTTGTTCGGCGGCGGGGCCGCGACGCACAGAGCTTCCATGGTGGCCGTGTACCGGTCGAGGTCCTCGAGCTTGTCCAGGTAGAGCGCACTGGTCAGGTGCTCGATGTAGACGATGTCGGGCAGGTCCTGCTCGGGGAAACGCAGGATGCTGTACGCACCACCGGTCGCGGCGTGACCGCCGCCGTCGAACTCCATCACCTGGAGCGTCAGGTTCGGCAGGTGGGTCGCCTCGAGCAGATGCTCCAGCTGCAGGCGCATCGCCTTCACCCCGCCGATCGGCCGGCGCAGCACCGACTCGTCGACGACGGCCCACAGGCGCACCGGGTCGGGCCGGGTGAGGATCCCCTGCCGGTTGACCCGCAGGGCGACCCGGCGCTCGACCTCGTCGGCCGGGATCAGGCCGCGGCCGAGCTGTACGACGGCGCGCACGTACTCCGGTGTCTGCAGCAGACCCGGGATGAACTGCGGCTCATAGGTACGGATCAGCTGGGCGGCGGACTCGAGGTCCAGATAGGAGTGGAACCAGCTCGGCAGTACGTCGCCGAAGCGGTGCCACCAGCCGGGGTTGTTCGCGTCGCGGGCGAGCGCCAGCAGCCGTTCGCGCTCCTCGCCGTCGTCCAGGCCGTACAGCGTGAGGAGGTCGCTGACGTCGCGCTCCTTGAAGCCGACGCGACCGAGCTCCATCCGGCTGACCTTGGATTCCGACGAACGGATCTCCCAGCCCGCGTCGGAGCGGGTGATCCCCGCCGCCTCCCGCATCCTCCGCAGGTGCGCTCCGAGGATGATCCGGAGCGCAGTCGGCCCGCTCTGCGCGCCCGACTCTGACACACCCACCTCCCACAGCCCCCAGCAGCTCAGATCAGCGGCGACACCTCGCCCGCAGGGAGACATCATCGCACGGACTACCGGCAATCTGCCGAAGTTCTTACATAAGCGATCTGCAGGCGAATCGCCAGTCACGGAGCGTAGTACTGAACCGGTCAGCCAATCCACATTTGTCATGACAAAGACGCCTCCCCGAGAGTCGTCGAACACCGTTCGACAGACCTCGAGGAGGACGTTCCCAGGCGGAAAACCAGGTTTTCGGGTCACGAAGTGGAAAACGTGCGGATGCACGTGCATCGGGCGCTTGCATTCGTAGCGTGCCGACGCCATGATTGATTCATGCACAGAAGGTGAGCTGAATCTCGCGAAACGTGACATCGCGTGATCCGGCAGGCCGGTCCTACAGACCGCCGGCGGCGCAAGCGCCGGCATGACTGGTTGGGGAACCCGAGTCGATGAATGACGACGACAGTGAGGCACCCGAGCGCACCGCCGACGTGAGCGGCCGCGCGCCCGACGAGCTGACCGAGCGGGAGATCCAGGAACTGGTTGCGCGTTGCCCTGAGCAACAGCGCTGGGCCTTCGAGGGCTGGTTGCGCGGTGTCCGTCACCTCGACGGTGACCCGATCGTGAGCCTGGCCCCATGACCACCGAGCGAGCAGTAGGAGGCCGAAAGATGGTGCGGATCTGGCTGGGAGACCACCTGATCGCCGAGTACGTCGCCGAGCCCGACCGTGCCTCGCGGTACCAGCGGGTGATGACGCCGAAGTTCACCGGTTTGCGAATCACCGTTGACAATGCGGCCGGCGGTGCTGCGTCCGAGCTGCCGAGCGAGCAGCTCTGGCCGCTCACCGTTCAGTAGTCCGCACCTGCCCCAAATAGCAGCAAGGCCGACCCTCGCCGGAGGGTCGGCCTTCGTCGTTCTCTGACAGCCGGGTACGGCGCTCGACAGCCGCAACCTGAGTAGGCGGTGCAGCTAGAGCCGCAGCGCCCTACAGGAGAACTGCGGACAGAAAGAGGCCCCTTCGCCACTCGCCTGGCGAAGGGGCCTCTCGCTTACCGGTCTTTCAGGCGAGGTCGTCGAACTCGCCGTCGTGAACGCCGCCGAGGAACGCTTCGATCTCGGCTTTGGTGAACACCAGCGCCGGGCCGTCGGTGTGACGCGAGTTCCGCATCGCCACGCCGCCGCCCGGAAGCTTCGCCACCTCTACGCAGTTGCCGTTCGGCCCACTCCGCTGACTCTTCCGCCAGATCAGCTCGCTCATCGCGTCGCCGGGCATGCCGTTGTAGACAGCAGTCATCAGCTGCACCTTCCGTACGTCTTTGGCATATGCACGTGCATTTGGCCTTGCATTTGCATCGTACACGTTTGGGGGCGATGTGTCCGCTCCGTTACGCGGCGTGGCCGAACACGCTGTGATCACCGCGAGTCGTCGCCCGTCGTGACCGTTTTCCGGCGGTACGGCGGTCAAAGCCGTCCACCGGCCCGCGATCGGATCAGCCGGCTGTCCCGGGGGGCTCGTCGCGGCAGCACATCGCCGTACTCGAGCACGCAGTACTCAAGGAGACGCACTACTACTGACGTCCGTGGTGATTGGGGGGTTGTGTGACGGGGAAGGTTGTCGGTGGAGTTCCTGCAAGCGACTGATTTGTCAGAACCTGCGGGTGATCCGAAAAGGCTTCTCTGCTTGACGAATCAGGCACTTGGGCATGGACTGAGGCCGACTTTCGGACCAACACACCCGCAGCGCCGAACCAGTGCTCCAACAGGTCCACAACTGCCCTACGATGACTCCAAGATTCCCCGACACGAAGGCTGCGCCGATGGCGACTTCCGACGCTCCGGATCCCAACCCGGAGTTCGACACTTCCCAACCGACCATCGCTCGCGTCTACGACGCCCTGCTTGGTGGCAAGGACAACTTCGCCGCCGACCGGGAAGGCGCGGCGCTCTACCTGAAGTACGTCCCGGACGCCGGTCGCTGCGCGATCGAGAACCGGGAAGCGCTCGTCAAGGGCGTGCAGTACCTGGCCCGCACGGCCGGGATCGACCAGTTCCTCGACATCGGCAGCGGTCTGCCGACGCAGAAGAACACCCACGAGGCGGCGCAGGAGATCAACCCGAACGCCAAGGTCGCCTACGTCGACAACGACCCGATCGTGCTGGCGCACGGCCGGGCGCTGCTGGCCACCAACAACAGCACCATTGTGGTGACCGCGGACCTGCGTCAGCCGCAGGAGATCCTCGACAACGAGGACATCAAGCAGCACCTGGACTTCAGCCGTCCGATCGCGCTGATGGTCGTCGGCCTGCACATGCACTTCCACGACGACGAGAAGCCGGACGAGTGGGTCCGGACGCTGATGAACGCGCTCGTCCCGGGCAGCTACCTGTTCATCACCGACTTCGTCGACACCGGTGAGCCGCTGCAGAAGGGGATGGAGCGGGCCGGCCTGGAGAGCCTCGGCAACGGGTGGATCCGGACCCCGGAGCGGATCGAGCAGCACTTCCTGGGCATGCCGATCATCCCGCCGGGTGTGGACTTCCTGGCCCGCTGGTTCCCGGAGGACCCTGATGGCGACGTCCCGGCCGCCGAGGACCTGCAGCCGTACCAGCGAATCCTGATGGCGGGTATCGCCAAGAAGGTCTGATCGCGAGCGACCACGAAGGCGCGCGTCCCATCCCGGGACGCGCGCCTTTCGCATGTCACTTGCGTGGCGGGAGCGGCTTGGTGGTCGGCCCGTCGAGAACCGCTCCGGTGTAGCTGAAGCGGGAGCCGTGGCAGTTGCAGTCCCAGGTGGTGTCGGCCGGGTTCCATCGCAGCGGGCAGCCGAGGTGGGTGCAGACCGGGTGGACGGTGTGCAGTTCGCCGTCGTGATCGCGATAGGCGCCGACGGTACTGCCGTCGTCGAGCGTCAGCAGGCCGCCCTGGCCGACCTCGAGGTGGTCGAGTCCGCCCTTCAGTCGTTCCAGGTGTCCGGACGCGAACTCCTTGCCGACGTGGAGGTTGTCCTTGACCAGTTTCGCCACCGCTTGTACGTCACCGATGCGACCGGCGTCGTACAGGTTGGCCGAGGGGTTGTCGCGGTCGAGGATCAGGTCCCGGAGGATGCCGGCGGCAACCGTTCCGTTGCTCAGTCCCCACTTGTGCATGCCGGTGGCAACCAGCATCGGTGTGCCCGGTGCCTTGCCGACGAAGGGGAGCAGGTCGGGGGTGCTGTAGTCGTGGGCCGACCAGCGGTACTCCGGTACGGCGTCGAAACCCCACACCGCACCGACCCAGTCGACCAGGTTCTGGTAGGTCGCCTCGGGGTCGTCCTCGTCGTCGCTGCCGACCACGATCAGCCCGGTCGGGCCGCCGCCGGGCCACGGGCGGGTGGATCGCACCGGTGAGTCGACGGAGATCGCCATACCGGGCGGTGCGTCGACCGGCAGCCGTACGGCGATCCCCTGCGACCGGCTCGGCCGGGTGCGGGCGAAGTACCCGCCGGTGAGCCCGATCGGCAGCAGGGTCGCGACGACCCCGTGGTTGGCGCGGACCAGCGGGCCTAGGGCGGTGACCGCCTGGATGTCGTGGTCGGTGTTGAGTTCGGTCACCCGGCTGTTCTCGAAGATCCGGCCGCCGGCCTGGGTGAACGCCGTGGCGAGACCGGCCAGGTAGCGGGCCGGATGCAGCTGGAGCTGATCGTCGAAGCGAACGGCCTCGGCGATCTTCACGGGCAGGCCGAGTTCCTCCGGGTCGACGAAATGGGCCGGGAGTCCGAGCGCGGCCGCGACATCGGCCTCGCGGCGCAGCGGTGAGTCGGGTATGGCCGAGTAGACGAAGGCCGGCGTACGGGTGATTTCGCAGTCGATGCCGAGGCGGTCCACCAGCTTGGCGACTTCCTCGACGGCGGCCTGGTTGGCGGTCGCGTATTGGCCGGCCTTGCCGGGGCCGTGGCGGTCGAGGAGGTCGGCGTAGATCGCGCCGTGTTGCGAGGTGACCTTGCCGGTGGTGTTACCGCTGGTTCGGCCCCCGACACGACCGGCTTCCAGCAGTACGACGTCCGCGCCTTCCTGCTGGAGGTACAGCGCGGTGGTCAGTCCGATCACGCCACCACCGACCACTACTACGTCGGCGTGCTTGTCAGCGCGGATCCCGTCGTACTCGGGGATCGTCGCGGTCGCCAGCCATACGGATCCTTGCGTCGTCATGCGAATCCGGTACCCGCGCCGGCCGATCTCAGTGGTGTCTCTCGGCCAGGAAGGCCAGCCGGCGGAGGGTCTCGTGGTTGCGGGCTCGTAGGAGCGGGTCGATCAGGCTGGGCGGGACGGCGGCCGCGGGTCCCTTGACGGCCTGCTCGCGCATCACCAGGTGGCAGTCGCCGGCGCGGTCGGTGGCGACGAACTCGACCTGGCCCTCGCCGGTCGGCCAGGCGCGGACGCGGAGCTGTAGGAAACGCAGCGGCTCGTACTGCTGAACGGTCGTGGAGTCGTCGATCACGAACGGCCAGATCCCGACCGAGTGGTGGAGGCTGTGTCCGGGCTGCGGGAACCCCTCCTCGACGTCACGGACCCGGCACGCTCCGACGACCCAGGCGGCGTACGTCCACCCGTCCGTCAGGATCGCGAACACGTCGGGTACGGGCGCCCGGATCAACCACTCGTTCTCTGTCATGCCGCCGCCGGTACCCAGGCGGATGTGGTGTCAACGGATTGGTGACACAGATCTTGTCAACGGATCGATGACATGCTAGACAATGAAGTGCGTATTGACAGCCGAACTGTCGATGCACCAGGAGGTGGAAACGATGTTGATGCGCACTGACCCGTTCCGGGAGTTCGACCGGCTGGCTCAGCAGTTGACCGGCGCGGTGTCGCCGGGGACGTGGTCCCGGCCGAGCCCGATGCCGATGGACGCCTACCGGTCGGGCGACGAATACGTGATCGTGTTCGACTTGCCCGGCGTCAGCGCGGACGCGATCGACCTCGACGTCGAGCGGAACGTGCTGACCGTGAAGGCCGAGCGCCGTCCGGCCGCACTGGACGAGGGCGTCGAAATGCAGGTCGCCGAGCGGCCGCTCGGGGTGTTCTCGCGGCAGCTGTTCCTCGGCGACACCCTCGATGCCGACCGGATCAGCGCGTCCTACGAGAACGGCGTCCTGACCCTGAAGATCCCGGTCGCGGCGCAGGCCAAGCCACGCAAGATCGCGATCAGCGGCGGCGAGGCCGGTAGCCAGACGGTGGCCGGCGACACAGTCGAAGACACCAAACAGATCGACGCCTGAACAGGAGCTCCGATGCCGCAGCCCGACGCAACTGACCGCACTCCGGCGGCGGCTCTGGAGTTCCTGGTGGAGGTGCTGGGGAAGCTGCCCTCCGCCCCGAACGTCCCCGGGGTGGAGGACGCTTCCGCCGCGGACGAGGTGCTGGAAGCGCTGGTGCTGCTACGTGAATTGCGGACCCGGTTGAGCGACTGGGAGCCGCGGTTGATCGAGGCGGCCCGGTCCGCGGGCATCAGCTGGATCCAGCTCGCACCCGCTCTCGGCGTCACCAGTCGGCAAGCAGCCGAACGCCGCTATCTTCGGCTCAACCCGCATGCGTCCCAACCGGAGCTGAACGGAGAGCAGCGGGTGCGGGCCGCCCGGGACCAGCGGGCCGGCGACCGTGCCGTCGCGGTCTGGGCCCGCGACAACGCGGCCGACCTCCGGCGGCTGGCCGGTCAGGTCGCGGCGCTCGACGGGCTGGAGGGACAGGCCCAGGCGAGTGTCGACGCCGTACACGATGCCCTCGGCAACAACGACTCGGCGGCACTGCTCGGACCGCTCGCGGCCGCCGGGGAGCAACTCAGCAAGGACCACCCGGCGCTGGCCGACCGCATCTCCGAGATCGGCGCCCGCACCGACGAGGCCCGCCAATCAGGACAGGACCGCCGCAACCGCTGACGGGGAGGTTGACTGATGAAACTGCTGTTCGAACTTCGCCCGGTCGAACACCTGGAAGCCAGCGTGGACTACTACCGGGATCTCGGCCTGGAGCCGATCGCCTGGCCCAGCGACGACAGTGCTCTGCTCGGGGCACGCGGCCGCCAACCGACCATCGCCCTGGTCAGAGACCCCGCCGAGGGCGCGCTCGGGCCCGGCGGCGTGTACGACGTCGGTGACATCGACTCGTTCTTCGCGGACCACCGTGACCTCGACTGGCTGCTCAGCCCGGCGGACAGCCCGCTGGGCCGGTACGCCGTCTTCGCCGACCGGACCGGGACCGCGATCCGGCTCCTCGACCCGGCGCCGGGGGAGCGGGCCGCCGCGGGAGACGCCGAACGCAGGCTGGCCCGCGCCTGAGGCGCATGACATCTGCCTGGTTGGGTACAGGGTCCAGGCAGGAATGACCGTGGTCCAGATACGTGCCACGCCGTGACGACGAGTCGCGAGGTCATACCCATGGTTACCGGCATTGCCGATCAAGTTCCTGTCCACTGTTCGACCGCGGCCGATCGGGCCGCGCGAGAAGCGGCCACCCGCGCACTGATGGAGCGCAGGGCCGCCAGCACCGACGAAACCGAGCGGCAGCAGTTGCTCGAAGAGGTGGTCGAGCTCAACATCGAAATGGCCCGCGGCATCGCGCGCCGGTTTCGCGGCCGCGGCGCCGAGGCCGACGACCTCGAGCAGGTCGCGTATCTGGGCCTGGTGAAGGCCGCCCACCACTACCGACTCGACACCGGTACGCCGTTCATCGGGTTCGCGATCCCGACCATCCGCGGTGAGGTGAAACGCTACTTCCGCGACTGCGCCTGGACCGTCCGGATCCCGCGCCGGCTGCAGGAGATGCAGGGCACCATCGCCACCAAGCTGCCGTTGCTCGAGCAGCAGCTCAACCGGGAGCCGACCCCGGTCGAGATCGCCGACTACCTGGACGCCGACGTTGCCGAGGTCGAGCAGGCGCTGGCCGCCAGGGGCTGTTTCAACGTGCTGTCCCTCGACCGGCCGGCCGACATGGACGCCGACCTGACCCTGGCCGATGTCGTCGCCGACGTCGAGGACACCAGCATCGACCAGTTGGAGACGGTGGAGATGCTGCAACCGGTGCTGGAGGAGCTCGGCCCGCGCGAGCGCCGCATTCTGGAGTTGCGGTTCGTCGAGGGCTGGACCCAGTCCGAGATCGGCCGGGACATCGGCGTCAGCCAGATGCAGGTCTCCCGCGTCCTGCGGAAGATCCTGGACGACCTCCGCGACAAACTCGCCCCGCTCCCGGTCGCCGCGTAACGCCGCCCACCCGGCTCTCGTTGCCCCGGTCAACCGCCGACTCGCGGACACTGGTTGTCACGCTCGGTGTGGGCTACCTGCACAATTGGGGGAGAGCGAGGGGATGGAGTCGGGTGGTTTTGGCGTTCCGGATGATCAGGACGGTGCCCGCGGATGCGGTGGCCATCGTGCGGTCGTACCCGCCGATGGTGGTGTGTTTCGCGGCCGCGTTGACCGGGACAGCCCTCGTTTTCGATGTGTTCTACCTGGTGGCGAGCCCCGGGCTCACGCTGGCGCTGGTGTACACCGTGCCGGTGCTGGCCGGTCTGATCGCCGGTCTGGTCGCGGTGGCCGACGACGTCGGGCTGGAGCGGGCGGTGCTGCTGCGCACGGTCGGGGTGGCGGTCGCCTTCGGCCTCACCAACGCCATGGTGGTCGCGATGATCGCCGCGATGCGCCGTACCGATCCGTCGAACTGGTCGGCCGGCGGACAGGCCGTGCTGTTCGCCGGCTGCACGGTGGTGGCGGTCGCGATGGCGATCGTTGCCTGCAGCAAGCTGATCGACGCGCTGGGCATCGAGCTCCGGACCAAGCTCCCGCGGCGACCGGTCCGTGCACCGATCGCCGCGGTGGCAGTGGCGGCGCCCGCGCCGCGGGTGAGCAAGGAGTCGGCCGCTCGGGCCAAGCCCGCGCCGGTCCAGCCGCCACCGCCACCACCTTCGCCGGACGATGAGGAGACCATCCACATCTTCGTTCCGCCACCGCCGAAGATCGTGGATCTCGACGAGGCTCGTCCGGTCGTTTCGTGGAGCGAGTCCACCGGCCACGCCGACCGCCTGGTTCCGCGTCCACGCCGTTCGACGTCCCGTCGGGCCAACAAACCCGGCAAGCGCCCGGGGACCTAGCAGGTCTGGTCGGTCGCCGGGAGCCGGCCGCTGAGGAGATACGAGACGACTCGGTCGTCGACGCAGTCGTTGCCGTACTCACCGAAGATGCCGTGCTTGCGGGCGTTCTTGAGGGTCAGCAAGCGGGTCTTGGTCAATCCCTTCTGCAGTTGCGCGGCGTTCGCGTAGATGGCGCGCGGGTCACCGTCGGCGGCGACGATCAGAGCCGGCTCCTGGTTCGCGATCGTGGTCGGCGGCTCCTGTGGCTGCACCGGCCAGAAGGCGCAGGGGGAGATCATCCGGGTGAGCGCAGCGAAGTGCGGTTCCTCGCGCCGGTGCTTCTGGATGTCGCGCCAGTAGACCTGCGGATCGCGAGGCACGGCCCGGTCGCCACACGCGATCGCGGTCATACCGCTCACGAGCTGCGACAGCGCCGGCGTCAGCAATGCGTCGAGGAACCCGCCGAGGTCGGCACCCGGTTCAACCGGTCCGTTGGTGGCCTTCAGCAACGTCTGCACGAAGCTGGTGTAGAGAGCCCGAGCCGGATCACGGTCGTCGGCCAGCGGTCCGAACAGCACCATCGGCATGGAGCTGTCGTCGAGTGTGTGCTTGCCGATCCGCAGTCCCTTGCCGGCCGCCACTTGATAGATCCGATCGACCTTCGCCAGCACTTGGTTGGTCGTCGTACCCAACTGGTACGTCGAGTGTCGCGCGGCCGCCCAGGTCGCCCAGTCCCGCAGCGCGGCCTCGTTGGCCGGGCCCACGTCGCGCAGGAGCTGTGGGCCGTAGGTCGCCGGATCCATCGGCCCGTCCAGGACGACGCGATTCGTGCGGCCGGGGAACA
This sequence comes from Kribbella sp. CCNWLW201, assembly GCF_037203805.1. Classification (NCBI taxonomy): domain Bacteria; kingdom Bacillati; phylum Actinomycetota; class Actinomycetes; order Propionibacteriales; family Kribbellaceae; genus Kribbella; species Kribbella sp. CCNWLW201. Next base: position 1,775,000 of record NZ_JBBCBQ010000001.1, on the reverse strand, counting down.
GCTGCAGGTAGACCGCGCCGAGGTAGGTGCCGTAGGAGTAGCCGAGGTACGAGATCTTGTTCTCGCCGAGCGCGATCCGGACCTGGTCGATGTCCCGGGCGGTGTTCCGGGTGTTGACGTACTGCAGTACTGACCCCTCCTCAGCACCACACCTCGCCGCTATGTCAGCCTGCAGCCGCGTTGCTCGTTGGTACGACGACCGATCGCTGCCGCCGGACCACGGCCAGCCCGCGACCGGCAGCTTGCAGTCCACCGGCGTACTGCGGCCGACGAACCGTGGATCCAGTCCGATCAGGTCGTACCGCGTCCCGGCCTCCTTCATCGTGTCCCGCAGCCGTAACGGCATGCTCAGCCCGGGCCCACCCGGTCCGCCGTCGTTGAGCACCATTGCGCCGATCCGGTCACCCTTCGCCTTCAGCCGCGACATCGCGATGGTGATCTTGGGCCCGTCCGGGCGGCTGTAGTCCAGCGGCACCTCCAGCTCACCGCACTCCGCCTCGGCTTGATCCAGCTTGGCTCCCTCGGCGTCTGCCTCGTTGAGCTGACAGTGGTGCCATCGAATGGCGGGTGGTTCTTCCGTGGCAGCTGTCGTACCCGACAGCAGCGCCAGCACCAGTAGCAGTTTCATCGATCCTCCTCGAAGTCACTGCTGACGCTATGGATCCGTGCGCCTGGCCACCCTGCTCCAGGAGCCCGTCTTGAGGTCGCGTGCGCGCTACCTTGAGGATGTGTGGGATCTCGTGGTCGTCGGGGCCGGACCGGCCGGGGCTTCCGCGGCGCTCGGGGCGTTGGCGGTCGATCCCACCCTGTCGGTACTGCTGCTGGATCGGCACGACTTCCCGCGGGACAAGGCGTGTGGGGACGGGATCGCGCCCCATGTGTTCGATCTGCTGGCCGAGGTCGGCGTCACCGGGATTGTCGACGATTGGACACCAGTACGACGGTTCGCGCTGACCCGCGGTGAGGTTGGGGTCGACCGGGACATGGCCCGGCCGAACTGGGTGGTGCCGCGGACCGTCTTCGACCAGCGCCTCGCGGACGCGGCCCGGACGGCCGGTGCCGAACTCGTCCGCCGACGCGTCCGCGGGATCGAGATCGCGAAACAATCCGTCATCGTGGACGGCGACCTGGAGGCCCGGTTCGTCGTCGGTGCGGACGGCGCGCATTCCGTCGTACGGCGGGATCTCGGGGTGAAGCCGGGTCCGGTGGCACTCGCGATCCGTGGGTACGCGCCGACCCCGCCGGGCCGGGCCGCGAGTCAGGTCATCGCATACGGTCCGGGGAAGCAACCGTCGTACGCGTGGTCCTTCGATCGCGGCGACGGCTGGTCGAACGTCGGGTACGGCGAACAGCTCACGACCAGCCGGCCGACCAGAGCGGATCTGCTGAGACACCTGGAGACGTTGCTGCCAGGAGCGACCGATGGCGGGAAGTCGTGGTGGGGTCACCACTTGCCGTTGTCGAGCTGGTCCTGGCGTCCGCAGCCGGGGCCGGTGATGCTGGCCGGTGACGCGGCCGGGCTGATCAACCCGATGACCGGTGAGGGCATCTACTACGCCGTCGCGACCGGTCTGCTCGCCGGTCGTGCGGTCGCCGATGCACTGCGCAATGACAGTACGGATGCCGGTACGTCGTACCGCCGTCAAACGAACCATCTGCTCGGCAAGCACCTCCGGCACACCGCACTCACTGCACAGCTCACCCGCTCCGGCCGCATCCTCGACGCAGGTATCCGCGCCGCCGCGGCCGACCAATCGATCTTCGACGACCTGGTCGAACTCGGCCTGGCGGACGGCCTGATCACCGGCCGCCTTCTGAGGTCGCTCGTCGGTCTGTGACATCGTGGACGGGTGGAGCTTCCGAAGACGGCGTGGCAAGGGGTCGAGCTCGAGCAGCGGCTTGCGTGGGCGCGGCGCTGGATGCAGCGGACTGCTGCTGCGGCTGAGCGGTTGCCGGATCTTTCCGCTGTGCGACTGGCCGTCACCGCGCACATCGATCTGAAGTCGGCGCTGTTCCTTCAGGCCTACCGGGAGGCCGGGGCCGCGGTGATTCTGCATCCGGCCGACCCGGCGACGACGCGGGACGACGTACGGCGACTGGTCGAGAGCTGGGGGATCGAGGTCACCACGCCGGCCGCGTGTGTCGAGTGGGAGCCGACGCACACCGTAGAGATGGGTGGCGACGTGGTCGTCGAGGCGGCGGCACGCGAGTACGGCGGGATCGTCGCGGGGATCGAGATGACGCGGACCGGGATCAACCGGGTCGCCGGGCTGGCGTTGACCCATCCGGTGTTCGACCTGGACGGCGTACCGGTGAAGAACCAGCTGCACAACCGGTTCACGGTCGGCACGAGTACGTGGCACACGGTCCTCGCCCGCACCCAGCTCTCGTTGCATGGTCTCGACGTACTGGTCGTCGGGTACGGCGAAGTCGGCGGCGGCCTGGCCCGGACGGCGCGCAGCCTCGGGGCGATCGTGCAAGTCGCTGAACTCGATCCGGGTCGGGCACTGATCGCGTCGTACGACGGGTTCGAGGTGGTGGAGCGGATCGGGGACCGGGCCGACATCATCGTCACCGCGACCGGGCGGACCGGGACCGTCTCCGCGGAAGTCATCCGGAACCTGAAGGACGGATGCCTGTTGGTCAACGCCGGGCACTCCGCCGACGAGATCGACCTCGATGCTCTGGGCAACGGTCAGGAACTGGTGCCGGCAGTCACGAGTCATCAGGTCGGCGCACGCGAGGTGCTGCTGTTCGCCGGTGGGCATGTGGCCAATCTGGCTGCGGGTGACGGCGACAGTCTGAACGCCTTCGACGTCACCGCCGCGCTGATCGTCGACTCGGCCGGCTGGTTGGTGGCCCACGGCAACGATTATCCGGCCGGCCTGCATCCGTACCCGGGGCCTACCTGAGCGAGGCCAGCTGATCCGGGGTGAGCCGGGCCGGTTTCGGGATCGCGGTGTAGGTCTCCGAGGTCGGCTGGTCGAGGACGACCGGGTCGGTGTACTCGGTGTACTTCGCCGCATTGGCCAGGGCGTCCGTCATGCGCGCGGGCGGCCAGCCGAGGGCGGTGGCGAGTTCGTCTGCGGTGAGTGGACGGGTCGCGTGCAGGAGCGCGGCGAGGACGGTGAAGGCGTCGTCGATGAGCTCGAAGGACGGGCCTCCGGCCATGTCCTCGCCCAGGCGGTGGAAGAAGTCGGCCATCTTGGTCAGCCGAACGCCTGCCGGGGTGTCCGGGCCGAGCAGGTCGGCGCCTTCGGTCGCGGTCTCGGCCCAGTTCAGGTTGGTGCGGGCGCTCACCTTCCACGCCTGCGTCCAGACGTCCTCGGCGATGATGAAGTGCTGCAGCCGGCGGCGCGGGTCGGGTTCGCGGTGGATCATCCCGACCTGCTCGAGATAGCCGACCGCCTTGGAGATCGACGCTGGGCTGACGCGGAGCGAGCGGACCAGATCGGCCGCGGTCAGGCTGCGTGTGTCGGCCGTGTACAGCTGGGCGAGGACGCGGGCGGCCATCCGCGGTAGGCCGCCGTCGACCATCATCGCGGCGAACCGCTCGGCGAAATCGTGCACAAGGTCGGGAGAGCGCCCGTACGCATCGGCCACCGGCTCGCGGTCGGAAGTGGCCGGCTTGCTCCGGCGGCTGCGCGAGGTGGTCGCGTAGTGCGCGTGGTCGGCCCGGTAGCCGTGCGCGCCGCCGTTGCGGGCGACCTCGCGGCTGATGGTCGACGTCGGCCGGTCCAGCTGCCGGGCGATCTCGGCGTACCCGAGACCGGCCGCCAGCCCGGCCGCGATCTCCCGCCGGTTCTCGTGCGTCAGCCTGCCTCCCGGCATCGATCCCTCCTCGGTGCGTTCATCGTCAGCTCATTGCAACGATGGGTTGCATTCACCGTCATCGCAGTGCACAGATTGCCACGTTTCCGCCGGAAAGTCAGGGCTCTGAGGGGACTTGCTGATTGCCGGTTGACTGAACGCAACGTAGCTTTCAGGCATTCGTGAACTAGAAGGGAGAGCTGCTCATGGTGCTGGCGGTCGACGGCCTGCGGATGCGCTACGGCAGTACGGAGGTCCTGCACGACGTCTCGTTCCGGGCCCGCCACGGCGAGGTCGTCGCCCTGCTCGGCCCGAACGGCGCGGGCAAGAGCACCACCATCGAGATCCTCGAGGGGTTCCGGCTGCGCTCGGCCGGGAAGGTCCAGGTGCTCGGGGTCGACCCGGCCCACGGCGACGAGTGCTGGCGGTCGCGGCTCGGCATCGTGCTGCAGTCGTGGCGCGACCACGGCAACTGGCGCGTGCGTGAACTCTTGCACCACCTCGGCACGTACTACGCGCCGTACTCGACCAGCACCATCGACCGGCCCTGGGACACCGGTGAACTGCTCGAGGCGGCCGGCCTCACCGAGCACGCGAACACGAAGATCAGGACCCTGTCCGGCGGCCAGCGACGCCGCCTGGACGTCGCGATCGGGATCGTCGGCCGGCCCGAGCTGCTGTTCCTGGACGAGCCGACCACCGGCTTCGATCCGCAGGCCAGATACGAGTTCCACGAGCTGGTCCGACGCCTCGCCGCCGAATACGAGACCACGATCCTGCTCACCACCCACGACCTCGACGAGGCCAGCAAACTGGCGGATCGCATCCTGATCCTCACCGCCGGCCGGATCGTCGCGGCCGGAACGCCGGCCGAGCTCACCACACTGATCGCCGGCCAGGACGAGGTCCGCTGGAGCATCGACGGCGAGCAGTTCCGCAAGTCCACGGCCGACTCGACCGAGTTCGTCCGCGGCCTCTTCGCGCAGTACGGCGAGGCCGTTCGCGAACTCGAAGTACGCCGTGCCTCCCTTGAAGACACGTATCTCGCGCTGGTGCGCGGAGAGGAGTCGGCGGCATGAGAGCCGCAGCCATCCGGGCCGGCTGGACGCGCGGCCTGATCGAGTTGCGCCAGTCCTTCACCAACGGCCCGGAACTGTTCAGTCACTTCCTCTGGCCGGTGCTGATGCTGGCCGCGCTGTTCTTCCTGCGGAACCGGGACTTCGGCTCGACCGGGTTCCTGCTCGGCGCGCTCGCGTTGCCGAGCATCCTCGGCATGAACGCGGCGATGGGCATGGTCAGCATGAGCCAGCAACTCACTGCGGATCGCGAGGACGGCACGTTACTGCGGGCCAAGGCGACCCCGGACGGGATGCTCGGCTTCCTCGTCGGCAAGGTCGTCTCGGTGGCCGGCGGGCTGCTCGCCGACCTGGCCATCCTGCTGATCCCGGGCCTGCTGATCGTGGATGGGCTGGCGCTCGGCTCGGCCGTCGGCTGGCTGACGCTGGTCTGGGTGCTGCTGCTCGGGATGGTCGCGACCCTGCCGATCGGCGCGATCCTGGGCTCGATCTTCACCTCCGCCCGGTCGCAGGGACTGATCCAGTTGCCAGTGCTCGGCATGATCGCGATCTCCGGCATCTTCTACCCGATCACCGCGCTGCCGAATTGGCTGGAGTGGATCGGCCAGCTCAGCCCGATCTACTGGATGGGCCTCGGCATGCGCTCGGCGTTGCTACCCGACAGCGCGGTCGTGGTCGAGATCGGCGGCTCCTGGCGGCACCTGGAGACGGCCGCCGTACTCGGAGTCTGGGCCGTGATCGGCCTGGCGATCGCACCCGTCGTACTGCGCCGGATGGCCCGGCGGGAGTCCGGCTCCAAGGTCGCCGCGCGGCGGGAGCGGGCACTGCAGCGGGTCGCCTGAAAGCGTTTTGAAAGGGCTCCTGAGCCAGGCCGGTCCTACCGTCGAAGGAACGGAGTCGAACAAGGGGGACGGGGACATGAACGGGGACACAGACTCGGGCCAAGCGCCCGACCTCGACGAGATCACGCTGTTGCACCTGCCACCACCGGATGCCGCGGACCGCATTCTCGACGAACGCCTCCCGGACGTCGACACCCAGGACGAGCCGGAGCCCGACGAGGACGAACCATGGTGGCGACAGGGGACCGGTGGCTGAGATCGTCGAGGCATGGGCGACCTGATGGACGTGTGGGCGGTGGACCGGCCGGGACCGATCGATGGCGGGCCGTTGCAGCGCGTACGTCGTACGGTGCCGGAACCCGGGGCGGGAGAGGTACTGGTCAAGGTGGAGGCGTGTGGGATCTGCCGGACCGATCTGCATCTGTGTGAGGGCGATCTGGAGCCCCGGCGTCCGGGCGTGGTGCCGGGGCATCAGGTGGTGGGCTCGGTCGTGGGACGCGGCACCGGGGCCGAGCGGTTCGCGGCTGGGGATCGGGTCGGGATCGCCTGGCTGCGGGGGACCTGCGGGGTGTGCGAGTTCTGTCGGGCGGGATCCGAGAACCTCTGTCCGCGATCGTCGTACACGGGCTGGGACGCGGACGGCGGATTCGCCGAGTACGCCGTAGTGCCGCAGGACTACGCGTATTCGTTGCCGGCCGATCGGCCGGCCGAGGAGTTGGCGCCGTTCCTCTGTGCGGGGATCATCGGCTACCGCTCGCTGCTGCGGGCCAGCCTGCCGCCGGGCGGACGGCTGGGGATCTACGGCTTCGGCTCGAGCGCCCACCTCACGGCACAACTGGCGGCCGCGCAAGGAGCCGAGTTGTTCGTGATGACCCGCGGTGAGCGGAACCGGGAGCTGGCCCGCTCTCTTGGTGCCGCGTACGTCGGCGAGACGGCAGACCGCCCGCCCGTCCCGCTCGACTCGGCCATCGTGTTCGCTCCGGCCGGCGACGTGGTGCCGTTGGCCCTGGAAGCGGTCAAGCCGGGTGGGACGGTGTCGGTGGCCGGGATCTACTTGAGCGACGTACCGGCCCTCAACTACGAACGGCACCTGTTCCATGAGCGCGATCTGCGCAGCGTCACCTCCAACACCCGTCGCGACGGTGAGGAGCTGTTCCGGCTGATCGAGCGGTTGCCGGTCACCGCACATACGACCGTCGTCCCGTTCGCCGAGGTCGACCGCGCCCTCTCCGACGTGGCGCACGGGCGTGCCGCCGGCTCCTTGGTCGCGAAGCTGAACGTTTGAACACTTCCGCGCTGTGGATCGTTAGAAAAGGGTGAAGATTCAATCCGGGGTCGGGTCCGGACTTCAGCGGTGAGGGCTAGCTGCGTTAGATTTGATCAAATGTTACCGGGCAACCAGGGAGCGTGAACGCCATATGCGAGGTCTGACCAGGCAGGTGTGGTCGGTCCTTGCCGCTGCCGTTCCGCCGGCTCGGCGAGTTGCGCTGCGAGACGGGCAGTGCTGAGCAAGGTTCTCGGCGCGGTGGGTGTGGTCCTGCTGATCGCCGGGGTGGTGTTCGCCATCCGCCCGGTCACCGTCGACGGCCGGAACTGCGGCTCGGTCTTCCAGCCCGACAAGGGCATCACGCCGATGCAGTGCGACCCACGCCTCGACAGCCGTGGCGATGTGGTGGTCGGCCTCGGCACCGGCGGCGTCGCCCTGATGCTGGCCGGCTTCGCCGTCGCCGCCGTCCGCGACCGCCGGACCAGCGTCTCCTCCTGAACCACCGGCATGCTTGACCTTCACACAGTGTCAAGCCACAAGGTGGTCGCATGTTCACCATCGGAGACTTCGCGGCGTTCGGGCAGGTGTCTGCCCGGATGCTCCGGCACTACGACGCGATCGGGCTGCTCCGGCCGGCGGTCGTCGACGAGGCGACCGGGTACCGCTACTACTCGGCGGACCAGTTCAGCCGGCTGAACCGGATCATCGCGCTCAAGGATCTCGGGTTCACCCTGCAACAGGTGCACGAGATGGTCGACGCCAAGCTGTCCGCGGAGGAACTGCGCGGCATGCTGCGGCTGCGGCAGGCGCAACTCGAGGACGAGCTGGCGCGGAGTGCGTCCCGGCTGGTCAGTGTCGAGGCGAGGCTCCGGCTGATCGAGAAGGAAGGTCACATGCCCATCGAAGACGTCGTCCTGAAACGCATCGCCCCGGCCAAGGTCGCCGAACTCAGCGCGCTCTCCAAGAGCTACGACGGTGAGGACATCGGCCCGGTCATCCAGCCACTGTTCGGCCAGTTGTTCGACCGCCTCGGTGCCGCCGGCGTGATGCCGTCCGGCTCACCGATCGCGTACTACGAGGATGCGGCGGACGACCAGATCCTCGTCCACGCCGCCGTACCCGTCGACGCCGGCAGGATCGCCGACGTCGACTTGCACGAACTACCCGAACTCCCGCAGGCCGCCACCATCGTGCACCAAGGCGACATGATGGAGGCCGATCGCAGCATGCAGACGCTGGCCCGCTGGATCGAGGACAACGGCTACCGCAGCCAGGGGTACGCCCGGGAGGTCACCTTGCAGTTCGACCCGGAGAACCCCGCCAACTGGGTGCACGAGTTCCAGATCTCGGTCACACGTCGAGACTGACGGTCGCGAAGGAGTGCGGCGGAAGCGTGACCCGCAGACCGCGCGGGTCCGCTTCCAGCCCGGTCAACGCGACTGGGGCCACGGCGGTGTCGGTGGTCGTGTTGTAGGACTGCGGTTTCGATGCCGTCAGCAACCGTCCGGACGGGTTGCGGATCTCCGCACCGCGCAGATCCAGTACGACGTCCGCCGACGAGCTCGGGTCCAGGTTGCTGACCGAGATCAGCGCCTTGCCGTCCTTCACACTGGCCGACGCGGACAACAGCTCCATCGTCTTGCCGTCCAGCTCGTACGGCTCCGGCTGCTCGACCAGGTGCACCGGGACGGCCGTCGCCTCGTGGTGGCCCTTGTTCATCTCGAACACGTGGTACGTCGGGGTGAGCACCAGGCCACCGTCGTCATCGGTCAGCACCATCGCCTGCAGCACGTTGACGGTCTGCGCGATGTTCGCCATCACCAGCCGGTCCGCGTGCCGGTGGAACACGTCGAAGTGCAGGCTCGCGACCAGCGCGTCGCGCATCGCGTTCTGCTGGAACAGGAACCCGGGGTTCGTGCCCGGCTCGACGTCCCACCAGGTGCCCCACTCGTCGAGGACCAGGCCGACCTTGCGCTCCGGGTCGTACGCGTCCATCACCGCGGAGTGCCCGCGGATCACCCGCTCGATGTCCTGCGCCTTGATCATGGTCCGGTAGTAGTCGTCCAGGTCGAACTCGGTCGCCCGGCCCTTGTTCGCCCAGCTCCCGGCGATCGTGTAGTAGTGGAACGAGATCGCCTGGAAGATGTTCTTCGGGTCCCGGCCGCAGCCGAGGCAGCTGATCGCCTTCATCAGCGCCTCGGTCCAGTTCAGGTCGTCGTCCGACGCACCCGCCGCGATCCGGTAGAGCTTGTTGTCGCCGTGGTCCCGGCAGAAGGTGGCGTACCGGCGGGCCAGATCGGCGTACGCCTCGGCCCGCATGTTGCCGCCGCAGCCCCAGGTCTCGTTGCCGACACCCCAGAACGGCACCTTCCACGGCTCGTCCCGGCCGTTCGCCTTGCGCAGCCGGACCATCGGGCTGTCGCCGTCGCGGGTCAGGTACTCGACCCACTCGCTCATCTCCTGGACGGTCCCGCTGCCGACGTTGCCGTTCACGTACGGGTCGGCGCCGAGCAGCTCGCACAGGGCCATGAACTCGTGGGTGCCGAAGTGGTTGTTCTCCTCGACGTTGCCCCAGTGCGTGTTGATCATCGACGGCCGGTCCGCCTTCGGGCCGATACCGTCCTTCCAGTGGTACTCGTCCGCGAAACAGCCACCCGGCCAGCGCAGGTTGGGGATGTTCAGCGCCTTCAGCGCCTCGACCACATCGAGCCGGATCCCGCCCTCGTTCGGCAGGTCGGAGTCCTCCCCGACGTAGAAACCGCCGTAGATACACCGCCCGAGGTGCTCGGCGAAATGCCCGTACAGGTGCCGGCTGATGGTCGGACCAGAGACGTCCAGATCGATCACGACCCGCGACGACGATGCCTTGGACAACTAAGTCTCCTTGTTTTCTTGATGTTTCAGACGGTACGACGCAGGTCGAGAGCGACCGGTGCGTCGCGGTCACAGCTGAGCCGGTCACCCTCGGCGCGGAGCACCGCGACGTGAATGTCGGTCAGCCGCTGCGGATCTACCACGTTGTCGACACTGTGTTCGTTGAGAGTGGCGAAGGTCCGATGGGTGAAGTAGAAGATCCAGCCCACCTCGAGCCCGTTCTCGTCCCGGCCCACCACCACATCCGCGTGATGACCGAAGCCCCGGTCCAATGACCGCGATCCCGGTTCGTCGAGGATCCGGCCGGCCGGTTCCCAGGTGGTCAGGTCGGATGACCGGTACACGGCCTGCCCGCGCCACTCGTCGGTGATCATCCAGTAGAACTCGCCGAGCCGGAACACGTTCGGCCCTTCGTGCGGAGCCCCACCGATCACCTCGACCGGAGCCGACCACTCGGTGAGATCCGGCGAATCCACCGACCAGGTGGTCGACCCGTGGGCCTCGTCCTTGTACCAGAGTCGCCATCCACCACCGGGCAACTCGAGGGCACACGCGTCGATGACCCGGTCCGAGGACAGTGGCAGCACACCGTCGTACCGCCAGTCGATCAGGTCGGTCGACGTGTGGTGCAGGATCGTTCGCGGATGCCCTTCCCAGCGGTCCGGTATGCCGGGGATGTAGCTGGTGAACATGTGATAGCGATCCCCGGCGAGGATCACCTCCGGCGCCCACAGCGTGTTGCGGCCCGGATGGGGATCGAGGCCGGCCGCGACTCCGTCGTACCTCCAGCTCAGGCCGCCGTCGACGGACCTGGCCACGCCGATGTCGGTGCCGTGCACCCAACGGGTGCCGCCGTCGGGTTCGCGGGCGCGGCGCTGGGTGTAGAACATCCACCACGATCCGTCCGGCCCGGCGATCAGGCTCGGATCGGTCGGGGCCAGGTGGATCGGGTCGGTGTAGAGCGGTGACGGTGCACGCATCAGGACTTCACGCTTCCCGCCAGCAGGCCGTCGACGATGTGGCGCTGGGTGAGGATGAAGAAGACGACCATCGGGATCAGTACCACCACGCTCATCGTCATGAAGCCCGGCCAGTCGGTGCTGAACTCGCCGACCGAGCGGTACACCTGCATCACCAGCGTCTGCTTCTCCGGTGAGCTGAGGAAGACGTTCGGGGTGATGAAGTCGTTCCAGATCCACATCGTCTGGAACACCCCGACGGTGGCCAGGATCGGCCGGATCAGCGGCAGCACGATCCGCCAGTAGATCTGGAACGGTCCGGCACCGTCGATCCGGGCCGCCTCGATGATCTCGAACGGCAGCCGGCTGATGTATCCCTGGATCAGGAAGTAGACGAAGATCGAGCCGCCGGTGTAGATCACCACCAGCCCGCGCAGCGTGTCGACCAGTTCGACCCCGACCAGCATCCGGTAGAGCGGGATCAGCGTCGACTGTCCCGGCACGATGAACCCGAGCAGCAGCAGCGCGCCGAAGAACCGGTTGAACCGGCTGGCCCGCATCGCCATCGCGTACGCCGCGGTGGAGCCGACGAACAGCATCACCAGGATCGAGGCCACCGTGACCAGCAACGTGTTCACGAAGCTCCGCCCCAGCGGCACCGTCTCGAAGACCCGCTGATAGTTGTCCAGGAACAGCCGCGTCGGCAGCCCCAGCGGCGACCGGGCCATCTCTTCCTGCGTCTTCACCGTGTTGACGACGATGTAATACAGCGGTACGCCGACCAGACCGGCCAGCGCGATCATCACCACACTGGTGACCGGTGAACGTCGTTGTTTCACAGCACCCTCCGTTCGATCCGGCGGGAGACCCACAGTTGGGCGACGGCGACGATGCCGACCGCGAAGGTGAACAGCACGGCCAGTGCCGAGGCCAGCCCGTACCGCCCCTGCGCGACACCGCTGGTGATGATCGACTGCGTGATCGTGTACGTCGAATAGCCCGGACCGCCCTTGGTCAGGGTGTACGGCAGGTCGAAGACCTTGAGCCCGCCGGTCATCAGCAGGAAGTTGCTGATGACAACGGCCGGGGTGAGCAACGGCAGCGTGATGTGGAAGAACTGCTGTCGCGGCGACGCCCCGTCGATGGTCGCGACCTCGTAGTAGTCGGCCGGGATCGACTGCAGGTACGCCAGGTACAGCATCGCGTGCCAGCCGGTGCCGCCCCAGACCGCGACCACGATCACCGACAGCCGCGCCAGCGTCTCGTCCGACAACCAGGGGTACGGCCCGGCGTTGAACAGACTCTCCAGCACCGAGTTGAGCACACCCGATCCGAGCGGGGACAGGATGTAGGCCCAGACCAGGCCGAGGATCGCGATACTCGGGATGGCCGGGAAGAAGAACACCGAGCGGACGAAGTTCCGCCCGAAGAACTTCCTGTTCAGTACGACGGCCAGCGGGATCGCGAAGACCGTGATCAGCAGCGCCGAACCGATGGTGAACGCCAGCGTGAAGCCGAGACCGGCCAGCATCGACGGGTCGGTCAGCACCTTGCCGTAGTTCGACAGCCCGACGAACTTCACGTCGGCCGAGTAGCCGGTGAAGTCGGTGAAACTCCAGTAGAACGTCTGCGTCAGCGGCACCACCAGGAGCACCACGAAGACCAGTGCGACCGGCACCAGGAACAGCTGGTTCGCGGAGGTCTCACGGGCCCGCGCCCAGTTGAACCGCGGCCGGCCGGCCCCGGCCGAAACCTCCTGGGAGGTCTCGGCCGGAGCCATCAGTCCAGCGGTCACGACGTACTCGCGAGTTTGGTGTCGAGGGCGTTCGCGACCTGTTCAGGGGTGGCCTTGCCCTGCACCAGCAACTGCAGTTGCGCGGTCGCCTCGACATTGAGGATGTCCTCGGCCCGCTTCCAGGCGATCTGCGGCAGGTACACGTTGCCGGCCCGGACGTCCTTCACGATCGGTGCCAGCGCCGGGTCGAGGGTCGGCTCGAAGTCCGTGGTGACGGTGATCGCGCCGGTCGCCTTCTGGTACAGGCCCATCGCCTCGGGCGTGTCCAGGAAGGTCAGGAACTTCTCCGCCAGCTCCGGGTTCTTCGCCTTCGAGTTGATCGCGTAGCCCGGGCTGGCCGCGCCGGCCAGGTACGGCTTGCCGCCGCTGATACCGGGGATCGGCGCCATCTCGATGTTCAGCTTGGGGGCCGCCTTGCGGACGCCGGGCACGTCCCACGGGCCGGCGATCATCATCGCGGCTTTACCGGTCGCGAACTCGGTGCGCACCTGGTCACCAGTCAGGCCGACGACGTTGCGGGTGACGAGACCCTCGGACCACAGCCGCGACCACTGCGTCAGCGGCTCGACCCAGTAGTCCTTGAACTTCGCCGACCCGTCGAAGATCTTCTTGTCCATGGTGTCGCCGGTGGACGCGTTCTCGGCGCCGAGGAACGCCGACAGCGGCGTGGACATGGCCTGTACCGACTCCAGGTACGGCGTCACGCCGGCATCCTTGAGCTTCTTGCACAGGGCAAGGAACTCGTCCCAGGTCTGCGGGATCGTGGTCGCCCCGGCCTTGGCCAGCAGGTCCTTGTTGTAGAGGATCCCGGCGCCCCAGGAGGCGACCGACATTCCGTACACGGCGCCGTCCGGACCGGAGTACGTGGTCTGGTTGAACTTCGGCACGTTCTTCAGGAACGGCTTGTCCTTCAGGTCGACGACATGCTTGCCGTTGATCAGGTTGGTCTTGTTCTCCGCCGCGATGGCGAACACGTCGGCCGCCGTACCCGCGAGAATCCGCGACTGCAGGGTGGAGATGTACTCCGCCACCGGCGGGGCGTTGGAGAACTCGACCTTGACGCCGGGATTGTCCTGTTCGAACTTGGCGATCAGCGGTTTCATCGTCTCTTCTCCGTCCCAGGAGAAGAACGTCAGCTTCTTGCTGTCGCCGCCGGTCCCCGGCGTACCACCACAAGCGGCCAGCGGAAGGGCGATTGCGAGGGCCGCGAGCGCGGCCATTGTCCGGCGTTTTCTCATCGCAACTCCAGAAGGTGTTTAAGGTATGGACCATGAAGAAGGCATCCACCGTGGTGACGATGGCCGATGTGGCGCGGTCCGCGGGGGTGTCCACGATGACCGTTTCGAACGTGATCAACGGGCGGCCGCGCGTCGGCGCGGCGACCCGGGAGCGGGTGCTGGCCGCGATCAGCGACCTCGGGTACCAGGTCAACCTGGCCGCCCGGCACCTGCGCGCGGGCCGGACCGGCGTGGTCGGGCTCGCGGTTCCGGAGCTCGAGCGCCCGTACTTCGGCCAGTTGGCCGGCCGGCTCGCGGACCGGTTCGAGGCGCACGGGCTGCGGATCGTGATGGAGCGCACCGGAGGCGGCCGCGAGGGTGAGCTGGACGCGGTCGCGTTCTCCCGGCTGCGGATGTACGACGGCCTGATCCTCAGCGTGGTGGACATCGACCCGGCCGAGCTGACCCAGATCCGTACCGACGCGCCGGTGGTGATGATCGGTGAGCGGGCCCTGCCGTCGCGGTTCGACCACGTGATGATGGACAACGTCGACGGTGCCCGCCAGGCGACCGCGCACATGCTCGCCACCGGCGCCCGGCGCATCGCCATGCTCGGCGGCAACCCCGACTGGGTGGCCAACATGCCGGCCCTGCGGGCCGAGGGCTACGCGGTGGCCCACACCGAGGCCGGCGTACCGATGGATCCCGAACTGATCGTCCGGTGCAATTTCACCTTGCAGGAGGGGTACGACGCGATCCGGTCGCTGGTCGATCGCGGGATCGCCTTCGACGCCGTGTTCGCCCTGACCGATGTGGTTGCCATGGGCGCCCTTCGGTCCCTGGCCGATGCCGGGCTGCGGGTGCCGGACGACGTCCAGGTGGTCGGCTTCGACGACATCGACGAGGCGCCGTACCTGATCCCGTCGCTGTCCACGGTGAACCCCGGGCACGAGGAGATGGCCGACCTGATCACGTCGCTGCTCGTCGCCCAGATCAGCGGCGGCCCGACCGGCGACCCGAAGGAACTGATCGTGCCCGCCGAACTGGTCCAGCGCGGTACGACCAAACCGGCCGGCTGACCGCACAACAGACCTCATCAGGACTCCCGGGGGTGGGGTGTTCCTCAGAGGTATATCGATAAACCTAATCAGACGGCAAGAGATCGCGTCCGGCGAATTTCTGACCGCCGGGATCAGCTCGGGGTGGGATCCAGGCGTGGCTCAGCCCGGCGCCGCCGCGGTTGGCGAGAGCGCCGGGCTGGTTCTAGGGGGTGGTGTCAGTTGGTCATGTGGGGGCGCTTGGTGCGTCCCTTTCCCTGCAGTGTGGGTACGTCGCCCGGCTCGTCATGGACCGTCCATTGGGCGTCCACGTCCTTCACGCCGGGGATTCGTTTCACCGCGTGCCGAGCCTGCTTCTCCTCGTCCGCGAGCACGTCGCCGACCAGCGTCACGGTTCCGTTGTCGACCCGGACCTGCACAGCGTGCGCGTGGCTCACCATCCGCCCGAGCTCGGCCCGGACCCGGTCGTGCAGGACGGAGTCGTCGGTCCACCGGCCGGTGACTCGGTAGCGGGCGGCCATCGCCATCCCGCGGCCGCGGTTCGTCATGTCCTTGGACAGGCCGTTGAGATTGCTCATCCCGTGCGCGGCGTGTGCGGACTTGTCCCGCAGCTTGGCTCGTCTGGCGCGGCCGCGCTCCGGGTCCATCAGGTACTCGGTCACCATCCCGGCACAGATGCCGGCAACGGTCAGCCCGGCGGTCTTGAGGAACGGATGCCCGTGATCCTGCACCGCGATACCGCGGCGCCGGGTACTGCGGTCGACGATCAGTCGCATCTTCTCTCACCCTCTCGGTGGTTGCTCACCGTTCGGGTACCCAATCGCACGCAGGGGATTCATCACCGCCCGAGCAGCGTCGCGATCTCCGCCATCTGGTCGTCCCGCAACGGGCCGAACTCCATCGCCCGCGCGTTCTCCTCGGCTTGCGCGACGGTCCGGAAACCCGGGATCGGAATCGTCCGCGGGCTGCGAGCCCACAACCAGGCGAGCGCACCCTGCGCCAACGTCCGGCCGTCGCTCTCCAGCAGGTCGCGGATCGCCGACACCTTCTCGGCCCATTCCGGAGTGGGTACGCCGCCCTTGTCGAAGTACCGGAGCCAGGCCGGGGGAAGGGTGCGGATGTCTGCACCGGTGGCCGGCTGGTTCGAGTTGCGGCGACCGAGAAGGCCCATACCCAAAGGCGTTCTGTTCACGCTCGCGAGATCCGCGCTCTCGCAGAGTGCGAACATCTCCGGCGCGTCGTGCAGGACGCTGGCCTCGTGCTGCACCGCCGCGCAGTGCTCGCCCTCGGCGAAGAACGCCGCACTGCTGACGGTGTCCGTGCTCCAGGCGTAGCTGCGGATCAGTCCTTCCCGGACGAGATCCTCGCAGGCCTCGCGCAACGGCAGCGCGACCTCGTTGGTCGTGTCGCAGTGCAGCTGATAGAGGTCGATGTAGTCGGTCCCGAGCCGGTCGAGCGACGCCCGCACCGCCTTGTGCACGTACTCGGCCGACTTGTCCTGGTGGTGCATGACCGCAGTCGACTCGTCGAACGTGTTACCCCACTTGGTCGCGATGACCACCTGGTCCCGCATCCCCTCGAGCGCCTTGCCCAACACCCGTTCGCTGTGCCCGGCGCCGTACACATCGGCCGTGTCGAAGAACGTCACCCCGAGTTCGACGGCCCGGCGGATCGCCCGGACCGACTCGTCGTCGTCGACCTCACCCCACCCCAGTGGATCCCCGGCCGGATTCGTGAACGGCCCGCCGATCGCCCAGCACCCGAACCCGACCGGGCTGACTTCAGTACCAACTCGTCCCAACGCACGTTTCTGCATACTCCGAGCCAACCAGCGTCAGAGTCATCCGTCCAATGCATCTTTTCCACACAGTTGATGCGTGGGTGACATCAACTCGAGAGGCGTGCGCGGAGGTCCGGGTAGGAGTACGACGGGAACAGTGTCGACAGCCGCTCGAAGGCGGCCGTCAGGTTGTCCACGTGCCAACCGAATCGAGGGGCGCGCAGGTTGACCCCGGTGAACAAGTACTGCCAGCCGAAGGCACCCTTCGTTGCCAGGGCGGCCTCGAGGTACTCGTCGTACTCGAGGTCGAGTCGTCCGAGGAAGGATCGTGAGTTGTCGTAGAACCAGAGCTCTGGCGCGCTGCCGGGACTCGTGATCCGCAGTCCGGTCGCCGTACCCATGCCGGCGTACGGCTGCTCGTCGATGATCACCAGGCTCGCCAAGACTCGCCGCTCCGAAGGAGTCAGGGTCTGATCCCACAGTGGCGGCCGGAATCGCGACAACACGAGGGCGAGGTTCTTGAGGCAGATCTCGCCGGCTGCTTCCCCGCCACCCGGCGTTTGCCAGGCCGCGTGGACGCGTTCTACTCCGAGGTCGTACGGCAGGAGCTCGCCGAGGACGGCAGCGGAGAAGTGTTTCGCCAGGACCTCGCGCGCATCCGGGAACTTCACGCCCGCGTCGGCCGGCCCGATCTCCACGAGGAGTTCGTCGCGTCCGCTCAGTTCCTGGAGTACGGCGGCACAGCGGGCGGCGAACATGGTCCTCCAATGATGCGGCAGGCGATCATGCCAGACCCTAGGTGCGCCGGAGGGTCACGGTGCCATGTCACTCGACGCCGGTGACCTTTCCGTGAGAGTCGGTGGTGTAGAGGCCCTTGGACAGATCCAGAATCACGAGGGTGTTGCCGAACGGATCCTCGACGACGGCGCATCGTCCGACGGGGACATCGAAGGGTGCCGAGACCAGTCGGCCGCCCTTGCTCGCGATCTGTTCGGCGGCTTCGTCGGCTGAGCTCACCAGCCAGGTTGGGGCGTAGTCGAGGGCTGTGCTGAGGACGATCTCGGTGTCGCTGTCCGGCAGGCGGAGGCCGGCCTGGTTGATCTCGTCGTTCCGCCACAGCAACTCGTGGCCGAGTTGGTCCCGGTAGAAGTCCAGGCCGGTGTCGAGGTCGGGCACCCGGATCGTCACGGCGTCGACCTTGCGCAGTAGTCCCATCATGACCGCAAACCTGCCGTGAGTGACGTCCAGGTGTCGAGGGGGTGGACGGTTCCGCAACTGATAGGTAACCTTCCTAACAATTACTCCGCCCGCCCCCGGAGGTTCTGATGAAGTTTCGCTGGATGAGTGTTGTGCTGCCCGTCGTCCTGGTCGGCGCCGTCAGTGGATCGGCCGCGGATGCGCAGCCGGCCGCGGATGTGCTGCTGTCACAGCGACAACCGGTTGTTGTCTCGAGCATCGAAGCGGAGACGTTGACCGGTGACCGTGCGGTCGACGGGAGTACGTCGACCCGCTGGGCCAGTGCCGAAGGCGTCGATCCACAGTGGATCAAGGTCGATCTCGGTCAGCCGGCGACCGTACGGCGGGTGAAGCTCAGCTGGGAGGCCGCCTAAACGAAGGCCTACCGGATCGAGATCTCCGACGACGGCACTACCTTCCGCAGGGTCAAGGAAGTTGCTGACGGCAATGGCAGTACCGACGACCTGACCGGCCTTGAGGCGCACGGGCGCTATGTCCGTCTCGTCGGCACCAAACGCGGCACGTCGTACGGCTACTCGCTCTGGGAACTCCAGGTCTACGGCACGAAGGACTCCACCGGCGACACCCAGCCGCCGAGCACACCCACCGGACTCAAGGCGACCGGCGTCACCGCGACCTCGGCCGCCCTCAGTTGGACCGCTTCGACCGACAACGTCGGAGTCAGCGGGTACGACGTACTCCGCAACGACACGGTGGTCGCGTCCACGTCGACCGCTTTCTACAACGACACCGGTCTGACAGCCAACACGTCGTACAAGTATGCGATCCGTGCTCGCGATCTTGCCGGCAACCAGTCGGCGCCGAGTACACCGCTCACGATCACGACAAGCCCCGGCGGCACCGGCCAGTTCGTCCTCGCGGCCGCCGGTGACATCGCGGCCCAGTGCACGCCCGACGACTCGACCTGCGTGCACCCCAAGACCGCGCGTTTGGTCGAGGCGATGAAGCCGGCCGCGGTGCTGACCATGGGCGACAACCAGTACGACGACGCGCACCTGTCGGACTTCCGGAACTACTACGACAAGTCCTGGGGCCGGTTCAAGAGCATCACCAAGCCGGTCCCGGGCAACCACGAGACGTACGACGACGTACCGTTCGAGGGTTACCGCAAGTACTTCGGCTCGATCGCGACACCGCAGGGCAAGAACTACTACAGCTGGGACCTCGGCAACTGGCACTTCATCGCGCTCGACTCGAACGACTTCACCACCCATGACAGCCTGGCCGAGCCGCCGCAACTCACCTGGCTCAAACAGGATCTCGCCAAGACCACCAAGGGGTGCGTCGCGGCCTACTACCACCACCCACGCTTCAGCTCCGGCGATCACGGCGACAACCCGGACAGCACTCAGCTGTGGCAGACCCTCGTCGACGCCAAGGTCGACCTGGTGCTCAACGGGCACGACCACCACTACGAGCGCTTCCTGCCGCAGAACGCCGACGGCGATCCCGACCCGAACGGCCCGGTCCAGATCATCGGCGGCACCGGCGGCATGACCCTGTACGACGTCCACGCCGCGCATCCGGCGACGGCCAAGCTGCTGCAGGAGTACGGCGCACTGAAGCTGTCGATGACCGACACGACGTTCAGCAGTCAGCTGATCGGTCTGGACAACACGGTCCTGGACAGCAGCCCGACGTACACCTGTCACTGAAGGGCTGACGGGACATGTATCTCGCCGACACCCGGGCCGCTGGATCAGCGCGGTCGCGCGCCCCGCTGGCCCGGGTGCCCGGGGTGGTTGTTGCCTTGGGCATGGTCAGCCTGGTCACCGACATCTCTGCTGAGATGGTGACCGCGGTCCTGCCGCTCTACCTCGTCTTCGGACTCGGACTCAACCCGTTGCAGTTCGGCCTGCTCGACGGTCTCTATGCCGGTTCGACCGCCGTACTGCGTCTCGTCGGCGGGCACCTGGCCGATCGCTGGCGACGGCTGAAGGCGGTCGCCGGGATCGGGTACGCGCTGTCGGCAGTGTCGAAGCTCGGACTGCTCGCGGCCGGATCGTCGGTGCCGGCGATCGGTGCGGTGCTCGCGGTCGACCGGGCCGGGAAGGGGATTCGGACGGCGCCGCGGGATGCGCTGATCTCGTTGAGCAGTTCGCCCGAGACGATGGGCCGGTCGTTCGGGGTGCACCGGGCGCTCGATACGTGCGGCGCGCTCCTGGGTCCGCTGGTCGCGGCCGCGGTGTTGTGGGCGAGTCTCGGCGACTTCAGCGCGGTCTTCGTGAGCAGCTTCTGCTTGGCGGCATGCGGCGTACTGCTGCTCGTCATGCTGGTCCGCGACCACCCCCATCGGGCGCCGGCCGTCGTGCCAGATGCGGTCGCGCCTGCCGGGGCCACGGGGGTCCCGGTGCGGGCGATGTTCGGTTTGCTGCGGATCGCGGGCTTTCGGCGGTGCTGCGGGTGGGCCGCGGCGCTCGGGCTGTTCACGATCACCGACTCGTTCGTCTACTTGGCTGTGCAGCGTCGGTGGGACGTCGACAGTTCGCTGTTCCCGCTGTTGCCCTTGGGGACGGCCGGAACGTTCCTCCTGCTCGCCGTACCCCTCGGCCGGTTGGGGGACCGGATCGGCCGCTGGAAGGTCTTCATCGCCGGTCACCTCGCGCTGGTCCTCACCCTCCTCCTGGTGTGCGGACCGATCGGCAACTGGTGGCTGGCTCTCGCCCTCCACGGCGCGTTCTACGCCGCGACCGACGGCGTACTCCCAGCCGCAGTGGGGCCGCTATTGCCCGAGCATCTCCGGGCCAGCGGTCTCGCGGTCCTGCAGACCGGGCAGGCGTTGGCCCGGATGACATCGGCCGTCACCGTCGGCCTGCTATGGACCCTGTGGGACATCCGCCTCGCCTTGCTCGCGACGACGGTCGCCCTGCTGACCGTCACGATTGCGGCAGCTGTGATCAAACCTCTGGAGGTACGGCGATGAGGCGGCTGCTCGTCACAGTGATCGGCGTCCTCGCGCTGATCGGCGGTGCCACGACGTATGTGGTCTCGGCCCGTGACGGCGGTGCGACCGAGAACGCGATGTCAGTGATCGTTGATCAAACCCTGGCGCTGGATGGGTCGACGTTGTTCTTCCGGAACCTGGCCGACGGGCCGGAGTCGGGGAAGCTGGCCGCCGTACCGGTTCGTGAGCCGGGCGCGACGCGGCGGGTGGGGGAGTTGCGATGCGATCGGTTCGCCGCTGCCCGTCGTACGGCGATCTGCTTGCGGCTGAAAGCCGGGTCGTTGCCTCCACTCACCGAAATGCTCGTGCTCGACGCTCAGCTGAACGTGCGGCACCGGGAGACGTTGCCGGGGACGCCGAGCCGGGCGCGGGTGTCGCCGGACGGGCGGATCGTGAACTGGACGCTGTTCGTCAGCGGGGACTCGTACGCGGCGACCGGGTTCTCGACCCGGACCGGGCTTTACGAGGTGGACACCGGGCGGTTGGTGAAGAGCATCGAGGAACTACCGGTGTTCGTGGCCGGCCGGCGGTACTTCGCCTCGGACATCAACTACTGGGGGATCACATTCGGTGCCGACGGCAACCGGTTCTACGTGACGCTGGGGAGCAAGGGGAAGACGTACCTGATCGAGGCGGACTACCGCAGCTACCGCGGTACGGCGATCGCCGAGAACGTCGAGTGCCCGTCACTGTCACCGGACGGCAAGCGGATCGCCTACAAACAAAAGGTCTCCGACGGCACCTGGCGCCTGGCCGTCCTCGACCTCACCACCCACCGCATCACCCACCCACCCGAACCCCGCAACCTCGACGACCAACCCCTCTGGCAGAACAACACCACCCTCCTCTACCCCCTCCGCACCCCCTCCGGAACCACCGACATCTGGTCCGTAGGCCTAACGAGCAAGCCCACCATGGTGGTCCCCAACGCCAACACCCCGTCCTTCGGGTGAGGCCGGACGGCAGGCCGCCTGGAGTTGTGGCGATTCCCGGACCTGTGTCACTCACCAACCTCGCTGATTTCCAGTCTGTGTTCGAGCGTGAGCTCCGTGGGATGTGTGCGGTTGGTGAGTGGTGGAGGTTCGCCAGCGGACGGGATCCGCGACGTCAAGCCGCCCCGAAGGCTTCGCGTCCCTTGGTGCGAACCGCCAGCATGGCGCCGTCAACCACATGAACCCGAGCGAGAGCGTCGATCATCACGATCCCCTCGTCGTCAACGGGTGGTGGCGCGGGTGGCGAGGGCTTGGTTCATGGCGGTGAACTGGGGCTCGATCGTCTTTGTCAGCATGGACTTGGTGAACGGGATCGCCGCGCCGCGGAAGGTCTCCTCGTGGATCAGGCGGGTGCGGCCGCCCGGGAGTTCCTCGAGGCGGAACGCGTGCTCGCCGTCGAAGATGCCGCCGAACGCGATCCTGCCGATCCAGCGGAGCTCCTTGTTCGGTACGACGGCGAGGAGTTCGGGGGTGAACGTGGTCTCCTTGCCCTGGGTGTCGCGCAGGACGTTGGTGATCGTCGTACCGGCTGTCAGCTCGCCGGTCGAAGAGATGATGAACGGGTTCCACTCCGGGTACGCCTCGCGGTCGGCGAGCACCTTCCAGACCTGCTCCGGGGTCGCGTCCACCTCGATCTCGGTGTGCAGGACGAACGGTTGGACGATCGTGTAGACCGTGTAGCCGGCGACCAGGCCGACGATGGCGCCGATGGCAAGCAAAACCTTCTTCATGACTGCTCCAGAGCGGGTCCGAGGGTGCTGAGTACCAGTTCCCTCACGTAGGCGGAAGTGATCGGCTCTCCAGTGATGAGAAGCCGGTAGTACAGCGGGCCGACGAGTTGGTCGACCAACACGGCGGGGGAGGCGTGCCCGGGGATGATCCCGTCCTCCTGGGCTTGCGCGACGACCGCGGTGACGGCGGCGTGCCGCTCGCCCCAGAGCGTGCGGACGCTCTCGCCGACCCGCGGTTCGCGAGCGGCGGCTGCGGCCAGGTCGGCGATCAGGGTCGTCGGTACGGCGGTCAGTGTCGAAGCGACCGCGGAAACGAGGTCGGTGAGGTCGTGCCGTGGATCGCCGCTCGGCTCGAACGGCACGGAAGCGCGCAGGCCGGCGATCATCGCGATCACCAGCTCGGCCTTGCTCGGCCACCGCCGGTAGATCGTGGTCTTCGCGACCCCGGCCCGATCCGCGACCCGGTCGACCGACATCCCGTCGTACCCCCGCAGCCGCATCTCACCCATGGCGGCCTCGAGCACCCGTCCCTCCACCCCCGCATCCCGCGGCCGCCCACGCCCCACCATCGTCCACCTCATTCCGCTACTCCAGTGTCGAAAAGAAGATAACCCAGGCGGGCCGATTTACGCAACTGCAGTAGCGAATAAGAATCACTGCCATAACTTGTCAGTGATTGGTGGGAGCGTGGTCAAGTGCTCAGATCTCATCGGCTGCTGTTGCCGGCGGCCTTCATCACGTCTCTTGGAAACAACATTCAGTTGATCGGTGCCGCGTTGCTGCTGGTGCAGGCGCGCGGCTCGATGCTGGATGTCGGCTGGCTGTTCATCGCGGTGGCGGTGCCGCAGGCGCTGTTGTCGCCGTACTTCGGTCGGCTCGCGGACCGCTTCGACCGGCGGCGATTGTGGGTGGGGTGCGATGTGGTGAGTGCCGTCGCCGCGCTCTGCCTTCCGGTCGGGCTCGCGGTCGGCGCGCCACAGCAGACCCTGGTCTACGCCAGCAACTTCGCGCTGGCGGTCGTCGCTGCGCTGTTCGTTCCGGCGAGTGCGGCATTAGTGCGGGAGCGGGTGCCCGCACCGGAGTTGCGGCGTTTCAACGCCCACTACGAGATCTCGATGCAATGCGGCATGTTGCTCTCGGCATCGGTCGGCGGATTCGCCTTGCAGTACTTCGGTTCCACGCCGCTGTTCGTGTTCAACGCCCTCACGTTCGTTGCCTCGGCCGTGCTGGTGCTTGCGGTCGGACGCACGACCCGCAAGACCGTTCCGGTAGAGGAGTTGCGTCCGGCAAGCACGCCGAGCCGTCAGCACCTTCCTCTAGGTGCGCTCGCACTGCTCTACGGTCAAGGGCTCGTGGTGGTCACGGTGTTCAACGCCTTGTTGCCGGTGCTCATCGTCGGTGAATGGCATCGCGGTGCGGCGGTCGTCGGCATTGTCGACGCGCTGGGTGGTGCCGGGTTCCTGCTGGCCGCGGTGGTCTATCGGCGTACCGCCGTACGGTTCGGAGATTTGCGAGTGGCGCTGGTCGGGTTCGTTGCCTGCAATGCGTTGCTGATGCTGCAGCCGTTGTTCGGGGTCAGCGTGTTGATGGGGCTCGTCCTGGTCGGCGCGTTCGTCTTCGGGCAGGCACGGATCGCGACGCGGTCGTTGCTGATGACGTCGGTCGAGGAGTCTCGGGTCGGCCATGCGTTCGGGGTCGCCAACGGGTACGGGCTCGCGGCCACGGTCGTGGTGATGCTGATCGCGTCGGTCGTCACCGGTCGCACCGACACCCGCTACGGCTTCGCGACTCTCGTCGCCATCAGCATCAGCGCCGCCGTCCTGGCTGCCATCTGGATCCGCCGGTCAACCTTTCACCGCCGTACTGAGTCTCACGAGCATGAAGCGGGCACAGTCGTTCGATCATCTGGCCGAGCAGTACGACCGGCTGGGGGAGTTGACTGACGACGCGGTCGCCGACTGGCTGCCGACCGTCCTGCCGGAACGCCGGCGCCGCGCCATCGATCTCGGCTGCGGCGCCGGCCGGCATGCGGTGATCCTGGCCGACTACTTCGACCAGGTCGACGCGATCGACCTCTCCGGCCCGATGATCCGGCTGGCTCGCCGCAAACGCCCGCGCTCGAATGTCAGCTATCTCGAGTCCGACATCCTCGACGTCGCCGGGCAGTACGACTTCGTCACCAGTTCGGCGACCCTGCATCACGTCACGGACCTGCCCGCCGTACTGCGGCACATTCGTAGCCTGGTCTCCGTCGGTGGTCGCGCGGCTCTGGCCGACACGGTGTCCCCGCGGCCGGCCAATCCGCGCTGGTGGCTGTACGGCGGTGAGGTCCGCAAGCTGGCCCGGAATCTGGCCCGGCGGAGAGCCAACGCCTGGGAGATCTTCCGATTGTCGACAGGTGAGTGGCTCGACCACCGGGTCAGCGACCGCTACCTGAGCCGCGCCGGGTTCGAGCAGGTCTACGGGCCGGCCTTCCCGGGTGGGCGGTTCATCCGGGTCGGCAGCCAGCACTGCGTGCTCTGGGATCGGCCCAGTCTGACAGGACTTATATAAGTGCTGTTATGATGCGGTCATGGACGATCCGACCGAACAGAGTCAGTGGCGGGCCCTGCATCAGTTGCTGGCGCGGATGGATGCGGAGATCGCGCAGATCTACACCGAGCGTCAGGTCAAGGGGCTCAAGCCGAGCTATGTGATGGAGCTGCTCCGGCTGCATGCGAAAGGCCCGATGACGATCACCGAGCTGGCCGAGTCGGTGGGCCGGACCCATTCGGCTCTCAGCCAGAAGGTCTCGGCGATGCGCACGGCCGGGCTGGTCCGGACCGTGCCGGGGACCGATGCCCGCAGCAAGAAGGTCGCCCTGACCGCCAAGGCCAAGGGCATCGTCGAGCTGCTGGCGGCCGAGTGGCGATCCACCGAGGCGGCGATCACCGAACTCGAGGCCGAGCTCCCGTATCCGATGACCCAGGTGGTCCGCGACGTCGAGGAGGCCCTGGCCCGTAAGAGCTTCCACGACCGCATCGCCGAGAAGCTCGAACAGAAATGAGTGCCAGGCACGCGTTCATCGACCTGGAACCGTTGCGGGCTTCGCGGGTGTTCCGGCGGCTGTGGGTCGGTCAGGTGTTGTCGACGTTCGGTGGGCAGCTCGCGTTCGTCGCGGTGATGTTCCAGGTGTGGGACCAGACGTCGAGTGCGGCGTGGACCGGGGCGGTCGGGCTGTCGCAGGCGTTGCCGCTGATCCTGCTCGGCCTCTTCGCGGGTGCGGCGGTGGATCGGGTCGAGCGGCGGCGGTTCTACTTGATGACGATCAGCGGGCAGATCGTCGTCTCCGCGCTGATGGCGAGCCAGCTGGTGATCGGGCCGGTGCCGGTCGGCGTACTGCTCGGCCTCGTCGCCGCGCAGGCTGCATTCGGGGCCGCGGGTGGGCCGGTGGCGCGGACAGTTCTTCCCCAGTTGCTCCCGCGCGAGTTGCTCGCCGGCGGGATCGCGCTCAACCGGATCTCGTTCCAGGGCGCGATGCTGATCGGGCCCGCGCTCGGCGGACTGATCGTGAATGCGTGGGGCGTCGGCGTCTGCTACCTGATCGACTGCCTGAGCTTCCTTGCCGCCTTGTACGGCGTGCTCGGGCTGCCGAAGATGCGGGTCGAAGCCGTCACCCGGCCGGGGCTTCGTGGGGTGCGGGACGGGCTGGCGTTCGTGGTGTCGACGCCGGTGATCCGGGGAGCGCTGATCACGGATCTCGCGGTCACGGTGTTGTCGATGCCGGTCAGCCTGTTCCCGGTGATCAACGCCGAGCGGTTCGGCAACGATCCACGGACGCTGGGATTGTTCCTGACCGCGATCGCAGTCGGCGGAGTGGCAGCGTCGGTCCTGTCCGGTTCGTTCACCCGGTTGCCGCGACCCGGCGTCGTGATGCTGGTCGGCTCGGCCGGTTGGGGGATTGCCCTTGCCTTCTTCGCCTTCTCGCCCACACCCTGGGTCGCCTTGGCCTTCCTCGCGCTGGCCGGCGCGGCCGACACCGTTTCGGTCGTCTCCCGCAGCACGATCGTCCAGCTGCACACGCCCAACGAACTCCTCGGCCGCGTCAGCGCCGCCGAACAGATCGTCGGTCAGGCCGGCCCCGACCTCGGCAACCTCCGCGGCGGCCTCGTCGCCCAGGTCTCGTCACCCTTCATCGCACTGACCTCAGGCGCCCTCCTGTGCATCACCGCCGTCGCCGCCGTGGCCGCTACCACCCCCGGGCTCCGCACAACCACGACCCGCGTACCGACGAACGGGTAGTAGTCGGTCTGCTCGGGCATGCCCGGGGGCGTTCAGGCGGGGGCAAGTCGGATCGACCCGACCACTACCCGTTGGTCGGTACGGTCAGATTGGCGCGGGCAAGGACACGGTGCGGAAGCCGGCGTTGCCCATCGAGGACTCCGGGGTGTTCGACGAGCGGGCGGCGTTGCGGTAGCGGTTGCAGTACGAGTCGTGGCACAGGTACGAGCCGCCGCGCATCACCCGGGCCGCGCCGAGGGATGGGCCGCGCGGGTCCTCGTCCGGGGAGAACTTGTAGTACCGCGGGCCGAACCAGTCCGCGCACCACTCCCACACGTTGCCGACCGTCTGCCACAGTCCGTAGCCATTCGGCTCGAAGGTCCGCACCGGCGCCGTGGTGAGGAAGCCGTCCTCGAGGTCGTTGCGCTCCGGGAAGACGCCCTGCCAGATATTGCAGCGCCACTCGCCGTCGTCGCCGATCAACTCGTCGCCCCACGGATACCGCGCGCCCTCGAGACCACCCCGGGATGCGTACTCCCACTCGGCCTCCGTCGGCAAGCGCCGGCCGGCCCACGAGCAGTACGCGACCGCGTCGTTCCAGCTCACGTGTACGACGGGATGGTCGTCGAGCCCGTCGAGATCGGACCGCCCGCCACCCGGATGCCGCCAGTCCGCACCGCGTACGCCGGCCCACCACGGCACCCCGGACGCAGGCCCCATCAGGTCACCCGGATCCGCTTGCAGGGCCAGGTGGAAGACAGCCGAGAACCCGAAGATCTCCGCCTCGGTCCGATACCCGGTGTCGTCGACGAACCGTGCGAAGTCGCTGTTGGTCACCGACGTCGCGTCGATGCTGAACGGCTGGATCCGCACCTGGTGGATCGGCACCTCGCCATCACCAGGATTGCCGTCCCCGTAGCCGTCACCCATCGCGAACACGCCACCGTCCAGCACGATCTGCTCGACCCCGTGCGCCCCGGTCGAGGCGGCCGGAGCCGGCGGCGGCGTGGAACCGATCCCGACCACGGGCCGAGACGGCGCGCAGCAGGACGGCTGTTCGTCGTTCATGCCCTCAGCATCTCAAGCCGTCGGATCGGAAGACCGGCAGGGCTCAGATGCTGGGCGGGCCCTGTTCGATGCGGCGGAGGACGGGGTCGAGGCGGTAGAAGTCCGTGCCCCGGAGGAGCTGGCGTTCGTCCCACCAGGTCGCGCCGGCCTCGGCCAGCGGCTCGATCACGCCGCGGTAGTCGGCCGGGTCACTGATCCCGCCGACGATGACGTCGTACGGCGTGTCAGCGGCCTCGTCGCCGCGGAGTCCGCGCAGGTAGCCCATCAGCTCGCGGAGCTCCTCGACCGGCGGGGCGACGCCGTGGTTCGCGTCCAGGAACAGCGGTACGGCGCCGTCCCAGCGCGCGGCCCGTCGCATCGGGGTCTTGCGCGGCCAGTAGCCGGCGATCCAGACCGGCGGCCGCGGCCGCTGCACAGTTGCCGGCAGCAACGTCACGTCATCGACGCGGTAGTGGCGGCCGTCGTGGTTGACGGTGTCCCCGGACCAGTACTGCGCCAGGAGCTCGAGCCCCTCGTCGAGCTTCTCGGCCAGCACCTTCGGATCGGTTTCGTCGCCGAAACTGCCGAACTCGTCGTCGATCGGACCACCCAGCCCCGCACCGAAGATGACCCGGCCGCCGCTCATCGAGTCCAGCGTCGCGACCTGCCGCGCGAGCTGCTCCGGCCGCCGCCGCGCCACCGGCGTCACCAGCGGACCGAGCATGATCCGCGAGGTCGCCAGCGCGGCCGCCGTCAGCAGCATCCAGGGATCGCCGAACGGCTGACCCTGCCGCTGTTTCTTGCTGTGGACCACATGGTCCCAGATGAACAGCCCGTCCCACCCCGCCTCCTCAGCCGTCTGCGCCACCCGCGCAACGGTCCGGGCATCCGCGAAGTCACCGAAGTTGGGAATGTTGATCGAGAAGCGCACCCCCGCATCCTCCCCTCTCCCACCCCGCCCGGCAATCCGGTTATCCGGGCAGCGGCTCTAGGCGCAGCTCGATGAAGGGGATGGTGTCGCCCGGGAGTAGGTAGGTCTCGACCTCGGTGAAGCCGTGGGACTTGGCGAACTGCAGGCCGTCCTCGTTGGTCGCGAGGATGTGCGTCTCGATGCCTTCGCGGCTGAGTTCGCGACCGCGGGCGAGGCTGCGCTCGTAGATCGCCGAGCCGTAGCCCTGCCGCCGGTGTTCCGGCAGCACCCGGGCGATCACGGTCGCCGCCGTGGTCTCGTCCGATGGCGGCCGCACGGTCGAGCAGCCGACCAGGACCCCACCGGCGTACGCGACCTCGAGCACGTGGTGCTTGGCCCGCTCCCGGATCTCGTCGACGGACAACGGTGCGGTCGGGATGATCTCGTTGTGCACCCGCTGCCAGTCCAGCATGGTCGCGTCATCGCTCACCGGCACGATCCGAAGCTCATTCACGGCCGAAGTCTAGTAGCGTCCGTGGGGTGCGGATTCTGTTTGTGGGGAACAGCTTTACGGCCCGGAACAACCTGCCCGGGCTGCTCACCGGGCTGGCCGGGGCGCGCGGGATCGACCTCGAGCACAAGCTGATCCAGGCCGGCGGTGCGTCACTGCGGCAGCACCTCAACGCGGGGAAGGCGCTCGACGCGATCGCGACCGGTGCCTTCGAGGTCGTCGTACTGCAGGAGCAGAGCACGTTGCCGATCAAGAGTCCGGAGCGGTTCCGGGAGAGCGCGCGCGACTTCGACGCCGCGATCAAGGAAGCCGGTGCGCGGACCGCGCTCTACCTGACCTGGGCCCGGCGGAACGCCCCCGAGTCCCAGCAGGCATTGACTTCCGCGTACGGCGGTAGTGCTGCCGAGTTAGGTGCGACGCTCGTCCCGGTGGGCATGGTCTGGGAACAGTTCCTGCGCCTGCACGACCAGCCGGTGCTGCACGACAAGGACAACAGCCACCCGGCCTTGGCGGGCAGCTATCTGGCCGCGTGCGTGTTCCTCATCGCGCTGCTGGAGCAGGATCCGGTCGGGATCGACGTACCGGTGAAGGGCCTCGATGCGGACACCGCGGCCTTTCTCCGTCAGTCCGCCTGGGACATCTGCGAGTCGTTAGCGGCCGCCGAGTAGCCCGCCGAGGACGCCTGCGACGCCGCCTTCCTGGCCGGCCTGGTTACCGCTACCCGTACCGCTGACGAAGCCGCCCGGCGGCTCCTCGGACGGCTGCACGACGACGAACCCCTGACCGGCGAAGCTCATCGTGAACGCCTCACCCGTCGTCCGCCCGATCAGGGTGCCGAGGCCGAGCTGGTCGGCCCGCTGGTACCCGGTCTGCAGACTCGTCGACCAGCAGACGGCCGCCTGCGGGTCCGCGAACGTGGGCTGGTCCACCGACAGTACGACGGGCGTGCCCTTGCAGGTGATCGCGATCCGGCCCTGCCCGTTGAACATGCAGTTGAACAGGCCGGCGTTCGACATCATCCCGACGCCCTGCACCCGCTGGATGTCCCAGCTGAGCGTCGGCTCGAACGCGAGGACGTTGGCGCCGTTGATGCTGAGCCCGTCGTGCGGACCCTCCAGGTCGATCAGGTAGATGTCCGACGCCCTGTCGGCGAGGAACACGTCACCCTGGCCCCGCATCTTCATCAGCGGGATGCCTTCACCGGTCAGCTTGCTCTTCAGGAACTTCCCGATCCCGCCGGCACCCTGGGCCTCGAACTGCACGTTCCCCTGGTACGCGACCATCGCGCCCTGGCGCGCGAACACCTCGCCTCGCAACTCCACTTTCAGCAGCTTCGAGTTCTGCAACCGCAACCCCGGCTGCGCCGACTCCTGCTCCTGATTCGCCGACGCGAACAGTTCACTCCGCACTGATTTCCCCCTCCATAGAGAACAACCCCGAGCCTCAACTCCGACGCACCCCACGCCTGCCCGGCTCCCCCCACTATGCCCGAAATCCGCCCCCGCTGATTACTTTGCGTCGTGGAAGACGAGGCCGAGGGTGTGGCGGTGGCCGGTGCGGATGGGGGAGACGCCGTGGCGGACCGGCGAGGCGGACCAGCCTCGGGCTGACTTCACCGGGCGGTCGCGGGTGGTGAAGACCAGGCCGTGGCCGTGCGGGATCAGGGTCGCCGTGCCGCGGGACTGTGCCCTCGGACGTTGTTCGACCAGGAGGAACTCGCCGCCGGTGTGGTCCACGCCGGGCTCGTTGAGGTTGATGACGACCTGGAGTGGGAAGACCTTGTCGCCGTACAGGTCCCGATGCAGGGCGTTCCAGTCACCCGGCCCATACCGCAACAGGATCGGGGTCGGGCGGGTCTGGCCGGCGCGGTGGCAGATCTCGAGCCACTCGTCGAGCGTGTCCGGCCATTCGGCTTCGCGGCCGAGCTTCCCGTACCAATCCCGTGCTATCGGCAACAATCTCGGATAGAGCGCCTGCCGCAGCGACTCCACCGCGTCCGGGAAGGGCCGATCGAAGTACCGGTACTCGCCCTCACCGAACCGGTGCCTGGCCATGTTGACCGTCGCCCGGAACCGCTCGACGTCGTCGTACAGCCCGGCGATGCGACCGGCCTCGGCCGGCGTCAGCAGCTGCGGCAGCAACGCACACCCGAGATCGTTCACCCCGGTCGCCACCTGGTCCCAGTCCGCGTTGGCTACTCGTCGCGCAAATCTGTCCATACGTATGGAACGGTTCAGGCCGCCGACGTGTGAGTCCGGTCTTGACGGCGGGTCGGGTGCGGAGTGACGGTTGGAAGAGATGTGGGGTGGGCACCTGATGGGTATGCCGGAGAGCGGTTGGGGATCGTATCGACACGGCTGGCGAACGGCCGTGGTGATACTGGTGGCGCTTGGTCTTGTGACGGCGCTCGTGTTCGTCGGGTGGTCGACGAACGTGGTCGCGTTCCTGATGGGCGGGACGCTGGTGGCCTCGGTACATCTGAGTGTCGGGTTGGCACAGGAGAGACAGACGCCCGAGCTGATTCGGGACGTCCTGCGGTGGGCCACTCGGGCGGGCCTCTGCGTGGTGGCGATCGTCGGGTACGGCGCCGCGATCGGTGCGGGCACGATCTGGCTGCTCCTGCTCGTCGGTCTCAGCTCACCGCCCGTCGTCGGCTGGCTGTGGCCACAAGCAGCAGAAGCCGTACGGCGACCTGACGTCGCACCGGATCCTCTACCTGAGCCGAAGCCACAGGCCGAGCCGAAGACGGAACGGAAGCGCACCCGCAAGCCTCGTGCGGAGCGGAAAGCGGCGAAACATCCGACGCCCGAGCCTCCGCCCCCGGAGCCGGTCGTACCCAAGATGCCCGAGCCGCTGAACCTGACCGACCTCAGCGACGAGGACCTCTGCCTGGCCTGGCGGCGCAGCTTCACCGAACTCCAGAGCTGTACGACGGACGAGCAACGCCTCGCCGTGGTCGCCGCCCGCAACGCCTACCTCGACGAGCTCGAACGCCGCGCCCCGGACGCCTTCGGCCAGTGGCTCGACTCCGGCCCCCGCGCCGCCGGCAACCCGGCCAAGTTCTTCAGCCCGCGCACCAACCACGGCGAGCCGGACTGACGCCTACTTCACGACCTGTAGATGGAAGTTCATGCCTTCGGCGCGGAGCAGTGTGAACTCGGTCCGCTTGGCGCCCGGGCTCGCGTAGAAGGGGATGCCCTCGCCGAGCAGGATCGGCAGGATGTGCAGGACGATCTCGTCGAGCAGGCCGGCGTCGGTGCACAGGCGAGGAACGGTGCCGCCGGTGACCACGAGGTTCTTGTCGCCGGCCGCGGCCAAGGCGGTGGCGACCGCCTCGCGGATGTCGCCGGACACGTACGTCATCGAGGGGTCCGGTGCGGTGGCCGGATCCTTGTGGGTGTAGACGAAGATCGGTCCGGTCCAGGCACCGCCGTACGGCTTCATCGTCTCGAAGTCGTAGTCCTCGGTGATCAGCCGCCCGCCGCACATGAAGGCGCCGGTGGTCCGGATGACCTGGTCGGCCAGCTCGGACGGGCCGGTGTCGGCCGAATACCAGTCCAGGTCGTCGTCCGGTCCGGCGATGAAACCGTCGAGTGACATGGTCATGTGCCAGACAACTTTGCCGGTCATATCCGTGCTCCTTTCGTCACCAGCAGCCTGCCGTCCCGGTTTGTATGTGTCTAATGCCAATCCGGGCGCGAAAGCATAGATACGATCGATCCATGCTCGATCTTGTCCGGCTTCGCGTGCTCGCCGCGGTCGCCGCGCACGGGTCGGTGACCGGCGCGGCGCAGGCGTTGCACTACACCCAGCCCACGGTGAGTCATCACCTCGCGCGGTTGGAGGCGGAGACCGGTGCGCGGCTGGTTCAGAAGGTGGGCCGCGGCATCCGGCTCACCCCCGAAGGCCAGGTGCTTGCGCGCCGCGCGGCCGAGATCATCGGCCGGGTCGACGCGGCGGACGCCGAGCTGGCCTCGCTGATCGGGCTGGAGGTCGGCCGGGTCCGCCTCGGCGCGTTCACCTCGGCACTGACTGTCCTCGTTCCACCGGCCGCGGCCGAGCTCCGCCGGCAGCATCCCAACCTCGAGCTGGAGCTGACCGATGTCCACCCGATCATCGCGCAGCAGCAGCTCCGCGACGGGACTCTCGATCTGGCGATCATCTTCCGGTACGACGACGAGCCGCCGAACGATGGCATCCGGTACACGTACCTGCTCGACGACCCGGTCTACCTGCTCAGCCGCCGTACCGGAGAGACGCTCACCGACCACCGGGATTCGGCCTGGATCGCGGGCTGCGTGCACTGCCGGCAGGAGTTCGTCGACCTGTGCGCGGAGGCCGGTTTCACGCCACGGATCGCGTACACAAGTGACGACATCATGGTGAAACAGGCCTTCGTGGCGCACGGGCTCGGCGTCACCACGACGCCGGGGCTGGCCCTGCGCTCGCACCGGGCCGAGGGCATCAAGGCGACCAAGCTGGCCACCGCACGCCGCATCTACCTCGCGGCGTACGGCGAACCACCCGACCCGCCCGCTACCGCCGCCTTCGTCGAAGCACTCAAGCAGTCGGCCACGGAGAAGCCAGGTCGGAAGCGATCAGATCGATCGCGTGCCGCGCCGCGGACAGCACCGCCGGGAAGTTGAGGAACGCGTGCATGGTGTCGGCGTACTCGACCAGCCGCACCGGTACGTCGTCCTCCTCCAGCCGAGCCGCGTAGCTGCGGGCATCGTCGCGCAGCGGATCGCGCCCCGCGGCGAGGATCAGCGCCGGCGGAAGCCCCTCGAGCGTCTCGGCTCGCAGCGGTACGGCGGTCGCCGGGAGCTCGCCGGCCGGGAAGTACTGCGCCGAGGACCAACGACCGGGTGCGATGCTGAGGAACGTGCCGTCGAAGAGGCGATACGACTCGGTGTCCTGGTCCAGGTCGAGGCTGGGATAGCAGAGGATCTGGCGGTCGGGGAGCGGGCGTCCCTCGTCCCGCGCGAGCAGGCACGCGCCTGCGGCCAGCGCGGCGCCCGCGCTCTGACCGCCGACCGCGATCCAGCCGTCGCCGTTGAGCTCAGCCTGGTGATCACGGATCCACTCGAGGGCGTCGCGTACGTCATGAAGCCCTGCCGGATAAGGGTTTTCCGGCGCCAGCCGATAGTTGAGCGAGACAACGATGACGTTGCCTGCGGCAGCGATCCCGGATGTCGCGCACTCGATGTCCCGCAGATCCCCGCCGATGAACCCACCGCCGTGCAACCACAACACCACCGGTCTCGGCTCGTCGGTCGCGGGGTGGTAGATCCGTGCTTGGAGTCCGCCGATCGTCACGTCCTTGGGCCGGGTGTTCGGGTCACAGAAGCCCGCGAGCTCCGGGTCGGGGAGTTCCTCCCGGTCGAGGAGGAGCGCCTGGTAGGGATCGAGCTCCGGCCCGGCGGGCTGGGCGGCGAACCGGGCGAGCAAGGCGTCGGTCTCCGCCTTGAAGGCCGGCAGGTCGATGATGGTCATGCCGCCGGCTCCAGGTGGCGGGCCGCGTGACCGAACAGTGCGCCATCGGGCGGCGTCGCGGCGTATTCGGCCAGCGCCCCGATCCCGCCGTCGTACCCACCGCCGGTCGACGGGTCGTTCCAGGACGTCTCGTCGTACTGCTGGAGCTCTGCGACGAGTGCGTCGGCGACGCTGTGGAAGCGGTGCACGAGCAGCCCGGACGGGATGTGCCGGCCCGCCTCGACGCCGCCGACGTTGAGCGCATTGCCCGCGTTCGCTGTCTCCCAACGCGGGTCCAGGCTCCAGTGCGACCGCCCGGCGGCGGCGTCACGCAGTACGGCGAGGGTGATCTCGTCCCACATCAGGAGGTGCGCGGTCAGGTCGTGCAACGAGTCGCAGAAGTGCCCGAGCGGCCCGGAGATCACCCGGTACGGCGCTCGCAGTTCGGACTCATCCAATCCGTCGATCCGATCCAGCAGCAACTGGTGATCCGCCCGCAGAAGCTGAGCTGCCTCGGCCGGAGAAGTAGTCGGTTTACGCATGCCCCGAGCCAACCAGCGAGCGCGCTACCCCTGCCCTGAATTGACGGAACTCTTCAATCCATCGCGGTAATGACTCATCTTCGCGCGGGCACCACAGGTGTTCATCGAGCACCAGCGCCGGCGCCCGGCCCGGCTCTCGTCGACGAAGAGCAATGAGCAGTCGTCGGCCGCACAGGTGTGGATCCGGTCGCGAAGCGGACCGGCGAGCACCTCGACGGCGTCGCGTGCGAGGAGGGTCAGCAGACCGTTGGCATCGGTCTCTGGGCGCTCGAGGGTGAGCTCGGAAGTCAGTCGTGGACCGGGCAGTGGGCGGCTGCTCCACCGATTGACGAGGTCCACGTCGCGCGCCGTACCGGTGAGCAGGCGGTAGAGGGCTTCGCGCAGGTCGATGGCCTGGTTGTAGGTGCGTGGGGAGACGTCGACGAGGTCGTCGGTCAGGCCGGCGTCGCGGAACCAGCGGGACAGGTCCGCCGGCGTCGGGATGCGCTCGAAGGGGTCCTGCAGGCGCTTGCCGAGCGTCGCGGTGAAGTTCACCGACGGGCGGCCGCCGACCCAGGTAAAGCTCATCATGCGCCTAGGCTACCATCGCTGTTACCAGTTAAACCGGTAACGATGGGGTGAGGCAGATGACGACGATCGCGGTAGTCGGAGCGGGCGGGGTCGGCGGGTACTTCGGCGGGCGGCTGGCCGCGGCCGGACAGGACGTGAGCTTCGTTGCGCGCGGCAAGCACCTCGAGGCGCTGCGGGCCGACGGGCTGGCGGTGCGGAGCGTGGCCGGCGACTTCGATCTCTCGCCGGTGCGCGTGACCGGAGACGCGGCCGAGCTAGGGCCGGTCGACTACGTCCTCGTGTGTGTGAAGACCTGGCAGCTTGCCGACGCGATCACTGCGATCGAGCCGTTGGTCGGCAGCCAGACCGCGATCGTGACCGTGCAGAACGGCGTCGAGGCGCCAGACCAGGTGGCGGAGGTCTACGGCCGCGCCGCCGTGCTGCCCGGTGCGGCCGAGGTGATCGCGTACGTCGAAAGTCCGGGAACCATCCGGCACCTCGGCGGACCGGGCCGATTGACATTCGCCGAGTGGGACAACCAGTCCACGCCGCGGGCCGAGTGGTTGCGCACAGCCTTCGTCGACGCGGGTCTGCAGGCCGTGATCTCGGCCGACATCTGGGCCGGCCTCTGGACCAAGTTCCTGTCCGTCATCCCCAGTGGCGGCCTGGGTACGGCGACCGGCACCGGGTACGGCGTACTCCGCTCCCGGCCGGGCACTCGCCGACTCCTCATCGACGCGACCACCGAGATCCGCGAGGTGGCCTTGGCGCTCGGCATCCGGCTGTCGGAGAACGTCGTACCCGAGACTCTGGCCTGGATCGACAACCTGCCCGCCGACGGGACCACGTCGCTCCAACGAGACATCCTCGCCGGCCGCCCGAACGAGCTGGAGGCGTGGACCGGCGCGGTCGTCCGCTTGGGCGACCGCGCCGCTGTCCCCACCCCTGTCAACAGCTTCCTCTACGAGATCGCGGCCGCCCGCGCGGCTGACTAGTGGTCGATCCTGGCGCGCAGGCGAGCCGTGGTCTCGGCCGGTGCTTCGGTCCGCAGGGTGTAGACGGCCCAGTAGAGGATGCAGAGGCTGAGGCCGTAGATCGCGACGCCTGCCGCCAGAGCACCGGTGACGCTGATGCCGATCAAGACCAAGGACCACAGGCCGGCGCCGAGCGAGGCGTAGCGGCGCCAGCCGTACCATCCGCCTGAACGCAGTACCGAGATGCCGGCGACGATCAGCCCGACCGCGGTGAGTACGACGCCCAGGCCGAAGGCGCCGCCGACGATCTGCGGGCCGGTCTCGTCCATCCGCTGATCGGCGAACGGGATCGTGGCGAGTTCCGCCAGGAAGAAGACGAACGTCCCCGCCAAGGCGAGTGCGCTACCGACCCGTGCGCCCCGGCTGCTGACGGTGCGGGCGAACGCGACCATGCCGATGAACACCAGCAGGTGGAAGGCGGCGAACAGCACGGAGACCGGGACCAGCGCGTCGCTGCTCCACGGGTAGCTCCACATCTCGTCGGACACGTCCGACGCCGGCTGGATCACCACCGCGACGAAGGTGCCGGACAAGGCCGTCAACGCGCCCCCAACGACTCCGACCGCGGCAAGCTTGCGAATGTCGTTCATGATTCCCCACCTCTCGAAGATTTCTTCGACGGTAAGAATCGGCCGCCACCCGGCGCATCGGCGTCAACGCGGCAACGCAGTGAGCAATCCAGCGCGGCCCGGCGTAAGTACCAGCACTGTTGGCGGGACCGCTGGGCGCTGCCACGATGGTGGCGTGGGTGGGAGGAGCCGGCGGCCGGTCCCGGCCGTGCTGTTCGGAGCGACGGTGATCGCGGAGATCGCCGCGGTCGCCCTGTCCTGGCGCCTCGAACCCGTCTACGAGACCTTCGTGTACGGCGTCTTCGCCGTCGCCAGCGTCGGCGCCGGGGCACTGATCGCGTACCGGCGCCCGGAGAACCCGATCGGCTGGCTGTTCTGCGGTTTCGGCGTGCTCAACGCGTTCTCGGCCGACCTCGCCGAAGGCTGGGGACTCCGGGCCGCCGCCGAGGGGTGGCCGGGCGGCCCGATGGCCGAGTGGATCGCCTCGGTGAGCTGGTTGCCGAGCGGCTACGGCTGGGCGCTCACGTTTCTGCTCTTCCCGACCGGTCGGCTCCCTGGCCCGCGGTGGCGACCGGTGCCGTGGATCGGCGCGGCCGGCCTCGTGCTGGCGATGGTCGGTTGGTCACTGAACCCGGATCGCGGCCGGGAGTTTGCCGGTGGCCGCAACCCGGTGGCAGCTGAATCGCTGCCGACCGGCGCACTGTTCGCCACTGGGATGCCCTTGTTCCTCGGTGCACTGATTGCCGGTGCGCTGTCGCTCATCGTTCGGTTCCGCCGTTCGAGTGATCTGGAACGACAGCAGCTGAAATGGTTCGCGTTCGCGGCATCCGTCGCCGGCGTGGGTCTGCCGCTGAGCTTCGCGCTCTGGTACGTCACACCGCTCGCTGATCTCATCGCCGCCCTTGCGCTGGTGGGCCTCCCGCTCGCCGCGGCTGCGGCGATCCTGCGCTACCGGCTCTACGACATCGACCTGTTCATCAGCCGCACAGTCGCGTATGCCACGCTCACCGTGTTGCTCGGTGCGGCGTACGTCGTTCTGATCATTGCTCTCGGCACCTTGTTCGGGCAGGGTTCGGCCTGGGCCACGGCCGCGGCGACGGTGGTGTGCGCGATCCTGTTCCGCCCCTTGCGCAGCCGGGTCCAGGACGCGGTCGACCGCCGGTTCAACCGGTCGCGGTACGACGCCCTGCACCGGATGTCCGCCTTCCTCGACGACGTCCGATCCGGCCGGCGCGCACCCGAGGACGTGCAGACCGTCCTCCGCGAGATCTTCGCCGATCCCGGTCTCGAGCTACTCGTCTATCTGCCGGAGAGCCGGCGGTACGTCGACCTCGTGGGCAACACCCGGTCCGGCGACGATCGGCACCGGATCGCGATCGAACGCGGTGACCAGCCGATCGGCGTCGTACTGCACGACAGCACCGCCGAGCTCAGCCCGGAGCTGCTCCGGCGCGTGGTCGAGGACGGCGGACTGGCCGTCGAGATCGCCCGGCTGCGCGCGGAACTGCGGTTGCAGCTGAGCGAAGTGAAGGCGTCCAGGGCGCGGATCGTTGCCGCCGGCCACGCCGAGCGCCGGCGGATCGAGCGCGACCTGCACGACGGCGCCCAGCAGCGGCTGGTGTCGATCGGCCTGGCACTTCGGCACGCCCAGCACCAGTTGGGTTCCGCACCCGCGGCCGCCGGTGCGACACTCGACGGAGCGGTGGCCGAGGTGAGCGTCGCGATCGGCGAACTGCGGGAGCTGGCCCGCGGCCTCCCGCCGACCCAACTGGATGCGGGTCTCGCACCGGCCTTCCATGATCTGGCTCGCCGGGCTCCGTTGCCGGTATCGGTCGACGTCCCCGAGGAGCGATTCGACTCGGGTATCGAGGCGGCGGCGTACTTCATCTGCTGTGAAGGGCTCACCAACGCGGTCAAGCATGCGAACGCGACACGCGTCGATCTCACCGCCCGCCGTGAACATCAGAGCCTGTTGGTGACAGTGGCGGACGATGGCGTCGGCGGTGCGTCGGTCGGATACAGCACTGGCCTCACCGGTCTGGCCGATCGGGTCGCTGCGCTCGGCGGGATCTTCCGCATCGACAGCGAACCAGGTCACGGGACGACTCTCACCGCGGAGCTGCCATGCGGATCGTGATCGCGGAAGACCAGGTGCTGCTGCGCGAAGGGCTGAAGATGCTCTTCGTCGACGGTGGGCACGAGGTGGTCGCGACCTTCGGCGACGCGGACGGGCTGCTTGCGGCCGTGGCGTCGTACCAGCCGGATCTCGTGGTGGCGGACATCCGGATGCCGCCGACGTTCAGCGACGAAGGGGCGCGGGCGGCGGAGGCGGTGAAGAGTGCGCATCCGGACGTCGGCGTACTCCTGCTCTCTCAGCACATCGAGACCACACAGGTGGTGGGGCTCGTGTCGCTGGGCGGATTCGGTTACCTGCTGAAGGATCGGGTGCTCGATGTCGGCGAGTTCCTGGCGGCGGCGGAGCGGGTCGCCCGGGGTGGGTCAGCCTTGGATCCGCAGGTCGTGGCCGGGCTGGTGGCGCAGCGTGGGGACAACGATCCGTTGGCCGTACTGACCGAGCGCGAACGGCACGTGCTCGAGCTGATGGCCGAAGGACTCACGAACAGCGGGATCGCGAGGCGCCTGTTCCTCAGTGAACGTACGGTCGAAGCACACGTCAGGCACGTGTTCACCAAGCTCGCGCTCCCCGAGTCCGAAGACGGCCACCGCCGCGTCCTCGCCGTACTGACCCACCTCAGCGCAGCTCGATAGGGCTCAACTCAGACGCGAGCGCTTGCGCCGGATCTGGTCGACCACGATCAGGATGGTGCCGAGCGCGCCGAACAGGACGAATGAGCCGAGGACGGCGAAGGCCGGGCCGAGGAAGGTCGCGGCGGTGTGGCGACGGCCGGCGAAGTAGGTCGCGCTCTGGTTGGTGCAGCTCACCTCGACGGTCTGCGCGGGCACCTTCTCGACCGAGTGAGCGACCACGTAGTAGACGTCGCCGCCGTCGTCGAACTTCTCCGACCGTGACGGTTCCTTCAGTGCGATCGCCGTACCGCTCGCGTCCTTGGCCGTACAGGTCTGACCGGCGCCGCGTTCCGACGCGAAGATCGTCAGCCCGACCCCATCGAGCCGGACCGGTCCGTCGCCGATCGGTGTCGGCGCGCCGGGAATGTTTCCGGCCAGTCGGACGCCGAAGAACCCGCTCACGACGAACGCGAGGACGAAGCACCCGACGCCGATCCAACCTAGTTTCCGCATCCGCGCAGGGTAGTGGATTGAGCAGGGCATGCCCGGGGAACTGGTGGGGCGGATGAGGAGGTTGTGATGTCGAATCCGGTGACGGAGCGGCATCCGGCGCACATGCCGTCGGATGTGAAGGGCAACTTGAGTCTGTTCGACCGGTTCGCCGGGGTCGCGTCGCGGTTGTTCTCGCGCGCCGGGTTCTTCACGTTCTGTGTCCTGCTGGTGCTGCTCTGGGCGCCGTCGTACTTCCTGATCCGGTCGCTCGACACCTGGCAGCTGATCATCAACACCGCGACGACGATCATCACCTTCCTGATGGTCGCGCTGTTGCAGAACTCCGAGACCCGCGCGGACGCCGCCGTCCAGGACAAGCTGAACGCGATTGCCGCGGCGCTGGCCGAGCTGATGGAAAGCCACGACCCCGAGCTCGCCGATGCCACCCGCGAGCTTCGCGACGCCGTCGGCCTGGAGCAGCGCGAGGGCTCGGCCTAGTCGTCCTGCCGGATTCGGCCTCCCGGCCGGGAGACAATGGGTGGATGAGTAGTCCAGCCGGTGGTTCGCAGACCGATGTGGTCGTCCAGGGCATCAAGCAGATGATCGTGGACGGCGCGCTGAAGGCCGGCGACAAACTGCCGATCGAGAAGGTCCTCGGCGAGTCGCTCGGCGTCTCCCGCGGGCCGCTGCGCGAGGGCGTCCGGGCCTTGTCGATCATGGGTGTGCTGGAGCCCCGGCAGGGTGACGGAACGTATGTCACCACCCTCGATCCCTCGTTGCTGCTGGCCCCGATGGGGTTCGTCGTCGACCTGCAGAACCACAGTGGCGCTCACCATCTGCACGCCGTACGACGGATGCTCGAGACGGAGGCGGCTGCGCTGGCGGCCAGCCGGATCACCCCGGAGGCGCTGCGGGCGGCCGATGAGACGCTCGCCCGGGCCGAGGCCGAGCTGGCCGGTGACGGCGAACCGGATCACGAGGCGATCATCGACAGTGACATCGCCTTCCACCGGCTGATCGCCCAAGCGGCCGGCAACCCGGTCCTCGAGGCACTGATCGAGGCCCTCAGCGGCCGGACCATCCGCGGCCGGCTGTGGCGCTCGATCAGCCAGACCGGCGCCGACGAAGCCACCTGCGCCGAACATCGCGCGATTCTGGTCGCCCTGTCGGAGCGCGATCCCGACCGGGCCCGGGCCCGGATGGCCGCTCACCTCTTCGCCGTCGAGGACTACCTGCGCGACCGCCCGCCCACGCCGTAGCGAGGTCACGGTTTGGGATTCTGGCGGCCGAGGTCTTGCCAGTGGTTATTCCAATGGTTAGTTTAACCGCCACCCAAACCCTCAGGGTTCAACACAAATCCCCAGGGTTCAACACGCACGGAAGGTCAGCGCGATGGCGATGGACAGGGCGCAGGTTTCGCGTCGGGGTTTTCTCGGGATGGGTCTGGCCGCGGGTGTCATCACGCTCACCGCCTGCGGATCCGACAGTGACGACAAGGGTGCTACGTCGGGTAACGCCACCGCCGCCAACCTGGTGATGACGGTGTGGGGCGGGGAGAACGACAAGACGACGTACCAGAAGCGGATCGACCTGCTGGTCAAGAAGTTCCCCGAACTCAAGGTGACGCTGCAGCTGATCCCGAACGACGGGTACGCGCAGAAGGTCCAGACGATGATCGCCGGCGGCAAGGGCCCGGACATCATGCAGGTGGCCGAGAGCGTCAACGTCTACTCGAGCAAGAACCAGATCCAGCCGCTGGACGAGCTGGCCGCGAAGGCCGGGATCGACCTGGAGAAGCGGTTCGGCTCGATCGGCAAGCTGTACTCGTACCAGGACAAGGTCTACGCGATCCCGGACCGCTCCGGCGCGATGATCGTCTTCTACAACAAGGCGTTGTTCGAGGCCAAGGGCATCAAGGCGCCGTCGGCGGACTGGACCTGGGACGACGCACTCAGCGCCTTCAAGGAGCTGACCGTTCCGGGCAAGCAGTGGGGTTACGCCGGCTCCGGCTGGTGGGCCCAGTGGTGGAGCTTCGTGTACCAGAACGGCGGCAAGATCATCGACGACAGCGGCAAGCCCGCGGTCGCCAGCGACGAGGTGATCGAGGCGCTGCAGTGGGCCGGTGACCTGATCTTCAAGCACGGCGTGGTCCCGACCCAGAAGCAGTACGCCGACATGGGCGCCGACGTCGGCGGCGACGCGGCGTTCGCGAACGGCAAGGTCGCGGTCAACACCACCGGCTTCTGGGGGATCAGCGGCCTGACCAAGTCGAAGATCGAGTGGGACATCGCGCCGCTGTGGAAGGGCAAGCAGCAGGCGGTGACCGCGTTCGGCAGCGGCCTGGCGGTCTCCCGGACGGCGAAGAACCCCGAGGCGGCCCTCAAGGCGATCGACTTCCTGACCTCGCCCGAGGCGCAGCAGCAGATCATCGCCACCGGGCAGGACGTGCCGGCCAACATCGAGGTGCAGAAGAGCGAGGCGTTCCTGAAGCCGGCCTGGATGACCAAGCCGGTGAACATGAACGTGTTCGGCGAGTCCAGCGACTTCGTCTACCGGGCGCCGTTCATCCCGGCCTGGAACGAGATGCAGAAGGCGTTCGACGACGGGCTGGCCGACTTCTGGCTGGGCAAGCAGGACGCGCGCACCGCGCTGACCGCCATCCAGAAGCGCCTCGAGACCATCGTCAAGCCAAGCTGATGTCGAAGCTTCGCCGCCGCGAGGCGCTGTGGTTCTACCTGTTCGCGTCGCCGTGGATCATCGGTTTCGTCGTGTTCCTGCTCGGACCGATGATCGCCTCGATCTACTTCTCGCTGACCGACTGGGATTCGTTCACCCCGCCGAAGTTCGTCGGGCTGGAGAACTACACCCGGCTGCTGACCGAGGATCCGGTGTTCTGGAAGGCGTTGTGGAACACGTTCTACTACGCCGCGATCTCGGTCCCGCTCGGGCTCGGGATCGGCCTGTGGCTGGCGAACCTGCTGAACAAGCAGGTTCGCGCCCGCAAGGTGTTCCGGACCCTGATCTACCTGCCGACGCTGGTGCCGCTGGTCGCGACGGCGATGATCTTCAAGATGGTGCTGGCTCCGTCCGGCCCGCTCAACGACGTGCTCGGGGTGTTCAGCATCCCGGGCCCGTCGTGGCTGCTGGAAGCGATCTGGGTGAAGCCCGCACTGATCCTGCTCTCCGTCTGGGGTGCCGGCGGCGCGACCGTCTTGTTGCTGGCGGCAATGAAGGGTATCCCACGGGAGCTCTACGAGGCGGCCGAGGTG
Organism: Kribbella sp. CCNWLW201; assembly: GCF_037203805.1. Lineage (NCBI taxonomy): Bacteria > Bacillati > Actinomycetota > Actinomycetes > Propionibacteriales > Kribbellaceae > Kribbella > Kribbella sp. CCNWLW201. Next base: position 1,730,995 of record NZ_JBBCBQ010000001.1, on the reverse strand, counting down.
GACGGTGCGGGTCCGTTCCGGCAGTTCTGGAGCATCACCTTCCCGCAGCTGACCCCGATCATCTTCTTCAACCTGATCATGGGGCTGATCGGGGCGTTCCAGGTGTTCTCCCAGGTCTACATCCTGACCAAGGGCGGGCCGAACAACGCCAGCCAGATGATGGTCCCGATGCTGTTCGACGAGGCCTTCTCCTTCTACCACATGGGCTACGCGTCCGCGCTGTCGTGGCTGCTGTTCGCGGTCATCCTGGTGTTCACGCTGCTCGCCTTCCGCACCGCCCGGCGCTGGGTGTTCTACGAGACCGAGGTGAAGTGATGGCCACCATCATCTCCGCTGCCGCACCACCGCAGCAGGAGCCGCAGCCGGGACCGGAGCGGACCCCGAGCCGCGATCGGGTCATGGGCGTGTTCCGGGCGACCCCGTTCACCTATGCCACGTTGATCATCGTGTCGGCGGTGCTGTGCGTGCCGCTGGTGTTCGTGGTGTCGATCGCGCTGTCCAGCGACACGACGGTGAACGCGAACACCTTCACGATCCTCCCGCGCGAGTTCCACTGGGAGAACTTCACCCGGGTGTTCAGCACCGACCTGCCGATGCAGCGGTTCCTGCTGAACTCGGTCATCATCTCGACCGGTGCGGTGATCGGGCAGATGCTGTCCAGCGGGCTGGTCGGCTACGCGTTCGCGCGGTTGCGGGCGCCGGGCAAGAACACGCTGTTCATCATCGTGCTGGCCACCATGATGATCCCGGCGCAGATCACGATGATCCCGCAGTTCATCCTGTTCAAGGAGCTCGGCTGGGTGAACACGTACCTGCCGCTGATCGTGCCGAACTTCTTCTCCAACGCCTTCAACGTGTTCCTGGTCCGGCAGTTCGTGTCCCGGCTGCCGAGTGAGATCGACGAGGCCGCGATGGTGGACGGGCTCGGCTTCTTCGGCATCTACCGCCGGATCATGCTGCCGATGCTCAGCCCGGTGCTGATCGCGATCGGCATCTTCACCCTGACCGCGACCTGGGGTGACTTCATGGGCCCCTTGATCTACCTCAACGACGAGACCAAGATGCCGCTCGCGCTGGGCGTGCAGTACATCACGAGTACGTCGGCCGCACTGCAGGCGCCACCGTGGAACCTGGTGATGGTCGGGTCGATCCTGCTCACGCTGCCGATGATCCTGGTCTACTACCTGGGGCAGAAGTACCTGTACGAGATGGACATCAGCGGCGGCAGCGCGGGGGTCAAGTGAACGCAGTGACATTCGATGCCCAGGGCATCCGGATCGACGGTGAACCGCAGGTCGTGCTGTGTGCGTCGTTGTTCTACTTCCGGTTGCCCCGGGAGCAGTGGCGGGCCCGGCTCGAGCAGGTCAAGGCGTCCGGCTACACCTGTGTGGACGTGTACCTGCCGTGGAACTTCCATGAACTCGCGCCCGGCCGTTGGTCGTTCGACGGCCGGCGTGACGTCGCGGCGTTCCTGGATCTCGCGCACGAGGTGGGGCTGCACGTCATCGCCCGGCCGGGTCCGTACATCTGCTCGGAGTGGGACGGCGGAGCGCTGCCGGCCTGGCTCGGCCTCGATCCGTCGTTGCAGGTGCGCCAGAACGAGCCCCGCTTCCTTGCCTGGGTGTCGGAGTGGTTCGACCAGGTGCTGCCGATCCTCGCCGCCCGTCAGTACGGGGCCGGTGGCGCGGTCATCATGGTCCAGTTGGAGAACGAGCTCGACTTCTTCGACTGCGAGGACCGGACCGGCTACATCACTGCGTTGCGCGATCAGGCCGTTGCCCATGGCATCACGGTGCCGTTGATCGCGTGCGCCGGTCAGGGTGACCTGTTCGGTGCCACCGGCAACGTCCAGGACGTCGTACCGGCGTGCAATTTCTACCCGAATGACGACTCGCCGGAGATCGAGGCAGAGGTACGGCGGTATGCCGGGCTGCTCGCGGACCGAGGGTTGCCGCTGCTGATCACCGAGACGAACCGGCGGCACCGGACCCTGCGCCGGTTGCTGGCCAGTGGCGCGTCGCTGATCGCGCCGTACCTGCAGGCATCCGGTTGGAACTTCGGCTACACGCCGTCGAGCGGTAACTGGGGTCAGCCCGGGAACTTCATGAGTCACGGGTACGACTTCGGTGGTTATGTGTCGTCGACGGGGATCGAGCGGCCGGAGTACGCCGAGGCGCAGGTGCTCGCGCGTGTCCGCGACGCGTTGGGATCGCGGTTGGCGCTGGCGACCTCGGGAGGGTCCGTCGAGGTGGTGGCGGACTTCCCGACCAGCTCGTCTCCGTCGGTGCTCGATCTTGATGGTGGCGGGCAGTTGGTCGCCGTACCGAACCTCGGTACGACAGACGGCCGGGCGGTCGTCAACGGTGTGTCGGTCGCGGTCGGGGCGGACTCGTGTCCGCTGATGCCGGTCGACCTGCCGCTGGGGGACAGGACGCTGACGCTGGCCTCCGCTGATCTGGTCGAGTTGTCGGACGACGGGCTGACGTTCTCGTCCAGGGTTCCGGTGACGGTGGTCATCGGCAGCACGCCGGTGGAGATCGCGGTCGGCGCCAGTCTGATTGTCGACAATGTTTTTGTCAGCGTGCAGGCGCCGGCGGACGTCGTACGCCCGGAGAAGGCTGAGCCGCTGGTTGTGAGGGGTGTGCGGCGGCGGGAGGGCGAGGCTCCGAGCAAGCCGGCCGGGACGCATGAGCTGCCGCCGACGCTGGAGTCGCTCGGGGTCTATCGCGGCCGCGGGACCTACACGACGACCGCCGATCTGACCGACGTCGACGAGCTGCTGCTGGTCGGTGCTTCGGACATCGTGGACCTGTCGGTCGGCGGGCGAGTTCAAACGCTCGCTGGTTTTGGTGCGACCGAGCGGATCGACGTCCGTGAGCTCACCGGGGACATTCACGCCACTGTGGAGATCTGGGGGCATGCGAACTTCGACGACGCGCGGTTGCCGTCGCTGAAGCTCGGCGCTCTACGGGGTCTCGGCACGCTGTGGACGATTGTCGACACCGAAGACTTCTCCGCGCTGTGGACGGTCGAGGGGCACTGGGCGGGTGAGCCGGCGCCGCTGCGCAGCCTCACCGGCTGGAGCAGCACCCGCGTCGGTACGCCGATCACGTACACGCGACGCGTCGACTCTGTCAGCACCACGGCTCTGCATCTGGAAGGTGTCCATGAGCCCGTCAGCGTGACCGTTGGCGACGGCCAGCCGATCACGGTCCACACCGAGAACCCGTGGGTGCTGATGCCCGCCGGGACCAAGCAGGTCTCGGTGACCGTGCCGCACCACCCGAGTGGCGGCGGGCTCCGCGCCGAGCTGCTCAGCTTGCAACCGGTGACCGACTGGACGTGCGCCGTACAGGATGACGAACTGCTGACCGCCTTCGCGCTGCAGGACGGGTCAGCGACGGAGATCGAGTTGCCGCTGTCGCTGGAGCCCGGCGAGGAGGCCTGGCTCGACGTGGAGCTTCCAACGTTGCAGAATGGATCGGTTGTCCGTCCGGTGGGCACGCAGGTGCGGGTCACCGGCTGGGCTTCCGGCGAGTGCATCGGGCGGGTCTGGACCGGCCAGCGTCCGGCGTTCTCCGGCGGCGATCCCGACGTACTGTGGATTCCGCCGGGGTGGTCCGGGCTGACGCTGCTGGTCAGGGGCGTCGAGGGTCCGGGCACGCCGGAGCTACAGACCTTGAGGATCGAGTCACCAAGCGACTGAGGGGGAAGATTGCCGAGGCAGACGTCTCGTGATCTGCGCAACGAGAGCCGGTTCGAGGTTCTGCACGCGTTGTTCTCGCTCGGTCCGTCGACCCGGCAGGAGATCGCGAGGCACACGGGCCTGAGTACGGCGACGGTCGCGACGCTGGTGACCCAGTTCCTGGCCGAGGGCGTACTGCGGATCGCGACAGTCGAGCAGAACACCGTCGGCCGCCCGTACGAGCGGCTCAGCATCGACCCCGATCGCGGCCGGATCCTCGGCATCGACGTGGCCGAGACGTACGTCGACGCCACCGTCTACGACGTCACCCTCGGCCCGCTCGGCCAGTGCGACGTCGCCCTGGACGAGCACGAGAACGACCCCGCGTACGTCGTCGACGGCATCGTCCGTGCGATCACGGCCGCGGTCGAGGCCAGCGGCACCCAGCGCGACACCATCATCGGCGCAGGCGTGAGCATGCCCGGCCAGGTCCGCCCGGACGCCGGCGTGTCGGTGTTCGCGCCGAACTGGGACTGGCACGACGTCAAGATCGAGGAGCTGCTCGAGGAACGCCTCGGCATGCCCGTGTACGTCGACAATCCGCTGAAGGCGGTCGCGCTGTCGGAGATGTGGTTCGGGGTCGGCCGGGAGACAAAGACCATGGCCGTGGTCAACCTCGGCACCGGGGTCGGCGCCGGGATCGCGATCGACGGTTCGCTGCTGCGCGGCGCGGCCAACAACGCGGGCGAGTGGGGGCACACGCTGCTGCAACTGGATGGTCGGCCGTGCCGGTGTGGCCGGCGTGGTTGTGTCGAGGCCTACCTCGGGGTGCATGGGTTGGAGATGTCGCTGGCCGAGATCGATCCGGATCACCCGGCGCTACGGCAGCCATTGCAGCGTGGGTTCGTCGACGCGGTGGCCGAAGGGCTGGCCGAAGACGATCCGGCGTTGCTGGAGCTTGCGCGTCGTACGTCGCACTACCTGGCCGCGTCGCTGGGTGACCTGATCAATCTGCTGAACATCTCGCACGTCACGCTGACCGGGTGGACGACCAAGGCGTTGGCTCAGTGGCTCCTTCCCGCCGTACGGGATGAGCTGCCTGAGCATGTGTTGCCGGGTTCGCAGCCGGGGCTGACCGTCGAGGCGTCGCGTGTCCCGGGCAACGCGGTGGCGCTCGGGATGGCGACGTTCACGTTGGAGCAGTTCCTCGGCGCGCTGGGGCTGGCGAGTCCGGCGAGCGCGCCCGGCACTCGTCGCCGGCTGCGCTCACCGGCCAAAGCCAAGGCTTAGGCCGCCTTCTCGAACTGGGTGGTGTAGAGCTCGGCGTACAGGCCGCCGGCCGCGAGCAGTTCGTGGTGGGTGCCGCGTTCGCGGATCCGGCCGTCGTCCAGCACGAGGATCGTGTCCGCGTTGCGGATTGTCGACAATCGGTGCGCGATGACCAGCGACGTACGCCCGGCGAGTGCGTTCGCGAGTGCGGCCTGGACGGCGGCCTCCGACTCCGAGTCGAGGTGAGCGGTGGCCTCGTCGAGGATCACGATCGACGGCGCCTTGAGCAGCAGCCGGGCGATCGCGAGCCGTTGCCGTTCACCACCGGACAGCCGGTATCCGCGGTCGCCGACCACTGTGTCGAGACCGTCGGGCAGGCTGTTGATCAGGGTCGCGATCTGGGCCGCTTCGAGAGCTGCCTGAAGGTCGGCCTCGGTCGCATCCGGGCGGGCCAGCAACAGGTTGGCGCGGATCGTGTCGTGGTACATGTGCGAGTCCTGCGTCACCACGCCGATCACCGATCGCAGTGACCGCTGGGTGACCTCGCGGACGTCCCGGCCGCCGACCAGCAGGGCTCCGTCGGTGACGTCGTACATCCGGGAGACCAGCGACGAGAGGGTCGTCTTGCCGGCGCCGGACGGGCCGACGACCGCGACCATCTGGCCGGGCTCGACGGTGAAGCTGACGTCCTTGAGGACTTCTTCGCCGGTCTCGGCCGACAGAGTCGCGACCGACTCGAGCGAGGCGAGCGACACCTCCTCGGCGGACGGGTAGTGGAACGACACGTGCCTGAACTCGATCGACGGCTCGACCGATGCCGGGAGCTCTCTCGCGTCCTTGCGGTCGGCAACCATCGGCGGGAGATCGAGCACCTCGAGCACACGCTCGAAGCTGACCAGCGTCGTCATCACGTCGACCTGGACGTTCGACAGTGCGGTGAGCGGTCCGTAGAGCCGGTTGAGGTACGCGGTCAGCGCGACGACGGTCCCGATGCCGAGGGCTCCTTGGACCGCGAAGACACCGCCCACGCCGTACACGAGAGCCACCGCGAGCGCTGCGACCAAGGTGAGCGAGACGCGGAAGATGCCGGCGTACATCGCGGTGGTGACGCCGATGTCGCGAACCCGCGCGGCCTTGCCGGCGAAGTCCTTCGACGACTCCTCGGTCCGTCCGAACACCTTCGCCAGTACGGCGCCGGCGACGTTGAAGCGCTCGGTCATCGTCTGGGCCATCGTCGCATTCAGGCGGTACGTCTCGGCGGTTGCCTCGCGCAACCGGCCGGCGATCAGCCGGGCGGGCAGGATGAAGAGCGGCAGCAGGACCAGTGCGAGCAGGGTGATCTGCCACGACATCACGAACATCGCGGCGAGGACCAGGACGACGCTGAGCAGATTGCTGACCACGTTCGACAGGGTCGAGGTGAAGGCTTGCTGTGCGCCGAGGACGTCGCCGTTCAGGCGCTGGATCAGCGCACCGGTCTGGGTCCGGCTGAAGAACGCGACCGGCATCCGCTGGACGTGGTCGAACACCGCGGTGCGCAGGTCGTAGACGAGACCTTCGCCGATCCGGGCCGAGAACCACCGCTCGGCCAGCGTGATCGTGCTGGCGAACACCGCGAGCACTGCGACGACGAGGGACAGCCAAACCACCACCTGGGTGTGGCCGGGGACGATGCCGCGGTCGATGATCGCGCGGAACAGCAGCGGAGTGACGGCACCGGTGGCCGCGTCGATCGCGACCAGGAACAAGAAGGCGGTCAAATAACCGCGGTAGGGGACGGCGAACTTGAGAATCCGCCGGACGGTGCCGGCGGACAGTTTGTGATGGCGTACCGAGGAGTCTTTGAGCAGGGATCGCATCGCGCGACCACCGCCGCCTCCTCCGCCCGGGAGTCCGGAGAGCTGTGACATAGGCGCCTTTCGCAGGACGGCAGATATACTGAGGTTAACTCACTATGAGCTAAGCTCACAACATCCTCACCCACTAGGCTCTGCTCGTGCCCGCACCGGAAGACACCGCTGAACAGATCGCCGCGCTCCTCGACGGCCTCGTCCGTCGCCAGCGCCGCGCGTCGAAGGCGGACCTCGACGTGACGCACGGCCAGCTGCGCCTCCTGCGCACCCTCGACCACTCCGACCGCCCCCTCCGGCTCAGCGAACTCGCCAACCAGCTCGGCATCGTCCCGCGCTCGGCGACCACGGTCGTCGACGACCTCGAAGCCGCCGGCCTGGTCGCCCGCAAACCCGACCCCGACGACCGCCGCGCCACCCTCGTCAACCTCACCCCCGCCGGCACAAAAGTCCTCGCCACCATCCGCCGCCACCGCCGCGACGCCATGGTCTCCCTGGTAGAACGCCTAGACGAATCCGAACAGTCCAACCTCCTCCACCTCCTAACCCGCCTCTCCGCCGACTAGCCGGGCACCACCCACCCCCGGTCCCCACGCCTAGCGCCCCATCGATCCCGGGGTTGCCCCCTCGGGTTGGGGGTTGCCCCGTCAGAATCTCGGTGGGCAACCCCTCATCTCAGGGGATATCCGTGAATCGCAGCCGGCCGGAGAGGCTGCGGGCACGTTGCGCGGGGCGGACTGTTCGACGACCGAGGTCTATCGGGTGCGATGTGCGAGGCGTCGGGCTGATGCGCGTAGTGGTGGGGCGAGGTCGATGCCGGACGACAGGAGCTGTTCGGCGTGCTCCGGCGTACGGCGAGCTGACCAGGCGGCGATGGTGATTCCGTGACCTGGCTTGTGGATGACGGTGATCGGGTCGGCCGCGGTCACCGTGCCGGTGTGGATGACGCTCAAGTAGGCGCCGACCCGGCCGCTGGCGCGGAACTGGCGATGGAAGCCGGGGATGCCCAGGCGCAGCGAGAGGTTGTCACACGGCGTGCGTGGCTGCCGGACCTCGACGACGACGTCCGATCCGATCCGCCAGCGCTCACCGATCTCTGCCTCGGACACGTCCAGCGCTTCCACGGTGAGGTTCTCGCCGAACAGCCCCGGCGCGACATCGCGGTCCAGCTCTTCGGCCCACCAGGCCGCGTCCTCGGTCGAGTAGGCGTACAGCGCCTTGTCCGGTCCGCCGTGGTACCGGGTGTCGCACTGGACGTCGCCGGCGAGACCGAGTTCGCCGACCTCGACGGGACCGTCGACCGGGCGCTTGTCGATCGCCGTGGTGCGGCCGGCTCCCTGCCTGAGCACGAAGAGCACGTTCACCGCCGCGAGCCGCGCCTCATTCATGTCGGCTCAGCCATCGGATCGGGTCGCCGCTGTCGAGGTCGGTGAATCCCTCGTCGGCCAAGGCCCCGGCGACCAAGGTACGGCGATGCGCGGCAAACGTCAGCACATGCGCGATCACCGCGCCGAACGTGTAGATCTCGACCGACTCACCCGGGCAGACGATCAGTTCGTCGAGCCGCCCTTCCGCGCAGACCGTGCGTACCTGTTCCAGAAACTCAGGCCCGGCCACGGCCAGCCGGTTGCGCAGCTCGGTGATGGATGGCTGTTCCTCGGAGCCGAACTCGTACGGCCGGCTCCAGCCCCGCGTCGTCCAGCACCCCGGCCAGCACCCCGAGAAACTCATCGAACGCGTCACTCCCCATCACCCCATCGTGCCGTGGCACGGGCCATCCCGCTTGATCGGTTTTGCTCTCCCGACCGGTTCAGACAACTGCATCGGCCCACTCCGCATCCGCACTGGCTGCGAGGGTTGGCGGGGCTAGAGCCGGCGGGGTGGGTGGTAGGTGGGGGGTTGGTTGGTGCGCCAGTCGTCGGTGGGGTCTAGGGAGGCGCGGACTATGCGGCCGGCGAAGGCGGGGAGTTCGGAGTCGGAGAGGCGGTCGTCGGTGATGACGAGGTCGAGTTCGGAGGCTTCGGCGATGAAGCCGACGCAGCGGGCGCCGAAGGCTTGGGAGCGGGCCAGGCCGACGCGGCGGTCGCCGGCCGCGAGCAGGGCGCGGGCGGTGGAGACGTGCCAGGGGTGAGATGTGGTCACGCCGGCGAACGGGTGGATGCCGTCGATCTCGAGGAAGACCCAGTCGGCCTGCTGGGCGGCGAGGAAGTCGGCGGTCGACGAGCCGGAGACGACGGTCGAGCCGGGGGCGTCGCGCAGTTCGCCGCCGGCGATGACGACGCGGATCTGCGGCTGCCGGCCGAGTCGCTCGGCCGAGCGCAGGTCGGTGGTGATGACGGTCAGGTCCTCGACGTCGAAGAGGGTGTTGACCAGGTGGTCGATGCAGATCCCGGCGCCGAGGGCGATCCGGTCGCCGTTGCGGATCATCCGGCGGGCGGTCGACGCGATCGCGTCCACCCCGGCCTCCGGTGGTGGGGCCGACGGCGCCGGCGGGGAGTAGTCCGAGGTACGACGTCGTACGCCGCCATGCAGCCGCTCGACCAGGTCGTCGGCGACGAGGGCTTGCAGGTCACGGCGGATCGTCGACACGTCGACGTCGAGGCGGTGCGCCAGGTCCTTGACCTCGACGTACTCGCGTCCCTCGACCTCGCGGAGGATCGCCCGCTGCCGCGCATTCAGTCGTAACCGCATCCGCCCCTCCTGTCCCGGACCGACTGTAATGCAATCTGCCCGAAATCGGGCGGTCACGCACCGTTGACAAATCCGGCTGACAGCCTCCAGAGTGAGGCGCACTGCACGAATTCGTGCAGACGATCGTGCAGAAACGCGCGAACTCAAACGAATGAATGCCTGCTGCGCTGAGAGGGAGTTTCGCATGCTCCGGACGTCACGGGTAGTGGTCACCGCCGTACTGCTGGCCACGATTGCGGCCTGCGGCACGGTCAACGAGGGCAGTACGACGCCGGCCGGCAGCCAATCGTCGTCGTCCGCGAGTGCGAGCGGCGCCTACATCAACGTGGTCAAGCTGACCGGGATCGCCTGGTTCGACCGGATGAACCAGGGCGTGAAGCAGTTCGGCACCGACAACAAGGTGACCGCCAGCCAGACCGGGCCGTCGACGAACAGCCCGGAGCAGCAGGTGAGCCTGATCCAGGGCCTGATCGCGCAGAAGCCCGCGGCGCTGGCGATCGTCCCGTCGGACCCGAGTTCGGTCACCGCGGTGATCAAGCAGGCTCGCGCGGCCGGGATCAAGGTGGTCACGCACGAGGCGCCCGCGCTCACCGATGTCGACGCGGACATCGAGGCTTTCGACAATGCGAAGTACGGGCAGAAGATCATGGCGGACATGGCTGCCTGTATGAAGGGCAGCGGTGAGTACGTCCAGTTCGTCGGCACGCTGACGGCGGCGACGCACATGGCCTGGACGACCGCGGCGTACGAGCTGCAGCAGTCGAAGTTCCCGCAGCTGAAGCGGGTCAGCGCGCCGGTCGAGTCGAACAACAACGGTGATCAGGCCTATCGCAAGGCGAAGGAACTCCTGCAGGCGCATCCGAACCTGGCCGGCTTCCAGGGCGCGTCGTCGGAGGACGTGCCGGGGATCGCGCGGGCGATCAAGGAGGCCGGGCTGCAGAACGACACCTGCGTGTTCGGTACCGGCGTACCGTCACAGACCAAGGCGTTCGTGGCCGACGGCTCGATCGACGCGATCTACCTGTGGGATCCGGAGCTGGCCGGCGAGGCGATGCTCGCAGCCGCCAAGATGATTGTCGACGGCAAGCAACTCGCGGCCGGCACGGATCTCGGCGTGAAGGGTTACGAGAAGCTCGCGGTCTCGCCACAGAACCCCAAGGTGTTCCTCGGCGACGCCATGCTGGTGCTGACCAAGGCCGAGATCGGCCAGTACGACTTCTGACAGGCATCATCAGATGACATCTCCGATTGTCGAAACGATCGGCGTCTCCAAACGGTTCGGCGGCGTCAAGGCACTCACCGACGTCCATGTCGCGTTCCGGCCCGGCGAAGTCCACTGCATCGCGGGGGAGAACGGCTGCGGCAAGTCGACGCTGCTGAAGGTGATCAGCGGCGCGCACCGGCCCACTTCCGGCCAGGTGGTCGTCGACGGTGTCGCGCACGACCACCTCACCCCGCGGCAGGCCTTGTCGGCCGGCATCGAGGTGATCTACCAGGACTTCAGCCTGATGCCGAACCTCACCGCCACCGAGAACATCGCCCTTCCTGGGTACGCCGCCGGCGGTCGGCGCCTCTATTCCCGTACGGCGGCCCGTTCTCTGGCGGAGCGGGCCGTCGTACGGCTCGGAGTGGAGATCGAGCTGGACACTCCGGTCGGCGAACTGACCGTGGCTGAGCGGCAGTTGACCGCGATCGCGCGGGCGCTGGCCCACGACGCCCGGTTCATCGCGATGGACGAGCCGACCACGGCGCTCACCTGGAAGGAGGTGGACGCGCTGTTCGAGGCGGTCGGCCGGCTGAAGGATGCCGGGGTCGCGCTCGCGTTCATCTCGCACAAGATGCAGGAGATCTTCTCGATCGCCGAACGGGTCACGGTGATGCGGAACGGGTCGGTGGTGACGAGTGGAACGCCGGACGAGTTCACCCACGCGTCGCTGGCCGAGACGATGACCGGCCGCGGCAGTCAGAGCTTCGACCGGGTCTCGCCGCGGCGGAAGGATCGGGCGCCGGCCTTGGCAGTCAAAGGGCTCGGCCGGGATCCGCTGTTCGCCGATGTCGACCTCGAGGTCGGGCAGGGCGAGATCGTCGGCCTGGCTGGGCTGCTGGGGTCGGGGCGGACCGAGATCGCGGAGGCGATCTGCGGCGTGCGGCCGGCGCAGACCGGGTCGATCGAGGTGCTCGGCAAGCGGGTCCGGGTGCGGTCGTTGAGTGACGCGATCGAGGCCGGGATCGGGTACGTTCCGGAGGATCGCCTGACGCAGGGACTCTTCCTGGACCAGCCGATCGGCGACAACATCGTGGCCACGCACCTGCGGTCGCGACGAGGCTTCCTGCGCAGCGCCGCCCTGGAACGCGCGAAGAACTCCGTGGTCCGGGACCTGCGGATCAGGTTCGGGAAGCTGACCGATCCGGTCCGGTCGCTGTCCGGTGGCAACGCCCAGCGAGTACTGCTCGGCAAGTGGCTGGTCGGCGAGCCGAAGGTCCTCATCCTCAACGGGCCGACCGTCGGTGTCGATGTCGGGTCGAAGTTCGACATCCTCGGCGTCCTGAATGCGCAGTCCCTGCAGGGCATGGGGGTGCTGATCATCAGTGACGACGTACCGGAGCTGATCTCGATGTGCCACCGGGTGCTGGTGGTGCGCAGCGGCCGGATCGTCCGTGAGCTCGCAGGCGGCCAACTCCGCGAGGACACGATCGTCGAGGCGGTCACGGCATGAAGACCAAGCAACTGGTGGCGAACCAGGAGTTGCTGCTGGTCGGGTTGATGGCGATCCTGGTGCTCGCGGTCAGCCTGAAGATCCCGGACTTCTTCGGCCTGCAGACGTTGTTCAACGTGCTGACCGCGTCGATGGTCGGCATCCTGTTCGCGGTCGGCGTCATGCTGGTCATCGTCAGCGGCGGCATCGATGTCTCGTTCCTTGCCGTCGGCATCCTTTCGGCCTACGTCACGGTGAAGTACGGTCCGCAAGGTGGCGGTACGCCGCTCCCGTCGTTCCTGATCAGTACGACGATCGGCCTCGGACTCGGCCTGGTCAATGCGGCCGTCGTACTGGTGGCACGGACCTCCGTGCTGATCGCGACCCTGGCGACCAGTTCGATCTTCATGGGAGTGCTGTTCGCGTTCGTCGGCGGTGGTGTCATCTCGACCCTGCCGGAGCCGTTGCAGGAGCTGGGCAGCACGCATCTGATCACGGCGAAAGGCGAGGTCCGCGGTACGACGAGTCTCAACGTGCTGATCCTGGTCGTCATCGCGGTGTGCCTGCTGGTGTGGGCGTTCCTGCGGTTCACCGTCGCCGGCCGAAGTGTGTTCGCGGTCGGCGGTGATGCCGAGGCGGCGTCGCGGGCGGCGATCTCGGTGCCGCGGACGCGGGTGCTGGTCTTCGCGATCGCCGGTGCGGTCGCTGGGCTCGCGGGGATCGTCTCAGTGACCTTGAGTGGCCGGGCCGATCCGACCACCTTCATGGGTCGCGAGCTGGACACCTTGGCAGCGGTGGTGCTGGGCGGTGTGGCGATTGCCGGTGGCAAGGGTACGGTCCGCGGTGCTGTCCTCGGCGTACTGCTGATCTCGCTGGTGACGGCTTCGCTGGTGCCGCTGGGGATTCCGACGATCTGGCAGCGCGCGGCGGTCGGTGCGTTGCTGATCGCCGGCATCCTGCTGCAGACCGCGATCAGCCGCCGCCAGCGGGTCCGGCCGATCCTCGACGCCCCGGCGCCGGAGGTGACGCATGCCTGACCGGTTCCGGGCGTTGCTGCTCGCGATGGGCAGCCGGGCCAGCTTCGTCCGCTTGCTGGTGGTCGCGGTGGCGATCGTCGTACTGTTCGGGATTCTCAATCCCTCGGTCTTCCTCAGCGGCCAGAACCTGCAGTACGTCGAACTCGCCTCACCCGAGGTGGCGATCCTGAGTCTGGCGATGGCGCTGACCATGCTGACCGCGGGGATCGACCTTTCGGTCGTGGCGATCGCGAACCTGTCCGGTGTGGTGGCCGCGCTGATCATGACCAACGGCAGCGGTTCCACCGGGCTTGCGGTGTTGGCAGCGATCGGCACCGCGTTGGTGTGTGGTGCGGTCAACGGGTTGCTCGTCGGGTTCAAGCATGTGCCGCCGATCCTGGCGACGTTGGCCACTGGACAGTTGTTCTCCGGCCTAGCGCTGGTCGCGTCCAACGGCACTGTTGTGAAGGGCCTGCCGGAGGACTTCACCGAGGTCGCATTGGTGACGGTGGCCGGGGTTCCGTTGATCTTCTGGATCATGCTGATCGTCGCCGTGGTGATCGGACTCGTGGTCGCGAAAACGCCGCTGGGCTTCCGGATGCGGCTGGTCGGTGCGAATCCGACGGCCGCCGATTTCAGTGGTATCCGTCGTGCGCGCGTGCTGCTGGCGACGTACGTGATGAGTGGTGCACTGGGCGGGATCGCTGGGCTGATCATCTCCGCGCGGGCCGGTGGGGCGAACTCGGACTACGGTGCCTCCTACGTCCTGCTCGCGGTCGTCATCGCCGTACTCGCCGGAGTGGATCCGGATGGCGGCTACCTGACCGTCGCGGGTGTGGTGATCGCGGCGATCGCTATGCAGTTGCTGGGTGCCGGGCTGCTGTCGCTCAACGTCAGCTCGCACGTGGTGAGCATCTGCCAGGGCCTGCTGCTGGTCACAATGGTTCTGCTGAACACCTGGGGCACCGCCCTGTCCGCACTGTTGCCCGGACGGAGGCTGCCTGCATGAACTACGTCATCGGCGTTGACATCGGTACGGCGAGTACCAAGGCCGTCCTGACCACACTCGACGGGACGGTGAAGGCCGTCGCTCGGCGGGATCACGCACCCACGTATCCGCAACCCGGTTGGGCCGAGATGGACGCCGAGCGGGACTGGTGGGGCGATGTCGCCGACGTACTGAAGGAACTGACCTCGACGGGTGACCGGATCCTGGCCGTCTGCGTCTCAGGTCTCGGTCCGTGCGTCGTACAGACCGATGAAGACCTACGGCCCAGGCGACCGGCCATCTTGTACGGCGTCGACGCGCGGGCGACCCGGGAGATCACCGAGATCACCCAGCGACTCGGCGCCGATGCGATCCTCGAGCGGTGTGGGAAAGACCTGTCCAGCCAGGCGATCGGGCCCAAGCTGGCGTGGTTGAGCCGCGAGGCCGGACGGGCGTGGCGACCGCAAGATCGGTGGTTCAGCGCGCACACGTACGTCGTCGCGCGGCTGACCGGTGAGTGGGTGCTGGACCACCACACGGCCAGTCAGTGCGACCCGTTCTACGACATCCGCAAGCAGGACTGGGCGACGGACTGGATCGAAGAGGTGCTCCCCGGTCTGGCTCTGCCACGGCTGGTGTGGCCTTCACAGCAGGTCGGCGTCGTGCACGGCGCGGCAGCCGCAGCGACCGGTCTCGCTGAAGGTACGCCGGTCGTCGCAGGGACTGTCGACGCGTGGGCCGAGGCATTCAGCGTCGGCGTACGACGTCCTGGCGATCTGATGCTGATGTACGGCTCCACCATGTTCTTCGTGCAGGTGCTGACCGCACCGACGAGTGTGCGCGGACTGTGGACCACGTCGGGCGTCGAGCCGTCGTCACACACATTGGCTGCCGGTATGGCGACATCCGGCACGATCACCACCTGGCTGCAGGACCTGACCGGTGGTGTGCCGTTCGAGACGCTCGTCGCTGAGGCGGCTGCTGTCCCCGCCGGCAGCGAAGGTCTGGTGATGCTGCCGTACTTCAGCGGGGAGCGGACGCCCATCTACGATCCGCTGGCGCGTGGCGTGATCGCCGGACTGACTCTGCGGCACGGACGTGGCCATCTACTGCGAGCGGCGTACGAAGGAATCGCCTGTGGGGTAAGGCAGATCGTCGGTGCGTTCGAGGAGGCGGCCGGGCAGCCGGCGCGGATCGTCGCAGTCGGCGGCGGTACGCAGGGCGGGTTGTGGACGCAGATCGTGAGTGACGTGTGCGGGCTCGAGCAGCAGGTGCCGGCGCAGACGATCGGAGCGTCGTACGGCGATGCCTTGCTCGCGGCGATCGGGGTCGGTCTGGTCCCGGCGGACACGGATTGGGCCCGGCTGGATCACACGGTCAGGCCGGATCCGTCGACGGCGACCGCCTACTCGACACTGTTCCGAACCTTCACCGAGTTGTACCCGGCGACGCGTCGTCAGGTGCACCGGCTGGCCCGCGCGGTGCGAGTAACGCCATGATCGGCCGGCCGATGCCTCTCGCCCTGGGCTACGTGCACAGGGAATGCTCGCTGCGCGAGAGCGAGAACGGCCGGGTGCAACAGTTGCTGGCGGAGGCCGCCCGGCTGCAGGGGTACACCCTCGGCACGGTCCACGCCGATGATGCGTTGACCGATCCGGCCGGTTTCGACGTACTGCTGGAAACCGCACGCGGTCTCGGCGTCGGGGCGGTCATCGTGCCGACGCTCGCCGTACTCGGACCGCGTGACGATCCGCAGTCGAAGCTGAGCCTGCTCTGCGAGGCAGGCCTCCGTGTCCTGGCGGCCGACCGCCCCGCTTTGTCCGTCGACCTCCCCGGCCTCACCAGTGAGGTCCAGGTACCGATCTTGCAAGGAGCCCCGACCCGTCGTCGTCGCCGACAGGTCAGCTGAGGTCTTTGACGTGCAGGACGGAGCCGTTGGGGACGTGGCGGTCGAGCAGCGACCAGATCGTCCGGGCGACGTCTTCAGGCTTCGCCAGACCGCCGCGCGCGTCCAGTTCCCGGAACCGGTAGGCCTCGGGGAACACCTCGTCACTGCACGCCCGGAGCTCGGCCTGCATCGCGGTGTCGATCGGACCCGGTGCGACCGAGATGACCCGGCATCCCCGTTGTCGGCGTTGCTGTTCCAGGCCTACCGCGCGAACCCACTGGTCGATCGCGGCCTTGCCGGCGCAGTAGCTCGACTCGCCTTCGTGCGGTGTGTGGCCGGCGCCCGACGACAGCATGATGAGGTGCTTCTCGACGTCGCGGTCGCCGACCGCGCGCAGGAACGCATGACCGAGGATCTGCGCCGCGGCCGAATTGAGCAGCACGTTCCGCGTGTACTCGGCAGTGTCGGTCGTGCCAGCCGGACCCAACGGCGTCAGGGTGGCGGCGTTGTGGATGAAGACCACCGTGTCGCCGTCGAATTCGGCCAGCCGGCGGTTGAAGTCCAGCTCGACGACCGGCCAGGAGGCCGGGTCGGCGAGGTCGACTGCCACGTGGTGTGTTCCCGGCGTTCCGCCGCGCCGGGACAGGTCGACGATCTCGGCTTCGCCGGCCAGGGTCGCCGCGAGCGCGGCCCCGAGACCGGCCGACGCACCCGAGATCCAGACCAGCATGCGCCGAAGCGCCCTCATGGCCGGTTCTCCGGATCAGACCGGTTACTCGGCGGCACACAGACGTCACTCATGTGCAGTTCCCCCTGCAAATACGTGCAATTCCCCACGAGCCCCACTTGCAGCTTACGTCCGCCGCCCCGAGGAATGGTGAGGTGATCCGGAATGGATGAACCGAAGGTCGACCAGCGGATCTCTTGGTTGCCGAGGGCTCACTCTTTGTCATGGGTCACGCTCGCGGTGACTTGACTCGTGCCCTGTCGATGTACTGCTTCACCCCCCATCGCGTCGGCTCTTCGGCGGGGGAAAATGGCAAGCGCTGGGCTGTGGAAGGTGCCAGGATGCCGGCATGGTTGCGCGCGCGTTGAGCTTCGGGGCGGTGGCGGAGGCGTACGAACGGTTCCGGCCTGGGTATCCCGTGGAACTGCTCGAGCTGGTCATCGCGTACGCCGGTGGGCCGATCCGGACCGCCCTCGAGATCGGCGCCGGGACAGGCAAGGCAACGCGTCTGTTCGCGCAGGCAGGGATCGCGATCACGGCGACCGAGCCTGACGCGGCCATGCTCGCGGAGATGCGCAAACACCTGCCGGCCAACGTCACAACCGTGCAAGCCGCCTTCGAGGACTTGACGCTGGATTCGTCGTACGAGCTGGTGTATTCGGCTGCCGCGCTCCATTGGACCAACCCTGAAGGCCGGTGGGCCCGGATGGCCGGCCTCGTCCAGCCGGGTGGCGTGTTCGCCTCGTTCGGTGCACCGATCCAGCTGGCCGACCCGGCCCTCGAGGAGGCCGTGCGCGCGGCACGTGCGCCGTACCTGGAGAACGACGGCGTCCCGTCGCCGGACGGCACACCCGCGGACCGCCCGATGCAATGGCCCGGCACGGAGCTCCAGCAGTCCGAGTGGTTCACCGATGTCCGGCAGGTGGTGATCGAACGGCGCCTGACGATGAGCGCCCACGAGTACATCGGACAACTCTCGACGGTCTCGGCGTACCTGATGCTGCAGTCCGCCGACCGAGACCAGGTCTTCCGCCGAATCCTCCAGGTCCTGCCCGAGACCGTGGAACTCAACGCCGAGATCCATGCCCACCTCGCTCGCCGCCACGGCCAACTGCGGGTAAGCCGGAAAGGAGGAGGCGCTTGATGAGTGAAGAGTTCTACTCGCACGCGAGGCTGTACGACTTGATGTTCCCGGGCGGCGGGGCCGCAGTCGACTTCTACCGGGCCGAGGTCAAGCGGCAAGGCGGGCGGGTATTGGAACTCGGGTGCGGCACCGGGCACAAGCTGATCCCCATCGCGTCCGACGGACATCCGTGCGTCGGCCTGGATGTCTCGTCAGACATGCTGGCTGAGGCTCAGCGTAAGGCGAGTAAGCGCGGTGTAGCGGTGGAATGGATGCAGGGCGACATGCGGGCCTTCGATCTGGGCCGCACCTTCGACTTCGTGTTCATCACAGCCAATTCCCTCCTGCATCTGCAGGAGGCGGAGGATCTGGTGAGCTGCTTCCGGTCGGTTCGACGACACCTGGCACCTGGAGCACGGTTCGTCTTCGATGTCTTCAACCCGAGCGTGCGCCTCCTTGCCGATGCCGATGGCGTGCGGCACACCCGGGAGTCGTTGTCGTTCATGGATCCTGACCGTGGCAACGTCAGCGTCGATGTCGCTGAGATCTACGATGCGCCCGCGCAAGTCACCCGCGGGACGTGGCACCTCTCGACAGACTCCGAGCCCGACTTCGTCGTCGCACCGCTCGAAATCAGGAGCATCTTCCCGCAGGAGCTGCCGCTGCTCCTCTCGCTCGGCGGCCTCCGGCTCGTCGACCGCTTCGGCGACTGGTCCGGTCGACCATTTGCCATGGATGCGCCGCTCCAGCTCTGCATCTGCGAGTCCACGTAAGTCGATCCACACGCCCTGATCTGCTTTGCTAGGTTGGTGTTCCTGTCCCCGGACGACGGAGACCGTTCGTGTACACGCCCACCGCGGAAGTGATAGCCGCCGCGTTTGATCTCGGGGAGCCGGCCGGGGAGCTGGTGCTCGTGCGCCGCGGTGATACCGACACGTGGCGGCTCGAGACGGGTTCGGGCAGCTACTTCGTGAAAGGCTACTGGCCGTCGACCGGTGGTCAGTTCGCGCCCGGTGGTCTGCTTGATCAGCTCGCGGTGGCGATGCCTTTCGAGCAGCGTGCGTTGTCGGCCGGGATCGACCTGGCGGAGCCGGTGCCGCCGCTCGACCCGATCATCGGCTGGGTGACGCGGATCGAGGACCGGCTGTTCCGGGTGAATCGGTGGATCGAGAGTCGCGCGCTGCGGCCCGACGACGACATCACCGAATGGCTCGGCCGGACGATGGCTCGCGTCCACCAGTTGCAGCCGCTGGACCAGGTCGGTCTCCCGGATTGGTGGCGTACGGCGCTCAAGCCGCGATCCGACTGGGAGGAGTGGTTCACCGAGGCGTGGCGGCGGGGTGAGCTGTGGTCGGAGCAGGCATGGGAACGGTTGCCGCGGATCCTCGAGCTGACCGCACGGATCGAGGAGGTCTGCGAGACCGCACCGGACCTGGTGATGACACATGGCGACTTCAAGTCGCACAACCTGCTGATGACGTCGGGCGGTCCGATACTGATCGACTGGGACAGCGTGCGCTCCGACAGCGCCGCTCTCGAGGCCGGACGCATCGCCCACATGTTCGGCCCAAAGACACTCGATTCGTACGTCGTTGCCGGCGGCGACATCACCTGGACCGGAGACGACCTCTACCTCGGCGTCGCCCGCTACGAGCTGCACCGCATCTACGAACGCGTCCTGGTCCTCCTCGAGCACATCCCAGCCCCCCGATGGATGAGCGACCGCGCCGAGATCACCCACCAACTCACGGAGTCCTTCGACCACCTCACCTGAGCGGTAGCCCGGAAGGCTTCGGCGGGGTCCGGAGTGAGAGATCTGGCGAGGCCGGTGCACAGCGCGGTGAGTCCGCGCAGACAGCTGCAACTCAGATGACACTTTTTTGTGTCATCACAGTCGTCTGTGCTAACTTGCTGCTATGCCGACCGATGAGCAGATGACTTTCGCCGATCATGTGGGGCGTTTCTACGTGCGGGAGACAAACGCTCCGCCGGTCGCCGGTCGCCTGCTGGGCTATCTGGGCGTTTGCCAGCCGGCCGCACAGTCAGTGAACGAGTTGGCGGATGCGCTGTTGGCCAGCCGCAGCGCGATCACTCAGGCGGTCGTGCTCCTGGAGGGCCGCGGGTTGGTGGAACGTTCCCGTGCGCGGGGTGATCGCGTCGATCGAGTCTCCGCGCGGTTGGATCGCTTGATCGCCGGGCAGGACTACGACCCAGCGAGCTACCTCGAGACAGCGGCGCTCCTCCGCCGCGGCGTCGCTCTGTTGCCCGACGACGACGGCTCCGGACGTCGCGAGGCGCTCGAGGAGTTCGCGTCGCTGTATGACTTCCTTGCCGAGCGGATGCCGAGGCTGAAGGAGGAGTGGCTGGCCTACCGCGCGGGCTTGCACGCGTCCTCCTCAGAGGAGGTGCCGGGCACCTGATTCCGGAGAGCACCCGATAGCGCCCTTCCCCGCCAGATAGCCCGGCGGGACGCGAGCGCCACTTTCACACCGCGCACCCGAACAAGCGCGATGCCAGGGTCGAGCACGCCCTGAAACAGTCCTGGTGACGTCGATGCGATGCCGCACGCCCAAAACACTCCGCGCGGTTCTCAGTAGCGCGGCTTTTCACCTCTACTCCACCTTCATTCGCGAGGAGCCCCCATGCCCGAAAGTCATACCCCGGCGGTCGAGATCGCCGGGCTTCACAAGTCGTTCAAGGACAAGCACGTCCTGCGCGGCATCGATCTGGACATCCCGTCCGGGATCGTGTTCGCCCTGCTCGGCGCGAACGGCGCCGGCAAGACGACCGCGATCAACATCCTCACCACCCTGCTCACCCCAGACGCCGGGATCGTGCGCGTCGCGGGTCACGATGTGGTCACCGCCTCCCATGCGGTGCGCGCGTCCATCGGTGTCACCGGGCAGTTCGCGGCTGTCGACGGGATGCTCACCGGTGAGGAGAACCTGCGGATGATGGCCAGCCTCGCGCACCTCGACACCAAGCGTGCCAAGGCTCGCAGCGCGGAACTCATCGAGCAGTTCGACCTCGGCGAGTCGGCGAAGACGGTGACGGCTCTCTACTCCGGCGGGATGCGTCGCCGCCTTGACCTGGCCATGTCCCTGATGCTGGACCCGGCCATCGTGTTCCTCGACGAGCCGACCACCGGCGTCGACCCGCGCGGACGCGCCGTCATGTGGGACATCGTGCGCGGCCTCGCCGCACAGGGCACGACGATCTTCCTCACCACCCAATACCTCGAAGAAGCCGACGAGCTCGCCGCCCGAGTCGCCGTCCTCAACGAGGGTCGCATCGTCGCCGACGGCACCCCCGCCGAGCTGAAGAGCCGGGTCGGCGAGGGCCACATCGTGGTCGATGTCGCCACCCCGGAAGCGTTCGACACCGCCGCGCGGCTCTTCCCCGCGGCAACGGTGGATCGTGACGCGCTGAGCCTGCGCGTCAGCGAGGGCACGGACGCGAATGCGGTCCGAGACCTCCTCGTCCGCCTCGACTCCTCCCGGGTCTCTGTCACAAACCTGCGAATCGTCACCCCAGACCTCGACGACGTCTTCTTCGCCCTCACTGGCACTGCCACCACCGACAGCACCCAGACCCCCACGACCTGGGCCAAGGAGGCCGCACGATGAGCACCGCACGACTCCACGGAACCGCGCGCCCGCAGCCGTTCAGCGACACCATGACGATGCTGCACCGCAACATCCTGCACCACCTCCGCGCCCCCAGCGGAACCCTCATGATCATCGCGGTTCCGCTGATCATGCTGCTGCTGTTCGTCTATGTCCTCGGCGCAACCCTCGGTGCCGGCATCGCCGCCGGTGGTACCCGCGACCAGTACCTCGGGTACATCACACCCGGGATTCTCCTGACGACCGCGGCCTCGGCGATGCAGATGATCGCCGTCTGGGTCTCGATGGACATGACCACAGGCATCATCGCTCGCTTCCGCACCATGGCCATCTCCCGCGGCTCCGTCCTCGCCGGCCACGTCGCGGGAGGCACGATCCTGATCGCCTTCGCCATCGCCGTGCTGCTGGCGCTCACAGTCTTGCTCGGCTACCGACCCCAGGCCGAGCCGCTGCACTGGCTCGGGTTCGCAGGACTCGTCCTCCTCGTCGGCTTCACCCTCTCCTGGTTGGCCGTCGCGTTCGGGCTCTTCGCCAAACGACCCGACACCGCCAGCAACCTGCCCTTGGTGCTGATGCTCCTTCCCTTGCTCAGCGGCGGATTCGTTCCCACCGATTCCCTCCCCGGCTGGCTGCGGGGATTCGCCGAACACCAACCCTTCACCCCCATCATCAACACCATCCGCGGCCTCCTCGCCGGCACGCCCGAGACCACCGCCGCGGCGTGGGCCACCGGATGGTGCATCGCCATCGCCATCGCCGGCTATGTCTGGTCGCTGTGGCTCTACCGCCGCCACGCCGCACCCTCAGTAAGCAGCGCGACAGGTGCATGAGCGAATCCAGTCCGCTCCGCATCCAGCCAGCCTCGTGACCACCTGCATTCAACTCGCGAGCACCGCGAGCGCAAAAGGGTGAGGGCTGCAGGCGTCGCACGCGACGAAAGGAGCGCGCGGAGCTCGCTGCGAGGGCTTCAGACGAGGGTGAAGAGCTCACCGTAGTTGGTGGGTCTTGCAGCCGTGCCGGCCGCCTGCAGGAGACCCCACAGGAGGGCGGAGTTGGCGGTGAGGACCGGCCGACCGAGGTCCTGTTCCAGGGCGGAGATGATGCCGACGCTGCGGAAGCCGTTGCCGCCGATGAAGACGGCTTCTGCCTCGTCGGGTGTGTGTTTGATGATCCAGGCGTGCAGCTCGGGCGGGTTGATGCTCCGCTGGTTGCTCGGCAGCCCACACGCCCCGTGGGCGACCACATCGAGCCCCTGAGACCGGAAGTACTCAGCGCCAAGGCGGTTGAGTTCGGCATCGAACCACGGCGGATCGAAGACCGCGATCCTCTGCGCATTCATCCTCTGGAACCCAGCCACCGCCGACGCGCAGGTCGCCACGACCGGGATCCCCGCGCTGTGTTGCATGAGCCGATCAAGCACCTTCTGCTCGCCGGAAGCCCCCACGACGTACGCCGAACTCGTGAACCCGATCCCGATCGCACCCAGTGGCGCCGCCGCCAGCAGCGACACGGCCTCGTCGATGTATGGCGGCTCGACGAACGCCTTCACCGGTGCCAGCGGGATCGTCGGATCCATCACCCCGCCGCTCCTGATCCCGCCGAACGGAACCCGCGTCGCATGCACCCGAACACCGTCCGGAGCCATCGCCTGCAGTTCCGACTCAGGCCCGACATCTCCATGCGGCGTCAGCACCCCGAGCCGCACCCGCGCATCCCACCCATCCGGCTCCCACATGACGGCTCCTTCCCCCTCTTTCGATTGTGCGTCGGCAACCTCGGCAGGTGAAGACCGGATAGCCTGAGGTGTGCATCGTGGGGAGTTGATCGCGGGACGTTACGAACTGGTCGAGCGGCTCGGCCGGGGTGGTATGGGTGAGGTCTGGACCTGCCGGGACCGCGAGCTCCGCCGGGACGTGGCCGTCAAGTTCCTGGCCCTGGACGACGCAGTCTCACCCGACCTCGCACAGCGCTTCGACCGTGAGGCCGTCGCCGCCGCGCAGATCAACCACCCGAACGTGGTCGCCCTGCACGACCGCGGCCTCGACAAGGACCACCTCTACCTGGTGATGGAGCGAGTCGAGGGTACGACGCTCGCCGCGTACACCCGTGTGAACGGCCCGCTGCCGCCCGGCCGCGCGCTGGAGATCGCACAGGAGATCTGTGCCGCGCTGGTCGCCGCCCACAAGGCGCACGTCATCCATTACGACATCAAGCCGCTCAACGTGATGCTCACCGCGGACGATCGGGTGAAGGTCGTCGACTTCGGCATCGCCGGGTTCGTGCAGACCACCTTCACGGTCGCGCGTTCGGCCGACCTCCCGACCGCGGGCACCCCGGAGTACGGCGCTCCCGAGCAATTCGGCACCGAGCGCGGTGACGAGCGCTCCGACCTCTACGCGTTGGGTGGTGTGCTGTTCACCTTGCTCACCGCCCAGCCACCGTTCACCGGAAACAACGGCTTCGCGGTCGTCCAACGCAAGATGACCGAGCAGGCTCCGTCGGTGTCCTCCCTCCGCTCCGACCTCCCGCCGGCGGTGGTGCAGTTGGTCGACGAACTCTTGCAACGCGACCCGGACCAACGTCCGCAGAAGGCAGCTGAGGTCCACGACCGCATCGCCCGCCTGCGCGCGGCTCTCGACGTCCTGGACCTCTCCAACGCCCCGACTGTTGTTGCCAAAGGCCCCGACTTCCAGCCGCCGACAGTCCGGTTGCCGCAGAACGACAGCTCGTTCGAGATCGCGTGGGGCGACCAGGCGCGGTCCGGCCGCCGCTCACCGTGGTGGACCGTGGCGGTCTGGTTCTGCTGGCTGCTCTTTGCGTTCTTCGTCGTCCTGTCGTACGTCATGCCGTCGATCTACGGGAGCGTCGACTGGCAACTGGACGGCTGGATCCGCTTCCTGCTGTACGCCGACGCACCCGGGAGAACGGCCTCCATCATCGGCATTCCAGCCACCCTGATCCTCGCCCTGGCGGTCACCAGAGCTGGTCGCCGGCCGCAGGCGACCGAGCCGTGGTCGCTCCGGATCGGCCCCGAAGGGATCACGACGGCCGATGCGCGTGGTGCGACCGCGTCGACCGGGCCGTCCGGTCGTCGTACGTTCGGCTGGAACCACATCAAGATGGTCACGCTGGAGGAGATCCGGGCGAAGATGCTCAACCGGGAATCCGGTCTGCACATCCGGCTCACGAACGACGCGCCGTACACGGGCCGCTTCCGCCCGGCCGGCTGGATCCACTCCCAGTCCACCGCTGTCCGCGAGGACGGCAGCATCCCGCTCTGCGTCCTCGGCCCACTGACCGAGCAGCAGCACGCCGACCTCGTCGCCGCCCTCAACCGGCACGCCGGCCAACGCTGGCACCCAGAGATCGGCTACCTCGACGGCGCCAACTAGGGCTTGAGGGCCGCGACCTGTTCGAGGATGCGCCAGTCCTCTTCGGCGGTACGGCGTACGTCCGGGCTGATGTAGGTGTCCAGTACGACGTACTCCGCGCCGAGCTCCGCGAGGCCGGCCAGGTCCGCGCGGATCTGGTCGAGCGAACCCTCGCCGAGTACCCGGTCGTCGTCGGCCAACTGCGTCGTCGGATGCGCCCGGATCCGTGGACAAAGCGCCGGTACGGCGACACCCGCGTCGGCTGCCGCGGCCTGGAGCATCGGCATGCCTCGGGATCGCAGCCAGTGTGGATGCGGGTTGATCGGGTGCCAGGCGTCACCGTGCCGGATCGCCCGCCGGATCGCGGCCCGGCCTGCCCCGCCGACCCACACCGGCGGGCATCGGTCCGGCCGTGGTCCGGTGTGGATTTCGTCGTACGGCGCATGCGGTCCGGGAGACGAGGCGATGTCGTTGCTCCAGGCATCGACGATTGCGGCCAGGTACTCGTCGGTGATGGCGCCGCGGCGCTCGAACGGTACGCCAAGGGCGGCGTACTCCTGCTCGGACCAGCCCGACCCGACGCCGAGCACGAACCGGCCGCTGCTGAACTGGGCGAGGTTCGCGCCGACGCGGGCGGTCTGCAACGGATGCCGGTAGGGGAGGACCGTGACCGACGTACCGAGTTCGAGTCGCGTGGTGTGCGCGGCGAGCCAGGTGATCGTGGTGAACGGGTCGTAGAACGGGGCCGGGTACAACGCCTGCACCTCGGGAGCGAGGGCGATGTGGTCGGAGATCATCACCAGCGCGAACCCGGACTCCTCGGCGAACCGTGCCCAGCCGAGCAACGATTCCGGCGTGGTGCCCGGGCCGTAGTTGAGCAGGTTCAGCCCGAACTTCACCGCTTGGCCTCCAAGAAGACGGCGAACGGCTCCCGGGCCTCGGGCAACGAGATCTGCTCGATCCGGCCGGGATCGAGCCGGCGGGCGGCCGCCTGGATGTCGATCAGCACGGGTGCGAACGGCGTACCGAGATCCGGCACCCACTCCTTCGGGGCCGCGTAGACGATCCGGTCGACCTCGGCCGCGATCGCGACCGTGTGGCAGATCGGACACGGCTCACAGCTCGAGTAGAGCGTCGTACCGGCCAGGCTGATAGTCCCGAGCTCCCGGCAGGCAGCCCGTACGGCGACCACCTCGCCATGTGCCGTGGGGTCGTTGTCCGCCAGGGCCGTGTTTACTCCGGTCGCGACGACGTCGCCACCGTTCGCGATCACCGCACCGAACGGCAACTGCCCCTCGGCGCCATTCACCCGCGCCAACTCGACTGCCTGCCGCAAGAAGGGAAGATCCATGGGCCGACGCTACATGGCTCGACCTCGGGGTGGGGTGCTCGATCCGTAGCCTGACCCGTGGCTGTCACCCGTTGGCGATGGTCACGACGAGATCGGCAGCGCGGTTGGTCAGCTCGCGGCGGCCGGTCGCGCCGGCGTGGATCTGCATCGCGACGCCATCCAGGACGGACGTGATCAGCCGGGCCCGGGCGGCGATCTCCGCCTCTCGCAACCCGGGGGAGACCCGGCGGAGCAGGACGCTCAGCTCGCGGTAGAAGGTCTCGTAGATCTCGCGGTTGAGCTCGCGGAATCGTTCGTGGTGGTAGGCGAGCAGGGACATCGTGCCGAACACGCTGCCCGCGCCGGTCGTCCAGTTCCGGACGAGGGCGCGAGCGGCCGTCTTCAGGCCCTCCGCCGACTCGACCGTCGTCGCCAGCCGCACGGCCTCGAGGTCGCGGTCGAACTCGGCCCGGATCACCGCTTCGAGCAGGTCGTCGCGGGTGGCGAAGTAGTACTGCAGGTTCCCGAGCTTCATCTCCGCCTTGGCCGCGACCCGGCGCAGGACGAACTGATCGAACCCCTCCTCGACCAGCAGCTCACGCGCCGTCGCCAGCAACGCGTCGCGCCGGACCTGGCCGCGGTTGCTCAGCGAAGTGCCCATGGACAGGCAGTCTACCCCGCTAGGTCAGTGACCTATTATGGGTCACTGACCTAGAAATGAACCCGATGAAGGGAACTCCTATGCCAGACCGCATGACCGTCGCCGAGCGCGAAGCATTCCTGTCCGAGGTCCGGGTCGGCGTCCTCAGCGTCGCGTCGGACCGGCCCGACCGGGCACCGGTCAGCGCGCCCGTGTGGTACGACTACCGCCCCGGCGCCGGCGTCACGATCATGATGAACGCGAAGTCCCGCAAAGGCGTGGCCCTCGAGGCCGCACAGCGTTTCGTCCTCGTCGTCCAGTCCGAAGCTCTCCCGTACCGCTACGTGACCGTCGAGGGCCCGCTCTCCGAGGTACGGCGTCCCGACACCGAGAAGGATCTGCTCCCGCTGGCCGTTCGCTACCTCGGCGACGAAGGCGGCCGGGCCTACGCCAAGGAATGGGAGGAGGCCGGTGCCGCGGACACCGACCTCGTCTACGTCATGAAGCCCACCCACTGGAACACGGCCGACTTCACCAACGACCTCGCCTGAGCGCCTGTCCGCGGAGTGAAAGGGGATTGAAAGCGGGTCCTCCTAGTGTCGTTGGAGTAGGGCAGGGCGGCCATCGGGGCGGCCCTGCAAACCAACGGATCGGGGGATCCTCATGCGTGTTCTCACGACGGCAATGACCAGTGCCGCGATCGTTGCGCTGTCCACCGTGGCGGCGCCGGCATTTGCTGCCGAAAAGCACGACTCGGCCGCACCGCAGGCGGCCGGCTGTATCGGTGCCAACTTCAACGAACGGCGCTCGTTGAACTCGGGCGAGGCGATCTGCAAGGGCAACTATCTCGTTCGGATGCAGCCGAACGGCGATCTCGTCCTGCGGGTGATCTCGACCGGCCGCGCCTGCTGGCACTCGGGCACCTACACCGCCGGGGCCAGCGCGACGTTCCATGCCGGTCGGCCGGGCAACCCGCCTGCCCGCCCGTACGTCCAGATCGCCGGCACCCGCCTGGAGGGAGCCAACAACCTCGGCGACCTGGGGACCAACGCCAACGTCAACTCCAACGGCGAATTCTGGATCGGCTACGCCAAGCGCGGCGCCTGCTGACCCAGTGCCGTAGGCCCCGCTCAGCCGTGCTTGTCCTTGTAGCGCTGGCGGGCGGTGTTGACGAGGTCCAGATAGCGTTTCGACCCCTTGGCCTCGAGCTCCTGCTGGAAGGCATCCCATTCCGTCAGGGGCTTGCGGCCGAGGATGAACTCGAGGGTACGGCGGTCGACGGTGTCCTTGAGTGGGGTCGTGAGCAGGGTGACCTGTTCACGTTCGGCGTCCGAGAGTGGAGCGGGGGGACTCTCGGGCACCGGCTTGCGGGTGGTGAGAGTGGCCTTCTGGAACGCCACTTCCTCGTCCGATTGCATCGAGCGTTCCAGATCGGTCGTCAGGCCGTCCTGCAGGATGTTCAGAGCGAACCCGTAGTCGCGCTCCAGGTCCTTCTTCGCGCCGGGGTTGAGGCTCAGGTAGCTGATGCCGTCGGCAAGCTTTCGCTTGCCTGCGGCATCCTTCGTGTAGGTGACGCCCTCGACGCCCCACTTGACGAACTCCTTCGCGGACTTGTCGTAGCAGAGCCAGTCGATGAACTGCAGCATGGCGACGAAGTTCGGATTCTTGCGGGCCGCGGCGCTGATCATGAAGCCGTGCCACAGCCGCCCGCCGCCCATCAACGCACCCGCGGGGCCGGCCGGCTGCACGATCTTGGCGATCTTGTACTTGCCGGGGCCGAGCAACTGATCCATTTGGCGCCGCCAGAGCGGGATATTGCCGGAGTTCCCGTTCGTGACCAGCGACTTGCCGGTGACGAACTTCCGCTCGGCCAGCTCGGTCGCCTGCGTGTAGGACTCCGGATCCATCAGGCCTTCGGCGATCAAGCTGTTGAAGTACGTGACCAGGTCCTTGTGCTGTGACGTCGACGGGCCGTAGACGAACTTGTCCGCGGCCGGGTCGTAGACCATGCCGTTGCCGAATCCCCAGCCCGCCCGCGTCCCGAACGACACCGCCGCGAAGTTCAGCGTGGAGTTGCCCTGGTAGTTGTCCGAGAACGGATGCACACCGGGGAACTTCTCCTTCAGTCCCCGCAGCGCCGTCCGGACCTCGTCCCAGGTCTGCGGTACGGCGATCCCCGCCTGCTCGAACTTGTCGGCCCTGATCGTCAGTGTGAAGTCCGGGTTGCGATCCTGGAACATCCCCGGCAGCAGGTAGTAGCGGCCGTCCTCCTGCCGCATCCGGTCGAGATCGGCCTGCAGCCCGTACTCCTCGACCCGGGCCCGGAAGTTGGGCATCAGGTGCACGTAGTCGCTCACCGGCAGGATGGCACCCGACGAGGTGAGTGAGCTCTCTTCGCCGACGTACGTGAGCGGGATCAGCATCGGTGCGTCGCCGGCGCTGATCTGCAGGCTGCGCTTGCTGATGTAGTCGCTCAGCGGTACGACGGTCGCCTGCAGTTTCACCCGGGTGCGCTTGGTGAGCTCCTGCCACACCATCCAGTCCTTGCGGTACGGCACTTCCGGCCACTCGGGGAAGTACGTCGTGAAGGTGAGGTCCTCGGTGGCGGTGAACGGCTGACCGGCCTTGAAGTCGGTCATGGCTCCCTTCGACACGTCGGCCAGATCGCCGGCGTCTCCGGCCGATCCGCTCCCGTCGCAGCCCGCCGCGCCGACGGCGGCGGCTGCTGTGGCCAGGCCGGCTTTGAGCAGGGTCCGGCGGGCAAGGCCGGTGCGTGAGTCGGTCATGATTCCTCCGAAGCGGGCGAAACTATCGGGATCAGGTCGACATTTGCGTCGATCTACGCGCATAACATTCGCGTTTCCGGCAAGGTATAGCCTTCGGTCACCGCTGTGAAGACCGGAGAGGATTTCCGATAGTTTCGACGCTCAGTGCGTCGGCTTTCCCGTCGTACTCTCGCGGATCGCGAGGTCGTAGTCGGCCGGGAGCTCGGCGGGTGGGGACTGGTCGCCGTCGAGGCGGTTGAGCAGGAGCTGGACGGCGTGCTTCGCGATCTGCGTCTTGTCCGGGCGGATCGTGGTCAGACTCGGGGTGCTGTAGCGGCCGTCCTCGATGTCGTCGAACCCGACGAGGGCGATGTCCTCGGGGACGCGGAGGCCGCGGCTGAGGATTGTGCGCAAGGCGCCCAGCGCAAGCAGGTCGTTGTAGCAGAACACGGCGTCCGGCGGTTCGGGCAAGGCGAGCAGGTCGGCCATCGCTGCAGCGCCGTCGGCCCGGTGGAAGAACTCGGTCGGGCGGATCAGCTCCGGGACAATCTCCAGACCGGCTGCGCGCAAGGCGTTCTGATAGCCCTCGGTTCGCAGTCGGCCAGTACGGCGGCTCTCGTCGGACTGATCGCCGATCGCGGCGATCCGCTGCCGGCCGAGCTCGATCAGGTGCCGGGTGGCGAGCTCCGCCGCACCGACGTTGTCGACCATGATGTGGTCGAGCCCGCCCTGGACCACGCGCTCGCCGAGCAGCACCACGGGAGTGGACGACGGTCGGTCGCGCAGGTCGGCGTCGCCGAGTGCGAGTGGGTTGAAGATCAGCCCGTCGAACATCGCCGCCCGACTGCCGCGCATCACCAGTTCGCGTTCGCGCACCGGGTCGCCGTCGGTCTGGTCCACCACCACCGTGTAGCCGGCGGCCGCGGCCTGCTCGATGACGGCCCGGGTCAGCTCGGCGAAGTACGGCACGTCGAGCTCTGGGAGGACCAGGGCGATCAGGCCGGACCGCCCGCGTCGCAGCGTGCGGGCGACCGCGTTCGGCTGGTACCCGAGCTCGTCGAGCGCCCGTTGCACCTTGGCCCGCGTCTCCGGCGCGACCTGAGGGAAGTCGTTGACGACATTCGACACGGTCCGGACCGAGACGCCGGCGCGTTCGGCGACTTCACGCAGTGTGGCGGGCACTGGGTACCTCTTCCCGGTCGGCGAACTCTTGACACTTGCAACGTTGCAAGCTTAGCGTTCCCAGCATCGATTGCAACGTTGCAAGCCACGGCAAAAGTCATGAGGACGCGACATGGCCCATCCCTTTTCAGCCCCTGTCTCCCGCCGTACCGTGCTCCGGGGCGCTGGTGCCGCCCTGGTGGCCGGCGGTCTCGGCGCCTGCGCACCGGGCAACACCACCGGCAGCACCCCGCTGCCCACCACCAGTGCGACCACGCCGCCGTCCGGTGAGATCACCATCTGGGACCGCACCGGCGACCTGTACAAGGTGTTCGACAAGGCGATCGCGACGTTCACCGCGAAGTACCCGCAGGTGAAGGTCAACCACGTCGCCGTCGACATCAACGCCAAACTCCCGGCCACGCTGATCAGCGGCGCCGGTGTCCCCGACGGCGCCTTCTACGACGACGCCCTGCTGACCGGTGTCGCGCCGCACCTGCACGACCTGAGTCAGCTGATCGAGCAGTACAAGCCGGACATCGCGCCGTACAAGCTGGGCGTGGTCACCGTCGACAGCAAGGTCGTCGCGGTCCCGTGGGACCTCGACCCCGGTCTGCTGTTCTACCGCGAGGACATCGTCACCCAGGCCGGCGTCGACCCTGCAAGTCTCACGACGTACGACGCTCTGCTCGGTGCGGCCAGGACGGTCCGGGAGAAGTTCCCGAAGGCCCGGCCGATCCATCTGGAGAACGACCAGTTCCTGGCTCAGTTGTGGATCGACATGTTCGCCAACCAGCAGGGCGGCGCGATGGTCGATGCCCAGGGCAAACTCGCGATCGATTCCGATCCGTACCGCAAGACGCTGACCTGGCTGGACACGGTCCGCTCCGAAGGGCTGGGGACGCTGGCGAAGTACACCCAGCCGACCGATCTGCAGACCCAGGACAACGGCACCCAGGTGTTCGTGCCGTGGGCGCAGTGGTTCGTGTTCGCGCCGCAGCAGTTGCTGAAGGCAAGCAAAGGCAAGTGGCGGGCGATGGCGCTGCCCGCCTGGCAGGCGGGTGGTCCGCGGGCTGGTGTGATGGGCGGTTCGTCGTTCGTCATTCCGGCCAAGTCGAAGAACCCGGAGCTGGCCTGGCGGCTGTACGAGCATCTCGTCTTCAGCAAGGAGGGATACACGGCGGTCTACGGGCCGAACGACGTGTACCCGGGTGGGCTGAACACGTCGATCCCGTCGTACCTGCCGGCGCTGGATCCGAACACTCCGCTGTTCAAGTCGATCGACGCGCTCGGCGGCCAGGATTTGTGGAAGGTGGCGGTCGAGGCCGGTAAGCAGGTCCCCGGCGGGTACACGATCCCGACCTGGTGGGGCAAGGCCGTCGACTACTTCGGGGTCAACGTGCAGAAGTTGCTCGCCGGGCAGCTGAGCCCGGACGAGGTGCTCAAGACGTCCGCGACCCAGATCCAGAAGAACCTGATGGGGCCCAGTTGATGGTGACCGTCACCGAAGCGGCCCAGACTCGGCGGGAGGCGTCTCCGGTACGACGTCGCCGCCGGGTCAAGGCCGCACCGTACCTGTTCGTCGCACCGTTCGTCCTCGTCTTCGCGGCGTTCAGCGCCTATCCGATCTTCTTCGCGCTCCAGTTGAGTTTCACCAACTGGCACGGCGCCGGGGTGCTGGAGTTCATCGGGTTCGCGAACTACCGGTTCCTGCTGGCGAGTCCGGACTTCTGGCAGTCGATGGCCACGTCGGGTGCCCTGTGGCTGCTCGTCGTACCGGCGCAGGTTCTGCTGGCGTTGACGATTGCGGTCGCGTTGCGCAAGGCAAGGTTTCGCGGGCTGTTCAGCGCCGCGCTGATCGCGCCGTTCGTGACGCCGCTGGTGGCGATGGCGCAGGTCTGGATCATCTTGTTCGACAAGGACTTCGGCGCGGTCAACCACGGCCTGACCTCACTCGGATTGCCTGCGATCGGATGGTTGACAACCTCGGTGTGGGCGAAGGTGACCGTTGCGCTGTTGGTGCTGTGGCGGACGACCGGGTACGCCGTCATATTGTTGATGGCAGGATTGTCGACAATCCCCTCGGAGGTCTACGAGGCCGCGCGGATCGACGGCGCCGGCGCGTGGCATCAGTTCTGGTCGATCACGGTTCCGCTGGTCACCCGGACGTTGAGCTTCGTCGTGGTGATCGGGACGCTGACCGTGTTCCAGTTGTTCGCCGAACCGTACGTCGTGACGGGTGGCGGACCCTTCAACGGCACCCGGACCGCCGGGCTCTATCTGTACAAGCACATCACCAACTCCGATCTCGGACTCGGTGCGGCGAACTCGATGCTGCTCGTGGTGATGGTGCTGGCGCTGTCCCTCGCCTCCATCCGGCTACTGCGTTCGAAGGAGGACGGATGAAGCTCGGCGTTGTTGGGCGCTACGGACTGCTCACCATTGCCGGTGTCGTCAGCTTGGCGCCGCTGCTGTGGATGATGGTGTCGTCGCTCAAGCCCGGTGGGGACATCATCGCGCGGCCGTTCAGCTTCGATCCGGGGCAGCTGACGTTGCACAACTTCCGGGCGATGCTGGACACGATCCCGATCGAGACCGGCTTCCGGAACACCGCGATCGTCGTCTTGATCAAGGGCGCGCTGACGATGGTCTTCTGCCCGATGGCCGGGTTCGCGTTCGCGAAGTACGACTTCCCCGGTAAGCGGCTGCTGTTCGGGACCGTGCTGACCACGCTGATGCTGCCGACTCTCGTGCTGCTCATCCCGCTGCTGCTGGAGATGAGTCAGCTCGGCTGGGTCAGCACGTTCCAGGCGCTCATCCTGCCCGGCGCGATCGATGCCTTCGGGGTGTTCTGGATGCGCCAGGTGATCATGTCCATCCCGGACGAACTGCTCGACGCCGGCCGGGTCGACGGTGCCGGTGAGCTGCGGATCTTCGCGAGCATCGTGCTGCCGGTGATCCGGCCGGGCCTAGCGGCACTCGGCGTACTGACCTTCATCAACATCTACAACGACTTCGTCTGGCCCGTCGTGGCGGTGAACGACGAGCAGCACCAGACCCTGCAGGTGATGCTGTCGGCGCTGGCGCAGAACATCCGCTCGGGTCAGCTCGGCGCCGACTGGACCAGCGTCTGGGGCCAACTGCTTGCCGCCAGCACCATTGCCGCGATCCCGGTGCTGATCGTCTTCATCGTCCTGCAACGTCACCTGATCAAGGGCGTCATGGCCGGCAGCCTCAAGGGCTGAGAGACCCCCCTCGCTCCGCTCGGGGTGGGGAAGAACCTGGAGAGAACAACCGTGAACACACCACGTCCCGAATACCCTCGTCCGCACTTCGACCGCTCGGCGAAGTGGCTGAACCTCAACGGCGAGTGGGACTTCGCCCCCGATATGGAGGACGAGGGACGCACCGCCAGTTGGCAGGCGGCCGACGGTTGGCCGTCCGGCGACGGTTCGACGGGCGATGCCGGCCCGGCGACCATCGTCGTCCCGTTCCCGTGGGAACACCCCGCCTCCGGCGTGACCAGGCATTGGCTGCCCACCGCCTGGTACCGCCGGCGGATCGAGCGTCCGGCGGAGTGGGCCGGCCAAAGGACGATCCTGCACTTCGGTGCCGTGCACCATCACGCCACCGTGTGGGTCAACGGTCAGCTGGCGACCGAGCATGAAGGTGGTTACCTGCCCTTCGAGGCCGACATCACCGACCTGCTCGACTCCGATGGCACCGGGACGCTCGTCGTCCGCGTGCAGGCGCCGGTGGACAAGCGGTTCATCCCGCACGGCAAGCAGCGGAGTATGCCGGCCGACGACTACGACGGCTGCGCGTTCACCCCGTCGAGCGGGATCTGGCAGACCGTCTGGCTCGAGCCGCGTCCGGCGTCGTACATCTCCCACCTGTCCCTCCGCCCGACACCCGAGCTCGACGGCATCGAGGTCGCCGTGACGGGCCCTTCGCCGATCCGGATCGAGATCCCGGGCGTCGTCGTACGCGAGTACGACGAGCTGTCCGGCCCGGTCACGCTGTCGATCCCGGAGCCGCGGCTGTGGAGCCCGGAGGATCCGCACTTGTACGACGTCGTGGTCACCGCCGGCGAGGACACGGTCCGTGGGTACACCGGGCTGCGCCGGATCGAGTGGCAGGGCAACAACCTGTTGCTTAACGGCGTACCGACGTACGTGCGTGGTGTCCTGGACCAGGGCTTCTGGCCGACCGGTGGTCACACCGCACCGACCGACGACGCGCTGAAGCGGGACATCGTGCTGGCGCGCGAGGCCGGGTTCAACCTGGTCCGGAAGCACCTGAAGCTCGAGGATCCGCGCTGGCTGTACTGGGCCGACCAGCTCGGCATGCTGGTCTGGGCCGAGCCTCCGTCGACCGGTCGCTTCACCGACGAGGCCGTTGCCGCCTTCGAAGAGGTGACGGCCGGGATGGTCGGGCGCGACGGCAACCATCCGAGCATCGTGATCTGGGGTGCGTACAACGAGGAGTGGGGACTCGACTGGGACGTCCCCGGTGATCCGGCGAAACAGGACGCCGTACGACGTGCGTATCGGATCGTCCGTGATGCGGACCCGACGCGGCCGGTCGTGGACAACTCGGGCTGGGCGCACGTCGAGACCGATCTGGTCGACTGGCACTACTACGACGATGACGTGGCGTCGTGGGCCGCGGTCGTCGACCGGCTGGTGAACACTGCGGACGGCAGTTTCCCGGTGCGGCTGGGCCCGGACTTCGTTGCGGACAAGGCGATTGCGGCCCCTGGGTTCGATGGTTCGGAGCTGATCCAACTCAACGGTGAGTACGGCGGTGGGTCGACCAGCGTGGAGCGTGGCTGGCATCTGCGCTGGCAGACGCAGGAGCTGCGCCGGCACGCCCGGAACGCGGGCTACATCTACACCGAGCTGTACGACATCGAGCACGAGACGGTCGGCATCTACACGTACGACCGGCGTACCAAAGACCTCGGTGGCACGCGGCCGTCCGACGTCCACGCTGAGACCACGCTGGTCATCGACATCACGCCGGAGGCGCCTGGCCGCGATCTGGTCGGCGCTGCGACTGTGCCGGTCCGCATCTCCCATCACGGCCGCGGTCCGTTGATCGGCACGTTGCACTGGGCAACGGGATCCACGCCGATCGAAGCCAAGCCTTTTGCCGTCACCGATCCGGTCCAGATCGCGGTGACGACACTGGGCCGGCTCCAGCTCTGGGTCACCGACCCGGATGGCGCTGTCGTCGCGAGGAGTTTTGTCGACATCGCCTGAGTTCACGGGGACACCTTCGCTCGATCCGCCTATCAGAGGAGGTTTCATGTCCGTCCGTAGGTTGTTGCTTGCCGTGGGCATCATCGCCGCGAGTCTCGTGGCCTTGCCCGCGACCGCGGCGCCGCCGGGGCAGGTGCTCTACAGCCCCAACCTGTCCACCTATCCGAACGCCGACGCCAGCTATCCGCGGGCGATCCGGCTCGACCACGACGGGAGCGGCGGCGGGACCGTGCTGGCGACGTTTGCCCGCCGCAACGAATCCGGCCCGAGTACGTTCCCGATCTTCCGCAGTACCAACGGCGGAGCCAGCTTCGGCGCGACGCCGATCAGCACGATCAGCTCCAACACACCCGGCTGGGATCTCGGCGCGCCGGTCATCTACGAGGTGCCGCGGACCGCGAACGGGCTGAACCAGGGCGACCTGCTCGCCGCCGGTACGGCGTGGGACGAGGGCAACTTCACCGCGCAGAAGATCGAGGTATTCAAGAGCACCGACCACGGCGCGAGCTGGCAGTACCTGTCGAACTGCACGCAGACGAGCGGGTTGCCGAACACCATCGGTCACGGCATCTGGGAACCGTGGTTCCTACTCGCGCCGAACAACACGCTGGCGTGCTTCATCTCCGACGAACGGCCGGCCGGGTCGCCGACCAACAACCAGATCATCGGGCACTACACCTCGACCAACGGCGGCGTGAGCTGGAGCGGCACCATCACTCCGGACGTCGCGTTCCCGAGCGACAATCTGGCCCGGCCAGGTATGTCGATCATCACCACGCTGCCGAACGGGCAGTTCATGATGACGTACGAGATGTGCCGCGACGCGACCAACGCGGACCATGCCTGCGAGGTATACATCAAGACCAGTCCCGACGGTCTCAACTGGGCACCGACCAACAGTCCCGGCACGCTGGCCCAGACGAGCGATGGTCGCCATCTACTCCATACGCCGTACATCGCCTGGGTGCCTGGTGGTGGACCCAACGGCACGCTGTTGCTCTCCGGGCAGCGCGTCGTCACCGGACCGACAGGCAACAAGGCGGTGATGGCGGAGTCGGGATCGGTCGTGTTCGCGAACAAGTCGCTGGGCAGCGGTAGCTGGACCGAGCTCGAGGCGCCCGTCAACGTCAACCCCACCGGCAGCTACGGCCCTGGTGCCCCTGGCTGCCCGGGGTACAGCTC
Source organism: Kribbella sp. CCNWLW201 (assembly GCF_037203805.1). Taxonomy (NCBI): domain Bacteria; kingdom Bacillati; phylum Actinomycetota; class Actinomycetes; order Propionibacteriales; family Kribbellaceae; genus Kribbella; species Kribbella sp. CCNWLW201. The sequence goes on along the minus strand of NZ_JBBCBQ010000001.1, from coordinate 1,693,723 downwards.
GCCGATCATCCCGTCCGCGAACGGTACGTCGTTCCTCTACCTTGCGGCGACGTGGCTCGGCACCGGCAACCAGTGCCAGGTGCGGTTCGGCACTGGTGTCATCGGTGGAGCGACCGGCGCGATCACCGGACCGGCAGCGGCCGGGAAGTGCGTCGACGTGGACACCAACACCGCGGTCAACGGCAATCTCGTCCAGTTGTGGACGTGTAGCGGCGTACCAGGACAGCAGTGGACGCGGATGCCCGACGGCAGGATCCAGTCGTTCGGCAAGTGCCTGGACATCGTCGGCAACGGTACGGCGAACTTCAGCAAGGTCCAGCTGTGGGACTGCGGACCCGCCGGCGGCCAGATCTGGCAGCCGCAACCGAACGGATCGTTGCTGAATCCTCAGTCAGGACGCTGCCTGGACAGCCCCGGTGGCGCGACGGCGGACGGGACCGATCTGCAGATCTACGACTGCAACGGTCTCGACCCGCAGAAGTGGAACGTCCCGGCGTAAAACGAACGAGCGGCCGCCGGCGTGATGCCTGCGGCCGCTCGGCGTCGTCGGCTCGAGGGTCGGCTACTGGATGTCGTCGTCCTGACCGTCGAGGTTGTCGAGCTGGTCCTTGGCGAAGTCGGTGCCCTGGTCGATCTTCTCGCCGTACTGGCCGCCGGTCTTCTCGTCGGCGAACTCACCGGCCTTGTCCAGGCCCTCGCTCACCTTGTCACCGTGCTCGTCGACAAGGCCGCTCGCCTTGTCCTTCATGTCGTCGAACATACCCATCGTCTTTCCCCGTTCTGTCGATGGTTGCTTGGACTACCTAACCGTTCCTACCCGATCGCACCGAGCCGGCACAAGGACTCCGCACGTCTGTTGTCCGGCGGTTCACTCACAGTGATGCAACGTTGTGTTGACATCAGCGAAATCTGCCAGGTGCGCGGGGGTGACATAAAAAGGGCTGACGGGTTGCCGCCACGACCGGGAGGGTGTTGTGAGTCTGAGTCAGCCGACGGACGCCGAACTGGATGTGATGATCCGGGCGCGTCTGGCCTCGATCGGTATCGATCTCGATCAGTTGCCTGCGGGGACCGCTCCGGATCCGGACACGGGGAGTCCGGGCCGGGATTCGGTACTCGCGAGTCTCCGAGGGTTCATGCGTACGACGGTCCTTCCGCTGAGCGCCTATTCGTTCGCGGCAGGTGGTGAGGCCGCGCTCGGTCAGCAGGTCGCGCCGCCGCAGTTGTACCCGTCGATCGACGTCGTCCGGGAGGCGCGATGAGCGCGCCGCTGGACGGTCAGGTCGACCGGCGGTCGTTCCTGTATCGCGCGAGTGCGCTGGCTGCCGCGACGACGGTCGGTTCGGTCGCGTTGCCGTCGATCGCTCATGCGGCTCCAGCGACAACGGGTACGGCGACGTTGGTCGACGTACCGGTTCGAACGGTTGAGGTCAGCGAGCTGACCGTGGCCGAGGCCGCGACGCTGATCCGGAAGGGCCGGTTGACGCCGGAGCAGTTGCTCGAGGCGTACCTGGAGCGGATCACTGCTTTCGACGCGACGTATCAGGCGTTCAACCTGGTGCTCGCGGACGAGGCGCTCGCGCGGGCCCGGGCACTCGGCCGGTCCCGCGGTGGGGCGCTGCACGGGATCCCGCTGGCGATCAAGGACAACTACTACACGAAGGGTGTGACCACGACCGCGAACTCGTACCTGTTCGCGGACTTCGTGCCACCGTTCGATGCGACCGCCGTACGACGGTTGACCGCGGCCGGCGGCATCGTCCTGGGCAAGACGCAGATGGGGCCGTTGGCAACCACCCGGGCAACCACGCCGGACGGGCGGATCACCACGGTGAACGCCTGGACGCCGGCCAACCCGGCCACCGATCCCGGTGGTTCGTCGTCCGGATCGGCGACCGCGGTGGCGGCCCGGATGGCGGCCTCGAGTGTGGGGACGCAGACCGGTGGTTCGATCACGGCGCCCTCGAACGCGCAGAACCTGACCGGACTGAAGCCGACCATGGGCCGGGTCTCGCTGTACGGCATCGTGCCGTTGAGCTACACCCGCGATCACCCGGGGCCGCTGGCGCGGGACGCGATGGACGCCGCGATCATGCTGACCGCGATGGCGGGGGAGGACCCGGAAGACCCAAGGACGCAAGGGCTTCCGCCGGTCCCGGACCTGGTGACCGCGGCGACGCCCGTGGTCCAGGGCCGCCGGGTCCGGGCGCGCTGGCGCACCCGGATCGGCGTCATCCCGGGCTTCACCAGCGGGACCTCGGAGACCGCGGTGGCCCGCAAGACAGCGCTCGACGTAATGGCCGGGATCGAGGGTCTGTCGGTGGTCGACGTGACGATGCCGGACGAGTGGGACGTGCTGACCAGCGCGGCCTTCAACAACGTGCGGCTGCCCGAGCGCAGCGAACCGTTCCTGCCGATGTTGCGGTCCGATCTGCGCGGCTTCGGTGTGTCGGTGACCGGCTGGCTGCAGGGGGCACTCCTCGGGGCGAACGAGTTCCTGATCGGTCAACGGGCCAAGATGCTGCTGCTCCAGCGAGTCCTCGACGACCTCTTCGAGCAGTGCGATGTCGTCGTACAGACCTCTCCGACGCCGTTCGACGCACTCGGTCTCCCCGAACTCGCGCTGCCGATCGGCTTCACCACCCAGGGCCTTCCGATCGGAACGATCCTGGGTGGCAAACCCTTCGGCGAAGACCGCCTCCTCGCGGTCGCCGCGGCCTACCAAGCCACCACCGACTGGCACCACCGCCGCCCCGCCGACCCCGCCGCACCAGCAGCCGCGGCCCGAACAACCACGACTGCCGACCGCGGCCGCATCCTCGCCGAGGAGGTCCCAGACCTCATGCAGTAGTCGTCAGCTGGTCTGAGCGTTGCGATCGCCCGGCCCGGATTCTGGTCAGGAGGGCCAGCACACCACCGACGATGCTGACGGCTGCCGCGGTCCACAGCGCCGCGCGCAGGCCGTCGGCCACGGTGGTCGCCGATGCGGCGATCGCGACGAGGACGGCGAGACCGAGGGCGCCGCCGATCTGCTGGGCGGTGGTGGCCATCGCCGAGGCCGTGCCTTGTTCGCCGGCGGCCACACCGCTCGCGGCCGCGGCGAACATCGCCGGGAAGGTGAGTCCGCCGCCGACGCCCCACACGATCAGGCCGGGCAGGACGGTCCAGATGGAGCCGTCGGTGAGCATGCCGGCCGCGAGGACGGCCAGGCCGGCGCCGTTGACGGTCATCCCGACCAGCAGTGTGCGGGGGATTCCCCAGCGCGCGATGAGTGGCGCCGTACCGCGGAGCGATGCAGTCGCGGAGATCACGGTCAGTGGGAGGAAGGCCAGGCCCGCGGCGAGTGGGCTGTAGCCGATGACGGTCTGCAGGTAGGTGGTGAAGATGTAGTACGCACCACCGAGCGAGGTTTGGAAGAAGAGGATCACCAGCATCGCGACCACCAGACTCCGCGACCGCCAGAGCCGCGGCGGAACGAGCGGGCTCGCGGTCCGCTGCTCGATGAACCCGAAGAGTCCCAGCAGTACTGCGCCGGCCACCAGCGACCCACCGCCAGGGATCGAGATCCAACCCGCTTCCGGGCCGTTGACCAGCCCCAGGACGACAAGTGACGAGCCGGCGGTGACCACGATCGCACCGAGTACGTCGAACCCGCCTGTTCGCGGCGTACGTCGTCCGGCGGGAACCACCCGAAGTGTGGCGGTGGCGACGGCCAGGCCGATCGGGACCATGACATAGAAGACCCAGCGCCAGCCCCACGCGTCGGTGAGGACTCCACCGAGGAGGGCGCCGGCGGCGAGACCGCCACTGCCCGCACTGCCCCAGACGGCCAGGGCTTTGTTGCGGGCGGCCCCTTCGTCGAACGTCGTGCTGATCAGGGCCAGCGAGGCCGGGCTGAGCAACGCCCCGCCGAGACCCTGGGCGGCCCGGCTGGCGATCAGGACCCCTTCGTTCGGGGCGAGTCCGGCGCCGAGCGAGGCGAGGCTGAACAGGGTCAGGCCGAGCGCGAACATGCGGCGGGCGCCGAGCAGGTCGGCCGCCCGGCCGCCGAAGAGCAGGAACCCACCGAAGCCGACGGCGTACGCCGTGACCACCCACTGCAGGTTCTGCGGACTGAACTCGAGCGCGTGGCCGATGTCCGGCAACGCGACGTAGACGATGTTGTAGTCGAGAGCGACCAGGAACTGGCCGAGCGCGAGCACGGCCAGCTGGAGCGCGGGAGATTTTCGCACGATCATTCCTCAGCTGTGAGCTTTGGCTACACGCCGCGCAAACATTGAACGGTGTGTAGAAATTGCACGCAGCTTAAAACATGATCGGTGTAGAGTGTCAACTGTGAGCGAGGCGACGACCAGCAGACGGGCTCGGTTGCGGGCGGAGACGGCGGCCGAGATCAAGGCGATCGCGGTCCGGGCGCTGACCGAGAACGGTCCGGCCGGGATCTCGCTGCGGGCGATCGCCCGGGACATGGGGATGACCGCCGGGGCGATCTACAGCTACTTCGAGACCCGCGACGCGCTGATCACCGCGCTGATGATCGACATCCACAATGCGCTCGCCGATGCCGAACTGGCGGCCTGGTCGTCGGCTCCGGCCGACGATCCGGGCGCGCAGTTGCGGGCGATCGCCGCCGCGTACCGGGACTGGGCCGTCGCGAACACAGCCGAGTTCCAGCTGATCTACGGCGACCCGATCCCCGGCTATCAGATGCCGGCCGACGGTCCCGCCCGGGAGGCGGCCCACCGTGCCTGCGCGCTGCTGACGAACATCGTCGCCATGGGCTGGCAGGCCGCCGCCGCCACCGAGCCGTCAGGCACAGTCACCTGGGCCGACTTCGACCCGGCCCTCGCCGGCGAGGTACAACGCGACCACCCCGGCCTTCCCCCGGAAGCCCTCTCCCTCGCGATTCGCCTCTGGTCCCGTATCCACGGCCTGGTGACGCTGGAGATCTACGGCCATCTGACCAACCTCACGCCGGTGCCGGCAACCGTCTTCGCCGCGGACATGACCGCGCTGACGACGTCGCTCGACTGGTAGGAACCTCAATGGGTGAAGGGGTTGTGGCCTGATGCGAGGGTCGGGAGGAGAGTGGTGGCGAGGTGGGTGTAGAGGTGGCGCTGGAGCATGGGGCCGAAGGTGATGCGGGCGGTGCCCAGGGTGGCGAGGTCGGTGAGGGTGTTCTTGCCGATGCCGTAGCTGACGTTGACCGGGCCGGGGATTTCCTTGGTCAGGGTGCGGAGGGTTTCGGGGTCGTCGGTGGCGATGGGGTAGACGCAGTCGGCGCCGGCGGTGAGGTAGCGGGTGGCGCGGTCGATCGCGGACTCGAGTTGTTCCTCGGGTGAGCCGGCGCGGCGGATGAAGGTGTCGATGCGGGCGTTGATCACCAGGTCCGGGTCGGCGGCCCGGATCGCGGCCAGGAAGTCTGCCTGCTCGTTGGGGTCGATCATCGCGCCGGTGGCGGGGTCGGAGTCCTCGAGGTTCAGGCCGACGGCGCCGGTGGCTGCGAATCGCTCGACGAGTTCGGTCGGCGCGAGCCGGTAGCCCCGCTCGAAGTCGATCGTCACCGGTACGGAGACCGCTCGCGCGATCCGGGCGGCCGCGGCGAGTACATCGTCGACCGGTGCCGCTTCGCCGTCGTCGTACCCGAGGATCGTCGCGGTCGCGAAGCTGCTCGTTGCGACGGCCGCGAAGCCTGCTTCTTCGACCATCCGGGCCGAGGCCGCGTCCCAGGCGTTGGGCAACACAACGGGGGTGCCGGGGACGTGCAGGGCTCGGAGGGTGCTTGCGAGTGTCATGGTGTCTCCTTCGATGGCCGGCTGAGCGGCAAGCCGAACGCCGGGAAGAGTGCAGGGTGGTGGAACGCCATCACTGCGGCGATTCCGGAGGTCGTCAGGGTCAGGACCTTGATCGAGTGCGCGTGGTACAGCCCGTCACCACCGCGGTTGTAGAGCGCGAACGCGGGCTGTCCGTTCGCGGAGGTCGCGAACAGGAAGCCGCGGCCGGGATCGAGCTTCGCGTCGAGCAGACGCAGTACGTCGCTCCGCCCGCTGAACCAGGTCGGGATCGGCGGCATCTCCCATCGGGTGTCCGCGGTCAGCAGACCTTCGAGCGCCACCAGGTCCTTGCTCTCGAAAGCGGCGGCGAACTGATCGAGCAGCGCACGCCGTACAGGCTCGTCCGGCTCGCTCAGGTCCTCCTCGACCGGGTGAAGCCTGGCCAGCTCGGCCCGGGCACGCTGCAGCGCACTGTTGACCCCGGCAGTGGTGGTGTCGAGTACGACGGCGACCTCAGCCGCCGACCACGCCAGCACCTCGCGCAGGATGAGTACGGCGCGTTGCCGGGGCGGGAGGTGTTGCAGCGCAGCGACCATCGCCAGTCGGAGGCTCTGCCGGTTTCCCACCACGGCGGCCGGGTCGGCGTTGAGCATCAGGTCGGGGAAGGGCTCCAGCCACGTCACCTCGAACGCTTCAGGCTGTAGCTCGTCCGGGTCATGGCCGGGAGCGCCGAGCGCGGACGGTACGACGCGACGACTGCTGTGCTGCAGCGAGTTGAGGCACACATTGGTCGCGATCCGGTAGAGCCAGGTCTTCACCGACGAGCGCTGCTCGAAGTCCGTCTGCCCGCGCCAGGCGCGCAGGTACGTCTCCTGTACGGCGTCCTCGGCGTCGTGCAGCGAACCGAGCATCCGGTAACAGTGCGCGACCAGCTCTGCCCGGTGTTGCGCGAACTCCGCCTCGAGGTCCATCACACCTGTATAGACCGACCCCACCGACAGAACTCATCGCTCCGATGACCACAAACTTCAGGACCGCTCGATGCCGCGGTCACCCTAGCCGGTTGGCGAGGTGGTGGCGGGAGGGGACGTTGAGTTTGCGGAGGGTGCTGGTGATGTGGTCTTCGACGGTGCTGACCGAGAGGGCGAGGGTGGATGCGATCTGGGCGTTGGTGTGGCCCTGGGCGGCGAGTTGGGCGACCTGGAGTTCGCGTGGGGAGAGGGTGTTGCCGTAGGAACGGCGGCCGCGTTTGCGGGTGACGGGGAGGCCGGCCGTCTGTAAGGCCTCGCGGCAGCGGCGGGCGTCGCCGCGGGCTCCCATGGACTCGTAGGCGGCTGCGACCTCGGTCAGCGGTTGTGGGTTGCCTTGGGCAAGGAGCACGAGCCCGTGTTCCTCGAGTGCCAGGCGCTCGTAGTAGTGCCAGCTCAGAGCCTGGTACTGCGCGGCCGCCTGTTTGCACAGGTCGGGGGATTGGTTGACGAGGCCGTCGACCAAGGTGGCTGTGTGGGCTCCGGAGAACTCGCCTGCCAGTCGACGTGCATCGTCGAAGCGGCCGTCACGGAGCAACGAGCGGCAGGCGACCAGGGCCAGGTCGCCCGCGGTCGCCCAGGCGGACTTACGTCGTACGACAGACAGACACTGCTCGAGGTCGGCGCCGGGGCAGGCCGCGACGGCGGCGGCGTGGACGGGAAGCGGTCCGAACTCGGTGCGGGCGATCACCTCCTGGAGCAAGTCTTTGCCAGCAGCGACATCACCGCGGGCCAGTCGCAGTCTTCCGTCGATGAGCATGATCTCGGCCCGGACCAGCGGCAGATCTGTGCCGGCGACTCGGGCCAGGCGCTCCCGGAGCAGCGTCCAGTCACCTTCGGCGAAGGCAAGTCGTAGACGGGTGGCCGCGATGACCGCCAGCGTGTAGGGGTCGTCGTTCTCGGCAGCCCGGTCGAGGAGTGCCGAACTCCGCCGGACCTTGCCGAGCCAGGCCAGCGCTGCCGCGACGTCGGCGCCCGCGGCCTCGTCGACCTCACCGAGCGCGAGCCGGAAACGTGCCTGATTCGTCCGTACGGCGAGCTGCGCATCGGTATCCGGGGTGTCGCCGATGAGGGACAACGCCCGCTGCATCCAGGCCCGATGCTCGAACATCGGCTCGGTGCCGTACGACGGGACGGCCAGTGCAGACAGCGCCCACGCCGCCGACTCCGGATCTTGACCCAACTCCTCGGCGGCAGCGGCCAACTCGCGGCGCCCAGCCTGCACCTCGCCAGCCCGATCATGCAGCAGCAGACCGAGAGCGAGCCGGAGCCGCCCACGCGCCATACTCCGGACTCCAGACTCCGCGAGGACCGACTGCAGAGTGGTGATCGCCTCGGCCCAGGGTCCACCCATGGCGATCCGTCCGAGCTTGGTCGCGAGCCGGGCCCGATCCGCCCACGGCAACGCCTCGACTTCCAGCATCGCGGTGAACTGCTCGGCCGCGCTCTCGACATCGGCACCCGAACGGTCCGCCGCCAGTTCGGCATGAGTCAGCCAGGTTCTGATCTTCCCGCCCAGCCGGGCGTGCTCCGCGACCCGCGCGTGCGGTGGTGGATCGATAGACGTAAGTGCGGCCGCAGCCTGCCGGTGCAACCGCCGGAGCTCGTTCGGCGGGATCATCGCCACGATCGCCCGCCGTGCGAGCGTGTGCTTGACGTCGTACAAGCCTGGCCGTGGTTCGTGCAGCAGCCCGGTAGCGAGAGCGTCGTCGATCGCAGTGGTCAACGTCGCCGCGGTGACCTCGGAGACCGCGCCGAGCAGCGCCTCCGACGCGGCCGTGGTCAGCACCGCAGCGGCACACACAACACGCCGGCAGCCCACCGATGCGTCCTGCATCGTCTGCGCCATCGACGCCCGTAAGGCGACCGGCGGTCGAGTCTCGGCGAGCGCACGCCGTACCTGCTCCTCGACCAGCGCACCTTGCCGCACCGGGATGTCGCGCAGAAACTCCTCCACCGCGAACGGGAGTCCACCGCTGTGCCGGAGGAGTTCGTCGGTCACGGCTGACGGCACGAGATCCAGGCCGAGCAACTGAGCGGCCAGATCCCGTACGGCGTGCGCGTCGAGCGGCTCCACTCGTATTTCGGTCGTCCGCGACGGACCCGTACCGGCGAGCGAGACGAGGTCGCCTCGGCTGGTCAGCACGATCTGCACCTTCGGAGGTATGCGGCTCGTCAGAAACCTCAGCAAATCAAGGGTTTCCGGAGCCGCCCAGTGCAGGTCCTCGATCAGCAGTACGACGGGCCCGGCCGTCGACAACGCGGTCAACACATCCTGGTTGCTGTCCGAGCTGATGCCGAGAGCCTCCGCCACCGGGCTCGAGTCCTGCGGCCGGCACTGCCCGACGAGCCAGCGCGTCGAGCGTCGAGCCGACACCTCCGCCAGGAGCCGGGTCTTGCCGACACCGGCTTCACCGGTCACCAGGATCACGCCGGGCGATCGGCTCAAGGCGGCGTCCAGCAGCCGGAGTTCGCGCTCTCGCCCGATCAGTGGGGAAGGGCCGGACGAGGCCGACCGTTCTGCCGCTCTCACCGGCGCCGCATCCGTCGCTGAGCCGCCGCGGCGGCGCCACCGAACAGGACCATCAGCAACGTCGCCAGCGACCACCGCCGCAGGACCTGCACGTCCCGATCCTCCGGCGCGGGCACGGCGGCCACCTGCGGCGCGATGTCGAACTCGGCCGGCGCACTCGGCGGGACTGTCCGCGGCGGTCGGGGCGTCGCCGGGGTGCCATCACGTGGTGGCGGAGTCGGGGTCGGGGTCGGTCGCGGTGAGCTGGGCCGAGGCGGGGGAGGCACCACGGCCGTCTGCGTCGGCACGGGCGCTGACATCCGGGGCGGTCGAGGCGTCGGTCGTGGCGTCACCGTCGGGCTCGCAGTCGGCGGTCGCACAGTCGGCGTCGGTGTGGGAGTTGGTGTCGGGGTGGGTGGCGGCGGCGGAGGCTGAGCGGCCCGGCTGAGACACCCGGCCGCATCGCTACTCGCCAACGGCTTCCAGGACGACAGCTCTCGCGCAGAGCCGTCGAAGCCGATCCGGAACAGCCGGCTCCGCCGTCCGTACCCGGTATGGACGGCATACAACTCCCGCGACCCGATCACGACGGAGCTGTACGAGTCCTGCCAAGGCGCTCCCGGGACCGCGGCGACCACGCGCACCGCCCCGCTGACCGGATTCAGGCTGACCACCCTTGCCGTGTGCCCAAAGGTGGAGAGCCCATACAGCAACCCGGTCGCGGGATCCGCCGCGAAGTCGTCCACCTCCACCGCCAGGTACACCGGCGACAGCCGCACCACCCGCACGACACTCTTGTACGACGGACTCCGCGGATCGATGTCGATCGTGTAGAGCCGATGCAGGTCCCGCAGATACAACCGCGACCCGGCGACTGCGCCGGCCGTTGGAACCGCCACGCCACCGACTCCGTGCCGGATCGGACCAAGATCCTTGGCCGTCCCGTGGCGGTTGATCGTGACGAGTCGCGGGCGACGGAGCAACGAACCGCCGGCGATCCCGTAGACGAGGTCCTGCTCCTTCGAGTACCCGGCTGCCTGGATCTGGTAGCCCAGTTGGCCCAGGTCGGTCGTCGAACCAGAGGGAAGATCGACCCGGACCAGGCGGGACAGCGACGAGTATCGCGCCGATTGGAAGTCGAGGATCGAGCACTCCACCGCTGCCGCCGCCTCACCGGGTACGAACACGACGGCAGCGCAGGTGAGGACGAAGGCCGCCACCGCTCGCCGTACGTCAGCCACTGTCGCTCAGCCGGGCGAGGGCCGATACGAAGGCGTCCGGGCCGACGTCGGCGCCGCCGCTGAACGGGTTCTGCAGTTGGTAGATCGCGAACAGGAGCAGGCCGATCGCGCCGGCCAGCATCGACACGATGAAGGCGTACGAGTACAGGCTCGGCCCGCCGAACATGAACATCAGCGCCACCGACATCACACTGCCGATCAGGATCGCGAACCAGACCACCCCGCTGACGCCGCTGCCGCTCGAGTTCAGCCGGAGCTGGCGAGCCTGGTACACGTTCCAGATCTGGTTCGCCGCCTCGACCCGGCTGTCCTCCTGCCGCTCGGTCGTCGTCTTCGCGGTCTCCACTGTCGTCTTCAGGTTGGCCAGCAGCGTCCAGCCTTCGCTGCCGACCTCCCGACCTGACCGCATCGCCGGCCATTCCCGATCCGACACCACGGTCGCGTAGGACCGAGTCAGTGTCCGGACCTTCGACTTGGCCGGCTCGGGGAGCGAGTTGCCCGCCCACTGCACCGCAACGAGCGCGTTCGCCTCGTCGTACGTCGTCTCATTCGCCGTGTCCATGCCGTCGAACAAGGAGATGAGCACGAACGCGGCGATCACCACGTTGACCCCGCCGACCACGGTGAAGACCTGTCCGGCGACCTCGTTGTTGCCTTCCCGTCCTTCCCGCTGACGAGCCTTCCGCAACGCCACGGCCAGGACCGCCGTCACCACCATCAGCCCGCCGACCCACAGGAGACCAGTCATGAACAGGCTCATGGCTGCCTCACCGCCGCCGGTAGCGTGAAGCGGACGGTCTCCTCGGCGACCGCCCGCTCGACCACCTCGACGGGGCCGAGCGATGCGATCCACTCGATCACCTCGTCGACCAGCACCGGGGGAGCGGATGCCCCGGCTGTCAGGCCGACTACTTGTACTCCGGCCAGCCAGTCCATGCGTACGTCGTCCACGCCGTCGACGAGGTAGGCCGGCGTACCGTTGCGCAAGGCAAGCTCGACCAGTCGGCGGGAGTTCGACGAGTTGCGCAAGCCGACGACCAGGACCAGGTCGGCCTGCTCGGCGATGGCGGCCAGCGCGACCTGCCGGTTGGTGGTCGCGTAGCAGATGTCGGCCGAGTCCGGCCCGCGAAGCTCCGGGAACTTGTTGCGCAAAGCATCGACCACCGCACTGGTCTCGTCGACGGCCAGCGTGGTCTGGGTCAGATACGACACTCGCGAGGGATCGGCCACCGACAGCTCGGCGACATCCTCGACCGTCTCGACCAGCAGAGTCTGTTCAGGTGCTTCTCCCAGTGTCCCCTCGACTTCCTCGTGACCGTCATGGCCGATCAGTACGACGGTGTCGCCGCGCGCGGCGTACCGACGTGCCTCGACGTGCACCTTGGTGACCAGCGGACAGGTCGCGTCGACCACGGTGAGCCCGCGACCTGCTGCCTCCCGACGGACCGCCGGCGCGACGCCGTGGGCGGAGAAGACCACCGTGGCGCCGTCCGGGATCTCGTCGAGTTCGTCGACGAAGACCGCGCCACGGCTCCGCAGGTCCTCGACCACGTGCGTATTGTGGACAATCTGCTTGCGGACAAAGACCGGTCCGGGCCGGGCAGCGAGCAGGCGTTCGACGATCTCGATCGCTCGCTCGACACCGGCACAGAACGACCGTGGCGACGCGAGCAGGATGGTTCGTGTCGTCAATTTGATCCCCCCTCAGTGATCGCGGCGTGTGGCCAGCCGGGCCAACCTCTCCAGCTCGGTGACCGCGGGAGCAAGCGCACCCGCCGCCGTCAGTTCCCCCAACGCAGCCGACAACAGCGCGTCGGCCTGCGCCTGACTGCCCTCCCGTGCACCGGCCGCCTCGATCAGCCCGGCCGCATGCACCAACTCCGCGTCGGACAGCTCGTCCTCACGCCGGTACAACGCCGCCAGCTCGCGACCGGCCGCCGTACTCGAGGACAGCGCGGAGACCACCGGGAGAGACTTCTTCCGTCGGCGCAGATCGGAGTACACCGGTTTGCCTGTGACCGGTGGCTGTCCCCAGATGCCGAGTAGGTCGTCGACGTACTGGTACGCGAGCCCGAGGTCCTCGCCGTACAGCCTGAGGTGGTCGATCTGCTCCGGCCGTCCGCCGCCGAGGAGCGCACCGAGGGCGGTGCAGCAGCCGAGCAGCGCGCCGGTCTTGAGTTGCGCCATCCGCACACACTCGGCCGGTACGACGTCATCCCGCTGCTCGAAGTGCGCGTCGGCCAACTGTCCGTCGACCAACTCCTGTACGGCGGCTCCGAGCATCCGAGCCGCATCACCCCGACTCGGATGACCACTGCCCACGAGCACGTCGAAGGCGAGCCCGAGTAACGCGTCACCGGCCAGGATCGCCGGTCCGAGCCCGAACACGGTCCAGGCGGTGGCGCGATGTCTGCGGGCGGTGTCGCAGTCCATTACATCGTCGTGCAGCAAGGAGAAGTTGTGTACGAGTTCCACCGCGACCGCGGCCGGCAACGCGGCTTCCGTCGTACCTCCGACTGCTTGGGCGGTCAGCAGGACCAGCGCCGGACGGATGGCTTTGCCGCCGTCGGCATGAGCCGGGTTGCCGTCCTCGTCGGCCCAGCCGAAGTGGTAGTCGGCGATCCTTCTGGTTGCCGGTGGCAAGCTTCCGACCGCGGCCCGGAGCGCGGGCTCGACTTGGGCCCGGCTCCAGCCGAGGACGTCGGCAGCGGATCGTTCCTGAAGAGTTGACATCGCATGCTCCTCATCCACCGAGTTCGACGTTCTCCAGGACACCGAGCGCGTCCGGGACGAGCACTGCCACCGAGTAGTACGTGCTGACCAGGTAGGAGATCACGGCCTTCTCGTTGATCCCCATGAACCGAGCATTGAGGCCCGGCTCCACCTCGTCGGGCAGCCCGGTCTGCCGCAGTCCGACGACACCTTCGTCGTCGAGACCGGTCCGCAGTACGAGCACCGAGGTCGTGTTGGTGCCGGAGATCGGGATCTTGTCGCACGGCAGCAGCGGTACGCCGCGCCACGCGTGCACCGTCCGTCCTTCGACCGTCACGGTCTCGGGGTAGACGCGACGCTTGGTGCACTCCCGTCCGAACGCCGCGATCGCGCGCGGATGCGCCAGCAGCAGCCGCGGTTTGCGACGCCTGGTGAGCAGTTCGTCGAAGTCGTCCGGAGTCGGCGGACCGGTCCGGGTGTAGAGGCATTGCTTGTAGTCCGCGTTGTGCAGCAGGCCGAAGTCGCGGTTGTTGAGCAGCTCCCACTCCTGTCGCTCTCGCAGCGCCTCGATGGTCAACCGGAGCTGTTGCTCGGTCTGGTCCATCGGGTCGTTGTAGAGGTCGGCCACCCGCGTCTGCACGCGCAGGATGGTCTGCGCGACGCTGAGCTCGTACTCGCGCGGTGCCGGGTCGTAGTCGACGTACGTCCCGGGCAGGTCGTCCTCACCGGCATGCCCGGACGCGACATCGATCTCGGCCTCGCCCGCCTTGTTCTGCGCCGGTTTCGGCCGTTGCCGTACGTCGTCCAGGTGTTCGCGCAACGATTCGGACCGATCCAGCAGGTCGTTGAAGTCCTGCCTGCTGAGTTTCAGCACGATGCAGTGCGTCAGCGCCTTGGCGGTGTACTCCCACAGGTTCTCCGGCGGCTCGACCATCAACTGCTCGCCGAGATAGTCGCCATCGGCAATCGTGCCGAGATCCGTCCCGGCCCCGTACTGCCCGACGCCGGTCTTCCCGACCTTGCCATGGGCAATCAGTACGACGTCGTCCACCCGGCTGCCGAACTCGGCGATCACTTGGCCGGGCTCCAGCTCCTCACGCCGGAACCGATCGGCGAGCGCGGACAGTACATCGTCGTCGGTGAAGTCCCGTAACGGCGGAAGCTCGGTGAGTTCGACCGGGATCACCCGGACGTCGGAGCCGGTGACTGAGAAGCTCAGCCGGCCGTCGCCGAGAGCAAACGTGGTACGCCGGTTCACCCGGTACGTGCCGCCCGTGGTCTCCACCCAAGGGAGCATCCGGAGCAGCCAGCGCGGTGAGATGCCCTGCGTTTGCGGCACAGACTTGGTCGTGGTGGCCAGTTGCCTGGCCGCCGCGGTGCCAAGGCTGAGCTGCGGATTCTCGTGCTCGACTGCGGTCACAGTGCACCACCTACCAGTTGATGAACTCGGCTGCCGAAGTGCCCAGTCCGGTCGGACCGCCCAGCCGGCGAGGCAGTGAGGGCTTCCGATGGGGCAATGAGGCTTGGTCATAGCGGTGGCAACCCTTGTGCCAGACGAGAATCCCGGACATCCAGTCCTGCAGCTCCTCCGCGTACCCCAACACCGTCCGCCGGACCTCGTCGTCCAGGCCGAAGTCGCTGATGAGCGTGGGCAGATCGACAGCGACCACCTGTTCGAACTGCTTCATCCGAGCCGTCATCAGATCGTTGACGACGGCCACGGCACGATCCTTGTCACAGGCAAGGAAGTTCTGAACGACCAGGATCCCGTTGTGGAAGTCACCGTCGTACTGGATCTCCTTGTGGTACGAGAAGACGTCGTTCAGCAGGCAGGCGTAGTCGGCGGCCGCGTTCTCCATCGCCTGCACCGGCCGGGACCGGTAGACGTCGTCGGGGATCCGCCGGCCGTGCCCGATCCGGCACAGCGTCATGGTGAGCTCGGAGCCGAAGGTGCGCCGGCGCATCTCGATGTAGTCGACCGGGTCGGGGATCCGGTTCTGGGTCAGGTTCGTCAACTCCCATAGCCAGCTGTCCGTCATCGTGTCCACCGCGTTCCGGAACGCGCGCCGCTCCTGCGTCGTCATCCCGGCCGCGGTGCGCGACCACAGATCGGCGAGACTCCGCTCGAGGGCGATCGTCGGCTCAGGTGTCACCTGACTGTCGATCGGCATGAGCTGGGACAGCCGAGCCGTGGTCGCTTTGGCGCCGGCCAGGTCGCGCCGCGGGCCGAAGACCGCCGGATAGTAGTCGTCCGCGTAGGTACCCCACGCCAGCCACTGACTGGCGAGATCGAGCTCCTCCGCGGAGGCATGCGGATGCAGTCCGGACGCGCACAGCGGAAGGTCGAATGCCTCCAGCATCCGGGCGTCCCAGATCGTCCCGTCCGTGATTCCTACGCGGTCGCCCCACTCGAGGATCGCGAACCGCGCGTCGGCCAGATGCGGACTGCGCTTCGCCGTGTACGGCATGTAGAAGTCCGGAAGCGTGGTCGGCCCGACCACCTGGTGTGGGACGAAACTGTGGCTTCGGATCCGGTACGGCGCGGTGGCCACGAGCGAGGAGAGGATGCGGACGGCCGACGTACCGAGGCCAGTCGGACCACCCAGCGCAGCCTTGCCGCCCTTGTTCATATAGCGGCTCGATCGCAGGTGCCACTCGTGCCCACCGGATTGCCAGTCCTGCAGACCCTTCACATAGTTGAGCACCGCCAGCCGGCCTTCCGGATCGACCTGATGCTCCTCGACCAGTGGCGGGATCTCGGTGATGACCGTGTTCTCGAACTGGTGCAGGCGTGACGTCAGGATGTCGTTCACCAGTTCGACGGCCTGCTGTACGCCGCAGTCCAGGAAGCGCTCCACCACCAGCACACCGTTGTTCAGCTCGCCTTCCTGCTCCACCTCGCGCTGGTAGGAGAACAGGTCGTTGCGCAGGTGGACCGCATCGGAGAAGGTGTCGCTCAGCACCTGCATCGGCCGGGTCCCGGCGATCTCCACCGGCACTTCCGCGTTGGCGGCGTACTCGACCAGGTTCGCCGACCAGGGCGCACCGCCGACCTTCCGGCGCATCTCGACGTACTCGATCGGGTTCGGCAGCCGGCCCGTGCTGATGTTCGACAGCTCCCACAGGGACTCGGCGAGTAGAGCCTCAGTGGTCTGCCGGAATCGCCGCCGCCAACCGGGTGACATGCTCGGGACCGTCCGGGTCCAGAGGTCGGCAAGACCACGTTCGACCGGGTTCTCCGGTGACTCGGTGATCTCGCCCTCGACCGGCATGAAAGCCGGCAGCCGGTCCAGGTACGCCTTCGCGGCCGGGATGTCGCGGGTCTTCTTGTACAGCTCGAGGAAATGGTCGTCGAAGTAGAAGACCCACACGTACCAGTCGGTGACCAGGTCGAGGGCCGGACCGGTCGCGTCCGGGTGCGTGTACGCGCAGAGCAACGCGTAGTCGTGCGAGTCGAAGTCGTGCTCGTCCCAGATGTGGTAGCCGTTCTGGGGTACGTCGATCATGTCGAACTCGTAGGCCCAGGACTTGCTGTGCGCCCGGGCACCGTCCAGGTTCGGGTTGATCCTGGCCGGGTAGGGCACGTAGAAGTCGGGCAGCTCATAGGGCTGCGCCATAGATCAGCCTTCCCGGCCGATCTCCACGCCTTCCAGGATGCCGAGCGCGTCCGGCACCAGTACGGCGGCCGAGTAGTAGGCGCTGACCAGGTAGTTGATGATCGCCTTCTCGCTGATGTTCATGAACCGCACCGACAGGCCGGGCTCGTACTCGTCCGGCAGCCCGGTCTGGTGCAGGCCGATCACACCCTGGCTGTCCTCGCCGGTCCGCATCAGCATGATCGAACTGGTCCGCGTGTCGCTGATGCCGAGCTTGTTGCACGGGAAGATCGGTACGCCGCGCCAGGCCGGCAACCGGTGGCCGCCGACATCGATCGCGTCGGGGTAGATCCCGGCCTTGGTGCACTCCCGGCCGAACGCGGCGATCGAGCGCGGATGGGCAAGGAAGAACGCCGGCTCCTTCCAGACCAGGCTGAGCAGTTCGTCCAGGTCACCCGGGGTCGGCGGGCCGCTGCGGGTCGGGATCCGCATGCTCAGGTCCGCGTTGTGCAGCAGGCCGAAGTCGCGGTTGTTGATCATCTCGTGTTCCTGCCGCTCACGCAGGGCCTCGATGGTCAGCCGGAGTTGCTGCTCGGTCTGGTCCATCGGGTGGTTGTAGAGATCCGCGACCCGGGTGTGCACGCGCAGGACGGTCTGGGCGACGCTGAGTTCGTACTCGCGGGGCGTCGTCTCGTAGTCGACGTACGTGCCGGGCAGGTCGGACTCGCCCTCGTGGCCGGCTGCGAGTTCGATGGCGGCCTCGCCGTACTCGTCCTTCGGCCGGTCGGGGCTGTTGCGGAACTGCTCGATGTGTGCGCGCAGGCTGTCGGACTGCGAGATCAGTTCCTCGAAGGATGCCTGGGACAACGTCAGCAGGGTGCCCGGCGTGATCGCCTTGACGGTGTACTCCCAGAAGTCGTCGGACTCCAGGATCGCCTGGTAGGTGAAGTGATCGCCGTCGACCAGCGTCTCCAGCACCGACTCGTCGCCGTACTTGCCGACGCCGATCTTGTTCACCTTGCCGTGGGCAATCAGGCAGATCTGGTCGGCCGGGCGGCCGCGTTCGACGATCACGTCACCGGCCTGGAACTCCTGCTGGACAAAGCGATCGGCGAGGGCGGTCAGCACCTCGACGTCGTCGAAACTGCGCAACAGCGAGAGTTCGCAGAGTTCTTGCGGGATCACCCGGATCTCGGCCCCGGTGGTGGTGAACGTGACCCGGCCGTCGCCGACCGCGTAGCTCAGCCGGCGGTTGACCCGGTAGGCGCCGCCCTTGGCCTCCACCCACGGCAGCAGTTTCAGCAGCCACCGCGAGGTGATGCCCTGCATCTGCGGCTCGGACTTGGTCGTGGTGGCGAGGTTGCGGGCGGCCGCCGTCCCCAGGCTCAGTTGCGGCTGCTGTCCTACTGCGTCGATGTCCGGTTCGGTCAGCGTCATATGAATCACCCATTCGGTCGAATTTTGGGCGCGCGACAGCACCAACTGTCTGTGAGTTGGAGCCCCCCAAGCAGCGCCGATCGGCAGCAGGAGAAGGGATACAGACAGCATCGGCGCCCCAGTACGCCCTGTATCCAACCCGCCGGTCGCTACATCACAAACAGTAACCGGGCAGTGACGGCCCCCGTCAAGACGTTTCCGTTGGCAACTTGTTCCGGGTGATGGCGAACCCCGAAACAATTCCGCCCGGACCCCGAAAGAATGTGGTGCCGACCCCGATGAGTTACCAGAGCGAGACGAGAACCTTGCCGGAGGTGTCGGAGTCCTTGGCGACGGCGAAGGCCTCGACGGCCTGGTCGGCGGGGAACTCGTGGGTGATGACCTGCTCGAGCAGCGGGTTGGTGTCCAGCAGGTCGACGGCCTGGTCGATCTCGTCGTTGAAGCGCATCGTGCCGCGGAGCTGGAGCTCCCGGGAGACGAGCGGCGAGAGATTCACCGGTCGAGCCTCGTTGAGCGGGATCCCCACGAGTACGACGATGCCCGCGCGCCGGGCGGCGTCGAGCGCACCCGTGATCGCGGCGGGGATGCCGGTGCACTCCAGTACGACGTCGAAGTGCGCGGACGGGACGTCCTGCGTGCCGATCTGGACCGTGTCGTGGACACCGAGCTCCCGGGCTCGCCGGAGCGGACCCGGGAGAACGTCGGTCGACACGACTTCGGTGGCGCCGAGGGCGAGTGCGGCCGCGGCGGTCAGCAGGCCGATGGCGCCGGAGCCGGACACCAGCACCCGCTTGCCCTTGACCCCGCCGGCGATGGTGATGCCGTGCAATCCGACGGCGAGCGGCTCGGCCAGGGCCGCTCGGCGGAGCGGCAACGTGGTGGGCAGGAGTCGAAGCATGTCCTTGCGGACGATCAGGAACTCACTCATCCCGCCCTGAGTATGCGGCCAGGTGGAGGCGCTGCCGAGGTAGGCGCCGTTCGGCCACAGGTGCGGCCGGTCCTCGATCCCCGGCTCGGGCGTGCCGAAGGTGGCCGGGTGGATGGTCACCGGCGTCCCGGGCGCGAGCTCGCCGGACGGGTCGAGGTCGACCGTGCCGGAGAGCTCGTGCCCGGGAACGAGCGGTTCACGGACGACGAACTCACCGTTCGCGCCCTCGTTGTAGTAGTGCAGGTCGGAGCCACAGATGCCGCCGTACGCCATCCGGAGACGCACCTGGCCGGGCTGCGGGTCCGGAGTGGGGAGCTCGGTCTCGACGAGCTCGAGCTTGCCCTGGATGACGATGGCCTTCATTTCTCTCCCTGGATCAGGCGGCGGTTGGTGCCAGTGTGCGATCGGTCGCGTTCTCCGGTGCGAGCAGGTCCCGGTCCCGGGTCTCCGGCGCCATCAGCGCGGCGCCGAACGTCACCACCATCGCGACCGACATGTAGATGGCGACCGGCACCCACGAGTCAAAGGCACCCAGCAACGCGACCGCGATCAGCGGTGCGAAGCCACCGCCGAGGACGGCGGCGAACTCACGGCCGAGAGTGACACCGGCGTACCGGTAGCGACTGCCGAACAGCTCGGGGAAGTAGCTCATCGTCACCGCCACCCCGCCCTGGCAGGCGAAGACGAAGCCGATGATCATGGCCAGGTAGATGACCGTGAGATTTCCGGTGCTCAGGGCAACGAATGTCGGGAAGGGCAGCACGACCAGCAACCCGGCGATGCCGAGGAACACCGTCCGCCGGCCGAACAGGTCGGACAGGTACCCGAGCACGATCGCGCCGAGACCGCCGAAGATCGCGCCGACCACCAGGATCTCCGGCACGGTTTGGGCGTCGATCTTCACCGTGCCCTTGAGGTACGACGCCATGAACACCTGGTACGTGTACGACTGCACGCTCAGCCCGACCGTCATCAGGGTCACCAGGGCGACCGCCTTCTTGCCGTTGCGGAACACCTCCCGCACCGGCGCGGCCGCGGCTGCGCGCTCGGCCTTGATCTCCGTGAACACCGGCGTCTCCTTCAGCTTCCGCCGCAGGATGTACGCGGCCACCGTGACGAACGCGCTGCTCAGGAAGACGAGTCGCCAACCCCAGGACATCAACTGCTCGTCGGGCAGGAGTTGGACGAGAGCCCACGCACCTGCACCGAGGGCAGTGCCCGCAGCAGCGCCGGTCATGATCAGCGCCGCCAGCCGGCCGCGACGGCCAACGGCCGCGGTCTCGGTCAGCAGGGTGGCACCACCGGACTGCTCGGCGCCGGCGCCGAAGCCCTGCAGGAACCGGCTGAGCACCAGCAGGATCGGCGCCCAGACACCGACGCTCTCGTACGTCGGCAGGACGCCGATCGCCATGGTCGAGATGCCCATCAGGGTCAAGGTGGCCACCAGGATCCACTTGCGCCCGAGGCGATCGCCGTACCGCGAGAAGAAGAAGCCGCCGAGTGGACGGGCGCAGAAGCCGACCGCGTAGGCGCTGAAGCTGGCCAGCAGGCCGGCCGTCGGCGAGATGTTCGGGAAGAACAGGGTGCTGAAGACCAGCGCCGATGCGGTGCCGTAGATGACGAAGTCGTACTGTTCGAGAGCGGTGCCGATCAGTCCGGCGAGGGCGGCTCGGCGGACTTCCTGGCGCGGCGGGTCCTGGGCCTTCGTGGCCGGGGTCGTGACTGGTTGCATGGCGGATCCTCTGGATACGTCAGGCCGCGGGGGACGCCTGCGGCTGGTGAGGGGTGCGGGAGCGCGCGGCCTCGCGGGCGGCGGCTCGGACGCCGTCGGTCGTGATGACGGCGACGTACTCGGCGATGCGCTGGACGAACTGGTTGCTCTGGGCAAGTTCAGTGGGGAAGACCTGGGCGCAGGCTGCCCGGACGAGTTCCTCGCGTGACCCGGCCTTTGTCGCGAGCTCACCGAGCCGCTCGCGGGCGGGATCCACCATGGCGTGCGCGTGCGGGCCGGGATCGAAGCCCGGCATCGGCAGGACGCAGCACAGCCAGGCGGCGATCGTCAGGGCGAGGTGTTCGGGCATGACGCCTCGGTCCAGCAGCTGCAGCGCCGGCAGCGGGACTCGTTGCGGCAGCTTCACCGACCCGTCGGTGCCGACCTGCTGAGTACGGTGGCCGAGGGCACCGTTCGACCACCGTTGGAAGAGTGATTCGACGTACGCCTCGACGTCGAAACCGTGCGGCAGCGAGATGCTCGGCAGGTATTCGTCCTCGAGTACGGCGCGAGCGGCGTACTCGATGAAGTCCTGAGCCCTCGACTCGGGGATCGTCGCGCGGCCGTCGAGTGCCCCGAGGTATGCGATCAGTGAGTGGGTGCCGTTGAGCAGTCGCAGCTTGATCAGCTCGTACGCCTCGACCTCGTCGGAGAAGACCGCGCCGGCCCGCTCCCAGGCGGGACGCCCGGCGGCGAAGCGGTCCTCCATCACCCACATCGTGAACGGCTCGGCCGGGACCGGGCTGCGGTCGCCGACCCCGAGGAGTTCGTACGCCGTCGCGCGGTAGGCGTCGGTGGTCGCGGGGACGATGCGGTCGACCATCGAGTTCGGGAACGTGACGTGCTCGGCGACCCAGTCGGTGGCCCGGCTGTTCGCGGCCTGGAGGAACTCGAGGATCAGGCGGCGGGTCTGCGTCCCGTTCGACTGCATGTTGTCGCAGCTCAGCACGGTGATCGGGCGGCGGTGCGTGGCGGCCCGGTGTTCGAGAGCGCGCGCGATCTGGCCGATCGCGGTGTGCGGCGTGCTGCCGCTGAGGTCTGCTCTGATGCCCGGGTGGTCGAGGGCGAGTCGGTGGGTGCTCGGGTCCATGCAGTAGCCGTGCTCGGTCACGGTCAGGGACACGATACGGGTGTCCTCGGCTGCGATGGCAGCGACGACGGCTGCGGGATCGTGTGCGGCGACGATGGCGCCGGTGTGGACTCCGGGAACGCTGATGGCCGAGCCTTCGGGTGACAACTCCAGGACGGAGTAGAGGCCGTCCTGAGCGTTGAGGGCATCGGCGACCGATGCCGAGCGGCTCGCGACGCCGAGGATTCCCCAGTCGCCTGCTTTCGCGGTGTAGACCGCCTGGTGTGCGCGGTGGAAGTTGCCGAGTCCGAGGTGGACGATCCCGGTGGTGGACGGCCTCTGGTCGGGGGTGAGTAGGTGCCGGGGAACGGAACGGCGGCTCAGGGTCGGAGACAAGTCGTTCACCAGTCCGTCACGGCGCCGTCGATACTGCGCGCAACGGGTAGGTAGGCGGGCTCGTAGGGGAACTTCGCGGCCAGGTCCTCGTCGACCTCGACACCGAGGCCTGGAGCTTCACCCGGGTGGAGATAGCCGTCGGCGAAGGACCACGAGTGGGGGAACACCTCGTGTGCCAGCGGGTCGTAGCCCATGTACTCCTGGATGGCGAAGTTGTGCGTCGACAGACCGAGGTGGACGCTCGCACCGAGCGACACGGGCGAGACGTCGGAAGGTCCGTGCGGTGCGGCCCGGACCTGGTACACGTCGGCGAGCGCGAAGATCTTGCGCAGGTGACTGATGCCGCCCGCGTGCGCGGCCGCGACGCGGATGAAGTCGATCAGTTGCTCGGTGATCAGGTCCTTGCAGTCGTAGATCGAGTTGAAGACCTCGCCGATCGCCAGCGGGGTGGTCGTGTGCTGACGGACGAGGCGCAAGGCCTCCTGGTTCTCCGCCGGAGTCACGTCCTCGAGCCAGAACAGGTCAGCCGGCTCGAGTTCCTTCCCGAGCCGTGCCGCCTGCTGCGGGGTCAGCCGGTGATGGGCGTCGTGCAGCAGTTTGAGCCCAGGGCCGACGTGCTCGCGGACTGCGGTCAGGACGGACGGGGCGTGACGCAGATACGCGGCGGTGTCCCACAACTCCACGACCGGAGCTGCGCCGCGGGTGGCCGGCTCATAACCATGGGCGTCCCGATGTACGCCGTACACGGTCTCCAGACCTGGTACGCCGGACTGCGCTCGGACCGCCCGGAATCCGTCCTGGCGGCGGGCATCCACGGCGTCGAGGAGCTCGGGGAGTTCCCAGGCCGAGGCGTGGGTGTAGGCGAGGACGCGGTCGCGCACCGCACCGCCGAGCAGTTGGTACACCGGCATGCCGGCTGCCTTGCCCTTGATGTCCCACAAAGCGAGGTCGACGGCACTGATGGCGGCCATCGTGATCGGCCCGCGGCGCCAGTACGCCCCGCGATACAGGTACTGCCAGGTGTCCTCGATCCGCGCCGGGTCGGTGCCGATGAGCAACGGGTTGACGTGGTCGCGCAGGTACGACGCGACGGCGAGCTCACGGCCGTTGACGGTGGCGTCGCCGTACCCGACGAGACCGTCGGCGGTCTGCAGTTTGAGCGTGACGTAGTTGCGGCCCGGGCTGGTGACGATGACCTCGGCGGCGATGATGCGATCAGTCATAGGAGTGCCTTCAGAGTTGTACGACGTTGCGCAGTTCGTTGCCGTGGGCAAGAGCCGTGATGTTGGCCGCGATGTTTTGGATGCGGCCGAGGAAGGTCTGCCGGGTGATGCCGGACAGGTGTGGGGTCAGCAGGACGTTGTCGAGATCGCCGAAAGGTAAGTCGGCGGGTTTGCCGTGACCGTCGGGACCTGGGTATGAGTACCAGACGTCGAGGGCGGCGCCGTGGATGGTCTTGTCGCGGAGGGCTTCGTACAGGGCCTGCTCCTGG
This sequence comes from Kribbella sp. CCNWLW201, assembly GCF_037203805.1. Classification (NCBI taxonomy): domain Bacteria; kingdom Bacillati; phylum Actinomycetota; class Actinomycetes; order Propionibacteriales; family Kribbellaceae; genus Kribbella; species Kribbella sp. CCNWLW201. The sequence continues at coordinate 1,669,767 of NZ_JBBCBQ010000001.1, read as the reverse complement.
ACGAGCGGGCCGCGGGCGACGTTGACGAGTACGCCGTTGCTGCCGAGTGCCTTGAGTTCGGCGGCTCCGATGAGGCCGCGGGTCGCTTCGGTCAGTGGGGCGGAGACGACGAGGGTGTCGGATTCGTCCAGCAGGCGGTGGAGTTGGGAGGTGTCGCCGGCCCAGTTGAGGCCTTCGGCATCGGCTCGGCCTGAACCAGTGACCGCTTGACCTTGGGCGCCGAAGGCACGCAGTACGCGCCAGGTGGCTCGGCCGATGTGGCCGAGACCGACGAAGCCGATCCTCGCGCTGCTGAGGCTCTCGGGTTGGGGGAGGGCGGCGTCGTACACCGGAGAGAGCCAGCGGCCTTGGCGGAGTGCGGCGTCGGCCTGCGGGAGTTCGCGGCGGAGCGCGATCAGGGCCCAGACGATGTACTCGGCGATGGAGTCCTCGTGGTTGTAGGTGTTCGCGAGGATGGTTGTCTTGGTGAGAGCGCTGGGGTTGATGCGATCTGTGCCGGCGCCCGCCACCTGCACGAGCCTGAGGCCAGGCGCGGCGTCCGCCATCTCCTGGGTGTACGTCGGACCGACGAGGACGTCGGCGTTGTTCAGGGCGTCGAGGACTGTTTCCGGTGTTGACCAGACTGTTTCGGTGCCTGTGGGTAGTAATTCCTCGAGTTCATTGCTGAGCGGCCGGAGGTTCGGGTCGGTGATGACAACTCTCATGCCTGGCTCCGTCCACGTCGGGCTGGGGTCCAGCCTGAGACTGGGCCGGTACTTTGGCGGACCACGAGCTGGGTGGGCAGCGTGACTGATCGTGGGGCGACCGGTGCTTCGGCGATGAGGTTCTGGTGCAGCATGTCGACGCTCATGACGGCGGCGCGCGACATCGGGGTCTGGATGCTCGTCAGTGTTGGCCGGCTCACCTCGGCCAGCGGGGTGTCGTCGATGCCGACGACGCTGAGATCGGTGGGAACCTCCACACCGAGCGCTGCGGCGCCGGTCATGATGCCGAGTGCCATCAGGTCGTTGTGGGCGATCACCGCGGTGGCTCCGGACGCGACGACACTGGCTGCCGCGGCCTGACCGCCGGCCATCGTCTCGGCCTGCCAGCCGAGAAGTTCGAGGTCGATGTCAGCTTCTTCCGCGAGTCGCCGGAGGGCTTCGACCCGGTTCTGGTTCGACCAGGACAGTGGCGAACCCTGGGCGTAGGCGACGTGCTCATGACCGAGGACGCGCAGGTACTCGAGCGCTTGCCGCAGCCCGTCAGCCGCATCGGGTACGACGCTGTTCGTCTCGTCCGAGGTGCGGTTGACCAGGACGAGTGGGGTGTCACCGCACAGCTCGACGATGTCGTGGGCGGGCAGGCGGGGCGAGCAGACGATGAACCCGTCGACCCGCTCGTGCAGCTCGCCGAGGATCTCGCGCTCCCGGTCCGGACTGCCATCGGTGTCGGTCAGCACGATCGTCTGCCGACGGTTCCACCCGTGTGCCTGGGCGGCCTTGACGAAGCTCGCGAACACCGGGTTGCCGATGTCCGGCACGATCATCGCCACCGTCGCCGAACGGGTCGGCAGACTCGCGGACCGTGATCGGCGGCCGGCCGAGGCGACGTACCCGATCTCCTCCGCGGCCGTGATGATCCGGCGCAGCGTGTCCCGCCCGATCCGGTCGGGGTCGCTGAACGCGCGCGACGCAGTCGACAACGAAACACCCGCCCGCTGCGCGACATCGGTCAGAGTTGGGTTCACGAAACGGGCTCCCGCCTGGTCTCCAAGGTTTCCGCAACCTTGCGGCAAGTTGCACAAACATGTCAAGACCTTGTCCCAAGAGCCTCGCGTGGCCTCCGCCCGGCTTCGGTGCGCCTTCCGGTGGCCGGAATCGGCGTTGGTGTGGCGGTGGGGGTGTTGGTGGTCGAGAATTTCTATTCATGGGTGACCAGATCGGGCAGGCGTAGGTTCTTCGTCACTGCGACCGCCGCCGGGGCCGCGGTGGTGGGCGGTCCGACGCTGGCCCAGACGGCTTCAGGGGGTGCCCCGACTGCGGCGGCTGGTGCTGGTGGGTGGGCCGACTGGTTTGCGCGACCTGGGGCGGCGGTGCGGCCGAAGGTTCGGTGGTGGTGGCCGGACGGGCTGGTCGATCCGGCGGAGATCCGGCGCGAGGTGGATCAGCTGGCCGACGCCAGGTTCGGGGGTGCGGAGATCGCGGCCGTGCACCATTCGATCGAGGACAAGTCGGTGCTGGATCCGATCGGGCATGGTTGGGGTTCAGCGCCCTGGATCGCCGGGGTCGAGGCCGCGCTCGACCAGGCCGGGCGACGCGGGATCTCGAACCGTCGTCGACCTTGACACCACGAAAGCCCACCTCGACCTGGGTGAGGTCTTCGATACCGCCGAAGTCACGGTGAACGGCCATCGCCTGCCCCCGGTCAACCTCATCAACCCGGTCGTCGACCTCGCCGGCCACCTACGCCGCGGCCGCAAACACCATCCAGGTCGAGGTAGCCACCACCCTCTTCAACCACCTCCGAGTAGCGCAACCCACCGTCTTCACGGGCAACAGACAGAACTACGGCCTCCTCGGCCCCGTCCGGCTCACGCCCACTGTGTGAGGCGAGACGCCGGGTCAGACGCGGATCGTGCGACCGGCGAGTACTGCGAGGGCCAGTGAGACGACGGTGCCGATCAGTGCGACTGCGGTCAGGCCGGCGGTGAGGTCGTGGGTGCGTTCGACCAGGAGGCCGATGCTGCCGAGAACTGCGACACCGAGGGCGAGGCCGAGTTCGACGCTGGTCTCGGAGAGGGCGGACGCGGCGCCGGATCGTTCGGGCGGGGCTGCGTTGACGACCAGTTCGGTGCCCAGCGCCATGATCGGTCCTTGGCCGAGGTAGACGACGACCAGGCCGATGGCGGCGAGCAGGGCGTTGTCCACCTGGGTGAGTACGGCGAACCCGGCAGCCGAGACCACGAGCGACAGAGCGATCAGCCGGCCGGCGGCGATCCGCCGTGCCAGCGTCGGAGTCAGCACCGACGTGACGACCATCGCGAGCGCCGAGGGGACGAGCCACAGACCGGCCCGCAGTGGCGACAGACCGAGTTCCCCCTGGAGGTAGAGGGCCACGAAGAAGTAGCCGCCGGCAACGATCGCGAGGGCGCCGAAGAGGACCAGCAAGGCGCCGCGGAAGCCCCGGTCGGCGAACATCCGGACGTCGACCAGCGGTGCGGCCAGCCGCCGCTGCCGCCGGACGAAGAGTCCTGCCAGCAGCAGTCCGGCGGCGATCGCGAGCACGTCGATCAGTGGCTGTTCACCCTCGGCCAGCCGCTTCACGCCGTACACGATCGGGAGTACGGCGCCCAGCGACAACGCGACGCTGGCCGGGTCGAGCCGGCCGGCTTCGGGGTCCCGGTGCTCGGGCAGCAGCAAGGGGCCGGTGACGAGGAGGAGTGCCATCACGGGGACGGCGAGGAGGAAGGCCGAGCCCCACCAGAACCACTCCAGCAGGACACCGCCGGCGATCGGGCCGAGCGCGATGCCGGCTGACAGACCGGCGGCCCAGATCCCGATCGCCATGCCGCGCTGACGCCGGTCGGCGAACATGTTGCTGATCAGCGCGAGCGTGGACGGCATCAGCGTTGCGCCGGCGATGCCCAGCAGGGCGCGAGCCAGGATCAGCGTCTCGGCTGACGGCGCGTAGGCCGCCCCGACGGAGGTGGCCAGGAAGACGGCCGCACCGATCAGAAGCAGGCGGCGCCGGCCGATCCGGTCGCCGAGCGTGCCCATCGTGACCAGGAACCCGGCGACGAGGAATCCGTAGGCGTCGGTGATCCAGAGCAACTCGCTCGGCGTCGGTCGCAGGTCGATGGCGAGGCTGGGCAGGGCCAGGTAGAGGACTGTGGCGTCCATCGAGAGCAAGAGAGTGGGCAGTACCAGGACAGCCAGGCCGAGCCACTCCTGGCGCCCGGCCGTGACAGCAACGGTTCGTGACGACATGCCGACGACGGTAAACTTTCACATCAATGTGAAGGTCAAGCCGAATCGGGGGAGTGTGAATGCGCATCGGTGAACTGGCCGAGCGGACCGGCGTCAGCCAGCGGCTGCTGCGGTACTACGAAGAGCAGGGCTTGCTGGAGCCGGTGCGGCTGCCGAGTGGCTACCGGGACTATGCCGAGTCCGACGTGCGGAAGATCGGTCACATTCGCAACCTGCTGGCGGCGGGATTGTCGACGGCAACGATCGCGGACGTGCTGCCGTGTATGGGCTCGGACGGCGGTCAGCTGATCGCCGACTGTCCCGAGCTCCTGCTCGACCTCTACCGGGAGCGCGACCGTCTGACCGCCTCGATCACCGAACTGGCGACCGCTCTCGACACCCTCCAACAGGTCATCGCCACAGCTCCCCCAGGCACGGAAGAAGCAGCCCTGGCCCTGCTCGCGGGGTGAGACGCAAATCTCTAGTCGCGCCTCGGCTTCCGCTAGTCGATAACCGCGAAGGCGTCGACCTCGATGAGGTAGCCGGGAGCCGCGAGTGTCTCCACACCGAGCAGGGTGTCGGTCGGCTTGTGGTCGCCGAACAGTTCGCGGCGGGCAGCCTCGATGATCGGCAGGTATTCGCGCCGGTGCCCGACGACGTAGATGCCGATCCTCGCCACCTGATCCGGTCGTGCCCCGGCAGCCGCGAGGGCGTGCCCGAGGTTGGTGAACACCTGCCTCGCCTGCGCTGCGAGATCGCCGACATGGATCAGGTTGCCGTCCGCGTCGTCGGACATCTGCCCGGCGACGAACACCAGCCTGCCCCCGGTCGCAACCACCACATGGCTGTACGTCTCCGGCCGATCCAGGCCGTCCGGCTGAACGATCTCCAAAGTCATGCGGGCACGGTATCGGCAAGGGGAGATGTCGGCAGGTGAGATTGGCTTTCCCTCTGGCTGCCTATATCGCGTTTCGCTGGCACGCTGGATGTGACGTTTCCCTTTGTGGATAAGGGGTTTCCGGGCTCGCCGGCGTTTGCCTGGGTGATCAATCGAACATATGATCGGTTGCATGTTCGAAGGCGATCTTGATGAGCTCGGCACCGCGGACCTCCTCGCCGCGGCGTCAGAGTTCGACCTGGTCGAGGAACGCGCTGCGGTCCGCAAACTCGAGGCCGCGCTCGCCTATGCCGATCGCAACGCGGTGGTGTACGACGGTGAGCCGTTGCCCGGTGCGGAGCAGATCAAGGTGTACGGCGGTGACGGGTGCCCGGGGGTGGCTGAGTTTGCCCCGATCGAGTTCGGCGCGGTGATGCGGATGTCGACCGGGGCTGCAGCGTCGTTCATGGGGGAGGCATTGGCGTTGCGGCATCGGCTGCCGCGGATCTGGGCCGCTGTTCTGGCCGGGAATGCCGTGCCCTGGCGGGCTCGCAAGGTCGCCCGGGCCTGCCTGTCGGTGTCGCTGGAGGCGGCTGCGATCGTTGACCGCCGCGTGGTCGGGATCGTCAACACCGTCACCCCGTCGAAGCTCGCGACCATCGTGAAGGCCGCGGTGTGGGAGGCGGACCCCGAGCTGGCCAAGGTCCAGGCCGAGGCCGCCGCAAAGGAACGAGGCGTGTACGTCGGGCCGTCGGATGACCATGGCACGAAGCGGTTCTGGGTACGTGCCGCGGCCGGTGACGTGATTCGCTTCGACGCCACCATCGACGACCTGGCCCGGGCGTTGAAGACTCTGGGCGACACCGACTCCCTCGATGCGCGGCGCGCGAAGGCCGTGGGTTGGATCGCCGACCCCGCGGCAGCCCACCACCTCCTCGAAGTCGCCCGCCACCTCGCCCGCATGCTCCCCGACATCACCACACACGACGGCAGCTCCACCGCGCCCGCCCCCACCATGCCCGTTGTGGGTGGCGATGGCAGCGACCGAGACGACATCGCCCAGCCTTCGGGGCCGTCGGACGGCTCGACGGGCGCCAGTGCGAGCGATCGGTCCGGTACGGCTACGCGCTACCTGGACGAGCGGGACGTTGAGCCCGGTTTGGCGGCTCCTGACGACTGTCCCATGGCGGATCGGGACGGCGGTGAGGCGGGCGGGGGTGTCTTGGAGGTTGGGGAGGATATGCTCACGCGGCGGATGTTGGCCGGGTCACTTCCGGCGCGGCTTGCCGCGATCAAGCAGTATGCCTACGGCAACGGCATCGGGGCGGGCAGCGGCCGGGGCAGCCGGCACACGTTGTACGTGCATCTCACCGACAAGGCGCTTGCCACCGGCAACGGTGTGCTGCGGGTCGAGGAGGTCGGGCCGCTGCTCCTCGGTCAGCTGAGCGAGTTGCTCGGTCACGACCGGATCGTGGTCAAGCCCGTCATCGATCTGCACGATCAGGTCAGCGTTCACAGCTACGAGATCCCGGACCGGATCCGCGAACGCGTCCGCCTGCGCCACCCGGTGGACATGTTCCCCTACAGTGCCGCCGAGGCCACCATCCGGATGGACCAAGACCATATCGCGCCCTACGACCGCGCCGGTCCACCCGGGCAGACGAGTACGGACAACCTCATACCGCAAGGCCGACTCCACCACCGCGCGAAAACCTTCGGCGGCTGGAAGAACCGACGCCTGCCCACCGGTGGAATCGAATGGACCAGCCCACACGGCTTCCGCTTCCACGTCGATCACACCGGCACCCATCCACTGCCGCCGATCAGGTCATCGAGAGCGTCGCGGCGGCGGGGGTGGTGGGCTTGGGGGAACCGCCGGTGGGTTCGATGGTGAGGCCGAAGGCGATCATGCCGGTGGGGCCGTTGATGACCGTGGTGAGGTCGCCGGAGGCCAGGCCGACGGAGTGGGCGGTTCGGTTCGGGTCGATGAGCCAGAGCTGCCACTGGTGGTCGGCGGGGAGCTTCGGGAGGTCCTTCAGTACGACGACTGCAGCGTCGGCGCGGGCGGACATGACGACTGTGGCCTGGCCGCCGCCGTTGACGGGACCGTGGAAGCTCCGGGCATCAGGCTGGGTGAGTACGGCGGCCATGCGTTCGTTGGCCTGGATCGCTTCTCGTTTGTCGCGGTACTGGTCGATCGCGACGCCACCGGTGCCCGCGATGGCGAGAGCTGCGGCGGCGAGCGTGAGGACGGAGCGACGGCTGAAGCGGCGGCGGGAGACCTCGTCCGTGGTGCCGGGGACCAGCGGGGGGACCTGGCGGATCTGGTCGATCGCGGACATCACGTTGGCTTTGAGAGCCGGCGGTGGTGGGGTCGATACCTGGGTGGCGAGTTTGATGGCGGCCTCGCGGAGTTCGGCGACCTCGGTGGTGCAGAAGGAGCACTCGGCGAGGTGCTGTTCGAAGCGGGCTCGTTCGTCCTCGGGCAGCGCGTCGAGGACGTAGGGGCCGGTCAGGGTGTGCACGTCGGGTTCGGTCATGACGTTGCCCCCTTGCTGGTTCCGAGGCAGTCGCGGAGCCGGATCAGGCCGTCGCGCATTCTCGCCTTGATGGTCGGCAGTTTCGCATCGAGCCGCTGGGCCACCTCCGGGTAGGTGTACCCCTCGTAGTAGGCCAGTGTGATCGACTCCCGTTGCAATTCGGTCAGTGTGCCGAGACAACGCCGTACCTGCTCGACCTCGAGGCGGGTGGTGACGGTGTCGGAGACCTGGTCGAAGTCGATCTCGGTGGAGCGGGCGCCGACGAGGTCGGTGCGATCCGCGGCCGCCTGTTCGGACCGGACCCGGTCGACTGCCCGGCGGTGGGCGATGGTGAGGATCCACGCGTGCGCCGAGCCGCGGGTGGCGTCGTACCGGGTCGCGGTCCGCCAGACGTCGAGCATGACTTCCTGGGTCACCTCTTCCGACTGGGCCGGGTTGCGCAGGATCCGTCGTACCAGGCCGAAGACCGCCGGCGTCACCCGGTCGTACAGGGTGCTGAACGCGGCCTTGTCGCCGCGGGCGGTCCGGATCAGGAGGTCGCCTTCACTGACCCCACCCGACCGGGCGTGGAACCCGGCGGGCCAGGGCAGTGGGGTGGGTTCGGGCATGATCAGGCAGCCGGCGGCATCAGGACCGAGTCGATCAGGTACACGGTGGCGTTGGCTGTCTTCACGCCACCGCAGATGACGGCGGCGTCGTTGACCTTGAGGCTGTCGCCTGAGCCGGTGACGGTGACCTCCTGCTTCTCCACGGTTACATGCTTGCCCACAACAGTCGCTGGGTCGAGCTGTCCGGGGACCACGTGGTACGTGAGGATCTTGGTGAGCAGCGCGTCGTTCGTCTTGAGGGTGTTGACGGTGGCCGCGGGGATCTTCGCGAACGCCGAGTCGACCGGCGCGAAGACGGTGAACTCACCGCCGTTCAGCGTGGACACCAGGTCCACCTTCGGGTTCAGCTTGCCCGACACGGCTGAGACGAGCGTCGTCAGCAGCGGGTTGCCGGAGGCGGCGGTGGCCAACGGGGCTGCGGCCATGCCGTCGATCGAACCGGCGCCGGAGGGGTTGGCTTTCGCGTAGTCGGCGCAGCCGGGGCCGACGAGTCCGGCGGCGCTGTCCATCGACGGCGTACTGCTCGGCGTCTGGGCAGCCGGCGTGCTGGCGCCGGAGTCGTCGTCGTTGCCGCAGGCGGTGGTTGCGAAGGCGAGGGCCAGGGCGGACAGTGCGATACCGATGTGCTTACGCATGACGGTTTCTCTTTCTCAATGGGGTTGCTGACATGAGTACTTCGGCACGGCCGCACCGCCGGATGGGTCTGACTAGTCGACCATCACGACCGTGTTGTGCAGGCCGGTGGAGCCGTTCGGCCGGGGTGGAGTGGAGCGGGTGGTCTGGACGTTGCCGTCGGCATCGGTGGCGCGGACGGTGAGCTTGTGCGTGCCAGGGGTAGCGGTCCACCGGAACCTCCATTGGCGCCAGGTGTCGATCGTGTCTTCGGCCGCCAGTACGGCGGGTTGCCAGGGACCATCGTCGACCTGGACCTCGACCCTGGCGATACCCCGGTTCTGGGCCCAGGCGACGCCGGCCGCGATCGCCGGCCCGGCCTTGATCATCGCGAACCCTTTGGGTACGTCGATCCGCGACGCAGTCTTGATCGGTGCCTCGACGGCCCAGCCGCGGTCGGTCCAGTACGCGCTGAAGTCCTGGAACCGAGTCACCTCGAAGTCGACGATCCACTTCGTCGCCGACACGTAGCCGTAGAGACCGGGCACCACCATCCGGACCGGAAAGCCGTGCTCGAACGGCAGCGGCTCTCCGTTCATCGCGACCGCGAAGATCGCGTCCCGGCCGTCGGTGAGTGCACTCAGCGGGGTGCCGATGGTGAGTCCGTCGATGCTGGTCGACTTCACCGCGTCCGCGCCAGGGCGTACGCCGGCCTCCGCGAGGACATCGGCGATCGGTACGCCGATCCAGCGGGCATTGCCGACGTACGGACCACCCACCTCGTTCGACACGCAGGTCAAGGTGATGTCCCGCTCGATCAGCCGCCGGTCCAGCAGCTCCGGGAGCGACAGCCGGAGCTCTTTGCCGACCATGCCGTGGACACGCAACTCCCAGTCCGCCGGGTCGATCCGTGGTACCTCCAGCAACGTGTCGACCCGATAGAACTTGGCATTCGGCGTGACGAACCGGCTCACTCCAGGTACGTCGACCTGCACGCCGGCGGGGAGTGGTCGCGCCGGCTCGCTCGGCCGTGGCACCCGGACCTTGGCGCGCACCGCGTCACCGGGTCCGAAGGTTGCCACGCGGGTCGTGGCGAAGGCGCCGGTCCCGACGACGGCCAGGGCAGAAACGGTGAGCAGAAAGCGGCGGCGGTCGAATCCGTCAGGCTGCGTCGCTTGAGGGACGCGCGGTGTGCGCACGACGAGACTCATCGCGAGAACAGCTGTGATCAGCGTGACGATTGCCGGCAGCAACCGTTCGGCGACCCCCGTAGCCGCCGAACGGCTGAAGACGGCGAACACGAGCCCAACCAGCCCGAGTGCCGCCGCGATACCGACAGCGACCAACTGTCGCCTACCCGAAGCGCCCGTCACGCCGATCCCACCGGCGACCGCGGCCACGATCGCGAGCACCACGCAGATGCCCACCCGGAGCAGTGGCCGGTCCGCCGTACCCAACTCGCGTACGGCGAAGTCCTTGACGGGACCCGGCGCCCAGTCGATCACCTGGACCCCGACCGCATCGACCGGCCACGGTCCACCGGTCACCGCCGCGACCAGGTAGCCGACTGCCAGCGCCGTACCCGCCGCGACGATGCCACCGACCGCTCCGCTCCATGTGTTGCGCATGGAAGGGGTTCGGCGGCCGCCGAGGAACGGATGGGTCAGTGCGGAGGGTGATCGCCCAGGTTGGCTCGGCAGTGGTTGAGGGAGTGGCGGAGGTCGCGGATCTGGGCGGTGGTCAGGCCGGCGACCATCTGGGCTTCGAGTTTGCGGACGGGTTCGTCGTACTCGGCGATCAGGTCACGGCCCTGGTCGGTGAGGCTGATCAGGATGCGGCGGCTGTCGGCGGGGTCGCGGCGGCGGTTGATCAGGCCGGCCTTCTCCAGCGCGGTGACGATATCGGCCATCGACTGGGTCTTGACGAAGGAGTTGCGAGCCAACTGGGCGGACGTGAGTCCGTCACGGCGGTGCAGCACGGTGAGCGCCGTGTACTGGACCGCGGTGACGCCTGATCCCTTGAGGAGATCGTCCAGGTGCGAGCGAACCGCGAGCTCGACCTGCTTGATCGCGTAGAGCAGCGAAGGTTCCAACGAAGTCACGCCCCAGCTATTGACAGGAAACCTGATGGTGATCAGGGTATCAACAACAGGAAACCTGATGATTATTCGGGACGTGAACATGAGCATCGACGACAAGATCGAGCGCGACCTCCACATCGGCGGGCAGTGGACGCCGGCCGCGTCGGGCGCCCGCACCGACGTGGTCGACCCGTCCACCGGCACGGTGATCGGGACCGTGGCTGAGGGCGACGCGTCCGACATCGACCGAGCGGTGTCCGCGGCGCGTACGGCGTTCGACGACGGACCGTGGCCGCGGATGAGCGGCCGGGAGCGGGCTCGCGTACTCAACCGGGTCGCCGCCCTGCTGCGGGACAACGCCCAGGAGCTCGCCGAATTGGAGAGCCTCGACGTCGGCAAGCCGATCGGCCTGTGCCTGCCGGTCGACGTGATGACGACGGTCGAGCAGTACGAGTACTACGCCGCCCTCGCGCAGACCCTCGACGGGTCCACTCGTGAGACGCCGCTGAACACGTTCGCCTACACCCGCCGCGAACCGTTGGGTGTCGTCGGTGCGATCACCCCGTTCAACTTCCCGCTGATCCTGTCGAACTCCAAGCTCGCGCCCGCACTGGCCGCCGGCAACACGATCGTCCACAAGCCCGCCGACGACACACCTCTGACCGCGCTGCGGATGGCCGAACTGCTCGCCGAGGCAGGCGTGCCGGACGGTGTGGTCAACGTCGTCACCGGTCGCGGCGCCGTCGCCGGCGACGCACTGCTCCGGCACCCGGGCGTGGACAAGATCGCCTTCACCGGGTCGACCGCGATCGGTCGCCGCGCGGCCAGTGCGGCCGCGGAGTCGCTGGTTCCGCTCACCATGGAGCTCGGCGGCAACGCGGCCAACCTCGTCTTCGAGGACGCCGACGTGGACAAGGCGGTCGGCGCCGCGATCAAGGGATTCGTCTTCAACACCGGCCAGTTCTGCATGGCCGGCCCGCGTCTGCTGGTGGCCCGGCCCCTGTACGACGTCTTCCTCGGCATCCTCGCCGACGCCGTACCGACCGTGCCGATCGGCAATCCGCGCGAGCCGCAGACCGTGATCGGCCCGATGGCGTCGAACCGGCACGTCGAGAAGGTCGAGGGTTTCGTGGCCGCGGCGATCGCGGACGGCGGCCGGGTGCTGTGCGGCGGTGAGCGGCTCGACCTGGACGGCGGCTACTACTACAAGCCGACGGTGATCGCGGATCTGCCGAACGACTCCAAGGTCGTCCAGGAGGAGGTCTTCGGCCCGGTCCTGACCGTGCAGCCGTTCGACGACGAGGCCGAGGCGATCGCGCTGGCGAACAGTACGGCGTACGGGCTGGCGGCCGGGATCCAGACGTCGAACCTGGCCCGGGCGCATCGGGTCGCGGCCCGGCTGGAGGCCGGCATCGTGTTCGTCAACGACTGGGCGATGCTCGATCCGGCCGTCCCGTTCGGCGGGGTGAAGTCGTCCGGCTACGGCCGCGAGTACGGCCCGGAGGCGCTCGACGCCTACACCCGCACCAAGTCCGTGATCGTCTCGCTCGACTGATTCGAAAAGGTAGCCATGAGCAACTACACCACCAAGGCCGCGGTCGTCGAGGCCGGCGGCAGCCCGTTCACGCTGAGCTCGATCGAGCTCGACGAGCCGCGCGCCGACGAGGTGCTGGTCCGGATGATCGCGGCCGGTCTCTGCCACACCGACCTCGGCGTCGCCTCCGGCGGCCTGCCGTTCCCGTTGCCCGGTGTGCTCGGACATGAGGGGGCCGGCGTGGTCGAGGCTGTCGGAAGCGCGGTCACCCGCGTCGCGCCCGGTGACAGCGTGCTGCTCTCGTTCACGTCATGCGGTGAGTGTGCGAACTGTCGCGACGGGCATCCGGCGTACTGCGCTACTTGGCTGCCGCTCAACCTCCTCGGTGGTGCTCGGGCCGATGGCAGTCCGACGATCACGCGGGACGGTTCGCAGCTGGGTGGGCACTTCTTCGGGCAGTCGTCGTTCTCCGAGCTTGCCCTGGTCGACGAGCGCAGTGTGGTCAAGCTGGCCGCCGACGCACCGTTGGAGAAGCTGGCTCCGCTCGGCTGTGGTGTGCAGACCGGAGTCGGTGCGGTGTGGAACGTGCTCCAACCACGTCCCGGCGACTCGGTCGTCGTACTCGGTGCTGGTGCGGTTGGCCTCTCGGCGGTGATGGCGGCAGCGTTGACGCCGGCGACGACGATCGTTGCCGTTGACAAGGTCTCGTCGCGGCTGGAGCTGGCCCGTGAGCTCGGTGCGACCCACGTGATCGAGGCCGGTGACGATCTGACCGCCCGGATCCAGGAAGCGACCGGTGGTGGCGCGTCCGGTCTCGTGGAGACGACCGGCAACGTCGGCGTCCTCCGGGCCGGAGTCGACGCGTTGGCCTCTCGCGGTACGGCGGTCATCGTGGGCGCACCGCCGTTCGGTACCGAGGTGGCGTTGGACGTCAATGGCATGCTCGGAGGTAAGCGGGTGGTCGGGCTGACGCTGGGCGACAGCGAGACCCAGCGCCTCATCCCGGTTCTCGCCGAGCTCGTCGCTCAAGGGCGGCTCCCGGTCGAGCGACTCATCACCGAGTACCCGTTCGCGGATATCGAGAAGGCGGTCGAGGACATGACCGGCGGTACAACGATCAAGCCGGTGCTGAGGTTCTGACCAATGAACGAGCGAAGCGAGTTCATCATCAAGCACAGTGCTTCTCGTGCCTCATCCGCGCCCGGAGCGAAGCGAGGACGTGGATGAGATTTGGTAATCAAGGTCTCGGAACTTGGCCCCGACGGCGGGCCCGGATCTCGCCTGCCGCCGTGGCGCTCACCCAGGGCGCCCGACGGCTGACGTACGAGCAGTTGGCGGATCGTGTCGCTCGGTGGGCCTCGGCGCTGCAGGGGCTTGGTATCAAGCGAGGAGACCGGGTCGCCTGGTTGGGCGCCAACGACATCGCGACCTTCGAGGTGTTCTTCGCCACCGGTCTGCTCGGCGCGATCTTCGTGCCGCTCAACACCCGACTCGCCGCGGTCGAGCTCCAGTACATGCTCGAGGACTGCGGTGCCTCGGTGCTGATCACCGGCGATGGCGTCGTACAAGAGGTGGGGGAGCAGGTGCCGGTCGGCTCCATCGAGCTCGGGGAACCGCTGGCCGACGAGCCGGACGTGGATCTGGATGAGCCCGCGTTGATCCTCTACACGTCGGGCACCACCGGAAAGCCGAAGGGTGCGGTGCTCACGCATGGCAACCTGACCTGGAACACGTTCAACCAGCTCGTGCACTTCGACCTGACCGACTCGGAGCAGTCGCTGTGTATCGCGCCGCTGTTCCACGCCGTCGGGCTGGGCCAGATCACCCTGCCGACCTTGTTGAAGGGCGGCCGGGTCGAGGTCGTCACGAAGTTCGACGCCGGCGCGATCCTGAAGCTGATCGACGAGCAACGCATCACGAGCTTCTCGTGTGTCCCGACCATGCTGCAGTTGATGACCGAACACCCGGACTGGGCCGACGCGGACCTGTCCTCGTTGCGTCACGTCATCTACGGCGGATCGACGATCAACGAGGGCGTGGCGAAGGAGTGGCTCAACCGCGGCGTCCGCATCCTCCAGGGCTACGGCATGACCGAGGCGAGCCCTGGCGTCTACATGGCGATTCACGAAGGTGCTGCCGAGCACCGGACCTCGATGGGACTGCCGCACTTCTTCACCGACGTCGCCCACCTCGCGGACGACGGTCAAGCGGTCGACATCGAGCCTGGTGGTCCCGGACGTGAGCTCCTGATCCGGGGACCGAACGTGTTCGCCGGCTACTGGAGTCACCCCCGCGTGGACGACGGCTGGTTCCGCACCGGCGACGTCGTACGCACCGGCGATGACGGTTGGTCGTACGTCGTCGATCGGGTGAAGGACGTGATCATCTCCGGCGGCGAGAACATCTATCCGGCCGAGGTGGAAGCCGTACTCGTCGCGTTCGACGGCGTCCGGTCCGCGGCCGTGGTGGCCGCACCGGACGACCGCTGGGGTGAGGTCGGCGTCGCGTTCGTCGAGCTCCACCCGGGTACGACGATCGATCCGGTGGCGCTACGGCAACACCTCGAGGCCAACCTCGCCCGGTTCAAGCTGCCGCGCGACATCCACCTGGTCGACGAGCTGCCGCGGAACGCCACCGGCAAGGTGCTCCGAGCCCGACTCCGCGACGAACTCCATCGAGAGGCCGAATGATGCTCCCTGACTCCCTCCAAGTGGAGCGTCACGGCGACGTGGCCGTTGTCCGCCTGTGCCGCGAGGCCAAGCGCAACGCACTCGACGACGCAACCGTGCTCGGGCTCGAGCAGTTCTTCTCGTCGCCACCCGACTGGGCGCGCGCGGCCGTGCTCGACTCCGCGGGCGCGCACTTCTCGGCCGGACTCGATCTGTCCGAGCTGACAGAGCGCAGTACGTTCGAGGGCCTCGAGCACTCGCGGATGTGGCATCGGGCCTTCGCCCGCATCGAGCAGGGCACGCTGCCAGTGGTGACGGTACTGCGCGGTGCGGTGATCGGAGGCGGTCTCGAACTGGCGTGCGCGACGCACCTGCGAGTCGCCGAGACCTCGGCGTTCTATGCGTTGCCCGAAGGACAGCACGGGTTGTTCGTCGGGGGTGGCGGTTCGGTCCGGGTGCCGCGGCTGATCGGCGTCCACCGGATGGCGGACATGATGCTGACCGGGCGGGTCGTCGACGCGGCCGAAGGCCAGGCGATCGGGCTGTCGCACTACCTCGTCGACGACGGCGAAGGGTTGCCGAAGGCACTCGAGTTGGCCGAGCGGATCGCCCGCAACGCACCGATCACCAACTTCGCCGTCCTGCAGGCACTCCCGCAGATCGCCGAGTCGGGCCCGGCGCAGGGATACTTGCTCGAGGCACTCATGGCATCCGTTGCCTCTGGCAGCGATGAAGCCAAGGAACGGATGACCGCCTTCCTCAACGGCCGCGCGGGGAAGGTGACGCGCGAATGAATCCGCTCTGGACACCGGCCGCGGACTGGCGGGAACGCGCCCGGATCGGGCATTTCGTCCAGTTCGCCGAGCAGCGCACCGGGCGGACGTTTCCCGACTACGACGAGCTCTGGCGCTGGTCGGTCCGCGAACCGGAGGAGTTCTGGGCCGGGATCTGGGACGCGTTCGGCGTACGGAGTGACACCGGGTACGACGCGGTGCTCGGCGACGCCACGATGCCGGGAGCCCGGTGGTTCCCGGGCGCGCGGATCAACTACGCGCGGCAGCTCCTCGATTTCCGGGGCGTGACCGCCGACGACACCGCGGTGATCGGCGTCTCCCAGACCCGCCCGCAGCTCTCGCTGACCTTCGCCGATCTCGTCGAGCAGGTCGCGCGAGCCCGCAATGCCCTGGTGGAGTTGGGCGTACGACGTGGCGACCGCGTCGTCGCGTACCTGCCGAACATCCCCGAGACGCTGGTCGCGTTCCTCGCCACCGCCAGCCTCGGAGCAGTGTGGGCGAGCTGCGCGCCGGAGTTCGGCGCCCGCAGTGTGCTCGACCGGTTCCGCCAACTCGAGCCGACGGTGCTGTTGACCGTGTCCGGCTACGTCTACGGCTCGAAGCTGGTCGACCGACGGGCCGAGGTCGCGGCCATCCGGGAAGGCCTTCCGTCACTCTGGCACGTGGTCGAGGTCGACTACGGTCCCGAACGGCTGCCTGGTGTGCACGCGTGGGGCGACCTGCTCGACGCGTCCGATCCGGGCGGCCTCGATTTCGAGCCGGTCCCGTTCGACCATCCGCTGTTCGTGCTCTTCTCCTCGGGTACGACGGGACAGCCCAAAGCGATCGTGCACGGCCATGGCGGCATCCTCCTCGAACACCTCAAGAACCACGCACTCAGCTGGGACCTCGGCCCGGGCGACCGGCTGCTGTGGTTCTCGACCACGGCCTGGATGATGTGGAACGCGCTGGTGTCCGCGCTGCTGCTGGACACCAGCATCGTCATGATCGACGGCAACCCGATGCATCCCGGGCTGGATTTCCAGTGGCGCCTGGCGGAGGAGACCGGAGCGACCTTCCTGGGTGCGAGTCCAGGCTTTCTGATGGCGACTCGCAAGGCCGGTCTTCAGCCGGCCAAGGAGTTCGACCTGTCCCGCATCCGGCAGATCGGCGCGGCCGGGAGTCCGCTGCCGGCTGAAGGGTACGAGTGGGTGCACGAGCAGTTCGGACCGGACGTGTTGCTGAACGTGGGCTCCGGCGGGACCGACGTCTGCAGCGGCATCGTGCAGGGCAGCCCGCTCCAGCCTGTGGTTGCGGGCGAGATCTCCGGACCGTGTCTCGGGTTCGATGCGCAGGCCTGGGACGACGATGGTCGATCGGTCGTCGGTGAGTTGGGGGAGTTGGTGATCGCCAAGCCGGTTCCGTCGATGCCGGTCGGATTCTGGGGTGACAAGACTGGTGAGCGTTATCGGTCGACGTACTTCGACCGATGGCCGGGCGTGTGGCGGCATGGTGACTGGATCCGGTTCTCCGAGACGGGCAGTTGTGTGATCGCGGGACGGTCCGACGCCACGTTGAACCGTGGTGGGGTTCGTCTTGGTACGGCGGAGTTCTACCGGGTGCTCGAGGAGATGCCGGGCGTTGACGACTCACTCGTCGTACATCTGGAGGATCCTCAGGGTGGTAACGGTGAGCTGCTGTTGTTCGTCGTACTCGCTGAAGGTGCGGAGTTTGACGAGCGTGAGGCGGCGCGGGCGTTGCGGGAGGCGTTGTCGCCTCGGCATGTGCCGGACACGGTTGTCGTGGTGCCGGCGATCCCCCGGAACCGGACCGGGAAGAAGCTCGAGCTGCCGGTGAAGCGCATCCTGCAAGGGCGACCGCTTGACGAGGTCGCGAGTCGGGACGTGCTGGCTGCTCCGGACTCGATGGATGCGTTCGTGGAGTTTGCCCGGAGTCGCGGGATATGAGAGTCGCGGTGGTGGGTGCGGGCGTGATCGGCGCGGGCTGGGTCGTGCAGCTGCTGGGTCGTGGTCATACGGTGGCCGTCTTCGATCCGTCGGTGACCGATCTCGCGCGGCAGGTGGAGGCGGCCGCGGGTGCTGTGACGGCCCTGGGTGGCGATCTGGACGGCTGGGAACAGCGGTTGTCGATGGTAACGACCTTGGCGGAGGCGATCGAGGGTGCCGCGTTCGTCCAGGAGAACGGACCCGAGTCGATCTTCCGGAAATCGGCTCTGCTGTCCGAACTGGATGCACTGACTCCCGCAGGGGTCGTGATCGCGAGCAGTACGTCGACCATGCCGCCGAGCCGGCTGGCGTCGATGTGCCCGCGGCATCCGGAGCGGGTGATCGTCGGTCATCCGTTCAACCCGGTGTATCTGATTCCGCTGGTGGAGGTCGTCGGGGGACCGCAGACCGATCCGGTGCTGGTCGACCAGGCGATGTCGTTCTACACCGAGATCGGCAAGAAGCCGGTCCGCCTCCGAGCCGAGCTTCCCGGTCATCTGGCCAACCGGCTCCAGGCGGCACTTTGGCGTGAGGCGTACTCCTTGGTCGAGCGTGGCGTCGCCACCGTCGCCGACATCGACGCGGCGATCGCTCACGGACCGGGTTTGCGGTGGGCGTTGCTGGGTCCGCTCGTCAACCAGCACCTCTCCGGCGGTCCCGGTGGTCTGGCGCACGTCCTCGAACACCTGGGGCCGATGACGCAGCTTCTGATGGATGACCTTGGTGAGCCGACGCTCACGCCAGAGCTCGCGGACCGGCTAGTGCATGGGGTCGACGAGGAACTCGCCGCCCATGACCAGGCTCTCCTGGCCCGGCAGCGGGACGAGTTGCTCGTGCAGTTGCTCATTGCCAAGGCCCGGGCCGATGCTTTGCCGTAAAGGGGTGCTGGATGCGTTACGAACCTGCGATCGACCTTGACGCGATCGACGCCATCGACCTGCATACCCACGTCGAGGCGGACGATCATGGACACTTCTCGCTCGACCAGGAGTTGATGGACGCGTCGGCGGCGTACTTCAAATCGGGACAGCCGCGGACGCCGACCATCGACGACATCGCCGAGTACTACCGGTCTCGGCGGATGGCGGCGGTCGTCTTCACGGTGGACGCGACCACCGCGACCGGGCACCCGGCGATCCTGAGTGAGGAGATCGCGCTCGGGGCCGCGCGCCACAACGACGTACTGATCCCGTTCGGGTCGGTCGATCCGCGGTCGTCCGATGCCGTCGACCGGGCTCGGCGGTTGATCGAGGAGTACGGCGTACGCGGGTTGAAGTTCCACCCGAGTCTGCAGGGGTTCCGGCCGAGTGATGAGCGGTTCTACCCGCTGTACGACGTGATCAGTGAGCTCGGTGCGGTTGCGCTGTTCCACACCGGGCAGACCGGGATCGGGGCGGGGTTGCCGGGTGGGCGGGGGATCAAGCTGCGGTTGTCGGATCCGATGCTGCTCGACGACGTGGCCGCGGACTTCCCGGAGTTGCGGATCGTGATGGCGCATCCCGGGGTGCCGTGGACCGATGCGGCGATCTCGGTGGCGACGCACAAGGCGAACGTGTTCATGGATCTGTCCGGCTGGTTGCCGAAGTACTTCCCGGAGCAGCTCGTGCGGCAACTGAGCACGCTGCTGCGGACCAAGGTGCTGTTCGGCTCGGACTTCCCGGTCATCACGCCGGATCGCTGGATGGAGTCGTTCGCCAGTCTGCCGGTCAAGGACGAGGTGAAACCACTGATCTACAAGGAGAACGCTGTTCTCCTGCTCGGTCTCACGGGCGGTCGATGACGAGCTCCGGTGCGACCGGGCCGTCCGAGGCGACGCGGGAGACGCAGAGGCAGATGCGTTCGCCGGTGGCCTTCTGACCGTCGCTCAGGAACACATCGCGGTGGTCGATCCGGCCGGCGTGGCGGTGGACGCGCACTGTGCACAGGCCGCACTCGCCCTTCTTGCAGTCCCACATCACCTCGACGCCGGCCTGTTCGAGTGCCTCGAGCATCGACAGGTTCTTCGGCACCGTGATTGTGCGGGCGTCGCCCGGGATGGAGATCGTGAACTGCTCGGCCGCCCAGGCGCCGCTGTTCCCGAAGGTCTCGAAGCGAAGGTTCGCCGGTGGGAGGCCGCGCTGCCCCCAGGCGCGTCGTACGGCGTCCATCAGCCGGATCGGACCGCACATGTACAGCTCGGTCTCCGCGCCAAGGTTTGCGATCAAGGTCTCGACGTCGAGAGCAGTGTTCTCGTCGTCGACATGTGTTCTCAAGCGTGAACCGTGTTCTGCTTCGAGATCGGGTAACCACGCCATCGCGCGGCGGGAGCGGCCGACGTACACGAAGGTGTAGTCCTCACCGCGGCGCTTGAGGGTGGTGCCCATCGCCTTGAGTGCTGTGATGCCGATCCCGCCGGCGAGCAGGACGTAGCGAGTGGCGCCGACGCCTAGTGGGAAGTTCTGGAGCGGGTTCGAGATGCGTAGGCGATCACCGGGCGAGAGCGCATGCATGGCTTGTGAGCCGCCGCGGGAGGCGGTGGCGAGGTGGACGCTCAAGGTCCAGTGCCCGTTCTCGGATCGCACCACTGAGTAGGAGCGTCGGAGTCCGGCGATCTCGACATCCACATGGCTCCCCGGTGGAGCAACCACGGGTCGGTCGGGCCGGATGACCAGGCGGCGGATCCGCTCGGCGGCGTCGGCCGCCTCGACGATCTCGCCGCTCTGCCACGACAGCGTCGCCTGCGAAGCCATCAACCGACCTGCCTGTTGACGGCGTTCGAGGAGCGGCCTTCGGCCTGGAGCATGCGGTCCAGGATGCGGCGGACCCACATGCCGCCGGCGTCGATGTTGAGGCTGTAGAACTCGTAGTCCGGGTTGGCGTCGATCGCCCGCTGCTGCGCGATCAGCATGTCCTCGTCCTCGCCGAACACCCCGTGCACGGCGTTCCGGAGTTGGGTGGTGATCGTCTGACTCTCCAGCCGGTAGTTCCGCATGAAGGCCCAGAAGTAGTGCGAGGTCCGGTCGCTCTCCGGCGTGATCGTGTTCATGACATAGCCGTTGACGCCTTGCGAACGATCGCCTTCGGGCGCACCGGTGCCCGCCCGGGCCACCCCGACATCGATACAGATCGTCGACGGCGCCTCGTACCGGATGATCTGCCAGCGATCGACCTTCCCGTCGAAATCAGGGAACTTGTCCAGCATGTTCTTCCGCCAGAACGGCGGCGCGTCGATCCCGAGCATCCACCGGCTCACCGTCACCGTCCGCTCGTCGTGCGTCACCTCGAACTCGGCCTCTGACAGCTCCGCCTGACCGATGCTCGACGAGTGCACGAACTCCTCGTGGGTGAGATCCATCAGGTTGTCCAGCACGAGTTGGTAGTTACACCCGGCATGGATCGTCTCGCCGTCACCGGCCCACTCGGGCGAGTCCATTTGATGCATGTCCGGCACCAGCGAGGGATCAGCCAGATCGGCATCACCCAGCCACACCCACACGTAGCGGTAGCGCTCGACGATCGGGTACGACGGAACCGTCGCGCTCGGGTTGATGGTCTCCTGCGCGGGCATCGCCGTACAGCGGCCGGCTCGGTTGTAGCGCAGACCGTGGTACGGGCATTGCAGTTCGTCGCCGATGATCGCGCCCTTGGACAGTGGCGCGAGGCGATGCCAGCAGGCGTCCGCCAGCGCGGACACGCGGCCGTCGGTCCCGCGCCACAGCGCCAGCGGCCGGCCCGCCACGGTGCGCGCGAGCGGCTTCTTGTTGGTGACCTCGTGGTCCCAGGCGGCGACGTACCAGGCGTTCAGCGGGAACGCGAAGATCTTGCTGGTGACGGATGCCGGGGCCAGGTTGACGACCATCGGAACTCCCTATGTCCATAGGTAGTGGCGTGCGCTCACAATACCTATCGCGATAGGTATTGGCTAGACTCCGGACCATGTCGTTGCGGTACGCCCTGCTGGCCTTGCTGACGTCGCGGCCGATGACGGGCTACGACCTGTCCAAGCACTTCAGTCAGTCGGTCGCGCACGTCTGGTACGCACCGGACTCGCAGATCTACCCCGAGCTGAACCGGATGGAGCGCGACGGGCTGATCGAGAGCGAGACGGTGCCGTGGGGGCCGAAGGGGACCAAGAAGGAGTACCGGATCACCGACGCGGGCACCGCGGCGTTCCGGGAGTGGATCAACGAGCCGCTGGTGATCCGGCGGCAGCGCGATCCGGCGTACCTCAAGTCGGCGTACCTCGAATGGGCCGATCCGGACGCGGCCCGGGACCAGCTGCGGCGGCACCTCGAGTACTGGTCACAGCATCTGCAGATGCTGAAGGAGACGCGGCAGTCGCTGATCGACCACACCCACCCGACGCTGCAGTACCGGTTGAAGAAGTTCCCCGAGGAGGAGCACGACCGGATCGTCCGCTACAAGGTCTTCGCGTACGACGGCCTGATCGACAGCGCCACCGCGGAGGTCCGCTGGGCCCGCAAAGGCCTGGCGCTCATCGACGAACTGGAAGGCGACTCAGCCTAGGCTCCGGCCGATGCCGTTCGCGGCGACCTTGAGCGCGGCGACGAGCCGGCCCTTGTCCCGCCTGAGGTTCGGTACGACGATCCCGAGCGCGGCAACCACCTCGTCGCCTTGGTGAATCGGCACGGCCACCGAGCACGCACCCAGACTCATCTCCTCGACCGTGGCGGCGTACCCGTCGACGAGGATGCGTTCGAGCTGGTCACGCAACCGCGACGGCTGAGTGATCGTGTACGGCGTGACCCGCTTCAACGGCGACGCGAGCGCTTTGGCACGGACGTCTTCAGGCGCGTGAGCCATCAGGACCTTGCCCACCCCGGTCGCGTGCCACGGCAGGCGGGACCCGATCTTGCTGACCACGGGCACCGATCGCTGACCGGAGATGCGGTCGATGTAGAGCACCCGCGTTCCATCGCGTACGGCGAGGTGGACGGTCGCGAGTGTGGCGGCGTACAGGTCGTGGAGGAACGGCGATGCCACCTCGCGTACGTCGGTCTGCACCGGCGCGAGGATGCCGACGTCCCACATCCGCGGGCCGACAACGTATTCGCCGGTGGACGTGCGGGCCAGAGCGCCGAGCCGGGTGAGCTCGGCGATCAGTCGGTGGGCGGTGGACAGCGGGAGATCGGCGCGGCGGGCCAGCTCGGTGAGGGTGAGATGTGGATGGGCCTCGTCGAACGCGCTGAGCAGGGCGACCGTCCGCGACACCACGGTGGCGCCAGGTTGCGAGGTTCTGCCGGCCATGAAGGTCCTTCCGTCCAGTGGAAGTCTACGGTCTCCGGCGGCGGGTGTGGCTCGTAGCCTGAACGCGTGACAGCCCAACCGGACGCTCTGATCAGCCAGCAGGCCATCAGCGAAGAGATCGAGAAGATCCACGCCGACCTACGGGCCGGCGACGAGCAGCCGCGGCTCGACTTCCCGCCGTACCGGAGCACGGCGCTGCGGCATCCGACCAAGGAACTGCGGCATGCCGACCCGGAGGGAGCGGAGCTGGTCGCGCCGGTGTTCGGGCACTCGGATGTCGGCGCGCTGGAGTCCGATCTGACCATCCAGCGCGGTGGTGAACCGATCGGCGAACGCATCCTGGTGCGCGGCCGGGTCGTCGACGGCGACGGTCGGGCGGTACGGCGTCAACTGGTCGAGATCTGGCAGGCCAACGCGGCCGGACGGTACATCCACAAGGGTGATCAGCACCCGGCGCCGGTGGACCCTCATTTCACCGGGGTCGGGCGTTGTCTGACTGATGACGACGGGTGGTACTCGTTCACGACGATCAAGCCCGGGCCCTACCCGTGGCGCAACCACCGGAACGCCTGGCGGCCGGCACACATCCACTTCTCGCTGTTCGGCACGGACTTCACCCAGCGCATGGTCACCCAGATGTACTTCCCGAGCGATCCATTGTTCGCATTGGATCCGATCCTCCAGTCGATCCCCGATCAGAGCGCTCGCGACCGACTCGTCGCGACGTATCAGCACGATCTGTCCCAGCACGAATGGCTGATGGGCTACCGCTGGGACATCGTGTTGACCGGCAGCCACACCACGCCGATGGAGCAGGAGGACGACAATGTCTGACCTCGTCGCGACCCCTGGTCAGACCGTCGGTCCGTTCTTCCACTACGCCCTGCCCTACCCCGGAGATCGGGAGTTGGTACGGCGGGGGAGTCCGGGCTCGGTGTGGTTGCACGGCCATGTGTACGACGGCGACGGCAATGGAATGCCCGACGCGCTGCTCGAGATCCGTCAGGCCGACGCGTCCGGTGTGGTTCCTGAAGTCGAGGGCTCGATGCGTCGGGACGGCGCGCGCTTCACCGGCTGGGGCCGCAGCAACACGGACCCGAACGGTCACTACTGGTTCAGCACGGTCGAGCCGGGGCCGACACGACCGGGTGCGCCTGCTTTCTTCGCGGTCACGGTTTTCGCTCGTGGTCTGTTGAATCGGCTGTTCACGCGGATCTACCTGCCCGGCGATCTCACCGGCGATCCGTTGCTGTCGGGGCTGGACGAGGCGGATCGTACGACGCTGGTCGCCGTCCGCGAGGACGACGGGAGCCTGCGGTTCGACATCCGGCTGCAAGGGCCGGGCGAGACGGTCTTCCTGACCTATCCGGGGCATTCCTGATGGCCTCGCTGCTCGAACCTGGATCGCATCGGGCGGCCGGTGTGGTCGACGACGACGCGCTGGTGGCGGCGATGGTTCGGGTCGAGGAGGCGTGGCTGCGGGTCCGCGGTCTGTCCGGTTCTGTGGAGAAGCCTGTTGTGCTGGATCTGGCTGAGGCGGAGTCGGGTGGGAATCCGGTGCTGCCGTTGGTGCAGGCGCTTCGGGCTGACTTGGGGGTGGAGGTTCATCGCGGGCTGACCAGTCAGGACGTGCTCGACACGGCGTTGATGTTGCTGGCTCGGGATGCGGTGGCGCGGATTGTCGACAATCTGACGAGGGTCGCGGATTCCCTTGCGGGGTTGGCTTCTGAGCATCGCGGGTCGGTGATGGTCGGTCGGACGTTGACGCAGTACGCGGTGCCGGTGACGTTCGGGCTCAAGGCTGCGCAGTGGTTGACCGGGGTGCTGGATGCGCGTGCTGCGGCGGGTGCTGTGGTTCTTCCGGTGCAGTGCGGTGGTGCGGCTGGGACGTTGGCGCTGGCGGGGGAGTTGGTGGCTGATCCGGTGGAGGCCGCGCGCGCGTTTGCTGACGAGTTGGGGTTGGCTGCACCTTCGTTGAGTTGGCACACGCGGCGTACGCCGGTGACGCGGCTCGGTGATGCGTTGGTGGAGACGTGTGATGCGCTCGGGCATATCGCGGGTGATGTGTTGGCGCTCGGACGGCCGGAGGTTGCGGAGGTGCGGGAGGGCGCGGCTGGTGGGCGCGGTGGGTCGTCGACGATGCCGCACAAGCAGAACCCGGTGCTCAGTGTGCTGGTCCGGAGTGCTGCCTTGCAGGCGCCGCAGTTGGGTGCGCAGTTGCATGTGTGTGCGGCTGAGAGTCAGGACGAGCGGTCGCCGGGCGCTTGGCATGCCGAGTGGCCGGCGTTGCGCCGGTTGCTTGAGTTGACGATGACGGCATCGAGCCAGGCAGCCGAGCTGGTCGCCGGCCTCGAGGTGGACACGGCCGCGATGCGCCGCCGCGCCGAGTCCGCGGCGCGCGACCTGCTGAGTGAGCGGGGATCCGGGGACGCGGCCTCGGATGACCCGGCGTCGTACCTCGGCGCGTCCGATGTGCTTATTGATGCCGCACTTGCCCGTTGGACGTCTCGTGGTTGAGGTCGCGGCGACGCGGCTCGCGGGTGAGCCTGGTGTCGGTGACCTGCTCATCGTCGGGCCCTCGCTCGGTACCTCGGTCGAGGCACTGTGGGGCCAATGCGCGAAGCTGCTTGGCGACTTTGAAGTGATCGGGTGGGACCTGCCGGGACACGGCCGGAGCCGTCCTGCGTCGGAACCCTTCACGCTTGCTGACCTGGCATCCGCCGTACGCGGACTGCCGGATCGGGACGCCTGGTACGCAGGCATCTCGGTCGGCGGAGCCGTGGGTTTGCAGCTCGCAATTGATCCCGGCCCTTTCGAAGCGGTCGCCGCGCTGGCCACGGCGCCCAAGATCGGCGACGCGCAGGCGTGGCGGGAACGGGCCGAGCTGGTACGGCGTGCCGGAACCGGAGTCATGGTGTCCGGTTCGGCCGAACGCTGGTTCGCGCCGGGCTTCACGGACCGCCGGCCCGACATCACCAGCGCGCTGCTCAACTCGTTGCTCGACGCCGACCCGGGCTCCTACGCACTCGTGTGTGAGGCGCTGGCCGAGTTCGATCTGCGGGACCACGAGGCCAAGCTCCCGCTGCTGGTCGCGGTAGGCGAACACGACCCGGTCGTGAGTGTCGAAGGCGTGATGCTGGCCGGCTGTGGGCACCTGCCCGCGGCCGAGGATCCGCAGGCGGTCGCGACGTTGCTGCGAGCGTTCTTCACAACCCAACGAGGTGCGCGATGACGTACGACGAGGGCATGGCGGTACGACGGGAAGTCCTCGGCGACCCACATGTCGACCGAGCCGAGGCGGCCAAGACCGAACTCACCAAGGACTTCCAGGATTTCATCACCCGCTATGCCTGGGGTGAGATCTGGACCCGGCCAGGGCTCGAGCGACGCGACCGCAGCATCATCACGCTCACCGCATTGATTGCCCACGGCCACTGGTCCGAGCTGGAACTCCATCTCCGCGCCGCGCTCCGCAACGGCCTGACCCGCGACGAGATCGCCGAGGTCATCCTGCAGACCGCCGTGTACTGCGGGGTCCCCGCCGCCAACCACGCCTTCGCGGTCGCGAACGCCGTACTCGAGGAGGACGCATGAAGCACGGCCGTACGTCGGTGGGCATCGTCGGTGGCGGCCCGGCCGGGCTGATGTTGTCCCACCTGCTGCACCTGTCCGGGATCGACTCGGTGGTGATCGAGACGCGCAGCCGGGTCGAGATCGAGCACACCCACCGCGCCGGCATCCTGGAACGCGACAGCGTCCGGCTGCTCGTGGAGTCAGGTGTGTCCGACCGGGTACTGCGCGACGGCCACGAGCACCGCGGGATCGACCTGCGCTTCGGCGGAGTCAGTCACCGGATCGACTTCCAGGGACTGGTCGGCGCATCAACCTGGCTCTATCCCCAGACCGACGTCTTCATCGACCTCGCGAACGCCCGCGAGCGCGACGGCGGCGACGTACGGTACGGCGTCACCGACACGGCCGTCGTGGATCTGACCAGCGATCAGCCGGGCATGCTGTTCACCGATGTCGACGGTGTCGAGCACGAGGTGCGATGCGACGTACTGGTTGGTGCGGACGGCTCGCGGAGTATGACGCGGTCGGCGGTGGAGAACCGTCAGGAGTACTTCCGGCAGTACCCGTTCGCGTGGTTCGGCATCCTGTGCGAGGCGCCGCCGAGCGCGCCCGAGTTGATCTACACACGGTCCGATCGCGGCTTCGCGCTGATCAGTCAGCGGACGGATTCGGTGCAGCGGATGTACTTCCAGTGTTCTCCCGAAGAGTCGGTCGACGACTGGTCCGAGGACCGGATCTGGGCCGAGTTGCAGGCACGGTTGGCCGGTGAGGACGGCTTCAGGTTGAAGGAGGGCCACATCTTCAGCAAGACCGTGCTGCCCTTCCGCTCCTACGTGTGTGAGCCGATCCGGCACGGCAACCTGCTGCTGGCCGGCGACGCCGCACACACCGTCCCACCGACTGGCGCGAAGGGGCTCAACCTCGCCCTCGCCGACGTACGCGTCCTGGCCGAGGTGCTGGAGCGCGCCGTACTCAAGAACGACAAGGCAGCCCTCGACGCCTACACGCCACGCGCGCTGTCGCGGGTGTGGAAGGCGCAGTACTTCTCGGCCTGGATGACGACTCTGCTGCACGCGGTGCCCGACGCGACGGAGTTCGACGTACGACGCCAACTCGGCGAACTGTCCGCCGTCGTCGACTCCGACCACGGCCGCAGCTTCCTCGCCGAGTCCTACACCGGCTGGCCGAGCTAGCGCTCCGGCCGCTTGTCCACGCAGATCAACGTCTGCTGGCCGGACGCGACCAGCGACCGCTCGGCACCCTGGACCCCGAAGACTTCCAACCGGCACACGGTCAGAGTGCGGCCCGACTTCAGCACAGTCCCGATGGCTTCGAGGTGATCGCCTTCGGCGGGGGCCAGCAGGTTGATCTTGTACTCGACCGTGAGCACCGAACTGTCCTCGGGGAACAGCGTGTACGCCGCATAGCCACCAGCGCTGTCCGCGATCGCGCTGGTGGCACCGGCGTGGAAGTATCCGTGCTGCTGGGTCACCTCGGGCCGGCTGGGGAGAACGATGTGCACCCGGCCGGGCGCGATCTCCGACAGCCTGGCACCGAGATGATGCATCAGCCCCTGGCGCTCGAAACTGTCCCTGACCCGCGCTTGTACCTCAGCTGTCGCAGCCTCCATGTCACGCGACTCTACTCACCACGAGCTCACATACTGGTCGATGGTTTTGCGCATGTACGTCGCCGAGTCGCGGGCGCGGTCCTCCCAGGCGAACACGCACGAGGTCATGATGGTGTCGTCGCGATCACCGAAGCCGAGTTTGCCCAGCGTGGTGAAGAACGTGTCCCAGTCGACTTCGCCCTGGCCGATGTCGAGGTGCTGGTGGATCCGGGCGGTGGAGCCGGGTGGGTTGACGATGTAGCGCAGCCCGGACGAGGCGCGGTGGTCGAAGGAGTCGGCCAGGTGCAACTGGGTGAGCAGTGGGCCGGCGTATTCCAGGATCTCGACCATGTTGCCGCCCATGTGGAAGGTGTGTGGGGCGCAGTACAGGAACGACACCAGTGGTGAGTTGATGCCGCGGATCATGTCGATCGCGACCAGGCCGTCTTCGACGAAGTCGTCGGGGTGCGGCTCCAGGCGCAGCTCGACGGCCTCGCGTTCGAAGACCGGCAACAGTTCTTCCAGCGACTTCCAGAACATGGCTTCGCTGCGGCTGGCCTGTTCGGGGCGGCCGTTGAACTCGGAGTTCATCACCCGGCAGTCGAGATCGACGGTGAGCTGGATGGCGCGTTTCCAGTACCGGACCGCGGCTTGGCGTTCGTCCTCCTCCGGTCCGGACCAGCGGTATAGCGGCAGGTGCGAGGCGATCTTCACCCCGGCCGCGTCGAGCGCCTTCTTGAACGCCTTCACCGTGCCGTCGTCGGCGCGGGGGTGCAGGAAGAACGGCGTGAAGTCGTCGCGCGGCGAGAGTTCGATGTATTCGTAGCCGAGGTCGGCGACGAGCCCGGGCAGCTCGAGTAGGGGCGTCGTACGGAACATGTACGGGTCGAGCGCGATCTTCATTCGAGCACCCCGGCCTTCTCCGCGGCAGCGATCAGGTTGTCGGCGGCGAACTTCAGACCGTCGATCTGGCCGAAGGACGCGTCCTCGTGCTCGATGTTGACCGGCAGTTGCGGGTTCACCTTGTGGAGTGCGGTGAGGAACCGGGCCCAGAAGTCCACGTCGTGGCCGCGTCCGACCGCGACGAACGACCAGCCGGGGACGGCCGGCCAACGCGTGACGGTGTAGTGACCGCCCAGGCCGAGCGGCTTCTCCTCGGCCGGGATCCATTCGAACCGGTCGTCCAGTACGCCGTTGATCGCGGCGGTCTCGTGGATGAGCGTGTCCTTGGCCGCGGCGAAGAACACCAGTTCGCCTAGGTCCTCGATCGCCCGGATCGGGTCGATGTGCTGCCAGAACAGGTGACTGGGGTCCAGCTCCGCACCGATGTGGGTCGCGTTGGTCCGCTCGACCAGCCGCTTCAAGGTCGCCGGGTTGAAGACCAGGTTGTGCGGGTGCATCTCGATCGCGACGCGTACGTCGTACTGCGAAGCGAGGGCCTCGATCTCAGTCCAGAACGGGACCGCGACCTCGTCCCACTGGTAGTCGAGGGTCTCCTTGTAGACGCTGTCCCAGGGGATGACGGTCCACGACGGCCGGGTGCCGCCGGGGTCGGCGGCGGGCAGCCCGGACATGGTGATGACGGTCTTGATCCCGAGCAGGCCGGCCAGCTTGATGCTTCGTTTGAGGTCGTCGGCGTGGGTGATCTCGGGGTCGGGGTGGAGCGGGTTGCCGTTGCAGTTGAGAGCGGTGAGTTCGATGCCGTACTTCGCGAACACGGCCAGGTACTCCTCGCGGGCAGCCGAGCTCTCCAGCAGTTGCTCGACCGGAAAGTGCGGCGTACCGATGAACCCGCCGGCGTTCACCTCGACGCTGGTCAGGCCGAGGTCGCGCAGGATCGCCAGCGCCTCGTCGAGGGTCTTGTCGTGCAGGCAGGCGGTGTAGGCGCCGAGCTTCATAGACGGTGGTTCCTTTCCGGATCAGATGAGGGAGACAGCCTGGCCGTGGTTGAGGGCGGACTGGGTGACGGCGGCGAGGATCTCGAGGTTGTGCAGCCCGTCGGCCAGCGACGGCACTGGCGGGAGCTTGCCGAGGCCGGCGACCTGGTCCAGGAACGCCCGGGCCTGCCAGGCGAACAGGTCGTTCTGGCCGTGGCCGACCGAGGGGAAGTCCATCGGGATGCCCTTGTCGATCCCGGGGTGCTGCGGACCGATGAGCACCGACCGGAAGCCGTTGGTCTTGCCGTCGGGACCGTGGTCGGCGAAGGTGAACTCGCCCGGCCGGTTCAGGTCGAACGCGGCCGCGCCGTCGGCGGCGAACACCTCGAACCCGAGCCCGTTCGGCAGGCCGTGCGAGATCCGGCTGATCGAAAAGGTGCCGACGGCACCGTTTGCGAAGGTTGCCGTGAAGGTGGCGATGTCCTCGTTCTCCACCGGCTCGAAGGTGTCTCCGACAGCACCGGCCGCATGCCCAACTGTGGCGCCGAGCGGCACCGGACGCTCGGCGGTGAACGTCTGGAAGACCGCACCGCTGACGCTGGCGATCGGGCCGCACAGGTACTCACCGAGGTCGACCATGTGGCTGCCGATGTCGGCCAGAGCTCCGCTGCCAGGGCCGCCCTTGTAGCGCCAGCTCATCGGGTTGCCCGGGTTCTGTGCGTAGTCGCACCAGTAGTGACCGTTGAAGTGCCGCACCGGCCCGATCGCTTCGAGCTGTTCACGGATGGCGTTGATTCCCGGCGTACGACGGAACGAGAAGCCGACCCCGGAGATGGTGTCCGCGGCCTCGGCCGCGGCGACCATGGCCTTGGCGTCGTCGACACTCGGCGCCAGCGGCTTCTCGCACAGCACATGTTTGCCGGCCGCAAGCAATGCCTCGACCACCGGACGGTGCAACTCGTTGGCGATGGCAACGGACACGACGTCGATGTCCGGCGCGTCCACGATCGCCTGCCACGAGGTCTCGGACCGCTCGTAGCCGAACCGCTTGGCGCCGTCGACCGCGAACGGTTCGTACGCGTCGGCAACGGCGACCAGCCGGATCTCGGGCAGGTCGAGGTCGTAGAGCTGGGAGGCGGCGCGATAGCCCGCCGCATGCGCCCGGCCGACCATGCCGGCACCGATCACTGCCACGCCGAGAGAGTTCTGGGTCACAGCTGTCCTGCCTTCGCTTCGGTGGTGTTGAATGCTTCGATCTCGGCCTCCAGTTCGGCCATCGCCTCGCCGCCGGCCATCAGGTCGGTGATCTCTTCCCGGGACCGTTCGCCCTTGCGGAAGTCAGCGGCCAGCGAGCCGCGGATCAGTACGGCGAAGTGGTCGCCGACCGTCATCGCATGCGTGACGTGGTGCGTGACCAGGACGACCGCGATGCCCTTCTGGCGCGCCTGCATGATGATCCGCAGGACGTGTGCGGCCTCCTTCACCCCGAGTGCCGCGGTCGGCTCGTCGAGGATGAGTAGCTTGGCGCCGAAGTACACCGCCCGCGCGATCGCCAGCGCCTGCCGCTCGCCGCCGGACAGCCCGCCGACCAGGCGGTCCCCGTCGGTCACCCGGGTGATGCCCAGACTCTGCATCTCCTGGACGGCGATCCCGCCGGCGAACTTCCGGTCGAACCGGCGGAATGGCCCACGCCACTTGGTCGGCTCGGCCCCGACGAAGAACGACCGCCCGATCGACATCAGCGGGAACGTGCCGCCGAACTGGTGCACGGTCGCGATACCGCGCCCACTCGCATCCCGCGGACTCCGGAACACGACGGCTTCGCCGTTGGCCTCGATCGTGCCCGAGCTCGGCTGGTGAACCCCCGACAGGATCTTGATCAGCGTCGACTTGCCCGCGCCGTTGTCACCCAGCAGACAGAGGACTTCACCCGGGTGCACCCGCAGCGAGATGTCGGTCAGTACGTCGGTCGCGCCGAACGACTTGCAGACATCCCTCAGCTCGAGCAGCGGTGTCGCCATGGTCACGCCTTCCTCTTTGTTTTCGGTGCATGGGACAGGGCCATCCGCCGGAACGTGTTGTTCATCAGTACGGCGGCCAGGATCAGCACACCGAGGATCAGTGCGGCCCAGTCGGAGTTCCAGCCGGTGTAGTAGATGCCCTGGCTGACGATGGCGAAGGTGAGAGTGCCGAGCACGATGCCGACGACCGAGCCGTAGCCGCCGGTCAGCAGCACGCCGCCGATGACGACCGCGATGATCGAGTTGAAGACGAAGGACTGACCGTTCGCGACCTGGGCGCTGTTGTAGAGCATCGTCTGGATGACGCCGACCGTTGCGGCCCCGAGCCCTGAGGCCATGAAGAGCGTGATCTTGACGCCCTGGACCGGGATACCGGTGGCGCGGGCGCTCTCCTTGTCGCCGCCGACGGCGAAGACCCAGTTGCCGTACGGGCTGACGTGCAGCAGCCAGCCGACCACCAGGACCGCGGCGATCCACCAGAAGATCGCGGTCTCGAACTTGCCGCCGACCAGCGTGCCGAGCAGTTGCTTGGCCGGCGGACCGGGGTCGATGGCGACGCTCGTCGTACCGGTGATGACCCGGGACAGACCGAGGGTGAGACCGGAGAGTCCGGACAGGGTCGCGAGGGTGACGATGAAGGAAGGGACGTTCGTCCGGGTCACCAGCAGGCCGTTCAGGAAGCCGACGGCCAGGCCGAGCGCGAGCGCGGCGACGATGCCGACGATGACCGGTGCACCCCAGTAGCCCGAGATGATCGCGACCGTCATCGAACTCGACGCCAGCACCGAGCCGACGGACAGGTCCAGCTCACCTGCGACCATCAGCAGGCCGACCGGGATCGCGATGATGCCGAGTTCGGCGGCCACGTTGAGCCAGCTCGCGGCGCCGCCGGCGGAGAGGAACTGCCCGCCGCCGAAGATCGCGAAGAACACGAAGACACTGATCGTTCCGATCAGGGCACCGGTCTCCGGCCGGCGCGCCAGGTCGCCGACCGACACCCCCGATCGCGCGCCGTACCCGGCCTGCGACTTCGCCGGCGACGGTTCGGCCAGTTGGACTGTCATGGGGATACCACCTTCGATTGGTTCCGTCCGGGATCGGTCACGGATCACCGGACGCCGGCCTTGGCCCCGGCGATCGCTGAGTCGACGTTGTCCGCGCTGATGATGGCGGGGCCGGTGAGCAGCGGGCGCTGCGGCAGTTCGAGGCCGTACTTGAGGTAGCCGTTGGCCATCGAGACCGCCAGATACCCCTGCATGTAGGGCTGCTGATCGATCGAGAACAGCTGCTTGCCGGCCTTGATCCGGTTGAGCTGCGACTCGTCCATGTCGAACGTGCCGAGCTTGACCTTGCTGCTCAGACCGGCCTGCTCGATACCGCTGAAGGAACTGTCGGCGTCCTGGGTGCTGATGGTCACGACACCGTCGATGGTGTCGTCCTTGAGCAGGGCCGCCTTGACGCCCTGGGCGACGGCGGTGGGGTTGCCGAAGTTCGAGGACGGCATCGGCAGTTGCTTCGACGTACCGCCGCTGGCCTTGACGCCGTCGGCGATGCCACGGCAGCGCGCCTCGGTGTTCGCCGCACCCGGGACTGTGTTGACACACAGCACGTTCTTGGCGCCCTGCTTACCCAGGAACTCGCCCCCGGCCTTGCCGGCCGCGTACTCGTCGCTGCCGATGTAGTTCAGCGCACCGACCCGGTCCGCGGCCTCGATCCCGCCGGCGTTGTAGACAATCGCCGGGATCCCCTTGGCGACGACGCGTTTGAACGCCGCGTCCTCGGCCTCGGGCACCCAGTCGGGGGCGAGTACGGCGCTCGCGCCCTGACTGAGCGCGGAGTCGATCAGCTTGGCCGCGTCCGGGCCGAGGTTGTCGTAGTTCTGCGGCCCGAGGAAGGTGACCGAGCCGCCCTGGGCCTGGACCACCTTGGCCGCGTCGTCGACGCCGCGTTTCACCTTCGACCAGAACGGGTCGTCCGACTTGCCGCCGATGACGAAGATCGCGACCTTCCCGGTGTCGGCGGCCGCCTTCGCCGTACTGCCGGCGTTCCCGGCGTCGGCCGCGTCGGGGGCCGAGCCGGACGGTTTGCCGCTGTTGCAGGCGCTGGTGAGGAGCAAGGCCGCCACTGCGACCGCGCCGAGAGCCCCGCGGACCCATCTGGTGCGCATGTGTGTTCCCTTCATGAGCTTCCTGAGCTGTTGCCGGTGTGTGGCGCCAGTCACCAGGGAACCGACACATTTCGGTGCTGTCAATACTTTGTTACGACATTTTAGAGCGCTCTAGAGGTTCCTTCGTTGTAATCTTCTATAGCGCTCTAGAGCTATTGACCTAGAGCGCTCTAGGCGAGATGCTCGGACGCTGCCGTGCCGGGTGCGCTACGGTGATCCGACGCGGGAACGGGAGGTGGTGAGGGCGATGGCGGGAGAGCTTGGCCGGGCCGGCCGGCGGGTCACGCTCGCGGACGTCGCCAAACGCGCCGGCGTCTCACCGGCGCTGGTCTCGATCGTCATGCGGGACGCCCCGGGAGCGAGTCAGCAGAGCCGGCAGCTGATCCTCGCGGTCGCCGAGCAGCTCGGCTACCGCCCGGACGTCCGGGCCCGTTCGTTGGCGAGCCTCAAGGCACACACCATCGGCGTGCTGTTCGGCCGAGCCGGTCGCTTCCACCTGGAACTCATCGACGGTCTCTACGCGGCGGCCGAGGAACGCGGCTGGGATCTCGTCCTCAGCGCCCTCACCACCAGCCGGGACGAGAAGCGAGCGCTCGCCTCCCTCCACGACTTCCGGTTCGACGCCCTGATCATGCTGGGCCCACCCGTCGCCGAGCCGCTGCTGGCCGGAAGTGTTCCGCTGGTGGTGATGGGATGGCATGTCGACCATCCGGATGTCGACATCGTGCGTACGTCGGACGAGCACGGCATGGCGTTGGCCGTGCAGCACCTCGTCGACCTGGGCCATCGCCGGATCGCCCATCTCCAAGGCGGGGACGGGCTGGTCGCGGTCGCCCGCCGGGATGCGTACGTGAAGGCCATGCGTGCCCACCGCCTGACCAAGCAGATCCGTGTCGTCCGGTGTGACGGTGAGGACCAGCTCGACGGGCAGCGCGGGGCCCGGGCGATGCTCGACGACGGTGCCGAGCTGCCGACGGCCGTCATCGCCTTCAACGACGACATCGCCGCGGCCGCGATGAGCGTGCTCGGTCAGCAGGGCATCGACGTACCGGGGGAGGTGTCGATCATCGGCTTCGACGACAGCGTCCTGGCTCATGGCCCGGTGATCGATCTGACCAGCGTGCAGCAGATTCCGCACGAGATGGCCCGGCTGGCGGTCGATCGCGTCATCGCTCGTACGGCGGGTGACGCCGTACCTGATCGTGAGCTCGTCCTCGAGCCTGAGCTCATCGTCCGCTCGAGCACCGGCCCCGCGCCCGGGCTCAGTCGGGCGCGGGACCGGTAGCACTGGTTACCCGATGGAGATGCGGTCCAGGTCGGGAGCGGAGTCCTCGGTGTTGAAGATCCGGATGGTGTTGGCGCCGGCCTGCAGGTTCACCGGCATCGTGACGGTTTGGACGGTCGCGTTGCCGATACCGGTGACCGACGCCTCGACCGGTACGCCGCCGTTGACGGATACGAAGTACGAGCGCGTCCCGTTCACCGTGTAGTCGATGTAGAGGGTGTACTGCCCGGCCTGGTCCACGGTGACGTCCGGGAAGACCACGTGCGCGTCATCCGAACCGCCGAGGTTGCGGACCTTCTGGCTGCCCGAGCATGCCGAGCAGTTCGTGATGCCGGCGCTGCCGATCTGGTTGAGCGAGCTCTCGGCCTCGCGCATGAACAACCGGTCCGCCGGGCGCACCTGGATCGGGATCACCTTCGACACCTTCTTCGGAATCCCGACGGTCTCGAACGTCACCTCGACCGGCACCTGCACCGCCCCTGTCCCGGTGAGCGTCCACGAGCCGGCGATCGTCTGGCCGAGACGCAATCCAGACTTCTCGACCGGGCTTTCTGTCACCGTCCAGCCCGACGGCGCGACCGGCGTCATCCGGACGTTGTCGACCGAGTCCTCGTCCAGCCGCAGTTCGGCCGAGATGTCCACCGACTGTTGCCCTGGACCGACCCAAACCACGCCCGACGGCTTCACCGCCATGGTCGTCTTCGGCACGTACGACGCCGGTGGCATCGGACCCACCGCGATCCGATCGAGGGCCGCCGTACCCGACACCTGGATCGTGTTCGCACCAGCATTCAGTGGTACGGCGATCGCCGTACTGCCGGGGACATCGGGGTTGCCGGCGTCCAGGGCTGCCTTGATCGGCGCACTGCCATTGACCCGGACGGAGAACGAGCCGGCGGCTGACGTCGTACCGTCGAGTTGCAGGCGGTAGGTTCCGGCGGTGGGAGCCTGGACATCTCTATAGGTGACGCTGCCGTGGCCGGTGACTCGAGCGGAGCCTGAACAGGCTGCGCAGGGGTCGGGTCGTGCGGCGCCGCTGAGGTATGCGTGCTCGGCCTCGAGTGGCAGCGGGTTCGCGAGCTTGGTCGGGTAGGCATAGCCGACCTTGATCTCGTCGATCTTGAGCTGCTTGTAGAAGGGTGGCGCTTGTGGGCCGGACCAGGTGTTCAGCACGTCCAACTTGATGTAGCGGGCAACCTGGTTGCCGATGTCAACGAACTGGACCCCGCGTCGGCTCGGCATCGCCCTGGTCCGGACGGACTTCCAGGTCTTGCCGTCGACGCTGACCGACACCTGGTAGTCCTTGATCCGCGCGGAGTCTTCCGGGCGACCGAAGGACTCGCGGGCGTGGGTCGGCGACCACTCCGTCTGGTTCACCGCCAGGTACGCCGCCTTGCGCGCCCGGCCGAGGTCGAGTGTCACCGAGACCGGGAGTTGCCCCTTGGCGTCCCAGTAGCTCGGGTAGCTATCGTCGACCAGGCTCGACGCGGGACTGCCCGCGCTGGCAGTCGCCTTCAAGGTCGACTGCGGATAGAGGCCCTCCTGCCCGTCCGTCGTCACCTTGAAGACGGTGTCGTAGGTGTCCCAGTCGGTGATGCCCAGGATGCTGAGGTAGCCACCGGACTGGTTGAAGCGCAACTGCTTGCCGGTCCGGACATCCGTGACTCCGGTGACCCGGTAGCCGTTGTCCCGAAGTCTCACCAGGTCCTGCGACTTCGGTTTGGTCAGTACGTGGACGTACTGCGTGCGCGCGTCGTCGGCGAGGGTGATCACGCCGTGCGCGCCGTCGTTCCAGAATCCCGGCTGCATGCCCCCGTACATGTAGCCGCCGCCGTTGGTCTTCGCCAGTGACGACCAGATCGGTGGCAGCCACTGGGCCATGAAGTTGTTGAAGTTCTCCTGTTGCGGCGGGAACTTGCCGTTCACCATCGCGGTCTCGGCCATCAGCGACTTGATCGAGGAGCCCGCGTTGGCGACGTACCGGCCGACACTCAGGCCGTAGTCGACCGCGCTGTCGTTGCCGTCGTACCACCACTGGCCGACGGTCGGCAGCTTGTAGTCCGCCTCGACCAGCCGCGGCATCGGCGTGAAGGTGGCCTGCGGGTAGTCGTACGCCGGGGTGATGCCCGTCTTCTGCTCGTTGGAGACGGTGTCCATGATCGGCGTGTCTTCGTTGTTGTTGCTGAGCAGCCAGGTCGGACGCTTCTCCCGGATCTGCTCGTAGAGTCCGTTGCGTTCCCAGTAGGCGTTGTCGTTGTCGATCCAGAAGCCGGACAAGTCGGGATAGTTGTCCATCACCTCGTGGAACAGGTCGTAGCTGTACATGCCGAACCCGTCCCGCGTGGTCAGATCCACCTGCTGACCCTTGTACGCCGAGTAGGCCGCCGAATCGAGTGTCTGAACGCCCGGGACCTCGTTGTGCCACTGCGGATCGTCGGTCATGTAGAGCAGGATGTGGACGCCCTTGGCCTTGCCGGCGGCGATCAGCTCGCCCAGGAAGTCTCGTTGCGTGGAGCAACTACCAGGGATGGCCGACGGCCACGGCCTGGCGTAGCCGAGGCGGCTGTGGAAGGTGGCCAGCACGATGTACGACGCGTGCAGTTTGCGCGCCTCGTCGACCCAGTAGTCGGCGCTCCAGCCGCCGGCGGTGACATCGCGCTCCCAGGACGCGCAGTCGGTGTGGCGGGGCGCGGTGAACATGCCCCAGTGCAGGAACAGTCCGGCGGTGGAGTCGCGCAGCCACTGCTGACGCGGATGCTCCACCTCCGCGTGGGCGGGGGTGGTGGTGCCGAGCATGGCGGAGAGCAGGGCCAGGACAAGGGTGACGGCGTGGAACCGCCTTCGATAGGCCATCGGGTTCTCATTTCCGGACGGGCGGGGGAAATTATGGCAAGTAGCTTGCCTATTGAGAGATCCGATCTTTGCAACGTCCTGGCGGCCGGGTCAAGACCCGGGCACCGCCAGCAGCTCGGCGATCACCGTGTCCAGTGCCATCCGGGCAGCGCCCAGAGCGACCGAGTCGGCGCCCATCGTGGAGGTGATCACCTCCACCGGGACCAGCGTCAGCTTGGCCAGTTCCCGGCGGAACGGCTCGGCGATGATCGCGCCGCCGCGCGACATCCCGCCGCCGAGCACGATCACCTCGGGGTCGACGGCCAGGGCGAGCACGGCCGCGCCACGGGCGAGCGCCTCGGCGAACTCGATCAGCACCGCGAGGCTCTCCGGGTCCTGCCTCGCGGCCGAGGCGACCACCAACTCACCCTCGCGGCCGGGGCCGACGTTTTGGTCGGCAGCCAGTACGGCGCCCCGGGCGTGCAGGCGCGCCATCGCCGCTTCCCAGCCGAGCATCGGGAACACGCCGATCTCACCGGCCGCACCGTGCCGGCCTTGGTGCACCTGCCCGTCGATCAGCACGCCGGCGCCTGCGCGATGTCCGGCGAACATGTAGACGATGTC
Source organism: Kribbella sp. CCNWLW201 (assembly GCF_037203805.1). Lineage (NCBI taxonomy): Bacteria > Bacillati > Actinomycetota > Actinomycetes > Propionibacteriales > Kribbellaceae > Kribbella > Kribbella sp. CCNWLW201. The sequence goes on along the minus strand of NZ_JBBCBQ010000001.1, from coordinate 1,630,886 downwards.
CCGGTGCTCGCGAGCCGCACCCTTCCAGTGTTCGGCCAGCGCGGCGAGCTTCACGTCGTTCGCCACCGCAACAGGCTTTCCCAGTCCGCCCGATAGCTCCCCGGCCACGTCGATCTCGGTGAAGCCGGGCAGTGAGTACGGCGCCAGGCCTGAGCCGAACGGTCCTTCGCGGACGTCGTGCACTTCCTCGGCGGCGCGGAGTGCGCCGGTCACCCCGCAGGCGATGCCGGTGATGTCGGCCGGCCCGAGGTTGGCCTGCGACCAACTGATGCGGGCAGCCTCGACTGCGGCTTGGACGCGGTCGGATGCGGGCAACTCGGGGTCGAGTTCGACGCGGTGGGTGGCCAGGGTTCTGCCGCGTAGATCGGTCACCACGGCCATCGCCTTGTGTGCCCCGATGTCCAGGCCGCTCACGTACCCGGACTCGGCGCGGAACCGGAAGTAGCGGGCCGGCCGACCGGCGCTCCGGGCCTCGGACGGCTGGCGAGGTGGGGTCGTCTCCTCGACCCGGCCCTCGGTGAGCAGTTCGGCGAGCAGGTCCTCGGCGGTCGGCCGGGAGACGCCGACGACCGCGCGCAGTTCGCGCAGCGTCAGCGGCTCCGACTCGAGGAACGCGCCCAGGGCGGCGGCCAGGTTCAGCCGGCGCAACAGCGACGAATCGCCCATCCGCCCGCCGACGGCTCTGTCCTGACTCATCCGATGACTCGCCCCATGCTCGACCGATTTTGCTAAATGGTCTGCACATTATCACCGGACGGATACCTGCTCAGCTACCTTCGAGCAGGTTCTTCAGGGTGACCAGATCGGCCTGTACGGCGTCAGCGTCGCGGGCGAAGTCGTCCTCGGTCATGTCCGCGCGACGGCGGACGGTGAAGACGACTTCGCAACCGTCGCCGTCGGCGATCACGCGCATGGGATTGTAGACGGATTCGCCCGACGGAAGTGTCACGGTGTGGTCCAGGACGCCGTACTCATTGCTCTCGGCAAACTTGACGACGATCCGTCCCATCGGTGAGTCGGCGACCCAGTCTCCGTCGACCTGCTCGATCGAGCCGGCCAGCCCGGCCGCCCACTCGGGCGCGTTGGCCGGGTTGGACGCGTACTCGTAGACCTCCTGGGCGGTCCGATCGATGTGGGTGCTGAGGTGTCGTGAAGTGCTCATGACCCCCGACGTTAGCGAGCCGCCGCCGAGGTCGTCTTGAACGAATCGGTCATCAGGCGCTGGCTTGGTCCAGTCGTTCCAGTTGGTCACCGGTCAGCTTGATGTCGCCCGCGGCCAGGGCTGTCTCGAGCTGCTCGGGCGTGCGCGGACCGATCAGGGTGATCAGTTCGGGATCGGTCTGGTGAAGCAGCCAGCTGATCACGAGCTGGTTCGGCGTGACGTCCAGCTCGGCCGCGACCTCGGTGAGGACGGCGAGTCGGGCGTCGGCGTCCGGACCGGCGTACGACCGCATGATCTGATGTCCCTCGCGTTTGGCCGGGTCGTCGTAGATGCCCTTCAGGATCGGCGAGTACGCCACCAGGGTCAGGTCGTCGTTGGCACGCAGATAGTCGACTTGCTCATCGTCGACAATCGACAAAGTATTGACGCCGGCCTTCGGCCGCAGATACGAGTGCTCCTGCTGTACGGCGACCGGCACCGGCCAGCCGTTCTTCTCGGCCAGGGCGCGGATGCGCTCGAGCCGCCAGGTCCGCACGTTCGACCACCCAATGTACCGAGCTTTGCCGGCGGCAACGATCTCGGCGAGTGCCTCCAGCGTTTCCTCCAGCGGCGTGGACCGGTCGTCGACGTGGACGTAGTACAGATCGACGTGGTCGGTCCCCAGCCTCCGCAGGCTGTCGTCGATCGCCTGCCGCAACGTGTCACCACTGGCACCCACCCACTGGGCCGCCATCGTCTCGTAGCTTCCGTCTCCGGACCGGATCGCCTCCGGATCACGCACCCACGCGCTTCCCTTGGTGGCCAGGAAGATCTCGTCCCGCTTCCCGGACTTGGCAAGCCAACGCCCGAGGAGCGACTCGCTCTCGCCCCCGGTGTACGGCCCGGGCCACCACGCGTAGCAGTCAGCCGTGTCGATGAACGTCCCGCCGGCCTCCAGATACCGCTCGAGCATCCCGACCGACGTCACCTCATCGGTCGACGTACCCATCAGCATCGCCCCCAGCGCCAGCTGGCTGACCTGCTCCCCAGTCCGCCCCAACCCGACCGTACGCATCAACATCCTCCTCGCGACTCCGTCCCGTCACCGCGAGCCTATGCACCCCAAATCCATACGTCCAATGCCAACAACTACCCCACTTGATGCACACAACGCATCAACTAGCTGTCCGAGGTGGGTTCGGGAGTCGTTTCACGAGGCTGCTCTGCTCGCCGCTGAGCGGGTTGCTGACGTTCCTTCCGTCGGATTCCTGGCCACCATCCTGCCCGCCGAGGGGGTCCATCCCAGCACGTTGCTGATGGCAACGGTTTGTGGTTCGCGAAGAAATTTCGGTTGGCGTTGAACCGATTCGTCGGGGGGTGCGTGTGGTGGGGCGAGAGACACCGGAGAGCACACGTTCCAGACCACGGAGGATCTGATGAGGAAGTCCCTTGCTGTGACGATCAGCGCCGTTGCCGCCGTACTGACCCTGACAGCATGCGGTTCGGCGTTCGTTGACAAGTCTGCTGACGACGGCGAGCCGGCGGGGAGCGGTGCGCCGGTGGCTCAGCAGAACAACGCGCCGGCCAACGGTGCGCAGGCGAAGACGCAGGCCGGTCAAGAGGAGCCTAAGGTGCTCAAGGTCCAGCGGGTTCCGGGCCTGACGCCCATCGTGACCAGCGCGAGTGGGCGCACCGTGTACCGCTTCGACGACGACTCGTCGAACCCGTCGAAGTCGAGCTGCTTCGACGCGTGCGCCAAGGTGTGGGAGCCGGTTCTGGCCGGTTCGGGCGTCGAGATCGACGGTGGTGGTATCGACGAGCGCCTGATCGCCACGATCGATCGTCCGGAGGGCAAGCAGGTCACGCTGAAGGGCTGGCCGCTGTACTACTTCAAGGACGATCTCCGGCTCGGCGAGCTCGCCGGTCAGGGCCGCGGCGGCGCGTGGTTCGCGGTCAACCCGCAGGGCGGCAAGGCCAAGTCGACGAAGCCGACCAGTACGACGGCGCCGGTCCAGAAGGATGTGCAGACGCTGACCGTCAACGTGGTCGACGGCTTCATGCCCTTCGTCACCAACCAGGCGGGCCGGACCATCTACCGCTTCGACAACGACTCCGCCAACCCGTCGCGGACCACCTGCTTCGGCGAGTGCACGAAGAAGTGGGAGCCGGTGCTGGCCGGCAAGAACGGGATCAAGATCCTGAGCAACAAGATCAACCGTGCGTCGGTCGGCACGATCGATCGCCCGGAAGGCAAGCAGGTCACGCTGAACGGCTGGCCGCTCTACTACTTCCACAAGGACAAGAAGCTCGGCCAGACCGCCGGGTACGGCGTCGGCAACGCCTGGTTCGCCATCGCCTCCGACGGCAAGAAGGCCCCCCGCTGCCCCTGATCCACCCCACTGAGTGGCCGGACACCTGCCCGGCCACTCAGTGCTGTCCGTGGTGCATCGAGGCCCGTATCGTGCTGACCGGGGGTGGTGGCGATGGCACAGGCACCGAGTGGGTGGTCGGGGTCGTTCAGCGAGGCGTTGCAGTGGGCGGAGGCGTCGGCGGCGTTGCGGGGACCCGGCCGGGTGGTGGGCGAGTCGGATCTCTTCCTCGGCACCTTGCTGGCTCACCCTGATCCGGACGGCGAGATGCGCCGGTTGATCGGGTACTTCGGGCTCACCGCGCGCGATGTGTTACCCGACGACTTCCCGAAGGTCACGCTGGACAGCCTTCGCCGCGCGGCCGCCACCGTCGGTACGACGAGCACGGCCAGCCTGGACCAACCCGTCACCCGGATCATCGCGGCGGCGGAACGGTTCACCAGCAGTCGGCCGACCATCCTCGCCGACCTGGTCGGCGCCCTCTTGTCCGATTCACCGGTGTTCCAGCAGGCTCTGCAGCGCGCGCTGGATCGATCCGGTCTCTCGGTCAGCATCCTTGCCGACCAGTACCGCACCTTCCTCCGCGAGTTGGACCCGCAGAAGGAGGTCGCCGGCGAGAAGCTCGGTGCCTGGTTGACCCGGAACTTTCCGCGCAAACCGGCCAGCCTGGCCGCGTTCAGCAGTGACGTGGTCGACCCGACGGCCGACTTCATCGACGTCAGCATCGAGGCCGACGCCTTCGCCTACCTGATCTCGTCCCGCACCCTGGTGCCGCCGCTGGCCATCGGCCTGTTCGGTCAATGGGGCAGTGGCAAGAGCTTCCTGATGGCCAAGATCCGGTACCGGATCCAGAAACTCAGCGAGTTGGCCCGCTCCAGCGAGGAGGCCAACCTCGCTGTCTGGCCCAATGTCGCGCACATCGAGTTCAACGCCTGGGAGTACGTCGAGACCAACCTGTGGGCCTCGTTGCTGGACAAGATCTTCGACGAACTGAGTCCGGAGGCGCGGAAGAAGCTGTCCGATCGGCGGCGCGAGGACACGTTGAAGGAGCTGGACGACAAGAAGAAGGACGTCGCCGAGGCGGTCCAGAAGCTGGAGACCTTGCAGGCCGCGGAGACCACGGCTGCGAACGTCGTACGGAAGAAGCAGGAACATCTCGACACGGTGGTGCGGACGACCGCCGAGCTCCGGGACAGCATGATCACCGGAGAACTCGAATCCACTGCCCGGGCCGCGCTGGTCCGGACTGTGGTTGCCGTGGGCAAGAAGGAGCTCGGCGACGAGGTGACCGATGCGGTGACCGACGTACGACGTGCCGCTGAGGCGACTCGAACGAGTCCGTGGCTGCAGCAGAAGTTCTGGACCGCCAAGCGAGTCGTCTACGTGGCGCTCGCGGCGGCCGTCGTACCGGTTGTCGCGTTCGTGATGGACCAGCTGTCGGCTCCACCGCTCACGAGTGTGGTGGCGAGCGTCGTACCGCTGATCCCGTTGGCAGCGCTGGCACTCAAGGCGGCGGCAACCTTCGCCACGAACCAGCAGGAGGCCTTGGCGAGCGCCGAGCGCAAGGTCGACGAGCAGCTCGCAGGGGCCGTCACCGCAGTCAAGAACGATCTGACTGAGGCCAACAAGACGCTCGAGAAAGCGCGCACCGACTTGGGGGTGGCGGAAACCGACGCTGCCAAGGCTCGTGACGAGCAGGCGGTACTGGAGCGGAAGCGTGATGCGCTCACGGTCGGGAACACGCTGGTGGAGTTCCTGGCCGATCGCGAGGCCAGTGAGGACTATCGCAGCCAACTGGGTCTGGTCAGCAAGGTTCACCAGGACCTGCAGGATCTCGCCGACCTGACCGCCGATTTCAACATGGAGACCCCACAGGCCGCGGGTGGGCCGCCGAATCGGATCGTGTTGTACATCGACGATCTGGATCGGTGCCCGCCGAAGAAGGTGGTCGAGGTCCTCGAGGCGGTGCACCTGTTGCTCTCGTTCCCGCTGTTCGTGGTGGTCGTCGCAGTGGACACGAGGTGGCTCAGGTCGGCCCTGCACGACGCACTGCCCGCCCTCGACGCGAAGCCGAACGAGGCCGGAGAGCAGCCGAAGGCGATGGATTACGTGGAGAAGATCTTCCAGATCCCGTTCTGGGTGGAAGAGCTCGACGACGACGCCCGGCGCCGCCTGTTGCGCGGCCTGCTGCTGCCGTCGGTGGCAGCAGAGCAGACCAACGCGGTCGGGCGCGGCAAGACCCTGCAGGTCGGGAAGCGCGAGGAAGAGCTGGTGAGCGCGATGCTGACCGACTTCGGCAGCTGGCTCGACCTCGACGCCAGGCAGCTCGCGCTGACCGATGACGAACTCGCCTTCATCGAGTCGCTGGCACCGCTGATCGGCGGGACGCCGCGCCGGGTCAAGCGCTTCGTGAACATCTGCCAACTGTTGCTCGCGATGGCACCACCGCTGTCGGCGGACGGCGATCAGCCGACCGAGCGGATGGCCACCTGTTTCATGGCGGCGGTGCACGAAGGTATGCCACGCCTGGCAAGCCGTCTCGCCGAAGCATCCGCCGGTCTGCGTGGGGCGCCCACCCTGCTCACTACGCTCGCCGCCCTCGACCCCGTCGAGCTGACCGTGGAGCGAGAGCGGGTGCAAGCGTGGTTGCAGAAACGACTGCAGCTAACGCCTGGGACGGCCCCGTTCGAGCTGACCCCGATGAGCAGGTTCCTCGCCCGCTTCGAGCTGATTCGCCGGCTGACCTTCGAGACCGGAGCCTGATCACTTGGTCGGAGTTGCCGAGGGGGGTGGACGACGTGCGGGGGGTGAAGAGGGGATAGGTGCGGGTCGCCTGCGGTGGCAGTTGCAAGGAGGCGGCGACGCGCTGGACGAGGTTGATCGAATCCGGCACCGCCTTGCGTCCCTTGCCGGGGCGGTAGATCCGCAGATTGATGTACCAGTCGCCGATGATCGCGACCGCGACCGCGCCGGTCCGATAGGCAGGCTCGGAGAATCCGATCGGATGGTCGGCCGGGAACAGCGTCCACGCGGGGCCCGCAGCGCGGCCACGGATGCGTCGGCCGCCTGCCTCGCGGCGGTTGCCCGACCGGCCAGATCGGTCCCGAACGCTGTCGACGTACCGCCGGTCCAGGCCTTCGCCGCGAACGCCTTCTTCGCCGCGTCCAGTGCGGCGGCGGCCGAGGCGGCCGGCGTACCGGCCGTTGCCAACGCCCGACCGACAGCAGCCTTGTACGGGTTGGACACCTCGTCGGTCAAGCTCGTCCCCAGGTGTCGAGTGCAGGAAGCCAGGCCAATTCTGACCCGAACTCCGACCACTGTCGGTCAGTTCGCCCTCACATCTCGTTGCAACTTCGTGCAACTTCGCGGGCACAGGCGTCGTCGTTGACGGGTCAGATCACGGCGGGGAAGATGAAAACAGTTGGGGGGAATCGCATGGCACAGAACCCGGTCGCATTGTCGGACCAGGAACGCGACGCGGTCGCCAATGACCTCTACACGGCTCCGACCGAGCCCGACGACGTCGGCCTGTGTCTGTCCGGTGGCGGCTATCGCGCGATGGTGTTCCACGTCGGATCGCTGCGAAGACTGAACGAAGCAGGACTGCTGCGCAAGCTCACCAGGGTCAGCTCGGTGTCCGGTGGATCCATCACCGCCGGGGTTCTCGGGCTGGCGTGGAAGGAGCTGGAGTGGAACGGCGACGTCGCCGTCAACTTCACCGAGGTGGTCGAGAAGCCGATCTTCGCCTTCGCCGGCGAGAGCGTCGACCTCACCTCCGTTCTGCTCGGCATCATCCCCGGTCGTATCGCGGCGAGGGTCGCGAACTCCTACGACGAGCACCTGTTCCACGGAAGGACGCTGCAGGATCTGCCGACCGACGCGGAGGGGCCGCGGTTCATCTTCTGTTCGACGAACCTCGGCAACGGCGCGTTGTTCCGGTTCAGCCGCCCGTACATGGCGGACTGGAGGACGGGGAAGTTCGACAACCCGACGACCCGGGTCGCGACGGCGGTCGCGGCGAGCTCCGCCTTCCCGCCGGTGCTGTCGCCGGCCATGCTCGACCTGCCCGACGGCCGCACGATCACGCTGACCGACGGCGGGGTGTACGACAACCTCGGCCTGGAGCCGGTGAAGAAGAGGTGCGGCACGGTCTTCGTCAGTGACGGAGGTGGCACCTTCCAGATCAAGGCCAAGCCACGCCGGGACTGGGTGCTGGGAACCAAGCGGCTCCTGGAGGTCCTCGATGTCGAGGTACGCCGGTTGCGACGCCGTGAGATCGTGGGCGCCCTCAAGGGTGGCTTCCGCAAGGGGGCGTTCTGGGCCATCAACACCGATCCGGCCGTGTTCAAGCGACCAGCGTCCACACTTCCCTGCACCTACGACCAAACGAAGGCGCTGTCCCTGGTGTCGACGAGGCTGAAGAAGATGCCGGACAGACAGAAGAACCGGATCGCGAACTGGGGCTACACCGCGACCGACGCGTCCTTGCGGGACAACTACGACCAGAATCTGGCCGTGCCCAGCCGGTTCCCCTACGACGACGGCATCGGCTGACTACAGCTCAATGGCGAAAGAGGGCTGGTCGTCGTCGAGCACCTTCACCTCGATCCGGCCCGGATTCTGCGCCGCCGCATCCTCGGCTTCTTTGATGGCTGCTCCCAGGGCTTCCCGGCGGTTGGCGATCGTGCGGTCCTCGGAGCAGTTGAACCAGAGTGTGAACGGCCCGGGGGCCTCGAGCCGAGAGGCGATGATCGTCGCGATGACCCGCGGATTGGGGTTGCCGTGGGCACCATCGCCGCAGAACACGTAGTGGTCGGCGTGCACCTGGTCAGCGAACGTCTTGCTCAGGTTGTTCTCCGAGCCGTGATGCTGGACCTTGAGGAGGTCACAGTGGAACGGCTCGCCGTTCAGGCGCCCAGCGGCCGTCAGGCCGTCGAGGATCTCGTCCTCGGCAGCATCCCCGGTGAGCAGGCACGTCTTGCCGGCCTCCTCGGCGAGCAGCGTGATCGAGGCCCGGTTGGGCGGCGTCACGTTCGCCGAGTTCGACTTCTCGATGATCTCCGCCGCGGTGGCAATGGAGTTGATCAGGGTTTCGGCCTCGCCGACCGAGGTGGGCGGGCCGGCGAGCAGCAGGTCGTCGATACCGAGCCCTTGTCCGTCAGCCGATCCTTGTCCGCCGCCGCGAGGCCGTGGTTGCCGTCCCGAACCGAGCAGGCGCTCGACGTACTCGCGCCATTCCTCCCGCAGTTTCTCGAGGTGCTCTTCGGACGGTCCGAGAATCGTCAGCTTGAGGCTCCCGAAGCTCTTGCGCTGCACGGGCTTGCGCAGCCGCACGAGCTTGTTCTTGAAGCCTTTGTTGCGAGGGACAGGCGTCTGACTGTCGACGAGGCTCATGAGATCGATACCGCCGGCGATGCTCTCGGCGAGGTCAGCGAAAGAGGTGAGCGCGATCCGGGCCGCGCCGGTGCTCTCGGCGTCGCTGCGAGGAGCGAGTTCGATGGCCTCGGAAACCTGCTGGGCAAGGGCACTGATCGGCCCGGCCAGGTCGCCGAGCTGCGCTCGCCAGGAGTTGTGCCACAGCCCGTGGATCTCCGGTGGACGAGGCCGTTTGGGCTCGGGGAAGTTGGGGTTGTTCCCTTCGTGCACCTGGAAGTCGTGCACCTCCCAGGCTGCGACGTCCTCCAGCAGCGAGATGATTCCCGTGATGTGGTCGGCGTCGATATGGCTGACAACCACCAGGTCGAGCGGCGTCCCGTTGTCGGCCAGCTCCTGCAACACGGGGCGCGTCTGCGAGTCGAAACTGCCCGACCGCCCGCCGTCCACCAGAATGTGGTGCCCGTCTGCCGAGGTGAGCAGTAGACAGTCGCCGTCCTTGGCGAAGAACACATCGAGCTTCATTTCCCGCTCCCTCTCTTGGCTGCGGCCGCCTTCTCCACCATGTCCGCGAACTCCGCCGTTGCCTGCACACAGGCGGCGGCGTCGATCAGGCCGAAGCCGGTGTCGTTGCGCCAGCCGAAGGTCTGTCCGGGAAGCGGTGCCGAGGTCGAACGCATGATCCCCTGGATCTGCGCGGACGTGAGGTCCGGCCTGATCGCCAGCATCAGCGCGGCGACGCCGCAGACATAAGGACTGGCCATGCTGGTGCCGGTCATCGCGATCCACGCGACCTCGCTGTCGAAACCCTTGGCGGCGATCACAGCGGTGCCGTCCGCGGCGATATCGGGCTTGGACCGGCCGTCCCGGGTCGGGCCGCGACTGGATGTGACATGGGCGGCGTTGCGATCGATGTCGACGTTCCCGACGGCCAGCAGGCGCTCGGCACAGGCAAGCGAGCCGATCATCCGGTCGTCGGTGTACGAGCCTGCCGCGAAGTACGACGGATAGCGCCACTGCTGCACGGATCCCGGCGCGCGGCGCGGATCGTCGCGCTCGATCCAGGCGTCGAAGCTGCCGTCGCGCACGACCACCCCGGTGAGGCGGACACGCCACTCCCCGGAGGCGATCGGACCCAGTTGCGGGCTGCCGCCCGGCGTGCCCGGCCCGAAGAACGGGGAGAGGAGCACCGAGATCCGGTTGAGCCCGTTGGCGGGGTGATAGGCCTCGTTGTACACGCTCAGGACCGTGCCGTTGCTCAGGAGTTCGTTCCGGATCATCTGGCCGAGCTTGATCGGTTTCAGCCAGGGCTGGCCGGGCGGCTTGACCTCGACGGCGAAGCGGTCCTGGGGGCCGTACCAGATCTCCAGTTCGTTCTCCGAGATGTCCTGTACGCCGTCTCCGCCCACGACCCAGCCGAGTTCGCGCCGCAGGTTGGTCGCCGGGATCCGGCCGCTCGCGTGGATCCGCCCCTTGACGTATCCCCGGTCGGTAGGCGAGCCCGGCTCGACCTGTCCTGCGTTGCCGGCAGCAACGGACACACACCGGCCGCGAGTGGCCAGCGCGTTGTCGATCCACCGGGCCATCGCGCTCGAGGTGTCGTGGGCATGCCCGTTGGTCCCCAGGCTGATGTTGATCGACAGCGGGAGAGGGGTCTTGTCCTTGTGCCTCTCCTCGCCGAGCCGGGCCGCGAGTTCGATCAGGTACTCGACCGCGTCGGCGATGCGCGTGGAGTCGTAGAAGCTCGACGACGCGACCGTGTCCTCCGGGCGCAGCGCCAGCAGGACACCCGCGATGATCGCCCTGCGGGCCACTCCACTGTTGCCGGCGGCGATCGATGCCACATGGGTGCCATGCGACCCGATCTCCAGCTGCGACTGGGGTTCGAGGCTGGTGGCGGCCATTTCACGGCCGGGCATCCGAGCCCTCTTGATGGCCGCGTTCATGTCGTCGCGGCGAAGCTCTGATCCGTAGTCCAAACCGACGCATCGCCCTTTTTCGCGGGCGGCCGGGGAGGGTCGTAAGGTGCCGGCCTGGTCCCAGATCGCTTCCCAACGAGTCTGGTCCTTCTCCAGGAAGTCCGGGTGGGCGAAGTCGAACCCGCCGACGTCGATGATGCCGACCACGACCTCCTCGCCGTACCTATGACGAGCACGCTCCGCCGTCACCCGCCGCGAATCGCCCGGGCCCTTCGTGGGGTCGTGGCCGACCGTCGGCTCCGGGCCCCGCAGCGCTTGGCCCGGCTCGATGTACGCGACGGCCTGATTGGCCAGCAGGTCCTGTACGTCCTTCGCGGCCACCTCGAGAACGCCGGTGTCGAGCTTCCAGCGCGACCGCTGTGCATGACGGCCGATCGCTTTGATGGCGGCCTGACGGGCGTCCGGCGTCAGGTCCCGATCGAGCTTGACGAAGAGACTGAAGACAGAGTTCTCCGCCGGTGCCTGCTGCGGAAGCTCCGCCGCAAGCGCGGTCACCTCCGCCGGCGACAGAGCCGTCGGGGCTTGCAGCTCCGCCACCTCAGCACCGGCCACGGACGGGCACTGCACCGCCCGCGCCTGGTTGACCTCGTCCGAGCCCCCCAACAACACATCAAGCTTCGGCGACAGCCGCGGATTCAACGGCCTGATTTCCGGCGCGTCCATAGCACCCCCCTGACACCTTCCCCCTGCCCTACACCACGATCATGACCCCCATCCCGTCCCCGGGGTAGGGGACAAGAAACATTCGCGATCTGCCCGCAATGTCCAGCGTCGGCTTGGGGGTCCTGCCGGGCTTCGCCGTTGCTGGTATAGAAGATGACGTGCTTGGGGTCGGTGTAGATGCCGATCACAGCGAGGATCTCGCTGTCGATGCCGGTTTCTTCTTTGGTATCCAACCCGTCCGAGGCCCGCCACGCTACTGGTCTGGGGATTGCAGTTGGCGGAAGGCTGGGAGCGCCCGGCGTCCTTACTTCACGGCGCGGAGGAGAAGGTGGATGGTGCTGTGGGTGGCGAGGCCACCGAGAGCGGCGAGGGCGCGGAAGGTGAGAGGTACGTCGACGACGGTGGGTGCGTCGAACTGGATGCGGAACGCCAGGTCCTGGCGGTGTTCGCCGGTGAGTTCATGCGGTGGCAGGTCGAGTTCGACGCCGGGGATCGGCTCGGTCTCGATGGTCAGCGGGCCGGTGACGAAGCCTTCGTTGATCAGGGTGACGTCGATGGTGTGCCACTCGGCCGGGGTGAGCTTGCCGATGGGTGCGGTGGTTCGGGCGGCGTTGACTCGGGCCTCGGGGTTGATCGTGACCGCGATCGGCGCATTGGTCTCGACCGGGCCGGAGCAGCCGCACGCGACCGCGTGGTGGGTGTGGTTCATCAGTCGACCTCGCATTCGTCACGCCGGATCAGATAGATGCTTTGCGCGGCGTCGTACGCCTCCCGGGCGGCTGTGCGCTCGCTGTCTCGGATGAAGCCGGACTTGGTCTTCCAGAGGGCGTCGACGGAGTCGTGCAACCACTGGGCGCTGCGGCGGGAAGCGCGGATCGGCCGGCCGGCGATCTCGACGAAGATCGGCTGCGTGTGAACGCTGCGCAGGATCCGCATCGCGACCCAGGACGACTGCTCCAACGTTACGTCGAAGCCGACCTCCTGTTCGGTGCCGTCGGCCACTAGTTCTTTCGAGGCCACGACGACGCCGTTCACGAGCACCTCGAGCAGGACGTTGCGGGTCCCGGCGAGTCGCGCCCGTTCCAGGTGCCAGCCCATCGCGGCGCTGTAGACAGGCCGGCCCGCCGGTGGCGGGGGCGGCTGCTCGGGCAACCAGGCGGCGACGGTTGCGCTGACTCGGACCGGGCCTGCCGCCGCTGCGGTGTGTTCGCGGCTGAGGTCCCCGTCGACAGCCAGGTCGAAGACGTGACTACGGCCGTCACCGAAGTACGACGTACCTTCGCGCAGCCAGTGGATCCACGACTCCAGAGCCTGTGGGCCTTGCGGTGGTTCGGCCAGTCGTACGTAGGTGCGTCCGACGCCGGGGCCTTCGTCGTACATGCAGGGATAGTCGGTCTCGCCGAGCATCAGGGTGCGGTAGCCGACATTGAGCAGGTGGTACCAGATGTTCAGCTCGGCGGCGGGAGCGAACTGGCCACCGCACTGGAAATCGGCGGCGTCGAGGGGTACGTCGACGATGATCTCGTTGGAGCCGATGCCTTGGAACGACGGGATCAAGTAGTTGGGAAGTTCGTCGGTGCCGACCGCGAGTCCGACGCCGCAGTGTGCGTAGCCGACCAGCGCGTTCTGCTCGTGTCCCCAGCGCATGATCGGCAGGTTCCACGACGGCCAGTCCTCGATCAGGCTGGTGCCGGGATAGTCCTGGTCGGTGAGTCCGAGCAGGATCACATGGCCGGAGTGACTGGATGGGAAGCCGGACACCTCGACGTCGTACCGCAACAGGCTCTCGTCGTCGCGGTCAGTGGACCGTGGGACCCAGGTCATGCCCTGCGCCGCTTGCATGTCGGGGTATTCGAGTTCGGCCGGCGGACTGATCGACTTGCCACTGAAGAATTGCTTCTGGTGGTAGTAGCACGGCCCCCACGCGAGCACGCTGCCGAGCCACAGTCCCTCACCGCGGACATGCCTGATCATCGTCTCCGGGGTGACGCCTTCTGTCGGGACGCTGTAGTGCGAGCAGCCACCGGCGTGGATGTGTGGGTCGCCCGAGTAGTAACCGTGGGACGGCGGGTCGATCCAGCGGTCGAGCGGGACCGGCACTGTCGTGGTTCCGGAGTCGACGGAGACCTCGAGCCGGACTGGCCGGTACTCCGGGCCGCGGGTCGCGGAGATCTCGTACCGGCCGTCGGGCAGCCGGATCACCTCGCCGGTCGCGCGGTACACATGCTCGTGGAAGAACATGTCCGGCGCGAGCCGCATGCCCTTGGACGGGTACGAGCGCCCTTGCGCGTCGCGGACCGTGAGGGCGGCCATGCAACTGCTTCCGTCCGGCTCGCGGATGTCGAACTCGATCTCGCGGGCCGGCGCACAGTCGAACTCGAACGACGCGGAGTGGTCCTGGTCTTCGAAGGACGTCCGGAAACCGGCAACGCTCTCCGGTGACCGGCTCAGACTGTGATGGTTGTGCCGGTCCGCGACGCCGAGCATCAACCCACCGTGAAGAGTGCCGCTGTCTCGGCTGTACAGGCTGATGACCTTGTATTCCAACTCGAGTCCGGACAGGGGACCGGGTGCGGCGATCTTCGCTTCCAGCCAGGCATCCTTGATCCGCGGAACGCTGGTCAGCGCATCGTGCAGGGCGATCCGCGCCGCGTGGCTGACGTGGTCGATCACGCCGTACACACCCTTGTTCAGGGCGAACAGGTCGGCCTCGATCCGATGCGGGTTCGCGACCCGGACCAGGAAGCTGCGCCAGCCGTGCTGGACCAACCGTGGCGGCGCCGCGCCCGGCGTGGACGTCGTCAATCCGTGCTCGTCGATCCGCGCGTCGACCAGCACGAACGGCCGCAGCAGCTCCTCGAGTTCGCGACACTGCTCCGCGTCGCCCATCGAGCTGTCCACCGCGGACAGCCGGGCGGTCACATCGGCCGGCAACGGATCGCCGAGATCTGCCAACGTCCGGACGGCACGGTTCGCCGAGGCAAACAGCGGCTGAGCGGCGGGCTGGGACATCGGACCTCCTGAAGACGAGCCAAAGCGTTCAGGACCACAACACCCGCACCAGTACAGCAGGTCGGCGGGACCTGGACAGGTCGAACGTTCGGTGATGACAGCGGTACGGCATGGGCGAGTTCGGCTCAGTGAGTATGTTTCAGTTGTTAACGTGTCCAGCGGTGGTGAGGATTTGCCACGACCGCCCATGAGGGCTGCGTGGGATCGGCAGCGAGAGCTTTGGGGACCACTCGATGTGCCTTGGATCCTTTGTAGACAAGGGCTTTCCCGGGCGTGTCGGCTAGGGAGCCGGCCAGCCGTCGTTACGAGACCGTGACGCCAGGATGTCTTGTTGATGTCTTGACCATCTGCGTGTGAGCGCTAACACTGTGAGCGCTAACAATCGATCGGGGCCCGTGATGCGGGAGTTGACACCTATCCCGAAGGGGAAGAGTTGTGAAGAAAAGGTTTGTGGCCACTCTGAGTGGCGCCCTGCTGGTGCTCGGCCTCGCGGCGTGCGGCGGGCAAGGAGCGGGCGGGACCACCGACACCGCTGCTGAACAACCCAAGGACCTGTCCATCGGCGTGTCGATGCCGACGCAGACGTCGGAGCGCTGGATCGCCGACGGCAAGGCGGTGAAGGAGAAGCTCGAGGCGAAGGGATACAAGGTCGATCTGCAGTACGCGAACGACGACATCCCGACCCAGTCCCAGCAGGTGGATCAGATGATCACCCAGGGCGCCGACGTACTGATCATCGCCGCGATCGACGGGACCGCGCTGAGCAGCCAGTTGCAGGCGGCGGCCGACCAGAAGATCCCGGTGATCTCGTACGACCGGCTGATCCGCGACAGCAAGAACGTCGACTTCTACGTCAGCTTCGACAACTACAAGGTCGGCGTCGCCCAGGGCAAGGCACTCCTGCGTGGACTGGGCCTGGAGAACAAGGACGGCTCGAAGGGCTCCAAGACCGGGCCGTTCAACATCGAGGTCTTCGCCGGCTCGCTGGACGACAACAACACGCGCTTCTTCAACCAAGGCGCCATGGACACCCTGAAGCCGTACCTCGACAACGGCTCGCTGGTGGTCAAGTCGAAGCAGACCAACCTGGAGCAGATCGCGATCCTGCGCTGGCAGCAGGAGGCCGCGCAGAAGCGGATGGAAGACCTGCTGACCGCGGCCTACAACGACGGTGCCAAGGTGGCCGGCGTCCTCTCGCCGTACGACGGCATCTCGCGCGGCATCATCACCGCGCTGCAGAACGCGGGCTACGGTACGGCGGCCAACCCGATGCCGGTGATCACCGGCCAGGACGCGGAGATCGCGTCGGTCAAGCTCATCAACACCGGTGTCCAGAGCTCGACGATCTTCAAGGACACCCGGCTGCTGGCCGAGCAGGCCGTCAACGCGGCGGAGGCCTTCCTGCAGAAGAAGCAGCCGGAAGCCAACGACACCAAGTCGTACGACAACGGCGTGAAGGTCGTCCCGGCGTACCTGCTGCCGATCCAGACCGTCTTCAAGGAAGACATCCAGAAGGAACTCGTCGACTCCGGCTACTTCACCACCGCTGAGGTGGCGGCCGGTCAGGCGAAGTGACAACCGGCCGGGCCCGGCGGCAGCGACCGCCGGGCCCGGCCGCGCTGCTGAGCTGGACGGTCTGATCGTGAAGGAGGATGTATGAACGACGTGCTGCTCGAGATGCGGGGTATCACGAAGAGTTTCCCTGGTGTCAAAGCTCTCGAGGACGTCTCACTCGCTGTCCGGCGCGGAGAGATCCACGCGATCTGCGGCGAGAACGGTGCCGGCAAGTCGACCCTGATGAAGGTGCTGTCCGGCGTCTATCCGACCGGTAGCTACGACGGCGAGATCTGGTTCGACGACAAGCCTGTCCACTTCACCGGGATCCGTGACAGTGAAGCCGTCGGGATCGTCATCATCCATCAGGAACTGGCGCTCGTGCCCTACCTGTCGATCGCGGAGAACATCTTTCTCGGCAACGAACGCCGCGGCCGCGGCGGGCTGATCGACTGGAACAAGACCAACGCCGAGGCCCGCGAGCTGCTGGCCTCCGTCGGGCTGGACGAGAACCCGGTGGCGCCGGTGATCCAGCTCGGTGTCGGCAAGCAGCAGCTGGTCGAGATCGCGAAGGCGTTGGCGAAGGACGTCCGGCTGCTGATCCTCGACGAGCCGACCGCCGCACTCAACGACGTCGACTCGGCCCACCTGCTCGACCTGCTCCGGCGGCTGCGGGACCGCGGGATCACCTGCATCATGATCTCCCACAAGCTGAGCGAGATCACCGCGATCGCCGACTCCACCACGGTGATCCGGGACGGACACACGGTCGAGACCCTGGACATGAGCTCCGGCGACGTCACCCAGGAGCGGATCATCCGCGGCATGGTGGGACGCGACCTCGACAGCTTCTACCCCGACCGGGTCTCCGAGCCGGGGCCGGAGGTACTACGGATCGAGGACTGGACGGTCTGGCATCCGGTTCAGCCGCGCAAGGTCGTCGATCACGCGGCGCTGAACGTGCGCGCCGGTGAGGTCGTCGGCATCGCCGGGCTGATGGGCGCGGGGCGCACCGAGCTGGCGATGAGTGTCTTCGGGCGCTCGTACGGACGCAATATCAGCGGCCGCCTGTACATGCACGGCAAGGAAGTCCGGGCGCGCACGGTGGCCGACGCGATCGACAACGGCATCGCCTACGCCACCGAGGACCGTAAGCGGTACGGCCTCAACCTGATCGCCGACGTCCGGGCCAACGTCTCCGCCGCCGCGCTCGGCAAGCTGGCGCGGGCCGGCTGGGTCAACGGCAACGAGGAGATCAAGGTCGCCGAGCAGGGACGCCGCGACATGAACATCAAGACGCGCACCGTGCTGGACACCGTCGGCACCTTGTCCGGCGGCAACCAGCAGAAGGTCGTGCTGTCGAAGTGGCTCTTCACCGATCCGGACGTGCTCATCCTCGATGAGCCCACCCGCGGTATCGACGTCGGAGCGAAGTACGAGATCTACACGATCATCAACCGGCTCGTGGCCGAGGGGAAGGCGGTCATCGTCATCTCCTCCGAACTCCCCGAACTGCTGGGAATCTGCGACCGGATCTACACCTTGTCGGCCGGCCGGATCACTGGCGAGGTACCGATCGGCCAGGCAACACAGGAAAACCTCATGGCGCTCATGACGATGGAGAAGGAGCTCGCCGGATGACCAGCACCAAACCAACCGCGCGGCCGCAGGACGCACCGGCGGACAGCGGACCGGCCCAGAACGCGTCGGCCCAGAACGCGCCGGCAGAGAGCGCCTCCGCCGCCGCGCTGCACGTCGGCACCAGCGATCCGTTCGCCCTGATCACGCGCAACCTGCGGCAGAGCGGCATCTACATCGCCTTCGTCGTGATCGTGGCGCTGTTCGCCGTGATGACCGATGGCGTCCTGCTCAGCCCGGGCAACATCACCAACATCGTGCTCCAGTACTCCTACATCCTGGTGCTCGCGATCGGCATGGTGATCCTGATCATCGCCGGCCATATCGACCTGTCGGTCGGGTCGATCGTCGCGTTGACCGGCGCGGTGTCCGCCGTACTGGTGATCCAACATGACCAATCCTGGTGGGTCGGCATCGTGGCAGCCGTTGCGGTAGGCACGGCGGTCGGAGCTTGGCACGGTTTCTGGGTGGCCTATGTCGGCATGCCGGCGTTCATCGTGACGCTGGCGGGCATGTTGCTGTTCCGGGGCCTGACATTGCAGGTGCTGGACAACGTCTCGCTGTCCCCGTTCCCGGGCGAGTACCAGAAGGTGGCCAGCGGCTTCCTGAATGGCCTGCTCGGTGGACAGGGGTACGACGCCTTCACGCTGCTGATCGCCGCCATCGCGGCCGGTGGATACGCGGTCAGCGTGTTCCGCACCCGGCTGGCGCGGATCCGCTACGAGCAGCCGGTGGAGTCGTTCCCGCTGTTCGTCACCCGCGTGGTGCTGGTCGCGGCGGTCGTCATGTACTTCGCCTGGCAGCTCGCCCACGCCCGCGGTCTGCCGATCGTCCTGATGATTCTGGCTGTCCTCGTGATCGCCTACGGGCTGATGACGAAGAACACCGTCTTCGGTCGCCAGGTCTATGCGATCGGCGGCAACCTGTCGGCCGCGATGCTGTCCGGGGTGAAGGTCCGCAAGGTCAACTTCTGGATCTTCGTCAACATGGGCTTCCTGGCCGGCGTCGCCGGGGTCATCTACTCGTCCCGGTCGAACGGTGCCCAGCCGGCCGCCGGTAACATGTTCGAGTTGGACGCCATCGCGGCGGCGTTCATCGGCGGTGCGGCCGTCGCGGGCGGCGTCGGCACGGTGGTCGGGGCGATGGTCGGCGGTCTCATCATGGCGGTCATGAGCAACGGGATGCAGCTGATGGGGATCGACCAGTCGACGCAGTCCATCGTGAAGGGCCTGGTGCTCCTGCTGGCCGTTGCCTTCGACATCTACAACAAGCGCCGCGCCGGCGCGGCACGCTGACGAAGGAGTTCCATGGATCGCCCCGTCACGGTTTCGGGACCAGCAGTTCCCGGCAAGGACGACGTCACAGTGGTCGGGGCGACCCGTTCCCTCGGGATGTCGGACGTTGCCGCACGCGCAGGTGTGTCGCACCAGACGGTGTCGAGGGTGATCAACGGGCAACCGAACGTGGCGGCGGCGACCCGGGAGCGGGTTCTGGAGGCGATCGCCGAGCTCGGCTACCGGCCGAACAGCGCGGCACGGGCGCTGGTGACCGGGTCGTCGCGCACGATCGGGCTCGCGATCGCCAACATCAGCCAGTACGGGCCTGCCCAGACCTTGCTCGGTCTGGAACATGCGGCCCGTGAGGCCGGCTACTTCCTGACCGTGTCGGTACTCGACGACGACACCGCCGGCGGCCTGATCCAGGCTGTCGAGCGATTGGCGACGCAGTCCGTCGATGCCATCGTCGCGTTGAGTACCTATGAGGGTGCTGTCCGTGCGTTGCCCGACGTGAGTCCGAGGGTGCCGCTGATCGCCGTCCAGGCGGAGCGTGGCGGGCAGGACCTCGCGGTCTGGGTCGACCAGGAAGCGGGCGCCGCACTCGCCACCAGGCATCTGCTCGACCTCGGTCATCGCACTGTTCACCATGTGAGAGGGCCGGTCAGCGCACTCGAGGCGGATGTCCGGGAGCGCCGCTGGCGGATCGAGCTCGAGGCGGCCGGCGCTCCCGTTCCCGCCGTACTGCAGGGGGACTGGTGGCCGCCGACTGGTTACCTGGCCGGTCGGGAGCTGATCGCACGTCGTCGTGGTGGAGAGGAAGTCACTGCCGTCTTCGTCGCCAACGATCAGATGGCGCTGGGGCTGCTCAGCGCGCTCGACGAAGCCGGGATCCGGGTACCGGACGACATCAGTGTCGTCGGGTTCGACGACGTCCCCGAGGCGGCGTACTACGTACCACCCCTGACGACCGTCCGGCAGGACTTCGCCGAACTGGGTCGGCGCGTCGTCCAGGCGGTCCTCGCGCGAATCGGTGGTACGTCGATTCAGCCGGAGCCGGTGCAGCCGTACCTGCTGGTCCGCAGCACGACTGCCCCGCCGCCAGTGAACTAAGGGCGTCCGGCGAGTTCGATGACGCGCGCGGACGGCGCTGGTGTGTTGGCCGTGATCGTCAAGATGTCGTCCTTCCAGTCGTAGATCCAGCCGTCGGGCTGAGCCGGGAAGAGACTCTTGATCTCGCCACGAGGCAGTGGCAGGTCGATCTTGGACGGTTCGGCGGAGCGGTGCCACACCGTGAGGTACGACGTCGATGGTCCCGCCAGCCCGAGTGCCACCCACTCGTCGGTCCAGGCGGGCAGGCCCAGCGGCCAGAAGGGAACGAGCTGTGGCAGGTCGGTCAGCACCGCCCGGTGAGCGGCCAGAGCTGATCGGACCAGGTCGAGCTCGGGTTGTGTCATGCGGTTCAGGTGGCCGGACAGGTACATGCGGCCGAGGATGCCGTTGACGAGGCAGAGGGTGAATTCCTCGCGCGACATCCCGGTCTGAGGATAAGCCCAGTTGCCTGCTTGCTCGGGTAGTACGGAGGCGGGCGCGGCTGCCGCGATCGTTGCGTAGAGCAAGGGATCCTGCTGGTCCGAGGTCGACTGCAGGTGCAGCCGGGAGAGCATCGCGTAGTCCATCCGCAACGCTCCGGACCCGCAGTTCTCGAGGAGTAGCCGGGGATGCCGGGCCTGGACGTCGTCCAGCCAGTCGAGCAGTGCGCGCTGGTGCTCCAGCAGGCCTTGGCCGAGCGACTTTCCGTCGGAGTCGGTGCCCGGTCCGGTCATGGTGTTGTTGTCCAGCTTGAAGAACCCGATCCCGTAGTCGGCCACCAGCCGGTCGACGGTGTCGTCGAGATGCCGGCGGGCCGCGGGGCTGCGGAGGTCCAGGAGGTGCCGGCCTCCCTCGGTGACCCGGATACCTCGTCGGCTGAGGAAGGCGTCGTCCGGTAGGTCACCTGCCAGCGGCGAGTCGACGCCGACCACCTCGGGTTCGAGCCAGAGCCCGGGCACCATGCCGCGGTCGTGGATGCGATCGATGACCTCGCCGAGTCCGCCCGGGAAGCGCGTGGTGGACTCCTGCCAGGCGCCGACCGTGCTCCACCAGTTCCCCTCGGCGTACCAGCCCGCATCGATGCAGAAGTACTCCGCCCCTACGGCGGCCGCGGCGTCGATCAACGGGAGCAGCCGCTCCGTGGTCGGATCGCCCATCAGGGTGTTCATGTAGTCGTTGAAGATCACGGGCAGCTTGTCGTCGGCGGGACGGTGCCGGCGGATGGCGCGGCGGTGCCGGGTCAGCGCGGCGAACGCACTGTCACGGTCACTTGCTGCGACGAGCGACACCGGCACGGTCGTGAACGAGGAGTCCGCGGTGATGGTCGCCGTCCACTGGTGCTCTTGATCGGTCGGGCCGCTGAGCAGGAGGTAGCCGCCTTGCTGGGTCTCGCCGATCTCGTAGTACCAGGGCCCGTTGTGCTCGATCTGCCAGCCGAGTGCGTACCCGTCTCGCACCAGAACGCCGGTGGGAAGGTGATCGCCGGTCGACCACGAGCCTCGACTCGTCACTGCGTGGTGGGTGCGTGGCGGCGGGCGGTGCGGCGGGCTCTGGATCTGGGGCAGTCCGATCTCGCGCAGCGGACGGGTGGACCACCTGCTCTCGGCCATCCAGTCGTTGTCGCCGGAAAGCAGGTCGAAGTCGACCGAGTCGATCGCGACGACGACCGATGACAGGCTGGTCAACTCGAGACTGCCGGGGCCGGTCAGCCGGGCCTCTGTCCAGGAGCGTATTCCGTGCGTCGCTTCGAAGTAGCTGGTGACCTGGAGCCCTGTCTCCGCGTCCTGCTGAACGATGCGCAGGCTGGTGTCGGTGGCTTCGTGACTCGTGTATCGCAGCCGGTGGCCGAGGACCGTGCCGGCGTGGCGATTGGTGCTGACTGTGCCGCCGTGACCGAGTGCGGACACCTCTACAAGTGGCTGGTCGACCGGACCGGTGGAGGCCTCGGGATCCCAGTGGACGGATTCCCACCGGACCGGGCCGTCGTCGAGGTTGAACGTCAGAGTCAGGTTCGCAGTACGCCAAAGGAAGGGCATCAAAGCAGTCCTCAGAGATCGGGGATGATGTCGTTGTCGTCGGGCGGTCGTTGGCGCAGGTAGTCCTCGACGCCGAACAGGTGGACGGCCATCCGGATGCGAGCCCGCTCGGGGTCGCGGCTGGCCAGGGCGTCGAGGATCGCCCGGTGCTCGCCGTGCGTTGCCTCGTCGGCGCCTTCCTGACTGATCGAACGCCACAGCCGGTCCCGGGTGGTCCGTCCGCCGAGTGCCTCGATCAGGGCCGTGAGTACTGGGTTGCCCGACGCCTGGGCGATGACGCGGTGGAACGCGATGTCGTTGTCGATCAGCGCCTCGTGGTCCGGCACACCGTCGGTCAGTTCGGCTTCGGTTCGGCGCAGGATCTCGTCCGCCGCGGCGAGCGCTTCGTCGCTGATCCGGGCCGCCGCGAGTCCGGCTGCTTGAGTCTCGAGCATTCGTCGTACGGCGTGCAAATGGCGTGCACCGCTGTGGTCCTGCAGGTCCACCACGAATCCCATCGGTGCCAGCAGCAACGAAGGGTCGAGGGCGGTGACGTAGGTCCCGTCGCCCTGCCGGGTCTCCAGCACGCCCATCATCGACAGCGCGCGGACCCCCTCGCGGAGCGGGCCGCGGGAGACTCCCAGTGCCTCGGCGAGGTCCTTCTCGACCGGCAGGCGATCGCCTGGCCGGAGCGCGCCGTCGATGATCAGCTTCTTGATGCCCTGTACGACGACGTCGGTCTGCGAACCACTGACGCGAGCAGTCATGCCACCGACTCCGTGCCGTCCCGCGTCGCCCAGTAGGACCCGGTCGGGAACGTGTACGTCGCGAGTGACGGTCGGTGCATCTCGGCGCTGTAGCCGGGCGCCGAGGGCAGCCGGTAGGCGCCGTTGCGGACGATGCAGGGATCGACGAAGTGCTCGTGCAGGTGGTCGACGAACTCGGTGACCCGGTTGTCCAGGCTGGCCGACACGGCGACGTAGTCGAAGATCGACAGGTGCTGGACCAGCTCGCACAGCCCGACCCCACCCGCGTGCGGACACACCGGTACGCCGAACTTGGCCGCCATCAGGTAGACCGCGAGGACCTCGTTGACACTCCCCAGCCGGGCAGCGTCGAGCTGGCAGAAGTCGATCGCACCGGCCTGGAAGAACTGTTTGAACAGCACCCGGTTCATCCCGTGCTCGCCGGTCGCCACGCCGATCGGCGACACCGCCCGCCGGACGGCCGCGTGACCGAGGACGTCGTCGGGACTCGTCGGCTCCTCGATCCACAGCGGCTCGAACCGCGCCAGCGCCCGGACCCACTCGATCGCCTCGGGCACGTCCCAGACCTGGTTCGCGTCGATCATCAGATGACCGCCCGGACCGATCACCTCCCGGGCGATCCCACAGCGCCGGATGTCGTCGGCCAGATCCGCGCCCACCTTGAGTTTCACGTGTTTGTAGCCGGCGGCAACGGCTTCCTCGCAGAGCCGGCGGAGCTTGTCGTCGGAGTACCCGAGCCAGCCGGCCGAGGTGGTGTAGCAGGGATACCCGCTGACCTCCAGCTCCTTGATCCGGCGCGCGCGACCCGACTCCCGGTCCGCCAGCAAGGCGATCGCCTCGTCCCTGGTCAGGACGTCGGACAGGTACTTCAGATCGGCGGCATCAACCAACTGTGCCGGTGACATGTCGCAGAGCAACCGCCACAACGGCTTCCCGGCCCGGCGCGCGGCGAGGTCCCAGACCGCGTTCATCACTGCCGCGAGCGCCAGGTGCACGACGCCCTTGTCCGGACCGAGCCATCGGAGCTGACTGTCCGACTGCAGCTCGCGATACGTGCCGCCCAGATCATCGACAACCGAGTCGACCTCCCGGCCGATCAGCGGCTGCGCTCGCTGAGTCGCCGCCGCCACGCACAGGTCGTTGCCGCGCCCGATCGTGAAGGTGAAGCCGTGCCCGGTCAGCTCCGGGTCGTCCGTGTGCAGGACGACGTACGCGGCCGAGTAGTCACCGTCCTTGTTCATCGCGTCGGAGCCGTCGCTGGTGAGCGAGGTCGGGAAACGGACGTCGACGACCTCCACCGACGTGATGCGTGACATGAGACCCCCTGTGCTCCGATAGATAAGATGATTTGCCGTCCAGATGCGGCTTCAGTATGGACCATCCGCCGCCACAGCGCTACGATCCCCAGCATTCATATGATGATTACGCACCATCACTCACGATGGAGGTGCCTGGGATGAGCGACCTGGTGGGCTCGGACCGGACGGATGGGACCTGGCTGTACTACGACCGGCCCGCCGGAACCTGGCTGGAGGCCTTGCCGCTCGGTAACGGCCGGATCGGGGCGATGTGCTTCGGCGGTGTCGGAGCAGACCGGATCGGCCTGAACGACGAGACCTGCTGGTCGGGCGGTCCGGAGACGGCGCGTCTGCTGTCGGAGCCGCTCGGCGCGATCGGAGCCGAGGCCGTGCAGGCAGTGCGCGCGGCCCTGGCAGCCGGCGACATCCGGCGGGCTCACGAGCTGGCGGGTGGATTCCACTCCGGCTACTCGCAGGCCTATCTGCCGCTCGGCGATCTGCTGCTGGACGTCACGATCGACGGCTCCACGCCGGCTGCCGGCGACGTAACGCAGTACCGCAGGCAGCTCGATCTCGACACCGCGACGGCGTCGGCGGAGTACGAGCTCGGGGGAGTGGCTGTCCGGCAGGACGTGTTCGTTAGCGCACCGGCCGGGGTGCTCGTCGTGCGCCTGACCGCCTCGAAGCCTGGCGCACTCGGTGTCACCGCGCGGCTCACGTCGCAGCTACGCTCGCGGCCGCACGTGACCGGCGACGGCGCCGGACTGTTGCTGCAGGCGCCGGCCGATGTCGCACCACCGCATCGCGACGTACCGGAGCCGATCAGGTACTCCGACGGCCCGGATCGCGGGATGTCAGCCGCGATCGCACTGCGCGCGCGGACCGATGGTGAGGTGACCGCCGACGAGACCGGTCTCGCCATCCACGGAGCCGGCGAGCTGCTTCTGATCCTCTCCACAGCGACCGGGTACGACGGCCCGTCAGTTGTGCCGACGCGGACCGCGGAGGAGTGCTGGGCCGCCGCCGACGAGAAGGTGCGCGCTGCGCTCGGCCGTGAGTACGGCGAACTCGTCACTGAGCACACCAATGATCACCAGGCGCTGTTCCGTCGCTCGTCGCTCGAGCTCGCCGGTCCTCCGGACTATGCGGCGCTGTCGACCGACGTGCGGTTGACTCAGCACGGCGATGACCCCGCGTTGGCGGCGCTGGTGTTCAACTACGGGCGCTATCTGATGATTGCGAGCTCGCGGCCCGGTGGACTGCCGACCAACCTGCAGGGGATCTGGAACGACATCCTCCGGCCGCCCTGGAGTTCCAACTTCACGGTCAACATCAACACCGAGATGAACTACTGGCCTGCCGAGACGACGAGTCTGCCCGAATGCCACCAGCCGCTGCTCGACTATGTCGGCCACCTCGCCGAGGCAGGTCGCCGTACGGCGAAGGAACGGTACGGCTGTGGCGGCTGGACCGCACATCACAACGCCGACGCGTGGTGCTGGACGCTTCCCGTCGAGGGAGACCCGCGGTGGTCCAACTGGCCGATGGCCGGTGCCTGGTTGGTCCGCCATCTGTGGGATCACTACGCCTTCACCGGCGATCTGGAGTTCCTGGAACAGGCCTGGCCGGTGCTGCGAGGCGCCGCGGAATTCTGTCTCGACTGGCTGGTCGAGCTGCCGGACGGGAGCCTGGGTACGTCGCCATCCACCTCCCCGGAGAACGACTACCTGGCCGATGACGGCAAGCCCGCGTCGGTCACAGTCTCGTCGACGATGGACCTGGCGCTGATCGCCGACCTGTTCGAGCGGTGTGTGCAGGCCTCCGAACTGCTCGGATTGATCGATCCACTGGTCGAGCGTCTCGTGCTGGCCCGCAAGCGGATCCCGGATCCGCCGATCGGTAGCCGTGGGCAACTTCAGGAGTGGGCCGCCGACCTGCCCGAGGAAGATCCGCACCACCGCCACATGTCGCATCTGGTCGGCCTTCACCCCGGCGATGCGATCACTCCGGACGGCACCCCGGCCCTCGCGGCGGCCGCCGCGCGCACGCTCGACCTGCGTGGCGATCAGGCCACCGGCTGGTCCCTGGCCTGGAAGATCAACCTGCGGGCCCGGCTGCGCGACGCGGCCGCGGCGCATCGGCTGGTGCGCGCCTTCCTGAGCCCGGCCGACGACACCTCGACGGACTATGTGGGCAGTGGGGCGGGTGTCTACCCGAACCTGTTCTGCGCTCACCCGCCGTTCCAGATCGACGGCAACTTCGGAGCGACCGCGGGTATCGCGGAGATGCTGCTGCAGAGCCACACCGGCGAGATCGAGGTGCTACCGGCCCCGCCGGACGACTGGCCGACCGGCCGGGTGACGGGTCTCCGCGCCCGCGGCGGCGTCACGGTCGACATCGACTGGAGCGCGGATGGCATCGACGTGGTGCTCACCGCGGATCGGGACCAGGAGCGCGTGGTCCGCTTCGGCGACGAGCGGATCGGCGTCCAGCTGACAGCCCGCACAGCCCACCGTCTCAGCCTGAGCTGACCGGGCCCGAGGGAGGAGGAAACCTGATGGCAGTCCTGACAAGCATCCCGCCGCCCGTCGGCGAGGCGCCGGCCCCGCAGCGACGACGCCGGCGGCGTGAACGCACCACCATGGTCGGTCTGCGGCGCAGTCTGCAGCGGCACTGGACGCTGTATCTGTTGATGATCGTGCCGCTGACGTGGTTCGCGGTGTTCAAGTACATCCCGATGTCCAACGCCGTGCTCGCGTTCAAGAACTACAACGTGATCAAGGGCATCTGGGGCAGTCCGTGGGTCGGCTGGCAGAACTTCGAGCTGTTCTTCGCCAACCCGGTGTTCTGGACGCTGGTGAAGAACACCTTCCTGCTGTCGGTGTACACAGTCGCGGCGAGCTTCCCGCTCGCGATCATACTGGCGCTGGCGCTGAACGAGATCCGCACCAGTCTGTTCAAGAAGACGGTCCAGCTGGTGACCTACGCGCCGTACTTCATCTCGACGGTCGTCGTGGTGTCGATGACGATCCTGGTGCTGTCGCCGCGGCTGGGCATCGTCAACGAGGGACTCGGGTTCTTCGGCGTACCGGCGGTGGACTTCCTCGGCAACCCGGACTACTTCCGGCACATCTACGTCTGGTCCGACGTCTGGCAGACCACGGGGTACTCCGCGGTCATCTATCTCGCGGCACTGGCCGGGGTCGACCCGGCGCTGCACGAGTCGGCCAAGATCGACGGCGCCACCCGGCTGCAGCGGATCCGGCACGTCGACCTGCCCGGCATCATGCCGACCGCGGTGATCATCCTGGTACTTGCTGTCGGCAACATCATGGCGATCGGGTTCGAGAAGGCGTTCCTGCTGCAGAACCCGCTGAATCTCAGTGAGTCCGAGATCATCGCCACCTATGTGTACAAGACCGGCCTGCTGAACGCCGACTTCAGCCTGGCCACTGCCGTCGGCCTGTTCAACTCGGTCATCAACCTCGTCCTGCTGCTGGGGGTCAACATGATCGCCAAGCGCATCACCGGAAACGGACTGTGGTCATGAGCGTCAGGAGCGAACCGGGGACCAGGCTGACCCTGCGGACCGAGCGCCGGGCGGCGCGGGCACGGCGGATCCGGGAATCGCGGACGGACCGGATCTTCATGTTCTGTGTCTACCTGCTGCTGACGGTGTTCCTGGCCGTCGTGGTCTTCCCGCTGCTCTACATCGTGGCGAGTTCGTTCAGCAGTCCCGAGGCGGTGTCGGCCGGACGGGTGCTGTTCTGGCCGGTCGAGTTCTCACTGCGCGGGTACGACGCGGTGTTCGAGAACCCGCAGATCCTCCGGGGCTACGCGAACTCCTTGTTCTACACGGTGGTCGGCACACTCGTCAGTGTCGTGATGACGATCGCGATCGCGTATCCGATGTCGCGCCGTACGCTGGTCGGGCGAAACCTGGTGATGAGCCTGATCTTGTTCACCATGCTGTTCACCGGCGGGCTGATCCCGACCTACCTGGTGGTCCAGCAGGTCGGATTGCTCGACACCCGGTGGGCACTGATCGTCCCGCAGGCGATCGGGGTCTGGCAGGTGATCATCGCCCGGACGTACTTCCGCACCGTGATCCCGGACGAACTGGCCGAGGCCGCGCAGCTGGACGGCTGCGGCGATCTGCGGTTCCTGTGGTCGGTGGTGATTCCGCTGGCCAAGCCGATGATCGCGGTCGTCGCGCTGATGTACGCGATCACGCAGTGGAACTCGTACTTCGACGCCCTGATCTACCTGAAGAACCCGGACCTGTTCCCGCTGCAGCTCGTACTGCGCAACATCCTGATCCTCAACACCTACAGCGGCGGCGCGATCGACGCTTCCGTCGTCCTCCAGCGGCAGCAACTGGCCGATCTGCTCAAGTACTCGCTGATCGTGGTCGCGAGCGTGCCGGTCCTGCTCATCTACCCGTTCGTCGCGCGCTACTTCACCAAGGGAATCATGATCGGCGCCGTCAAGGGCTGATCCTCCGCACCATCTCTAGCCCTGTGAGGGACACCATGAAAACTCAGCTCAGGAGAACCAGATCCGCGGCGGTCGCCGGGCTCTGCGTGCTGGCACTCGGTTTGGCCGCGTGCAGCGATTCCGGTACGACCGCGGACCAGGGCAAACCGCTGCCCACTGTGACCGGCAACCCGGCCGTCACACTGGACGTCTTCGCGCCACAAGCCGCTGACTGGAACCTGGCCACGAACGACTTCACCCAGAAGGTGAAGAAGCAGTTCAACATCAGCTTCAAGTGGCAGACCAGCACCTTCGACGGTGGGCCGGCCAAGGAGAAGCGGCAGATCTCGCTGGCCAGTGGGGACTACCCGGACCTGTACCTGCTGATCCCGTGGGTCGACCAGTTCACCCCGGCCGAACTGCTCAAGCTGGGCAACCAGGGTGTCGTCGTACCGCTGAACCAGCTGATCGACCAGTACGGGCCGAACATCAAGAAGGCCCTCGACGCGGAGCCGGAGTGGAAGGCGATGGCGACCGCGCCGGACGGCAAGATCTACGGCATGCCGCAGTGGGTCGACTGCTACCACTGCTCGTACCAGGGCAAGCTGTGGATGAACACAGCCTGGCTGAAGAAGCTCGGACTCGAGCAGCCGAAGACCACCGAAGACATGCGCAAGGTGCTGCAGGCCTTCAAGACCCAGGACCCGAACGGGAACGGGAAGGCCGACGAGATCCCGCTCAGCGCGAGCGTGCGCGACGCACTGATCCCGTATTTCATGAACGCCTTCATCTACGACCCGCAGGGCACCAGCGGCAACAACAACTCGACCTTGGTCCTGAAGGACGGCAAGGTCGAACTGCAGGCCAACAAGGACGGCTGGCGAGAGGGACTGAAGTACCTGAACTCGCTGTACAAGGAGGGCCTGATCGACAAGGGTGCCTTCACCCAGAACCCGGACGCGCTGCAGCAGCAGGGTGACAGTGGCAAGGTGCCTCTGCTCGGCTCGGCCGCCGTGCTGCACCTGGGCATCGCGGTCAGCAACCTGCCTGACGGTCGCCAGAAGCAGTACGACGCCGTTCCGCCGCTCACCGGACCGGAAGGGGTGAACCACACCGGATACAACTTCCCGAGCGCGCCGGGTGCGACGTTCGTCCTGACGAACAAGGCCACGCCGGAGGAGCAGATCCAGGCGATCAAGCTGCTCGACTACATGTTCACCGACGAAGGACAGATCAATGCCTTCTGGGGTACTGAGGGCAAGACCTGGACGAAGCCACAGCCCGGAGACGTCGCGCTCGACAAGTCACTGAAGCCGATCTTCAAGGTGATCCCGCAGCCGGAGGGCGGGACTCCGCCGAACTCCGGGTGGCAGGCGCTGGCGCAGTACAACAACACCGAGAAGTACCGCAACTCCGAGGCGATCGCGACCGACATCTACAGCCCGGCCGGATACGAGCGGCGGTTGTTCGAGGCAACCAAGCTGTACGAGGGCAAGGAGGACAAGTCGGCGATCTACCCGTACTGGAAGGTTTGGATCGACCCCTCCCTGGCCGGTGAGGTCGCCACCTTGCAGACCAACCTCGAGAACTACGTGCAGCAGAACGCCTTGCAGTTCATCACCGGCTCGAAGAACATCGACAGCGAGTGGGACGCCTACGTCAAGGGCCTCGAAGGCCTCGGCCTGAAGCGCTACCTCGAAATCCAGCAAACCGCCTACGACAAGATGCCGAAGTAACACGACGACGGCGAGGTGGCGGCCCGAGCCGCCACCATCGTCGGCAACGTCCCTGTGACCGACGATCAGAAGGCTGACGCACGCGAATGAACACCGAATTCATGGGCTACCTCTACGCGCATTTCAAGCGTGAATCAGCCGATGGTGAGCAGGTCTACTTTGCGTTGAGCGACGGCAACGATCCGCTGCACTTCGACGACCTCAACGGTGGCAAGCCGGTTCTGTACTCCACCCTGGGCGAGTGCGGGGTCCGTGATCCGCACATCGTGCGTTCGCCGGAAGGCGACCGGTTCTACCTGGTCGCGACCGACCTGCGGCTCTACGCCAACCGCGATTGGGACCGGCACCAGCGCCGGGGTAGCCGCTCGATCATGGTCTGGGAGTCGGCGGATCTGGTGGACTGGGGTGAGGGACGGCTCGTCGAGGTCGCACCACCCGAGGCCGGCAACACCTGGGCCCCCGAGGCGGTCTGGGACCCCGAGCAGGATGCGTACCTCGTCCACTGGTCCTCGACGCTCTACGACAACGCCGAACACGAGGGGGAGAGCTACAACCGGATCATGTGTGCGACCACCCGCGACTTCCGGGAGTTCTCCGAGCCGCGGGTGTGGATCGACCGGGGATGGCACACGATCGACACCACCGTGATCGACCACGAGGGCGTCTACTACCGCTTCCTGAAGGACGAACGCGGCCGCAGCGGCGACGTACCGTTCGGCAAGTCGGTGTTCTGTGAAACCTCGACCTCGCTGACTGCCACCGAGTGGAAGCCGCTGGCCGAAGGGATCGGCCTGGACACGATCAGCCAGGGCGAGGGTCCGCTGGTGTACAAGTCGAACACAGAGGTGAAGTGGTATCTCTGGATCGACGAGTTCACCTCCGAACGCCGCTACGTCCCCTTCGAGACGACCAACCTCGCCGGCGCCGAGTGGATCCCCTCCACGGACCACCGCCTACCGAAAGACCCCTGCCACGGCGTCGTACTGCCGGTGACCGCCGAGGAGTACGAACGGCTCAGTGTCGCTTGGACATGATCTTCTGAGGAGGAATATCCCATGTCAGAATCCGCAATCAGCCCGTTCGATGCGTCGTTCGACTCGTTGGCGAACTTCGAATGCCCTGACTGGTTCCGGGACGCGAAACTTGGCATCTGGTCGCACTGGGGACCTCAGTCGGTGCCGCGGTACGGCGATTGGTACGCACGCAACATCTATCGGGAAGGCTCGGATCAGTACCGGTACCACCTGCGGACGTACGGACACCCGTCGGAGTTCGGCTACAAGGACGTCGTACGGCTGTGGAAGGCGGAGCGGTTCGATCCGGACGCCTTGATGGATCAGTTCGTCGCGGCCGGCGCTCGGTACTTCGTGGCGCAGACCGTCCATCACGACAACTTCTTCAACTACGAGTCGTCGGTGAATCCCTGGAACTCGGCGAAGGTTGGGCCGGGCAAGGACATCGTGGGCTTGTGGAAGGCCGCCGCGGACGAGCGCGGGCTGCCGTTCGGGATCACCGAGCATCTCGGTGCCGCGTTGACGTGGTTCGCGGTCAACAAGGGCAGCGACAAGCACGGGCGGTTCGCCGGCGTGCCGTACGACGGGACAGATCCGGCGTACCGGGATTTGTATTTCGACAACAGCAAGTTCCTGCCCGCCGAGGACACCCCGGTTCAGGACCCGTGGTACGCCCAGGATCCGGCCTGGCACACGTACTGGCTCGAGGCAGTCACCGAGATGATCGACCGGTACCAGCCGGATCTCCTGTACTCCGACGGCCCGCTGCCGTTCGGCGAGGCCGACTACACGCCCGGCCTGCGCGCGGTTTCCCACCTGTACAACACCAGTGCGCGGATCCATGGCACCAACCGTGCCGTCTACCAGCAGAAGGACCGTCGGCCTGAGGTGAGCAGAGTCGGCCTGATGGACATCGAGCGCAGCCAGACGCCCGGGATCCATGCCGCTCCATGGCAGACCGACACCTCGGTCGGCGACTGGTTCTACAACGTCCGCGACGTCTACAAGTCCGCAGGACACGTGATCGAGCTGCTGGTCGACATCGTCTCGAAGAACGGCAACCTGCTGCTCAACGTGCCCCAGTTGCCAGACGGCACGCTCGACGTCGAGTGCACGCAGATCCTCGAGGACCTCGGTCGGTGGATCCGGGTGTGCGGCGAAGGTATCTACGGCACGAGACCGTTCCGCGTGTTCGGTGAAGGGCCCTCGGGGGTGGTCATCCGCGGGTTCACCGAAGACCGGGTGAACTGGACGAGCTCCGACTTCCGCTTCACCCGTAAGGGCAACACCCTCTACGCGTTCCAGATGGGTTGGCCGGACGACGGACGCGCTGTCATCCGAAGCCTCGCAGACCACGAGTCGGTGACCGGCGTCCGGCTCCTCGGCCACGGCCCCGTCCCCTTCGAGCAGGCCCACGGAGTCCTGGTCGTCCGGCTGCCCGAGGCGCCACCGGTCGACGTCGCAAACTGCCTCGCCGTCGACCTCGCCGAAGCCTGACCACACGCGGCTTTCAGAGGCGTTTCAGGGTGACCGAGTTCCACGTCGAACACCGTGGGCTGCTCGAACTGTTCATCACGATGGCCGCCGAGGCGACCAACCCGGAGCATCCGGCGCGCGAGTTCATCCAACGCCGGTACGACGATGTCCTGGCGAACTGCACCGCGAGCAGGCAATCACCGGCTGGAAGGCCGGCGCTCCTCAGTCCTAGTGCTCCTGGGTGGATCTCAGTACGTCGAACTCGCAGCCTGGTGAGGACGGATCGAAGCCGTGCTCGACCAGCCAGCGGGCTGCCCCCAGGCTTCGCAACGACCACCATGCGCGGATCACGTCGATGTCGACGTCGGTGCCGTAGCCGGCGAGGACGTCGCCAAGGTGCTCCTCGTGTCCGAGCGTCAAGCTGGCGAGGTCGTACAAGGCGTCGCCCTGGCTAGCCTCGGACCAATCGAGCACGCCGGTGACCTTGTCGCCGTCGACGAACACGTGGGTGATCTGCAGGTCTCCGTGCGTGAACACGGGTGTCCACGGCCGGAGCGCCGCCTCGGCCACCCGGCGGTTGCGCGTGACCAAGTCGGCGGGAAGGACGTCGTTCGCGATGAGCCACTCGCATTCGCCGTCGAGGTGCGGTGCGAGCTCGTCGACGCTCCGACCGGGCCACGGCGGCAGCGGTGCGTCATGCAGCATCCGTACGGCGGCACCCGCCGCAGCCCACGCCCCCGGCGACGCGACCGACGGCTCGCCGAGGCGGCCGAGCGCCGTCCCCGGCAGCGCAGCGAGCGCGAGCACAGGCGGCTTCCGCCACAGAACCTCCGCAGTCGGAACCGGCGCCAAGCCCATCGCCTCGACCTCAACATCGAGACGCGCCTGATCCCCATCAACCTTCAAAAACACGTCACCAACACGCACGGTCGCCCGCTCGCCATGCGCAACAACGACCTCGACTTCCTCCACGCCGGCCATTGTCGCGAGAATCCCCACCGACGTCACCGGGATTATCGCGTCCGACCGCGCGGTCGGGGCTAGGTGCTCGACTGGACGATGATGGTGGCCTGGCTTGGGTTTGCGGTGACGTATTCGGCTGCGGCGAGGCGAGCCTCGAGTTGAGCGACCGCCAGCTGGTCCTGGAGTTGCTTCAGCGTCGCGTCAGGGTCGGCGGGACCTTTGAGCTTCGCCTTGGCCTCAGCGATCTTGAGGTCGCGTTCGAGCTGCTGCAGCTGGATCTGCTTGGGGTCGAACGCGCCACCGGTTGCCTTCCCGGACGACAGTGCCTGCTCGGCAACGCCGGGCACTTCGGACAACGCTGCGGCCTTCTGCGCGGACGCACTGGTGGCGCTGACATCGAGTGCCGTCAATGCGCCGGATGGACTCAGCTCGGCTTTGATCTTGCCGGCGTTCTTGTCGCTTGTGACGGTGATCGTCTGCTCTGTGCCCGGCGCTGTGACGAGGATGCGGTCGCATCTCACGACCTTCGCCTCGAGCCCGGACGGCGTCGTTGCGTTCTCCACGATCTCCCACGTCGTCAGCGTCGCTGGTCGCGGAGGACGATAGACGATCGATCCCGCCGGGACGGACAGCTCGGTGGTTCGCTTGTGGAGCTGGTCGAGGTAGTCGATCGACACCATCGTCCGCAGCGTGACGGCGATGCGCCACCAAGTGCGCCCAGACGCGGAAGTGCGGTTCCGGATCGCACTGCGGAGTGCCTCGCCAGTCGGAATCTGGTTCGCTTGCAGCCACAGGTCGACGGCTTCTAACTGAGTCCGTTCCTTCGACCGTAGCCAGGCTTCGTACCGCGCCTCAACCTGGCTCGCCTCAGCTCGCGTGCGCTTGAGGACCGTGCTCAGGTGCCGAACGTGTTCGGCTCTGAGTGTGGGAGATCGGTCGGGTTCGATCGCCGTCTGCGCGAGCTCGGCGGTCAGCCGCAGCAGCGCGAACCGATACGCGACCAGCAGCGCATGGTCGGCAGGATGCTCAGCCCTGAATTCGGGCCGGATCCCGAACACCTCCGGGTCAACGATCAGCGCCGCTGTCTGCGGTACCGGTTGTGTGTCGGCCCCGCCGCCGGCGGGGACTTCGTCGATCGCGCCGCCGGTGGCAATTGCCGTGAATGCCGCGGCTGCGACAGCGGCCGCCCCCGCGGCAAGAGGGCTGGCACCGAGGGCGAGCAATCCACCGGCCGCAGTAGCGCCCAGCGAGACGACAGCCTTGAGTCGCTCGCCGGATCGGTCCACCACTTCAGCGCCGACCCCGCTCAACCGTCCGTCCGTCAACAGGGCGAGATTGAGCTGTCGATCCTGCCAGCCGGTGCCCACGGGCGGATGGATCTCGTAACGGCTGTTCGGGTCGGCCATCACGTCGAGATCAATGGTCGCCGACCGCTCGACCCGCTCGTTGACCGAATCCAGCTCCGAGGTCGTGGTGGTGACCGTGCCGCGAACGTGCACGACCGTCGTAGCGAGCCGGTACACGATCGGGTCGCGCGCCTCGGTCGCCGTACGGCCGCGGCTGACCGGCACCGGAAGTCGGTAGCCCGTGGTCATTGGCAGAGCTCCCCGGTTTTCAGGTACGCGTTCCAGCGGACCTGGGCCTGGACAGCTGCGAGTTGCGGTGTGCCGATCAGATCCGCGCCGACTTGGCTGGCCTTGATCGCAATGACCGGCGTACTGGCGATCACGGTGGTCGGCCCGCTTGGCGTGTTCACGGTGAACTCGACCTCGACACCGGAGGCGAGCCGGAACGCCGTACCCGCAGGGGGTGCCGTGTTCGCCGGAGCCGCAGCGGTGGTGAAGTTCGCCGCCGTACTGGGCAAGAGCGCCGACCAGTCGGCGCCCGTATCGATCAGCCAGTCCACGACCTCACTGTGCGGCGCGCCCATGTACGTGCCGATCGCGCGGCCGCTCTGGAACGGTCGCGCCGAGTTTCCGATGGCCATCAACGTCATGACGATCAGCCCTCCCGATACCTCAGCGACTCGAAGTAGAGCGCCCGCCCGGCGAACTGCCGGCCGGCATAACCCACCAGATCTGGCGCATCATGAGCCTCGACCGGCACGTCCGCGACACAACCGACAGCCTCGGACAGCCCAGGATCGTTCGCCACGATCCGCGGCCGAAACAGCTCCTCGAACAAGGCCCGCTGCCGAATGAAGTCCTCACCGAGCTCCACGTCGTACACGCCCTGCCCCACCAACTCATGAATCCAGTCGGCGTATTCCCCCTCATTCATGTTCCCCCCAAAATCCGCCCCTACCAGCCATATCGCTGTCAGGAACCCTCCGTTACGCATCGCAACCCCATGCCGTAACCAACAGGACCCGAGCTCTACGACGTACCGCTGTTGACCTTCGACGCCTGGGGTCGTCAGGGGCGCTTTGGGTCGATCCAGATCCAGAGGTCGGGGTTGTTGGGGGAGGGGCGGTAGGCCAGGGCCCAGCCTCGGGTGTCGTCTGGGGTGCGGCCCATTCGTTGGGCGGCGCGGCGGCGTTCCTCCCAGTCTTCGACGTAGAAGACCTGGCCGTGACCGGGGCCTCCGGACAGCCTGACCGTTTGGCGGCCACTCTGACCCATAGTCCGATGATCCGCCCGGCCATGGACAGAAATCACGTCCGCTGCGAGACGTAGCAGCAGGCTTCCACCGCGTGACGCCTGCCATGGAGTTGCCCAAGGCAACTGATCGGGCTCACTCTGAGGGGGTGGACGTCGATGCGGTGGTGGAGCTGTACGGGGTGCCCCCGGATCAGTTCACTACGGCGCGCAATCGGTTGGCCACTGCGCTGAAGGAGGCTGGCGATATCAACGGGAGCGCCGCGGTCAAGGCGCTGCGGAAACCGACCATGGCGGCCTGGTTGGCGAACCATCTGGTCCGGGTCGCACCGGATCAGATCGCCGAGCTGACTGAGTTCGGCGATGAGCTCCGCGCTGTTGTTGCCGCCGGAGACGGTGCCCGCTTGCGGAGGCTCACTCCCCGCCGTCACGACCTCGTCCAACGCCTGGTCGCGACCGCGGGGACCGAGGCGGCAACGATGGGACGGGCCGTCACGCCCACCGTCGCCGAGCGGCTGGGAGAAACCCTGGATGCGGCATTGGTCGACCCCGGGGCGGCGAAACTGCTCCGCACCGGCCAGCTGACCAGCGCGTTGCGTCATATCGGCTTCGGCGTGGTCGACGAGCGCGGCGAACCTGTCACCGTCCGGCCTGCTAAGAAGACTCTGCGTGCCAAGACGCCGGCGAAGACGGCAGCTCCGGCCAAGCAAGCGGCCACCCGAGCGGACGCGCAGAAGCGAGCCATCCAGCGGCAGCGAGCCGAGCTGCAGGAACGACTACGGGAAGTCGAGGCCGAGTACGTCGAAGCCGAGAAGGAACGCCAGTCCGCCGAGGCAGAGCTCGACGCCAACGAGCACCACATCGCCGACATGCACACCGCGATCGAGCGACTTACCAACGAACTCGAGCAAGCCCGCCGCGAACTCCGCACCGCCCAGAGCCAAACCAGGAAACTGGAACGCGCCGTCACCCGCGCCGAACGAACCGCCGCCATCGCCAGACGCCGACGCGACACCCAACAACAGCACCTGGCGGCCTTCAGCGAATAGCCCCCACCGGAGCACTCAGCCGAGGCCGGATCGGGCGATGACGTTGGTGATGCTGATGTGAACTGCGGTGAAGCCATCTGCTACGAAGGCTTCAGCCAAGTCCCCTGCGGGGTGATCAGGGTAGTAGCGGTCGGCGATGCCCACGGCGACGCGTTTGATCTGGTCTGGCTCGGCGGAGGTTCGGGCATGTCCTTCGATGGTCACGAAGCCGTACGGCTGCCGCTCATCGCTGACGCAGACCGCGATGCGCTGGTCACGGGCCAGGCTCTTGCCTTTGACGCTCCCGGGCGACAGGGCGAAGGCGAGTTCGTCGCCGTCGAGGATGAAGCAGACCGGGGTGACGTGGGGTCGCCCGTCGGCGCGGATGAGGGCTATGTGGGCGAGCCTCGTTCCCGCTGTGACGAAGGATCGCCATTCGTCGGTGGTCATTGTTGCCATTGGCATGTTTCCTTTCGTTCGAGCTTGCTATTCCCACTTGCTAGAAGCGCCAGCGGGTGGCGGTGAACCCTGTCTCCTTACCGAAGGCGAACACCTGTGCCGGCTCAACCGCGTAGACGTGCCGGGGATCATTGAGGGCCGTGTCGGCCGGATCGTAGAACTCGCCATCGCTGACGAACGGATGCCACCACGGATACTTCGCCGGAAACAGGTCCGCGACTTTCTGGAGTCGGGCGGCGTCCCGAATGAGCTGGGCGGCGCCTTCGAGAACCACGTCGACATCCTGACCTGGCACGGTGACGGCGCAGCCGTTGTTCCGAACGAGGTTGCGGGTCTTGCGAGACTGCCGGAAGGTGACGAAGCAGAGCGTTCCTTCGAGCCATACGCCGAGCACCGGCACCACGTGCGGCCGCCCGTCCGGGTCGGTCGTTGCGAGCAGGAAGTCGCCAGCTTCGGCCACGCGCGTCTGTACGTCCGCCCAGCTGAGCGATGTCAGTGGTGTGCCGCGAGGGCTGGACAGTTGCTCGGGGGTCGGCTTCAGCTCTGTCATGTCAACGACACTATGGTTCGTCGACGCATCATGAAAAGCGATGGTTTCCGATCGAATTGATCGCTACGGGCGATGTCAATCCGGTGCGGTGTCGGAGCGTCTGATGCAGGCGGTCCCGGAGCGCCTTTGGCTCAGCCCACTGTGTCCATCAGGGCGGTGACATAGGCATCCAGCCGCTGTTCCACCGCTCGCGTCGTCAGCTCTGTCCTCCCTGCTTCCCGCCATGGCTGCGACACCACCTGCACTTCTTCCGAGAACGCCAGACCGTCCCGCACCCGCCAGTACAGCCGCTCGCCGGCGGTCGCGGCCAGCACCCCGCCAGCCTCCTCGTACGCGTCAGTAAATCGCAGACCCCACGCTGGGCCGTGCAGCAGCGCGAGATTGGTGGAGCAGTGCGCCACATCGAGATCCGCCGGACCCCAGGAGGTCCCTGCCCAGTCGACAACGCCGGAGATCCGGGCACCTGACGGCGGCACGTCGAACAGCACGTTGCCGGGT
Source organism: Kribbella sp. CCNWLW201 (assembly GCF_037203805.1). Classification (NCBI taxonomy): domain Bacteria; kingdom Bacillati; phylum Actinomycetota; class Actinomycetes; order Propionibacteriales; family Kribbellaceae; genus Kribbella; species Kribbella sp. CCNWLW201. The sequence continues at coordinate 1,591,915 of NZ_JBBCBQ010000001.1, read as the reverse complement.
TGGAAGTCCCGGTGCAGGAACCGCCCTTCGTACGGCGGCGAGGACTTGCGGATCACGTCGATCGCCGCGGCCCATACCGCCGCGTCGGCATCTTTCGGAGTCACGACGGTGTCGGCGGTCGTCAGCGCCACATACTTGCGGGGCCGCTCGGCGGGTCGCAACGCGTGGATCGCCACGAGTTGACGGGCCAGCAGCGGGACGCGCGCCTCCAATCCCTCGTCGTCGAGAACCGTCCGGCCCGCCAGATGTGTCATCAGAAGCGATGGATACTCGCACTGCGCGGCGGTCGGATCAACGGCGATCAGTTCAGGAGCCGGTACGGCGGTCGTCGTGAGCAGACTCAGGGCGCCAGACTCCCTGTTCAGCGAGTCCGTGGCGTGCTCCGCGTCGACGAAGGTCCGCAGTACCAGGGCACGGGTGCCTCCGTCCCGCGTGCCGATGATCAGCCTCCGCATCTCGGCGGTGATGCCGCCATGCAGCGCCTCGATCCTGACGATCCGTTCGCCGACCTCCAGGTGCCGGCTTACCCAAGCCAGTGTCAACGGTCGAACAGCCGCCGTCCCATCGTGGTTGTTCACCCTGCCACCTCATCATCCGGACCGCGGCACCAGCGAACGTTTTATTGGCGGCGATGCCCGGGTTAGTCTGCGGCATGGCGCAGCAGGGGGAAATCGACAAGATTGCGAAGGACACCGGATTCTCCGGTGTGGTCTGGATCGATCGGGACGGCCAGATCGAGTTCGCTAAGGCCTACGGCCTGGCCAATCGCACCTACCAGGTTCCCAACTCCCTGGACACCAGATTCGGCATCGCCAGCGGCAGCAAGGGATTTACCGCTCTGGCCGTGCTCTCGCTGGTGCATGACGGCGCGCTGGAGCTGAGCACCACCGCCCGATCCCTGCTCGGCAAGGATCTGCCGCTGATCGCGGACGACGTGACCGTCGAACATCTACTCACGCACACCTCCGGCATCGGTGACTACCTGGACGAAGAGGCCGACAGCGAGATCACCGACTACTTCATCGGCGCGGCGCACGAGCTGACTACTACCGAGGCTTTCCTGCCCTTGCTGGACGGGCATCCCACCAAGTTCCGGGCCGGTGAGCGGTTTGGCTACTGCAATGGTGGTTTCGTGGTCCTCGCTCTGCTGGCGGAGCGGGCCAGCGGCGCCGGATACCACGACCTGGTGCGGGAACGGGTGCTCCGCCCAGCCGGCATGACCAGAACTGATTTCCTCCGCTCCGACGAGCTACCTGCTGACGCGGCCGTGGGTTACCTGCCACTGGACGGGGTGGACCGCTCCAACATCTTCCACCTGCCGGTGTTGGCCAACGGAGATGGCGGCATCCACACCACTGCCGCCGACATCTCCACCTTCTGGCGCGCGCTCTTCGCCGGCGACATAGTCGATCCCGTCGAGGAGGTCGTCCGGCCGCGCTGCGACGTACCCGAGGAATCCAGGCGCTACGGCCTCGGCTTCTGGCTGCACGAGAGCACCGACACGGCGATGCTCGTCGGGTACGACGCCGGCGCGTCATTCAAGTCCACCCACGACCCGCACACCAGCACCACCTGCACGGTCCTCTCAAACACCTCCCCCGGCGCCTGGCCCATCGCCCGCGCTCTCACACCTTGACGACCGCCACGTCGTACAGTGAACGGCACAGTCCTGGAAGACCAATGACCTTCACCCGTCGTTGCGCCAGCGAGCGCGTAGGTGGAAGGCGGCGGTCTTGGGGCGGCGGTCGCGGGTGAAGACGCCCTTCTTGTTGCCGTCGACGCGGAAGACGCCTGGCATGGTGGCGAAGTCGGCGAAGCTCCAGACGTGTTCGCCGACGACCGCGTCGACCCGGTCGAAGACACGGTGGTACACGTCGAGCAGTTCGGTCTGGTACTCCTCGGTCCACGGGCTGGGCACGACGCCGCGCAGACCGGGATAGGTGTCAGCGCCGTACTCGGTCATGATGATGGGCTTGTCGTGCAGTTCTGCCCATTGGCGCAGTTCGGCCTCGAGCGCAGTCTCCGCGGCGTCGAGGTCGCCGGGTCCGAAGTACCAGCCGTAGTACCGGTTGAGCAGGATGACGTCGAACAGTTCGGTGATCACGCACTGGTCCGGTGGCGAGAGCAGTGCGTTGGCGTAGGCCACCGGCCGGGTCGGGTCGAGTCGGCGGGCTTCGGCGGCCAGTGGGGCGAAGTACTCGCGTGCTTCTGGTTGGACGTCGTCGGGCTCGTTGGCCAGGCACCACAGCACGACACTGGGACGGTTCTTGTCGCGGGCGACCAACTCCTGGATCGCCTGGAGATGGTTGCGCTGGGTGTGGTCGCTGACCCTGTCCGGGGAGAAGGTCGGCACTCGTTTGCCGGAGCTGAAGACACCCCCTCCGATGTTGAGGTTGAGGCCGACGGCCGGCGTCTCGCCGATGACGACCACGCCGTGCCGGTCGGCATAGTCGAGAACCTCCTCCGCGTACGGGTAGTGCGAGGTACGGAAGGAGTTCGCGCCGATCCACTCCAGCAGCGCGAAGTCATGCACCATCAGTACGTCGTCATGTCCCTTCCCGCGCACGGCTGCGTCCTCATGCTTGCCGAATCCCTTGAAATAGAAGGGAGTTCCGTTGATCAGGAACTGCTTGCCGCGTACCTCCACCGTGCGTACGCCGACGGGCTGTCGATAGCTGTCGACGACTTCACCGGAGGCGGTGAGCAGCGAGGCCTCCAGTTCGTAGAGGTATCCGTCGCCGGGCGCCCAGGGATGTACGTCGGGCACTCGCAAGGTGCCGGCCGTTCCATCACTTGCGGCCACCTCGTCGCCCGAAGCCTCGCGAAGCACCACACGCGCCGCCGACTCGATGCTGCCGTCCACGCGGTAGTCGATCACGCCGGTGGTGTCGTCGAAGGATGTGGTGACGGTGATGTCGCTGATGTACGACGACGGCGTGGTGTAGAGCCAGACCGGTCGGTGCAGTCCCGCGTAGTTGAAGAAATCGTGGAAGTAGCGCTGCACCCGACGGCCATCGGGACGCTCGTCGATGGTGCCCGGCGGGATCGACGCCCAGCTGAGCTCGTTGTTGATCACGACCGTGACGCGGTTCTCGGCTCCCGGTCGCAGGTGTGCGGTGACGTCGGTTTCGAAAGGCGTGTAGCCGCCCTCGTGCTCGGCGACCTCGGTGTCATTGACCCAGACAGTCGCGCGGTGGGTTGCGGCGTCGAAGCGCAGTACGATGCGCTGACCTGCCCACCCGGCCGGCACCCACACAGTCGTCTGGTACCAGGCGTCGCCAACGTGATCCCGGACAGTCACGTCGGGGTAGATGTCGTTGTAGCTGGCGGGCACCGGGATGTCCACGGCTCCCGCGAGAGGCGAGCGCCACCAGCCTTCGGTGCGGCCGGCTCCTTCGGTGTCCAGCCTGAACCGCCACAATCCGGCCAGAGAGCGTCGTTCGCGGGTGGGTCCGTCCTGCGGACGAAGCATCGTCGGTTTCTCCTTATTTCAGGCCGGTGTTGGCGATGCCCTGGATGAACTGTTTCTGCAGGGCCAGGAAGAGCAGCACGATCGGAGTGACGACGGTGACCGCACCGGCGAGCAGCAGGCCGTAGTTGGTGCCGTTGGCGCCCACCGAGAAGAGGGCGAGCGCGACCGGCAGCGTGTAACGGTCCTCGGTCTGCGCGATCACCAGCGGCCAGAGGAAGTTGTTCCACTGGGCGAGGAAGGTCAGGATCGCCAGTGTTGCCAGCGGGGGCCGGCAGAGCGGGACGATGACTCCGAGGAAGATGCGAGCTTCCCCGGCGCCGTCGAGGCGTGCGGCTTCGACCAGTGAATCCGGGATGTCGCGGATGAACTGGCGCATCAGAAACACACCGAGCGGCGTCACCAGGAACGGCAGGATCAACCCGAGATAAGAGTTGCTCAGTCCCATGTTGCTGACGAGAACGAACAGCGGCACGAAGGTGGTGACGCCAGGGATGATCAGCATCGTCAGGACGAGGCCGAACAAGAGCTTCTTCCCGGCGAACTCCAGCTTCGCGAAGGCGTAGCCCGCCATCGAACTGAAGAGCAGGTTCCCCGCCACGCAGGTCACGGCGACCAGGGTGCTGTTGAAGAAGTACAGCGCGAAGTTCTGCTTGGACAGCAACTGTTCAAAGTTCCCGAGCGTCGGGGAGCGGGGCAGCCAGACGCTGGGATTCGCGACGATTTCCCCGGTCGGTTTGACCGATCCCAGGAACATCCACGCGAACGGGGCAAGCGTCGCGAGCAGACCCAGCGAGAGGGCGCCGTACAGCAGGATGCGGGCGGGCCGGAGGGGACGAGCTGTACTGCGGGCGGCAGCGGCCGCGGCCAGGCCCGCGATCGTGGTCGTCATGTCATGCCTTCGCTCGGAAGATACGGAACTGCAGGAAGCTCAGCAGCGCGATCGCGGCGACCAGGACGTACGAAGCCGCGGAGGCCATGCCGTAGTTGCCGAACCCGAACTGCTCGTAGGCGTAGTAGCTGATCGAGGTTGTGCTGCCGAGCGGGCCGCCGCTCGTCATCACGAACGGCTCCTCGAAGAACTGCAGGTAACCGATGCTCAGCAGTACGGCGACCACCAGTGTCGTCGGTCTGAGCAGCGGCAGCGTGATGGTGCGGAACGCCTGCCAGCGGGTGGCGCCGTCGACGCGAGCCGCCTCGAGCAGGTCCGCCGGGACGGACTGCAGGCCGGCCAGGAAGATCACCATCGGGATGCCGAAGTGGCGCCAGACAGCCATCACGATGAGTGCCGGCATCGCCCAGTTCGGATCGTTCAGCCAATCCGGCCCGTGGATCCCGACGACTCCGAGGACCGAGTTGATCATCCCGTCCGGCTCGTACAGGTACCTCCAGACCACCGCGATCGCGACGACGCTGGTCACGACCGGTGCGAAGTACCCGACCCTGAACAGCCCCTTCGCGCGCTGGATCCCTGAATTGAGTGCCACCGCGATGGTCAAGGCGATGATCATCGTCAGCGGGATTCCTACGGCGACGAAGTACAGAGTGTTGAGCGCGGCACGTCGGAAGGTCGGATCGCCGAAGAGCTCGGTGTAGTGCGCGAGGCCGACGAAGTCGACGCTGAACGGCGTCCGGATGTCCCTGGCGGTGATGTCGGTGACGCTCATCGACAACGACGAGAACACCGGCCACACACCGAAGGCGGCGAACAGGGCGATGAAGGGTCCGCAGAAGGCCCAAGCGATCAAGGTGCGCCGGGCACGGCCGGCGACTGCGAGAGTGCTCATTCCTACTGTCCGGTTCCGATCGCACTCGCCCTCGTCTGGATCTCCTTCAGCGCCGCCTCCGGTGACGAGACGCCCTTTGCGACCTTCTCGAACTCGGCATCCAGCACCGCCGTGACCTGCCGCCAGGTCGTGGTGTTCGGTCCGGACTGCGCCGTCTTCAGCTGAGCACGGAAGACAGCCAGCGTCGGGTCGGTCGCGAGCTTCCCCTCGTTCCACGCCGACTGGACGGCGGGCAGGTCGCCGGAGACGTCGTACCAGGTCTTCTGCACCTCAGGAGCGGCCATCCACCGGATGAACTTCCAGGCGCCGTCGCGGTTCTTGGCGTCCTTGAACACCGACCACTGGCCGCCGCCGATGTAGCTGGCGTTCGACTTCGGTCCCGACGGGAGCGGTGCGATGCCCACCTTGTCGTCGACGAACGACGCGCCGCCGGCGGACTTCAGCAGGCCTTCCTCCCACGGGCCGGAGATGAGCGCGGCAGTCGATCCGGCGACGAACTGCGGCTCGATCTCGCCCAGGCTGACCGGGCCGTTCGGGCTGGAGATCTTCGAGGCGATGAACTGGCGGTAGAACTCGAGTCCCTTGCGCGCCTCGGGGGTGTCGAAGGTGAACTTCGTCCCGTCCGAGCTCATGATCTCGGCGCCCGCCTGCCACAGGAACGGTACGACGGCCTGCCACGTCCCGGCCGCGCCGGTCGGCAGCGAGAGACCCCACTTGGCTCCTTGCTGCTGGAGGGCGGTGAGGAACGGGCCGTACTCGTCCCAGGTCTTCGGTGCGGAGACCCCCGCCGCTTGTGCCAGGTCCTTGCGGTAGAACAGCGAACGGGTCTCGACGTACCAGGGAACGCCGTACTTCGCTCCCTCGAAGGTCGTGCTCTGGGCGGCGCCGGGATAGAAGGCACTGTTGTCGACCAGGTCGGACGGGACCTGTTCCAGCCCGCCCGTGGATGCGAAGGCCGCGAGGTCCACCGCACCCACCATGGTGGCGTCAGGGGTGTCTCCCGAGGCGATCGCCGTCTGCACCTTCTTGGCGTAGTCCTGCCAGGGAACCGCTGTCACCTCGACCTTCGCGTCAGGATTGTCCTTGCTGAACTGGGCGGCCAGCTTGGGCAGGAGCTCGCCCTCGGTTCCCATCGCCCACACGGTGATGGTGCCGCTGGCGGCCTTGGTGTCGATGGGAGCGCCCGCCGCGGCCTGCGCCGACGGGGTGTCGGACCGGCCACAGCCGGCCAGGAGCAGTGCGACGGCCATGCCGCCGACGAGTGTCTTCGCAACGTTTGAGGTGACCATCGAGGTCCCGTTCCTCTCGCCGTGGTCGAAGCGTCGCCGCTTCGTCCGTACGTCGTGTTGTGGGTGAGCAGGAGAGTATCGCGAAAACCGAACAGTTGCCATACTTTCGTTTGGGCGGGTTCACCGGCGATGGGTGCGCGGGCACATAGGGTTGTGTTCATGAGCGATCAGACAGCGAGTCGACAGGGCGCTCGGCGCGGTCCCTACGCCAAGAGCGCGGGCCGCCGAGCCGAGATCGTCGCCTCTGCCACGTCCGTCTTCTCGACGCGCGGCTACCGAGGTGGGTCACTGCGGGAGATCGCCAAGCAGCTCGACCTCAGTCTGACCACGGTTGTCCATCACTTCCCCAGCAAGAGTGCCCTCCTCGTCGCAGTCCTCGAGAGCGCCGATTCCGCGCACGCCGACGAGTTCCAGGAGGACAGCCGGAACGAGGGCGTGGCGTACGCCGTGCTGCAGTACGTGCGCCGGAACGTCGACCGGCGCGAAATGCTGAGACTGCTCGCCCTCATGGCCGCAGAGTCGTCAGCGTCGGACCATCCGGCGCACGAGTGGTTCCGTCACCGTTACGAGCAGACGATCGACATGCTGGCGATCGCCATCCGTCGGGACCAGGAGCAGGGCCGCATCTCCAACGGCCGCGACCCGCAGGGCATCGCCGAGTCCCTCGTGGCCCTGTGGGATGGACTCCAGCTCCAGTGGCTCATCGACCCCCGCCGCGACATCGTCACAGCCATGACAGCCGCCCTGAAAGACCTCCTCGGCCCACACGCCCTCCCCGACGTGGCGGGAGCGCGGCCTAGCTGAGCTGGTCGTTTGGGGCGATCCGCTGCTCGTGGTGGGCTCGGGCGGCTTCGATGTCGGGGACGTGTTGTTCGGCCCAGAGTCGTACGGCGCGGAGTGGGACGAGGAGGGAGTGTCCCAGTGGCGTCAGGGCGTATTCGACATGCGGCGGGTTCACGTCGTACTCGTGCCGGCTGATCAGGCCGTCGACCTCGAGGGAACGGAGGGTCTCGGTCAGGACCTTCGGGGTGATGCCCTGGATGTGTGCCTTCAGCTCGGTGAAGCGGCGCGGCCCGTCGGCGAGGGCGTTGACGACGAACACAGTCCAGCGGGCGCCGATGCGGTGGAGCACGGTTCGGCTCGGACAGGTCGCCGCCATCACGTTGTACGCCTTGCTCATGGGTGCTCCCCGGTTCCGTTGAAGATACCGGTATCAAATCCATACCGTGGACCCGATCCTACGAGAAGGAGTGATGAAAGTGGAGCGGATCCTGGTCATCGGCGGTGCCCGGGCGCTGGGTGCGGCGGTTGCGCGGCGTGCGGTGAAGGACGGGTACGACGTCGTGGTCGGAGCACGTGATCTGGCTGCCGCCGAGGCGCTGGCGAGCGACATCGACGCGACCGCGGTGCGAATCGATCTGCAGGACGAGGCGACGATCGCCGCCGCGGCCGAACGGTTCGCGGATGGGGTCGACCACATCGTGTCGACAGGTTCGGCGCCGCACGACGTGCGTGCTGTCGACCTGGATCACGACAACCTGGTGGCCGCGTTCACGGCGAAGGTGATCGGCCCGATGCTGATCGCCAAGCACTTCGCGCCGGTCTTGCGGCCGACCGGGTCCATCGTGTTGTTCTCCGGGATCGTCGGGTGGCGGCCGGGACCAGGCTCGCTGGTCAAGGGGGTGACCAACGGTGCGGTCGAGTACGCCGCTCGCCATCTCGCGGCGGACCTCGCCCCGGTGCGGGTCAACGCCATCTCGCCTGGTGTCGTCGACTCGGGTGCTTGGGACCGGCTCGGCGACAACAAGGCCGGCTTGCTGAGCAAGAGCGCCGCAGGAACCCTGGTCGGCCGGCACGGCGAGACCGAAGACATCGTCGGCACAGTGATGTGGCTACTCCGCGCGGGCTTCATCTCCGGCGAAACAATCCACCTCGAAGGCGGCGCCCGCCACAAAGTCACACCCTGACCGACGCGGCGCCTTCGCCGTCCCTCCCGCCCCGCGGCAGGAATGGAGTCTGTCAGCCGGGCTGGTGGGGTTTGATGTTGTGGTTGAAGCGGAACGTGTTGTTCGGGTCGTACTGGGCTTTGACCTTTGCGAGGCGTTCCATCCGCGCGTCGTTCCAGAAGGCACGGACGCGGTCCACGTCCTCGTCTTCGGTGACGAGGTTGAGGTAGCTGTCGCCCGTGCCGACGGCGCGTAGGTCGGCGCCTGCTTGCTTCGCCCAGGTGCGGCAACGGTCGGTGTCGGCCGGGTCTGTCCACTGGGCCATGACGTGGATCAGCCAGCTGTCCTCCCGGTGACTGAAGGCGGTCGCGTCCGGGTCGACCCTGGTCACGGCGGACTCGAACGGGATCACCTGGATGATCGAATGGTCGGTCGGCAGGCTGGCGCCGTACGAGGCCAGCGTGCCGATCTGTTTGGCGCCCAGTTCGGGTAGGTACTCGCCGGTCCAGTAGTGGAGGTTGCCGTTCGGGTTCAAGGAGTCGAGCAGTTGCTGTACGGCGACGTACGGCATGGGGTAGATGAAGTCGAGCACCGGGCAGCCGAACTCCTGCACCGGCCGGACCACTGCGGGATCAAGGTCAGAACCGAAGTACCGCAGGAAGATCCCGATCAGCCGTTTGCCGCGGTGTTCTTCCGGGATCACCTCGAGCGGAGGGGCGTACTGGATGACGGCGTCCGCGCTCAAGTCCTCCGGTGAGCCGGCGATGAAGTCCCGCAGAAAGGCCAGCACCTCGGGTGCTTGTTCCACCGGCCAGGCAACCATCCCCGCGAGGATGGTCGGGCCGACCGGATGGCAGCGGAACTCGAACGAGGTCACGACGCCGAAGTTGCCGCCACCGCCACGCAGGGCCCAGAACAGCTCCGGGTGGCTGTCGGCGCTGGCGGTGACAATCGTGCCGTCGGCCGTCACCACATCGGCAGACAACAGGTTGTCGCAGGTCAGGCCGTAGCGACGCTGCAGCATTCCCATGCCGCCGGTCAGTGCAAGTCCTGCGATGCCGGTCATCGAAACCTGGCCGCTCGGCGTGGCCAGGCCGAACAGTTGGGTGTTGGCGTCCAGGTCGCCCAGGGTGGCACCACCCGCGACTCGCACGGTCCGCCCCACCGGGTCGACCCGGACATCGCGCATGCCGGACAGGTCGACCAGCAGGCCGCCGTCGCACGTCCCGTGGCCGGCAACGCTGTGGCCGCCGCCGCGAACCGCGACCGGAAGCGAGTGCTCCGCGGCGAACCGGACAGAGTGCACCACATCGGCAGCGCCCCGGCAGTGTGCGATCACAGCGGGCCGCCGGTCGATCATGCCGTTGTAGACCCGGCGGGCGTGATCGTAGCCGGGATCGCCCGGAGCGATGATCTCACCGCGTAACTGCGCCGCCAGTCGATCGGTCGGGAGTTTATTCATACCTGCGCCTTCCGCTTTTCCAGGAATGTTTCGAACTTCTCGTGCCAGGAATCCGGCCCGCGCAGGCGAAGACCCTTTTTCGGGTCGACCAGTGCATGCTGTGACTTCGCCTCGGCGATCAGTTGACCACCCGGTTTGCGATAAATCTCATAATGGCAGTCGAGCCGGATCTTGAGGGGTGCTGTCCAGGTCCGGATCAGCAATTCGTCCAGGTAATGGGCGGGTGCGTGGAAACGGATGTGGAACTCGGTGGTGGTGACGAGATGGTCCAGGTAGTCGACGCCGGCGGCGAGCGCGAAGGCCTCCCGGCCGAGGTCGCACCAGCTCATGTAGTTGCCGTAGTAGGCGTGGCGCTGCAAGTCACACTCGGACCAGCGCACTCGGACACTCGTCTCGATGTATCCCTGGCGCATGATCCGGGGCGCAGTCTCGACCCAGCGCGGCATAGGCCGTTTCCTTCCGCTCGATTAGAAGATGAAATAATCTTCACATTTACTCGGGTGATGGAGATCTCAACATTTTCGGCCCGCCGGACCGGGTGCGCCCAGACTGCTGTCGGCGCCTCGTGGTGTCAAGCAATCCGGATATGGCTGATTATTGCCATGCCCAGCAGGTATCAGCCACAAGGCGATTCCTTGACAGTTCGGAGAGGCGATTCATAACATCCGTGCTGTCCCGCGCGAACAGTGCTCGGAATTTCATTGCCGAGTTCGGCCGCCCCCTCGAATTAGCGTGTTGGGAGCAATTCATGATTCCTTCTGTTGATGCCTGCCCGGGTGCTGCCGGCCGGCTGTGGGGTGCCGGTGTCGACCTGCTGGATCAGCAGCGGTTCGCGCTCGCGGCACGGCGCACCGGCCCGGCGTGGCTGCGACGGATTTTCGACGACACCGAATGGGCCGCGGCCGCCGTGGCCTCCCCGGCCGGTTCCGAGCAGTTGCCGAGTACGGCGGAGTTGGCGCGGATGGGCAGCTTGTTCGGGATCAAGGAGTGTGTGATCAAGGTGGTCGGCGGTCTGCCGACCGGGGCCCGCTACCGCGACATCGTCGTCGCTGCCGCCGGCCCTGACGGTGTCCGGCCCATCGAGTTGCGGGGAGAGCTTGGCCGCTGGATCCACGATCACCGCGTCGTCATGACCGGAGGCGTGGTGCCTGCCGATGATGCGCTCGGCCCCGGTCTCGACCTGTGCTGGGCGGTCGCGGCCGAGGCGGAGGCGGCCCGATGATCGGCCCCGATCCGGCGTTCGTGTTCCCCGGTCAGGGCAGCCAGCGGCCCGGCATGGGCCGCGAGCTGGCCGGCTGCGCCCCTGCGGCGCGCGAGCTGATCGACCGCGCAGAGCAGCTGACCGGAATCGCCGTCGGCGAGCTGATGACCAGGGCGGACGAGAAGACACTGGCCGATCCCGAGGCCGCCCAGCTCACGATCTTCGTCTGGTCCAGTGTGCTGGCGGCCGAACTGGCCGCCGCCGGCTGCCGGCCGGTCGCGGTGGCCGGGCACAGCCTCGGCGAGTACGCCGCCCTCGTCGCCGCAGGCTGCCTGAGTTGGGAGGACGCACTGGCGATCGTGGCTCGGCGGGGCCGGGCAATGGCAGCGGCCGCCCGGCGTCAGCCGGGCGCGATGGCCGCCATCGCCGGGCTGCTGGAGGAACAGGTGACCGAGCTGTGCCGGCAGTTCTCGGCCGGTCCGGGCATCGTCGTCATGGCCAACCTGAACGCACCCCGGCAGGTCGTCGTCTCCGGGACAAGCGAGGAGGTCTGCCTGGTCGCCGACGCGGCGCAGGCGCTCGGGGCCTTGCGCGTGAAACGGCTGCCGGTCGGTGGTGCCTACCACTCGCCGCTGATGGCCGATGCCGAACGTGAACTTGCGCCGCTGCTCGCGGCGGCTGACTTGCAGGCGCCGCGGATGCCGTTCGTTTCCAGCATGACCGGCGGTGTGGTCCAGGACATCGAGAAGTACCGGCACCAGTTGCTTGGCGGGCAGATCACGCAGCCGGTGCGCTGGGCCGACACCGTTGCAGCGCTCGCCCGTACTGTTCCGCGCACTTTCATCGAGGTAGGCCCGGGCCGGGTGCTGACCGGGCTGGGCCGCAACATGGTCCGGGCCGCCAGGCATCTGGCGGGCTGCGAGGCACTCGGATCGCTTGCGGTGGGCCGGTCATGAGCCCATCCGGACGCGTGGTCCTGGTGACCGGCGCCACCAAGGGAATAGGCCTCGGCATCGCCATGGAGTTGGCAGCCGCCGGCGACCGGGTCCTGCTCAACTATCGCCGCGACCTCGAGCAGGCCAAGCAGGCACTCGAGCAGGTCCGCGAGTGCCGGCCGGAGGCAGAGCTGATCCAGGCCGATGTCGCCGAGCCGGCCGAGGTGGACCAGATGTTCCGCCGCATCCGCGCCGAGTACGGCAGGCTGGACGGTCTTGTCAGCAATGCCGGCATCTCCAACGACGGCTATGCGCTGATGATGGGCGAGCAGAAATGGCGGTCTGTCCTGGACACGAACCTCACCGGGTCGTTTCTGGTCTGCCGTGCGGCGGCGCGCCTGATGGCTGTGCAGCGCACCGGAGCGATTGTCGCGGTGGCCTCCACCAGCGGTGTGAACGCACCGGCCGGGCAGGTGAACTACGCCGCCTCCAAAGCAGGTGTGCTGGCGATGGTCAGGGTACTGGCCAAGGAGCTCGGCAGTTTCGGCGTCCGGGTCAACGCCGTGATCCCAGGTTTCGTCGACACCGCGATGACGCGCTCGATGCCGCAGGACCAGTTGGCCGCCTTCCTCGAGCGGGTGCCGCTGGGCCGCATCGGTACGCCGGCGGACGTGGCCCCCGTGGTTCGGTTCCTGCTCGGTGCCGAGTCGGCCTACGTCACCGGAGCATCCGTTGTCATCGACGGCGGACTGACCTGCTGAATGCCCATCCCCAACAGAGCGACAGGAGAGGTCACATGCTGGCAACACTGGAAGAGACGAAGGCAGCTGCAAAGGCGAGACAGGTCCTGTGCGGTGAGGTCAAACACCTGCTGGTCGACCGGCTCGGTCTCTCGGTGGATCCGGAGATGATCGGCGACGACCAGCCGCTGTTCGGCCGGGGACTCGAGCTCGACTCCATCGACACCCTCGAGCTGGCGATGGCCGTGGAGGAGAAGTTCGGGGTGATGATCACCGACGACGACACCGAGAGCCTGCTCTCGCTCAACCGCCTCGTCGACCACGTCGCAGGCAATCGATGACCGCGGTACCGTCCGCGCGTCCGGGTGGCCTGTCGGCTGACGAGATCGCGCGACTGCTACCGCACCGGTACCCGTTCTTCTTGCTGGACCGGGTGACATCGGTCGAGCCAGGCGTACGGGCGGAGGCGATCAAGAGCATCACCGCCTCCGATCCGGTGCTGTCCGGCCACTTTCCCGGCCGGATGCTGTACCCGGGCGTTCTGCTCGTCGAATGTGTCGCGCAGCTCGCCGCGGTGATCTACGGCAGTGCGGCGGCGGCCCGGAGCACCGGCGAGCTGGTGGCCGACGTGGCAGAGCGGGTCGGCTACCTCGCCGAGATCAAGCAGGCCAAGTTCCTGCGCACCGTGGTGCCTGGCGATCAACTCGTCGTCCGGGCCCAGACCGGTCCCAGGATGAGCGACCTGATGTCGGTGACCGGTCAGGCGTCGGTCGGCCGCGAGGTCGTGATGACGACCCGGCTCGTCGTCACCGAACGCAACGACAGCGAATGAAGGAGAGAATCATGGAGAGCGTCCACTCCGACACCGTCGCCGAGTACGAACTGCTGCGCAGTGCATGCGGTCTGGTCGACTACACCGGTCTCGGCCTGGTCAGGATCGCCGGCAGCGGGGCATCGGCCTTCCTCGGTCAGGTGTCGACCCGCACCGTCGACTTCCTGCTCGAGGGCCAGATCTCTTCGGCGCTGCTGCTGAACTCGGACGGCACGGTGCTGGCCGAGGCCTTGATCCATTGCCGTGGCGCCGACTACCTCGTCGAGATCTGGCCGGCGCAGGCCGCCGCCGCGACCGAGTACCTGGTTGCCGCCGGCAACACCGGGACGTACGACGTGACCGTGCAGGATGTCAGCCACGAGTTCCACGTGTACGGCATCGAGGGCCCGCAGGCTCCGGCGATCGCGCAGAAGTTCCTGCCCTTCCCGATCACGTCGATGTCCTATGGCAGCTTCGTCAAGGCGCCGTGGCCGGCCGGTCCGGAGGTGCTCGTGAGCCGTACCGGCGTCACCGGCGAGTACGGCTACAAGCTGCACGTACCGGTTGCCGCAGGCAACGAGCTGCGCGAGCACCTGGTCGGTCTCGGCGCGCGGCCGGTCAGCGGGGCCGCCGTGGACGTCTGCCGGATGGAGATGAGGTTCGCGAACCTGGAGCGGGAGGCGGACGGCGCGACGCCATTCGAGGTCGGCCTGCAGTGGATGGTCGACTTCGGGCACGAGTTCGTCGGCAAGGATGCGCTCGCGGCGCACTGGGAGGCTGACCCGCCGCGCCGCCCGGTCTGCTGGATCGCCTCCGATCTGCTGCAGGCGATCCCGGAGCCTGGCACCGGGCTGGGCCTCGATGGCGAAGAGTTCGGTGCGGTCACCCACGCGGTGTTCTCGCCGAGGCTCGGCCGGGTGATCGGCACTGCCCAGGTCGACGCCGACGTGGCCGCTGCCGGTCTGACGCTGCTCCTCGAGCAGTTCGGCCGGCCGGTCCAGACGGCCGCTGCACCATTCCTGGTCGCCACCAGTTTCGGCGTACCCCTCGAATGACGGCGAAGGCGACAGGAGAGCACATGAACGCCACAGGTGTAGCCATCACCGGGATCGGGGTGACCTGCGCCCTGGGCACCGGCGCCGAGGCTGTCTGGGCCGGGGTCCGCGACGCTGGGAGCGGAATCGACCGGACCCGGCGCCTCGACACGTCCACGCTGAGCTGCCAGTACTCGGGCGAGGTCGGCGAGATCCCGGACCCGCCCCGAAAGGGCCGGGGCCGGATCGATCGTGCGATCGCCTTGGCGCTGGGTGCCGCGGCCGAGGCCGTAGAGGATGCCAAGGTGGACCTCGGTACGTTCGATCCGTACCGGGTCGGCATCGCGATGGGTACGTCGGTCGGCGGACTCGACGCCGGGGAGCAGTACCACTGGCAACTGCTCCGTAGCGGGGTCGCCGGTGCTTCGAAGCACCATCTGCTGGTGTATCCGCTGTACACGTCGACCGATGCGGTCAGCGCGGCCTTCGGACTGAAGGGGCCGAAGGTCGTGATCTCCAACGCCTGTGCGGCCGGAGCCAACTCGATCGGCTGGGCGCTGGACGCGATCCGGGAAGGCCGAGCCGATGTGATGCTGGCCGGTGGCGTGGACGTCCTCGACATGCTCTCGCTGGCCGGATTCGACAGTCTCAAGGCGCTCGACGATCAGCCGTGCGCGCCGTACTCACGCAGCAGTGGCCTCAACATCGGCGAGGGCGCGGCTTTCCTGGTCCTCGAGTCCGAGCGAGTGGCTCGGTCTCGCGGCGCCCAGGTCCTGGGCTACGTGCTGGGTTACGCGCTGACCAGTGACGCGCACCATGCGACTGCTCCGGATCCCGTGGGCGGCGGTGCGTTGAGAGCGATGCGGCGCGCACTGGAGCAGGCTGGGTGCAGCTCCGAGGACGTCGATTACGTAAACGGACACGGCACTGGGACGCCGGCCAATGACAGTGCTGAGCGCAAGGCGGTGACGGCGCTGTTCGGCGGCCGGACAGCACCGCCGATGAGCAGCACCAAGTCGCAGGTCGGCCACATGCTCGGCGCCGCGGGTGCGCTGGAGGCCGCGGTCTGTGCGCTGGCGTTGCGCGAACAGACGCTGCCGCCCACGGTGAATGTCGACGCTGCGGACGACTGCCCGGCGTACGACGTCGTACCGAACGCATCGCGGCAGGCCGAGCTCGAGCTGGTGGTGTCGAACTCGTTCGCGTTCGGCGGCAACAACTGCTCGCTGGTGCTCGGCCGTACGCTCAGGCCGGCGCCACGGCGGCCGGACCGCCGGGTGGTGATCACCGGTGCCGGCGTGGTGTCGCCGGTCGGCCTGGGACATGACGGTCTGATCACGGCCCTGCGCACAGGCACGGTCGGCATCGCTCGGGCGACCCGGATCGACACGAGCCAAGCGACGACTCGGCTCGCAGCGGAGATCACCGACCAGAACTACCAGCGCTGGATCAACCCCGCGTACGCCCGGCGGCTGGACCAGCTCGGAACGCTGGTGCTCGCTGCGGCCCGGGACGCCTTCTCCGACGCCGAATACCAGATCACCCGGCAGAACGCGACCGACGTCGGAATGGTCTTCGGTACCTGTACCGGTCCACTGGACACAGTGGCGCGATTGACCGAGACGATCGGTACCGAGGGCCCACACCGAGTCAACCCCCGGCTGTTCCCGAACTCGGTCATGAACGCGGCTCCCGGGCACGCCTGCCTGTCGCTGCAGATCAAGGGTCCGTTGTCCACGCTGGCCGTCGGCTGCGCCTCCGGCGTCGCCGGGCTCGGGTACGCGTCGGACCTCATCCGGCGTGGTGAGGCTGAGGTCATGGCTGCGGTGAGCGCGGACGAACTGACCGGCCTACTGCACCTCGGCTACGACCACCTGGGGATACTGGCCCCGGAGGTCGTCCGTCCCTACGACCGCGAGCCCAGCGGCTGCGTCCTCGGTGCAGGCTCGGTGGCCCTCGTCCTGGAGTCACTGGAACACGCGCGACGGCGCGGGGCGACAATCCTTGCCGAGGTCCGCGGGCACGCCAGCACCGGGGACGCCTACCGGGTGGCGGCCAACGACCCGTCGGGAGAGGCCTGGGCACAGTGCCACCGCAACGCGCTGGACGCGGCAGGTCTGACGCCGGCTGACGTCGGAGTCGTGTACGGCGACGCCCGGGGAACCGCCGCACTCGACCTGGCCGAGGCCAGGGCCGTTGCTGCCGTGTTTCCGACGGGTTCGACCAGGCTGGCCAACCTCTCCGGCCAAGTTGGCCACATCCACGCCACCACCGCGCTGATGTCCGTGCTGGCCGCGGCCGAGAGCGTCAGGACCAGTTGGGTTCCACCGATCGCGGGCCTGCGCGACCCGCTGCCTGGACTGGAGCCGTACGTCGCTTCGGACCACGATCCGGCCGGGCGTGCCGCACTGGTCACGGCGGCCAACTGGGGCGGTACCTACGCGTCCGTGGTGCTGACAGCGTGCCCATGATGTCGGCGCCCATCTGCGTCTGTGTCCTCGAGGTATCCACCGATGCTTGTGCGTGGCATGAACTGCTGAGCCCTGCCGAGTTGGCGTACTGCGCGGGGCTCGCCCGCGTCGGCGAGCACCTGGCTGCACGGGTGGCGGCAAAGCACGCGATCGTCGAGGCGCTGCGATGGCCCGGGCCCGTGCCGTGGCGCGAGATCGAGATCCTCCGTACGCCGTCACGGGCGCCCGAGGTCCTGCTGACCGGATCCATCGAACGGTGGTGCCGGCAGTCGAATCTCCTGGTGCCGCGGGTGTCTCTGACCCATGCCGCCGGGTACGCAGCAGCGTTGGCCTGGCTGCCTGGGCCGCGCGACGAGGCCGCAGCGTGATCGCGGGCACGACGCCACTGCGGTCGGGTGCTGGCCTGGCCGGTCGGAGCGCCCTGGTCACCGGCGCGGCCAGCGGTATCGGCCGTGCAGTCGCGGCCGGCTTGGTTGCGGCCGGCGCCGGCGTCGTCCTCGCTGATGTCGATGGTGGACGGTGCGAGGCGGCTGTCGCGGAGATCGAGTCGGCGGGTCTCACCGGGCGGGTCGTGGCGGTCCAGGCCGACGTCACCGACCCCGACGCATGGTCGAGGCTCACCCGGACCGCGCGCAGGTCTTTCGGCTATCCGACCCTGCTCGTGAACAATGCCGGCGTCCTCGGCGGCCATGGCCTCCCCGGTGTCACGGCCGGTGAATGGGATCGTGTTGTCGACGTGAGTCAGCGCGGCACCTGGCTGGGTATGCAGACTGTCCTACCGTGCATGCATCTGGCCGGTGGCGGAGCGATCGTGAACGTGTCGTCGGTTTTCGGGCTGGTCGGCTCCGGCGCCGCATTTGCCTACCACGCGGCCAAGGGTGCTGTCGCCGCAATGACCCGCGCCGCTGCCGTCGAGCTCGCGGCCGCAGGCATCCGGGTGAACGCCGTCTCTCCCGGCATGGTCGAGACACCGATGACCGCGGCGTTGCCGGCACAGTTCGTGGCCGACTTCGTGAGCGCAACGCCGCTGCGCCGGATGGCAGTACCGGGTGAGATCGCCGCCGCAGTCCTGTTTCTGTTGTCCGACGACGCCTCGTTCGTCACCGGGACAGATCTGCTGGTCGACGGTGGCTACGCTGCGCGATGAGGCAGAAATGCCTGCGGGAGTGGGGGTTGTCCACTAGGGCAACGCGACCGGACCGCAGCTACTCTCACCGAGTGTGATGAAACGATCGTTGGAGGCGATGCCCAGAATTTCCAGACACGACCTAGGAGGACTGGTGGCCAGGGGACGCGAGACGGCAGGTCCGGGCCTACCCGGCGGCCCGCAGTTGGGCGGCCATGGTTCCTCGGAACGGATCGGCCCGGCGCCCTGCGGCTGGGCGGCCGACGCGCACCCGCCCCACGAGATGATCGGACGCAACACCGAACGCCTGGCGCTGCGGCAGATCATTCAGGGCGCCGCACGTCTCGTCACCCTGACCGGCCCGGCAGGTACCGGCAAGACCCGGCTGGCGCAGGCGGTGGCCGGCGATCTGCGAGCCGGCTTCCGCGACGGCGTCCGGCTGGTCGACCTCGCTGCGTTGTCCGAGCCCAGCCAGGTCACCGGCGCGGTCACAGCCGCTTGCCGGCAAGTTTTCGGCGGTGCCTCTCCGGAAAACATCCGCGACGGGTTGCGAGATCGCGAACTGCTGCTGGTGCTCGACAACTGCGAGCATGTTGCGGACGGCGTCGCCGACCTGCTGGCAGGCCTGCTGTCGCACTGCCCCGGCCTGAGGGTCCTGACCACGAGTCGTCAGCCGCTGCGGATCTACGGTGAGAGGCTGTACCCGGTCAGGCCACTGCCACTCGTGCACTCGTTGCGCATGCCGTTGGCCGAGATCGCGGTGATCCCGTCGATCGCGCTCTTCGTCCAGCGCGCCCGGGCCGTGGCGCCGGATTTCCTGCTGACCGATGACAACGTGGGCGACGTCGCCGAGATCTGCCGCTTGGCCGACGGGCTGCCGCTGGCCATCGAACTCGCCGCGACGAGGCTCCGGGTGTTCGGTCCAGCAGCGCTGCTGGCCAGGCTGCGTGACGGCATCGACATCCTGCGCCTGGAACTGACCGACGTGCCAAGGCGCCAGCAGACCATGCGGGCAGCAATCCTGTGGAGCTACCAGTTGCTGAGCAAGGATGAGCGCGACTTACTCATCAGGCTCGGCGTTTTCGCGGACGGCTTCACCGTGGCGGCCGCGGTCGATGTCGCCCAGTTGGCTCGGCCTCGCGGTGAGGCACTGCTGGAATCGCTGCTCGACAAGGGGATGTTGACGGCATCCGTCGGTGCTGACGGCGAGCCGAGGTTCTATCAGCTGCACACGATCAGGGCGTTCTGCGTCGAACAACTGCGCAGTACCGAAGACGAGCAGGAGGTGCGCGACCGGCACACCGAGTACGTGCTGCGCCTGGTCGCCGATGCCGAACAGGATCTCCGCGGTGGACAGCAGGCCGCATACATCCGCCGGTTGACGGCGGACCAGGCCAACGCTCGAGCGGCTTATCAGCATCTGCGCGCCCGCGGTGACGCAGGCGCGGCGCTTGCGCTGGCAACGGGGATGTGGCGGTTCATGTTCAGCCGGGGCCGTCTGAGCGAGGGTCTGCAGATGTTGGAGGAGACGCTGGCAGACGGCCTCGTCCTCGCGGGTGACAAGCGCATCGCTGAGGCACTGCATGCGGCCGGCGTGCTGGCGATGGCGCTCGGGGAGTACACCCGCGCGGAGCACTACCAGCGCCGTGCGATTGCGGCGTTCCATGAGTTCGGCGACGCCGCGGGCGAGGCAGCGGCCTTGAACTGCCAGGGGAATCTTGCCCGAGTTCGCGGAGACCTGGATCTGGCCCGGCGGCTGTGCGAGCAGAGCTTGTCGTTGTGGCGGGCAGTCGAGGCGCCGAGGGCGGCGGCGCTGGTGCTCATCGACCTGGCAATGATCTCGATGAGCCATGGCGATGTGTCGATGGTCGACGAGGCGATCGACTTCGCGTTGCCGCTGTTGGAGGAGGATGGTGCCGACTGCAACACTCGCAGCGTCCGCGCGCTGGCGGGCCTGGTCGCCTTCCGGCGCGGCGATCAGCAGGAGGCCGAACGGATCTGCCGGACCGTGGCGTTGGAGGCAGCCGAGACGGACACACATCCGAGCACGCCCTTTGCGCTGGAGGCGCTGGCCCTGGTGCTTGCCGGCCGTCGCCGGCCTGCGACGGACCGGGCAGCGGTTCGCCTGATCGCGGCGGCAAGTGCGATCCGGGCCGAGACGCACAACTACGCCTGCGCGGAGATCCTGATGTACGTCGACCGCGCACTGCAGCACCTGCGCGAACGTGTCGGGGCTGTTGCCTTTGACAACGCCTGCATCGCGGGCAAGACGTTGCCCTTGTCAACATTGCTGGACGAAGGTGCCGGACTGATCGAACAGCCGGCCGCACACACCGAAAGGACACACACGCCGACCGACGCCTTCCACGGCACGTCGCTCACCGCCCGCGAACGGGAAGTCGTTGTCCTCGTCGCCGACGGAATGACCAACCGCCAGATCGCGAACCGCCTCAACATCGCCGAGTGGACAGCGACCAACCATGTCCGCCACGCAATGCGCAAACTCGGCATGCCATCACGCGTCCACGTCGCCCAATGGGTAACCCAACGCCACCTGTCCTGACGAGCTGACGCCCTGGCCGGCGTCGAGCAGTCGCCCAAGCCCAGGAACACGGCGTACTGGGGACGACTCACACGCTGGCCTCCCGACATCACCTGGGTCGCACCCGGCGAGTGCTCGAGCCCCAGCGACTATCCGATCCGGAAGGTAGCTGTCGTGGCCGCGGAACCGATGTGAACTGAACAGACTTAGCTTCACGTCCCGAGCTCAGGTAGCTGCGTGGGTCGTCGAACGGCGTGGAGCCGTCGAACGCTTGCCGAAGGTCCCGAGTGGGGAGTTGCTGCACCGCGCGGGGCACACGGCCAGGCTCAGCTGTGCCTGGCCGTGTCGCCGACGGCTAGAAGGCGACCTGGCTACGAGGTGATGCCTGTGGCCATGTCGGTTTGGATCTCGGTGGGGGTGAGGGCTCGGTTGTAGATGCGGATGTCGTCGATGAGGCCGCGCCAGCGTTCGCTGCCACAGAAGTCGCAGGCGGACTGACCGAATACCAACGGCTGGGTGTTGGGTACGGGTGTCGTGGTCTCGGTCGCGGTCAGGATCGCCACTCCGTTGAGGTAGAGCGTGTAGGTGTTGGCGGCATTGTCGAAGACGGCGGCGAGGTGCGACCACTGATTGAGCGGGATGGTCGGAGCGCTGCCGACGTACTCGCGACAACCGCCGTTGTTGAACCCACTGGCGAGCTTGTTGCCCGTGGTCTGCAACCAGTACCCGCAGCCGCCGAATGACGCCTCCTTGATCAGGACGGTCTGGTAGTCACTCAGTGCCGTCGGGTTGACCCACGCCTCGAGGGTGTAGCTGGAGTTGAGGCCGAGTGAGGTCGAGTGCGGCACGGTGACGGCGCCCGATGAGCCGTTGAACGACAGGGCGGCGCCGTACTTGCCGGCCGCGTTCCAGGTCGCGCCGGCGCCGGCCAGGGTGCCGTTGTTGCTGCTGCCCGACGAGTCACCCACGCTCGTCCCGGCACCTTCGTTGAACCCCCAGGCTCCGACAAGCCCGGTCGGCACCTGCGTCGCAGTGAAGGTGGCGGTGTAACTCTGCGGGGTCGGCGGGGCCGTGATGGTGTGCTGCTGGCCGCCTCCGTCAGACCAGGAGGCGAAGATGTACGACGTGTTGCCGGCAGTCTGGTTGCGTGCCTCGACGGTGTGGCTGAAGCCCACGAGGGTGTCGGCGACGAACGGAGTCGTCTTCGCTATCCCGTCGAAGTACAGGGTGCGGCCTGTGGGCACGGTGTCGAAGCTCAGGTTCACCTTCTGCGGGTAGACCGTGACCGACTTGGTCGAGGTCAGGCCGGTCGAGTCGCGGACCGTCAGGGTGATGCGGTAGCGGGTGTTGCCGCTGTAGTCATGGCCCGATGTCGGAATGGTGAAGCTGCCACTCTTGACCCCGGTGATCGGCGTACCAGGGTGCACATGGCCGTCGTGCAGGAAGTCGATGTTCCAGGTGAACGCGCTGGCGGGTAGCGCTCCGTCGTCGGGGTCGGTGCCGTCACCGCTGTACGTGATGACGTCGCCGGCTTGGAACTGGGCGCCGTCGGTTGGTGTCAGGATCGTCGCCGACGGGACGCTGCCGGCGCTGATGGCGACGGGCGTGGAGATTGAGCTGTTCACTCCGTCGGAGACCGTCAGCCGGACCTGGTAGGCGCCGGCGGTGGTGTAGGTGTGCGTCGGATTCGGCTCAGTGGACGTCGTACCGTCGCCGAAGGCCCAGGAGTAGGTGAGCGGCTGGCCTTCGGGATCGGACGAGCCGGCGCTGGAGAACGACACGTCCAGGGGTGTCGGGCCGGAGGTCGGCGTGGCGGCGGCGTTCACGACCGGCGCCTGGTTGGACTGGACGTACTTGATGCGGCGGATCTTGCTGACGCCAAAGGTGCCGCTGTCGTCGGAGTAGCCCAGGTCGGCGTAGTAGAGGGCGCCGTCCGGGCCTTCGGCCAGGTAGACGATGTCGCCGTACGGGCCGTCCACCGATCCGTCCGCGGGTTCGAAGTTGAAGCTGCCGGTGACGGCGCCGTTGTCGTCGAGCGTGACGCCGCGGATCCAGTTCTGCGCGTAGTCGGCGTAGAAGTAGGCGCCTCGGTAGGCGGCCGGGAAGGCGGTGCCATGGTAGACGAAGCCGCCTGTGACGGCGGCGTCGCGGAAGGCGTGGGGGTAGGAGATCAGTGGGCTGGTGCAGGGTGCCGAGCACGGTCCCTCGCTGTCCGGCCAGCCGAAGTTGGCGCCCGGTGTCCCGAGGTTGACCTCCTCGATGGACGTGGAGGGATCGTTGCCGCCGACATCGCCGACGAAGTACCGGCCTGTTGGGGCGTCGTAGTAGGCCCGGAACGGGTTGCGCAGGCCGCGGGCCCAGATCGTGTCGATGTTCGGCCCGGCCCCGTCGTAGAAGGGGTTGTCGGTCGGCGCGGTGCCGTCGGTGTTGATGCGGTGCACCTTGCCGCGCGGGTTGTTGAGCAGCTGTGAGAGCGGGGGATCGAAGTGCTCGCCGGTGGTGAAGAGCAGTTTCCCGCTGTTGTCGAAGTTCAGTGCGCCGCCGTGGTGCTCGGCGTCCGCGTCCTGCGGGTCCTCGTAGAGCACGAACTCGCTGCCGGCGACCGTGCCGGTCAGAGTTGCGTTGGCGGTGAAGCGGGAGACGCGGTCGTGGTTGGGTGATCCCAGTGTGTAGAAGACGTAGTAATAGCGGTTCGTGGCGAAGTCCGGATCGAGCGCGAGGTCGTAGATGCCCTGCTGGACGCCAGCGGATCCGATGTTGCTGATCTGCAGGAACAGAGTCTGACTCGGTGTGGTGTACGGCGGCGGCAGTACCTTGATCTTGCCCTGCAGTTCACCGACGAGCATGCGTCCGTCGGGCAGGAACTCGAACGTGGTCGGCAGGTCGAGGCCGGTCGCGAGGATCTCGTTCTGGAAGTAGTTCGTGT
Organism: Kribbella sp. CCNWLW201; assembly: GCF_037203805.1. Lineage (NCBI taxonomy): Bacteria > Bacillati > Actinomycetota > Actinomycetes > Propionibacteriales > Kribbellaceae > Kribbella > Kribbella sp. CCNWLW201. The sequence continues at coordinate 1,568,176 of NZ_JBBCBQ010000001.1, read as the reverse complement.
TGGCGACGTTGAGGTTGACGAGCGCCGAGGTCCTGGTGTTGCCGGCGGCGTCACGTGCTCGGGCCGACAGGGTGTGGGCGCCGTTGGTCACGGTGCGGCTGTCCCAGCTCAGGGCGTACGGCGCGGTGCGGTCCTCAGCGCCATTTGGTACGCCGTCCACGAGGAACTGCACCCCGACAACGCCCGCGTCATCGGTGGCGTTCGCGGTGACCGCCACGATGTCGTTGACGGTGGCACCGTCTGTTGGTGCGGTGATCGCGACCGACGGCGCGGTGGTGTCGGGCGGTGCCGTGTCGGCCTTGAAGGCCACCATGTGCATCACCCAGTCCGAGCCGTTCTGAGTTGCGGTGGCGTTGTGCGCACCAGCGGTGGTGACGAGCTTGTCCTCGGTGCGGTTGCCGAAGTTGGTACGACGGGTGGTGAAGCCGCTGCCGGCAGCTGTCACGGTGCTGGCTGAAGCACCGGCGCCGAAGATCAGATCGCTGGCATTGGTTGTCGTCGCGGTCCCGCTGTTCATCGCATTTCCCGTGCCCACAGCCGCTGCCGAGACATCGAAGGGTGCAGCCTTGTCGACCCCGGAGTACTCGTGGATGTAGATGTCCGCCCAGGCTGTGATCGCCGAGCCGAACGTTGCCCGCACTGTATTGGTGCCAGCGGCAATGTTCTTGGCGTAGAAGATCTGCGAGCTCCAGGTGTTGTTGTGCCAACGTGTCACTGGCGCCGCGGCGGCGTACACATTGCCGTTGGTGTCGGACAAGGTAACCGTCGAGCTGGTGTTCCAGATCAGGTAGACGACGATCAGGTTCCCGGCCGCGTTGGCGTTCGAGAACGCCAGGCTGTTGACCGTGCCGGTGGTGATCTCCTTGGCGCGGCTCTGCACGTGCGCGGGCGTCGCCGCCTCGGCCGGAATCGGCACCGCCAGCAGCCCCACAACGGCGATCGCGACCGCCAACACTATTCCCACCGGCCTGCTGAATCCCCGGCCGAACGAATTCCGAACACAGCGACGTACCATCCCCGTACCCCCCACGCTTCAACAATTCACGCGCCCCCCGCGTGCCCCCACAGAGTCTGCGGTACATCCGAGACCCGCGACAAGGGGCTCGACGGGATTCACTTCGCCCAAGACGCAAGGCGAATGGCATCTGACCGATAACGGGATGCAGGTGGCGGCACCGAGTGCGGGGATGACACCGTTGACGTCGCAGCCACCAAATGCCAATTCGCGCAATCGTTTACTTGCTTGGATGACCAGTCGCGGGGATGCATCGACCGTTTGCAAGACAGCTTGTTCAGCCACATGGCCGGCGTCCGCCAGCCTCTCAAGCGACTGGTGGACGCCGGCCTCGGAGCTAGGCGGCGCGGCCCAATGCTCGGTAGTCCCAGGCGGCAGCGCGCCAGGTTGTGGGCTCGAGGGCGTGGCGCCCGTCGACTATGGCGCGGACGGCGACGAGCTCACCGAGCCATTCGGGATCGATCTCGCGGAACTGGTCCCATTCGGTCAGCAGGGCAACGACCTGGGCGCCGATGGCGGCGTCGGCGACAGTTGAGGCGTAGTGGAGGTCCGGGTAGACCCGGCGGGCGTTGTCCATTGCTTCGGGGTCGTAGACGCGGACGATCGCACCTTCGGCGACGAGCAGGCGGGCGACATCCAAGGCCGGGGCATCGCGGATGTCGTCGGAGTCGGGTTTGAACGCGGCGCCCAGGGCGCAGACGGTGACGCCGGCCAGGGAGCCGCCGGCCTGGTCGCGGATCAGATCGACGGTTCGTTGCCGGCGGCGCTGATTGATCGCGTCGACCTCCCGGAGGAAGGAGACGGCCTGCCCGACGCCGAGTTCGTCGGCGCGGTGGATGAAGGCGCGAATGTCCTTCGGGAGGCAGCCGCCCCCGAAGCCGAGACCCGGGCGAAGGAAGCGTCCGCCGATGCGGGGGTCGTAGGAGAGAGCTTCGGCGAGCTGCTGGACGTCTGCGCCGGTGTTCTCGCAGACCTCGGCCATCGCGTTGATGAAGGAGATCTTCGTGGCCAGGAAGGAATTCGCGGCCACCTTGACCAGTTCTGCGGTCGGTAGATCCGTGACCACGACGGGGACGGATGCCTCGAGCAGCGGAGCGAAGGTGGTCTTCAGCTGAGCCAGTGCCCACCGCGACGATGTTCCGAAAACCAGGCGATCGGGCCGCATCGTATCCTCGACGGCGAAGCCCTCGCGGAGGAACTCGGGGTTCCACGCCAGCTCGACCTGATCTCCGGCGGGCGCGAGCGATTGCAGCATGGTCGCCAGTCGAGCAGCTGTGCCGACCGGCACGGTGGACTTGCCGACCACGAGACAGCGACGCCTGAGGTGACCGGCGAGAGAGGTGACCACCTGATCGACGTACCGGAGGTCGGCCGCGGGCGAGTCCGGCGCCTGGGGTGTTCCAACGCAGATGAAGTGGACGTCGCCGAACTCGGCGGCAAGCGCGATGTCGGTGCTGAAGCGCAGGCGTCCGGAGTCGAGCGCTTTGCGCAGCATCTCCGGGAGTCCAGGTTCGTAGAAGGGGACGCGCCCCTCGGACAGCGCGGCGATCTTCGCCGCGTCGGTGTCGATCCCGAGTACTTCGTAGCCGAGCACCGCCATGCAGATGGCGTGCGTGGCCCCGAGGTAGCCGGTGCCAAGGACTGTGAGACGTGGCCTTGCAGACATGGATATCCCCCCACATCGATGAAACGGTGAGAAATCAGCGGCAGGAAATGTTGCTCAGGCCGCCGCCCGCGCCGGTGACCTTGTTGTCACAAGCAACGACGTTGGCCTCGGGCGGGCGCAGCGCGAAGCCTAGCCCGGGTCCGTCCACGGCAGCGGTGTTGCCGGTGAACAGGTTGTGGTCGCCCCAGCCCTTCAGGATCTGATGGGTCTGGAAGCCGTCCATGGTCGATTTCGTGCCGGTGTTGCCCTTGATCAACCAGTTGTTGCCTTTGACATCCACCCAGGAGTCGGCGCCGCTGAGTGCCGCTCCGTCGAAGGTGTTCCCCTCCAGTAGCCCTCCGGTGGTACCTTCCTTGATGTCGACCGCTTCGGACGTCGTCTCTGAGATCTTGTTGTCCTTGACCACGTTGCGGTCGCTGCGGTCCGGCTTGCAGTCGTTCACGGTGCACCAGTTGCTGACCGCGGAGCCGACGTACACGCCCTCGCCGAACTTCTCCCGGCGCAGGCCTGTCTTTCTGATCGTGTTGCTCAGGACGACGTTGTCCGTGCTGTTGGCGCGCAGGTGGATCGCCTCGTCGCCGATGTCGTGCACGGTCAGTCCCTGGATGACCGAACCGACGGTGGTGTCGGCCATCACGCCCTTCTGGCCATTGGTCACTGTGAAGCCGACAAGCCGCCAAAACTTCGCCCTGTTCAGGTGGAATGCATAGCCGCCTCGGACGTTTTCTCCATCCAGTACGGCGCCCGCACCGCCGCACAACCAGATCGGTTGTGCCGCAGTACCAGATGCTTCGGCGACGAACTTCCCGGCGTACCGGCCATCTGCCAGCGCGATGCTGGCGCCCGGCGCAGCGTTCTTCAGCGCCTCTTTCAGGCCGTTGGCGTCGGAGACCGAGACAGTCGCAGTGGGACAGGTCACCGGTGCGGACGACGGCAACGGGCCTTCACCGGCAGGCGGTGCATCGGCAAGCACTGGCGCGTCCTCGGGCTTGCGCTTGCCGTTCCCCTCCTCTTCCTCCTCGGAGGCAGGCGAGGATGGAGAGTCAGTAGGTTCCAGCGACGTGATGGTCGGTGCCGGCGCCACGGTAGGTATCGACCGGCCCGCACTGGGCGTCTTTGGATCGGAGGTAGGCCACACGGCCGCGACCACTCCGCCGCCGATCAGCAGTGCTGCGGCAGCGGAGGCACCGGCGATGATCATTTCACGTCTCGTCATGGTGCTGTCTGGTTGTCGATCGGTACTTCGGTCGCGGACACCGGTAGTCCGTCACTGACGGACGCTTTGTCAGCGTACGGGTGGACGATACGCCGGATCCGCCGAGTTCCGCGCGCTGCCGTGAAGATCAGCAAGGCGGCCAATGCCAACCACATCGCGGTCAAGGGCTGCAGGAACCGCTTCAGCGTGACCAGGAACGGCGTGGTGTCGTGCCAGTGGTCGTCGTCGTTCTTCCAGCGCCGCATGTTCACGTCGGCGGCCCGCTTGGTGTCGATCGCGCTGGGACCACGCCCGCTGATGGTGTTCTCTGTGACCTTCGTGGCGCTCACTACGCCGACCAGCGAGACCGCGTGCGAGTCTGCGTCGGACAAGGTGTTGCGCTGTACCGAGGCGGCCGAGTCGCGGATGTAGACGCTGGTGCCGCCCCCGCTGACGATGTTGCCGGAGACGACCGACGCCGTCACGCCGTCGCGGACTGCGATGCCTTGCCGGGCGGGTTCGGCGACGCGGTTGCCGACGACCGAGACCTCGCGTGCGCCCCCACGGACCACAATGCCCATGTCGTTACCGTGGAGGTCGTTCGCATTGACGCCGATGTTGGTGCCGCCGACCACCTCCACGCCGTACCGGCCGTTGTCGCTGAGTTTGCTGTTCGACACGGTGTTGTTGCCGTAGCTGCCGACACTCGAACCGGTCGCGCTGGGTCCGTCCGCGAGGGGCAGGCCGGACATGGTCAGCCCGTTGCGATGGTTCCCGGTCGCCTCGACCTCGGACAGGACGATGCCGGTCGTCGCTCGGGAGAGAACGATGCCGTCTCCGGCGTTGCGGTTCGCGGTACTCGAGGCGACGACGGCGTTGGTGACGTAGCGATGCATGACCAGGCCGTCGACGAGGTTCTCATCGAAGCGGCTGTCGCGGATGTCCAGGCCGTTCGCGCTGGCAGTGAACAGGCCGAACGCGTTCCGTTGAATGCTCGTGTTCTGGATCAAGGCGGAGACGTAGCTGTACTCCGGGTCGGCGATGTCCACTTCCGGCAGCGGCAACGCGCCGGCCGGCAGGACCTGGCTGAGTGTGGACTTGCCGGCCCCGTCCAGAGTCGTGGTCTTCTCCTGGTTCTTCTGGGCGGCCTGTGCGGCCGCGCGTTCCCTGGCTGCCTGCTTGCCGACTTGCATGGTCTTGCCGAGTTTGTCGAGGGAGCCACTGTTCGGGCGATCCGTGCCGGTGAGCGACAATCCGCCGGTCCGGCCGCTCCAGAACCCGAGGTCCGAGAGCTCGGCGTACCGGAACCTCACCTGCCCCCCGATCGAGCGGAGGTAGGCGCGGCCGTCGGTGGTCAGCGTGTCCTGGTTCGAGGAGTCGCGGTTCCAGCTGGTGATGATGACCGGTTTGCCCTGTGCTCCTTGGACGTTCAGTACACCGCCGTAGTTGACTATCGATACGAATCCGTCGGGGTCGCTGGCGAGCCGCAGCCTCAGGCCGCCTGCCGATGCGAGGTTCAGCGTGGCGCCTGACTGAATCACGATGTGCTCGGACAGCAGGTACCCGCCGTCCGGCTGACGGATGAACGTCTGCGGGGCGAGCCCGAGCAGGTCCTTGATCGTGTAGACCTCCCGCCGCGGCGTCAGCACCAGCGTGTACGCCGAACCGGTGGCGATCCGGTACGGCGTTTTCAGGGACGTCTTGCTCCATCGCGTCAGCGAGTCGATTGTGCGAACCTCGACAAGCCGCCGGTCCTCGTCGGCGACGTAAGCGGTCTCCGCCTCCGGATCGCCCGGGTAGGGAAGCCGGCCGATCGCTTCGTCATCGTGCGCCGGCGTCTTACCCGGTACCGACGGCTGAGTCGCGTCAGGCGGCGTCGTCGATCGGGCGGACGGCTGAGCGGGAGGCTGAGTGCCGGCCTTTTGCTTGGGACTGGGAGTCGTCGTGGCGGCCTTTGGCTTGGGAGAAGGAGTCGGCGTGGCAGCGAGCGCACCAGGCTGAGCGAGCCCGAGAACCGAGAGCGTCAGCACTCCAGCGACGAGCAACTTTCGACGCTTCTTCATGCGACCTGCTCCGTCTGCAGCGCCGCTGCCGAGCCACTACCGCGCAGCGAGGCCGCGTCCTGCCCCTCGCCTCCGATCATGCTGTCGGACCTGGTCAGCCAACCCTGCTTGTTCATCGTGACGAACGCGTACAACTTGATCGGCAGGGCGATCAGGATGACCGTCAGCGTCACCAGTGGCAGCAACAAGACCTCGAAAGGGTGTCTGCGCAGATGCGAGATTCCGCGGATGCCGCGTGCGATCATCATCCAGGCGGCTGCCAGGGCGGCGCTCTGCCAGGTCGGTTCGAGCCTGCTGAACACCAGATAGCCGATGGTGATGCCCATCGTTACCGGCGTGAGCAGGATCTGCAGCACTGTCACCTTGGTGACCAGCGGCACCCGCCACAGCCAGCCCTTCCAGACGGCGGTCAGGTAGCAGCGATAGGAATTGCGGCTCCACCGGATCCGCTGCTTGGCGAATGCCCGGAAGGACGCCGGGAACATCGACAGCGCCCGGGCAGACGACTGGTGCACGGTCTTGTAGCCGGACGCCAGGACGAGCCACGTCAGTCGTCCGTCGTCGCCCGAGACACACCGCCGGCCAAGGAAGAACTCGTTCTCCAGGTTGTCCAGGACCGGCAGTACGACACTACGACGGTACGCGCCGGTCCGGCCGGAGACGCAGGCGACCGCACCGGCTCGGCCCATCGCCGGCACGTAGTCGTAATACCGCAAATTGACCAGCCAGTCGGCGATCCGCCGCCAGACACTGGTCCTTCGCTCGTACACGTTCTGCTGGGTGCTCACGGCCCCGACATCTGAGTCGGCGAACGGGCGCTGCACCGCCTTCAGCAGGCCGGGTTGCCAACTGGTGTCGGAGTCGGTGAGCACCAGGATGTCGAACTTCGCGGCGCGGATGCCAACGCCGAGCGCAGACCGCTTACCGGCGTGCTTGAACAGGATCGGCGTGACCCGGGGGTCATCCAGGGCGACCAGCCGCTCGTAGGCGTCGGTGTCGGCGACATCCAGAACGATCAGGATCTCGTCCGGCTTCTGCGCCCGCCAGCTTTCCAGGCAGCGCATCAGGATGTCAGGGTCCTCGTGGTACGACGGGACTACCACGGAGGTCGTGGTGGTGAAGTCGTTGACGATGGGTCGTGCCAGCCGGGACAGAACGAACCGGTACAGCCACAAAGTCCACACAATGAAACCGGCCAGCGCCAGCGGAACCAGGCTTCGCCATTGCGACAGATCGTCCGTCGAAAAGCTGATTCCGGTGATTTTGTCCCAGATTTCACTTAAGCTGAGCCGAACCATGGGAATGCCAACAACAATCATCTGTTTCCCCCCACCGCATGCTGCGATCGAATTCATCTGGACCCACCCCTGGGCCTGATGACGTGCCCGGCCGAGAGCCCCTCCTGTCGACCGGAGAACGCAATGTACACAGCCGCTCCCACCGGTTCGACCAGTGGAGCGATTAGCAGATGCTAGCGGCGGACCGACGTCGGATCCAGGTTCTTAGGCCATCATTCGCGAGAGTTCAATTATTGGTAACGCAGATTGCCGGGGCGTTTCGGGAATCTCTCCGGCATGGGAGGCTTGCACAATGCACTCAATGTCACAATCGGTGAGTCAGTCTTTACTGACTCTCTGTATCGGCCTGCTCCTGGTCTCTTGTTCGGGTGGTGGCGAGGCGGCTCCCGGACCCTCGCCGGCCACCGACGGCACATCGACAACCCGATCAGCGACTCCCACGCCGTCGGCTACTACGCCGACTGTGCCCGCAGAGCGACCCGAGTGCGTTGCAGGGCCTGGCCGCGTGATTCGACAGCTCCCGGACATCACTGTGCCGCCGGTGACTGTCGCGCCGGTGAAGTCCGGCGACCGAACGGTGCTCGACGGGTTCACGATTCCGGCGCAGACAATCGACGCCGGCTGTGTGATTCAGTACGACGCTCCCGGCGGCTGCCTTGGCGCCGTCCGGATCACAGGAGCCTCGATCCCCGCCGCGACGATTCCCGAAAGTCGGGTGCAGGGCTCGGACCGAGTGTTCGCCGCAGTCACCGTGCCCGGCGTCGAGGTAGCTGCGGTCAGCTCTCCACAGGTCTGCCAGGTCGAGACGAGCGGCGTACTCCCAACTGTCACCCGCAAAGGCGTCGTACGGCGTGGCGTGTCACGCCCTGGCGCGGCTCGTCCGGGCGGCAGCGAGGACGGCGTACGGGTGGAGACCGTGAAGCTGGAGCCAGTCAGGTTGCCCGACGTGGACGTGGATCCGGCGCGGCTTGAGTCGCGAAAGCTGCCTGGGCAGGACAAGGTCGACGTGTTCACCGGCGAGGGCAAGGTCTCGTACGTCGCGCCGGGCGACGTGCTGTTCGATACCGACCAGGCGACGATCCGCCCGGACGCGGCTCGGGCACTGCACGCGATCGCGGTCAAGATCAGGGCGACCAGCCCGAACGCGCGCCTGCGGGTGGAAGGCCACACCGACGACCGCGGTGACGCGACGTACGGGCTGCGGCTGTCCGAGCGCCGCGCCCAGGCCGTCGCCAACTGGCTGATCCGCACCGAGAAGTTCAATCCGTCCCTGATCACCACCAAGGGCTTCGGCGAGGCCGCTCCCGCCGTACCCAACACCTCCGCCGCCAACCGCCAAAAGAACCGTCGCGTAGTCATCACCGTCGCCGCCCGCTGAGTCACCGAGTTCGTCTGCCGGTGAAGCCGATCGGGAGGACTCGCGCGAGCGGGCCGGCTACCCGGTTGGCGGAGGTACTGAGCTCTGGAGATTTCCGCACCCACAGGGCTGGCGATCAGACCGCTGCTGAATTTGCCCACGCCATGCTTGAGGTGCTGGCGGCGACCTTTCCGATCGACGACGCAAGTAGCGAAATCATCGATCAGGCCTGACATAGCGATCACTGTCGGCGCGGAAACCACTGAAGTTGCATCTACGTGTCGTTGCTCTGGGCAAGCGACCAGATGGGCGTAGGTTTCCTGCGTTCGATGCAGGTTTCCCCACTCAGTTGATCACGATGTGCAGGACCATGTCACAGGACGGGAACGGCCTTGTGCGTCAGCGCTGCTACCCGCGGCAGTGTTGTTGTCCGTGGCCACCGTGGCAGACGTGGAGAAGGGATCGCCGGCAACGAGCGCGGGGAGCTGTTGCTCGTGGTCACCGACCCAGATCACCGCACCGAGGTCGGGATCGAACCCCACCACCGTTCCGTGGACGTTCACCGCGTACGGCGTGGCTTGAACCCCCGGCAAGGCACGTGGCCCGGTCGGTGCCCACACGACCGGGCCTCCCAGGTCCCCGGATCCGCTGGTCAGTACGGCACTACCGGCGATGTAGGGGCCTGCGGCGGCGCGTGCGATCGAGTTGGTGCCGGGAACAGGGCCGGGCAGCGTCGTCAGCCCTTCGCGCACCGTGCCCGCGATGGCCTGCTGCCTGAACTCCTCACCGACCGTCTCGGTCCACCCCACGACGGCGCCCTGCTCGGAGACGTCGGTGAGGTAGGCCGAGCCTGCCACCACACCGAGATCCTGGATTGACTGTGGGGATTTCGCGGACCAGGCGACGGCGTGGCTGTTGTCCTCGCCTGCCGCATAGCCGACGATCAGGCCGGCGTTGTTGATCGCCGTCGGCACGGCGAAGCCGCCGCCGGGCAGCAACGGGAGGTCGATCATCTGGCCACCGCGCCAGAGGACTCCGCGCGTCGAGGTGTCCTCACCGAAAACGACGCCGACCACGTCGCCCTGGCTGTTCACGTCCTGCGCGGTCGCGCCAACGCCGCCCGGAGTGTCGAGCACCGTCACATCGCCGTCGTGCCACACCAGTGGGCGCGTTCTGCCGTCCATATCGACGCCGGAGCCGGCGAACGAGTCGTGGCGGTCGCTGTTGTACACATTCCCGCCACTCCATCCAGCCGGCAAAGGGAGCTCGTTGATCACCCAGATACAGCCGGTGCCATCCAGGGTGCCCAACTGCTCCGCCGCCATTGCCGACGGCGACATCTGCACGACCGTCACCGCTATACCGGCAATGAGACCGGCGAACTTCGGCAAGCATCGAAAGCGTCGCACTGAACGCACCATTTGTCCCCACCCCTCCACGACGGATGCGCCACTATAGCGGCCGACCAACGAGGGAGATGCGTGACTGCCCTGTTTGATCGCACTGGACGCTTCGGGAGTTGACAAGCCCGACATGTGTGAGCAGCAGCGAGACTCGAACCGAGGTCCATCCAGGTGTGATCACCAGCAGTGGTCCTGCTCTCGCGCTGATTCAGGTGCGTAAAGAGGTGCGCAGGAAGCGCTGTGCAGACCAATTGGTGTCGAGTGCCCTGCCTCTCGGTGCAACCCGGCGTAGTAGCCACGGAGCGTGAGCCCTTCACCCGCGACGACGCGCCCCGGGTGAGCGCGGCCCACGACGGCTTGTCACCCGCTGGAGGAGGATGAACGCGAGCAGCAGTAGACCGATGAAAATCTTGGTCCACCACGAGCTGAGCGTCCCCTGGAAACTGATGATCGTCTGGATGAGCCCGAGCACGAGCACCCCGAGAACGCTACCGACCAGGTACCCGGAACCACCTGTGAGCAGCGTGCCCCCGATGACCACCGCGGCGATCGCGTCCAACTCCATTCCCACGGCGTGCAAGCCGTACCCCGACAGCATGTAGAAGGACAGCAGTACGCCACCCAGCGCCGAGCAGAAGCCACTGATCGTGTAGACCGCGATCTTCGTCCTGGCCGCGGGCAGGCCCATCAGCAGTGCCGACTGTTCACTGCCGCCCACCGCGTAGACGTTCCTGCCCAGGCGGGTGTAGTGCAGAACGTAGGCCGCCACCAGCACTGCCGCGACGGCGATGACCACACTGGGCGAGATCCACAGCTCACCGAAAAGGCCCACCTTCGTCTGCGCGAGAGAGGTGAAGACCGGATCGGTGATGGGGATCGAGTCCGTGCCGATGGTGTAGCACAGGCCCCGCGCAAGGAACATGCCGGCGAGTGTGACGATGAAGGGCTGGATCTCGAAGTAGTGGATGATCGCGCCCATCACCAGCCCCAGCACCGACCCGATGACGAGTACGAGCGCTATCGCCACCAACGGCGGCCAGCCGTGATTGGTGACCAGGCTCGCCGACACCATCGTGGACAGCGCGACGACCGCGCCTACCGAGAGGTCGATGCCACCGGTGAGTATCACGAAGGTCAGTCCGACGGCGACGACGAGCAGGAAGGCGTTGTCGACAAAGATGTTGAGGACGACCTGGCCCGAGGCGAAGCCGTCGTACCGGAGGCCGCCCACGACGAACACGGCGACGAACAGGGCGGCGGTCACGACGGTGGGGAGGTACTTCTGTGGAACCGGCATCCGGCTGGTTGCCGAGGTGGTCATCGTCATGCCGGAACCTTCGCCTTCTCCTCGACCGCCGGACCTGGTGCGCCCGCTTCCTTGCGTTGGCGCCGATGAAAGGCCTTCGTGCGGAAGGCCGGAGACTGCAGGAGGCAGACGATCGTCACCACGAGCGCCTTGAACAGCAAGGTCGTCTCCGGAGGCACACCGATCGAGTAGATCGTGGTGGCCAGCGTCTGGATGATGAGAGCGCCCAGCACGGTGCCGCCGAGGGAGAACCTGCCGCCCACCAGGGACGTGCCGCCGATGACGACCGCCAGGATCGCGTCGAGCTCGATCCACAGTCCGGCGTTGTTGCCGTCGGCGCTGGAGACGTTGGAGCTGATCATCAGCCCCGCGATGCCGGCGCACAGGCCGCAGAACGCGTACGCCAGGATGATCAGGCCACGAGATCGGACACCCGCCAGACGGCTGGCCTCGGCGTTTCCGCCGATCGACTCGATCAGCAGACCGAGCGCCAGCCGGCGAGTGAGGAAAGCGGTCAGCCCGAGTAGTGCGACCACCAGGAAGATGCCGAACGGCAGCGTGAGCCAGTACCCCCCGCCGATCAGCTCGTACGGGCTGCTGTTGACGTTGATGATCTGCCCCCCGGTGATCAACTGCGCGAGGCCGCGGCCGGCGACCATCAGGATCAACGTGGCGATGATCGGCTGGATGCCGATCCCGGCGACGAGCAGACCGTTCCAGGCGCCGAGTGCCAGGGAGAGGAGCAGCGCGACCCCCACAGCCGACAGCACGCCGCCGACGGAGTTGGCGTCCTCCAAGCCGCTGATCTGCAGGCAGGCGAGTGCGCCCGAGATCGCGACCACCGAACCGACCGAGAGGTCGATGCCGCTGGTGGCGATGACCAGGGTCATGCCGAGCGCGACGAGGATCAGCGGCGCGCCGAATCGGACGATGTCGATCAGGCTGCCGTAGAGGTGGCCGCCCTTCATCTCGATGGTGAGGAAACTGTCGGTGAAGAGCAGGTTGAGTAGCAGCAGGGCGACCAGGATGACCGCCGGCCAGAACTGCCGGTGCTTCAGCACTGTGCTCATGATCCGCTCCCGCTGGCGATCGTCTCCATCAGTACGTCGGAGGTGAGGTGCTCGTCGTTGGTCAGCTCGGCGATCAGCCGGCGGTCCCGCAGCACCCCGATCTTGTGGCTCAACCGCAGGACCTCCTCCAGCTCCGCCGAGATGAACAGCACGGACATTCCGTCGTCGGACAGCTCGGTGACCAGGCGCTGGATCTCCGCCTTGGCGCCGACGTCGATACCGCGGGTGGGTTCGTCCAAAATGAGAAGGCGCGGCTCGAGAATCAGCCAGCGAGCCAACAACACCTTCTGTTGGTTGCCGCCGCTGAGGTTCTTGATCAGGTGCTCCGGGTTCGCCGGGCGGATGTTCAACGCGGTGATGTACTTGTCGACGAGCTGATCCTGCGTGCGGCGGGGAATCGGCCGGCGCCAGCCGCGTCGCGCCTGCAGGGCGAGCGTGAGGTTCTCCCGGACGGTGAGGTCGGGGATCAGGCCCTCGGTCCGTCGATTCTCCGAGCAGAAGGCGATTCCGTGGCGCGTGGCGGTGCGCGGCGTGCGGATCCCGACCGGCTCACCACCGATACGTACCGAACCGCTGCTCGCGTGGTCGGCACCGAACAGCAGTCTTGCGATCTCGGTGCGTCCCGAGCCGAGCAGGCCGGCGAGGCCGACGACCTCCCCCTCGCGGATGGTGAGGTCGAACGGTTCGATGGCACCCGGCCGGCCGAGGCCCTCGACCTGGACGAGCGGTTCGGAGACGCGCGCGAGGGGCTTCTCCGAGAGTTGCTCCAGCTCGGCCAGTTCACGCCCGATCATCTTGCCGACCAGGTCGACCTGAGGCAGGTCGCGGGTCAGGTACTCACCGATCAACCGGCCGTTGCGCAGGATCGTCAGCCGATCGGAGATCTCGTACACCTGATCGAGGAAGTGGGTGACGAACAGGATCGCCATACCTGAGTCCTTGAGCTGGCGGATCACCTTGAACAGCAGGGCGACCTCGCCGGCGTCCAGGCTGGAGGTCGGTTCGTCCAGGATCAGGACCTTGGCCTCGACGTCCACCGCACGGGCGATCGCCACCATCTGCTGGATCGCCGGCGAGTACTTCGACAGAGGCGCTGAGACGTCGAGGTCGAGATCGAGCCGGGCCAGCAGCTCGGCGGCTCGAGTTCGCAGCTCGCGCCACAGGATCCGGCCGAGCCGGCGGGGCTCGCGGCCGATGAAGATGTTCTCCGCGACCGAGAGGTTCGTGACCAGGTTGACCTCCTGGTACACGGTGCTGACACCGGCCTGCTGCGCGGCCGACGGACTGCCGAAGGCCACCTTCCGTCCGTCGAGCTCGATGTCGCCGGAATCGATGGTGTAGACGCCGGTCAGCACCTTGATCAGCGTCGACTTGCCCGCTCCGTTCTCACCCATCAGGGCGTGGACCTCACCCGGGAACAGCCGGAAGTCCACCCCGTCCAGCGCCTTGACGCCGGGAAACTCTTTGCCGATCCCCTTCATTCGCAGGACCGGGCCGGGTACCACCATGCGGCGACCTTCCTCTTCTCTCCCCGGTCGGGGCCGGCTCCGACGCGCCGGCCCCGACCGCTAATCAGTACTGGCGGCTGGACAGGACCTTCTTGGCCTGTTCCTGCGTGAAGGTGGTCTCCTCGGTCACCACGCGGGCCGGTACCTCTTCGCCCTTGACGACCTTCTTGGCCAGATCCACCAGTTGGGGGCCGAGCAGCGGGCTGCACTCGACGATGTAGTTGATCTTGCCGTCGGCCAATGCCTGGACGCCGTCCTTGACCGCGTCGACCGTGATGATCTTGATGTCCTTGCCCGGGACCTTGCCGGCTCCCTCGATCGCCTCGATGGCGCCCAATCCCATGTCGTCGTTGTGGGCGTACAGCACGTCGATGTCGGGGTTGGACTTCAGGAACGCTTCCATCACCTCTTTGCCCTTGGCACGAGTGAAGTCACCGGTCTGCGAGGCGATCACCTTGAACTTCGGGTCGGCTTTGATGACCTCGGCAAAGCCCGCCTTGCGATCGTTGGCCGGCGCGGAGCCGGTCGTTCCCTGCAGTTCGACGATGTTGACCTGGTCCTTGGAATCCTTGTACTCCTCGACGAGCCACGTACCGGCCTTCTTGCCCTCCTCGACGAAATCGGAGCCGAGGAACGTCTTATAGAGGCTCGTGTCCTGGGAGTCGACGGCCCGGTCGGTGAGGATCACCGGGATCTTGGCGGCCTGCGCCTCCTTGAGCACGGTGTCCCAGCCCGACTCGACGACCGGGGAGAAAGCGATGACATCCACCTTCTGCTGGATGTAGGAGCGGATCGCCTTGATCTGGTTCTCTTGCTTCTGCTGTGCGTCGGAGAACTTCAGCTCGAAGCCCGCGCTCTTCGCCGAGTCCTGGACGGATTTGGTGTTGGCGGTGCGCCAGGCGCTCTCCGCCCCGACCTGGGAGAACCCCATGGTGATCTTGTCGTCACCGCCGCCACCGCTACCGCTGTCGGCGCCCGCGGAGTTTCCGCAGGCGACCATCACCGACGCGATGGCTCCGGCCAGGAGCAGCGCGGAGATCTTCTTCAGCATCGTTCGTCCCTTCTGATGTTAGCGCTAACAATTTTGCCGAGGAGCACCGCTCCCGGATTACTGCCCGTTTCAGTGGATTGGAGCGGTACGGGCGCGGGTGATGAGCCGGGGCGCGACCACCACTGGTTCCCGCATAGCCGCGCCGATCACCTCGATCGCCGCCAGGGCTCCTCGCCTGTACTCAAAGACCATCCGAACCTTCAGACCGGAGCCCTCCGGGTGTCCAAGGCCGTCGGCCACCGTCCGACGGGAGACGTCCGCCATTGCTGGCGGGTGGCGCTCCTTGCTCGACTCCACTGCATTCCCTCCCTGGTCTGGGGAAGACTGTGAACGCTAACAACCGTGTCCGTCAAGGGTCTGCCGGATTACGCTCCGATCACACCGACAGCAGGACGACGTTGTCATGAGATCCGGGGCCGCACGTGAAGATCCCGACGATCTAGGCGCTCAGCCCTCGGTATCACCCCGCAGACGCGGGGTGATACCGAGGCCCGGGGCTCACGGCAGCTATGGACGCGCTTCCCCGCAGACGCGGGGTGACCCTTCAACCGGGACACCGACGCGAGGACCGACGTGTGTATCGGGGTGAACTGCAACTACCGATGCATCTACGGCTACTGGCTGACTGCCTCAGTGCCATGAGCAAGAGTCGCGTGGTGGCCAGCGCATTCCGAGGCTCAATCCCTTACTTGCAAGGCATTCTCGCGATTCTCGTGGATGCGAGTTGGATCCGTTTGAGAGCCGTTCTCATGCGCGGATCGCTCCCAAGTTTCTCCCACTCCCTGACCTTGGCGGAGGCGGGTTCTGGTCAACGTCGCAACACACGATGCGTCGTTGAGGCTAGCAGCGCGGTGAACAGCTTGGCGGGTGGGCGGTCGCCGAGGACGTCGCGGGGGCGGTTGTCGATCTCGTTCTCGACTCGCTCGCTTGTGCTCGACGGTGCGCGCGTTGACGTCTGAACCTCTCTGCTGGAGTCGTTCGGCCACACCGATGTCATCGACCTGGGCGACATCGCCACCGCCCACGGGACCGAGATGATGCTGCCCGTTTGGCTGCGGCTGCTGGGGATACTGGGCACGCCCATGCTCGATGGGTTGTGGGGTCAGGACGGGTCGCCGTACTGCAGACCGCGTCCGTTGGTGCCGATGTAGACGCGGCCGTAGGTGTCGGGGTCACCGGTGACGACGCCGACTCCGCCGATGCTGCCCCACTGGTGGGCGTCGTCGTTGATGCGGACCCAGGTGGCGCCCTTGTCGGTGGTGCGGAAGACTCCGGTGACGTTCTTGACGGTGCCGATCAGGTACAGGGCCTGGTAGTTGGCGCCTGGCGCGGCCTTGCCGAAGCCGAGGGCGGAGGCGGACTGCACCGAGGTGAGCGCGGTGAAGCTGCGGCCCCCGTCGGTGGAGTGCAGCAGCCCCTTGTCGCCGCCGGAGATCCACAGGTCTCCTGCGATGCCGGGGACGGCCGTGAGCCGGCCGGCAGGCAGGTTGCCTGCGCGGGCGGTGAAGGTCGCGCCGCTGTCGGTGCTCGCGTAGAGCGTGCCGCCGGACAGCGAGTAGAAGGTCCTGGCCGACGAGCGGTCGGCGACGACCTCGGCGTCGGTGCCCAGGCCGCCGACCTTCGACCAGGCGGCCCCTAGGTCGGTCGAGCGGTACGGGGCCTGGCCGGCCTCCGTCCAGACGATGGTAGAGCCGTCAGCCGAGAGCGCGACATGGCCGCTCTCGGAGCTGCCCACCGGCTCTGCCTTGAAGCCGTTCCAGCTGCTGCCGCCGTCGGTGGAGTAGGCGCCGTCCTGCGCGCCGCCACGGCCGACACGGACCATCACCGAGGGCTTGGACTGGGCGAAGTCGATGTCGGTGCTGCTGCTCATCAGCGGGTTCGTGAGCCGCCCGGACGGCACTGTGGCCAAGGAGGAGCCGTACCGGAAACCGCCCTGGTCGCCCATGGAGGTGATGAGGGTGGCGCCGCCGGGCGGGGCGATCGCGTCCAACAGCGCGGTCTCCTCAAGACCCCGGGCCCCCGAGGCCCAGTGGCTGGTGCCGCCGCTGTCGTTGGCGGTGACGTCCGTGCTGCGCCAGATGCCGTTGCCGGTCCCGTACAGCACATGCCCGGAGTTGAAGGGGTCGATGGCCAGGGCGGTCATCCAGTGCCCGATGCCGGTGCCGACGTAGGGGGCGCCGGAGGCGTCGCGCACCGACTTGTCGGCCAGTGCCTTCCAGGTCGAGCCGCCGTCGGTGGTCCGGTAGACCTCGTCCTCGGGATACCAGCGGTCGAGGGTGGTGACCATCACCGTGGACGGCTTCTGCGGGTCGACGGCCAGACCGGAGAACCCGTAACCGCCCTGGGACGGTGAGACGTCCTTCCACGCGCCGCCGGCCGGCGTGTACTTCCACACCGAGCCCCCCGTCACGCCGTTGGGTCCAAGGGCGTTGGTGTACGTCAGGTACAGCGAGCCTTCGCCGGAGATCACGCCGTGCTGCGGCAGCTGGCCGGTGGGCTGCCCGGAGACGGCGTGCCAGGTGCTGCCGCCGTCGGTGGAGCGGTACAGAGAGGTGGACTTGTCACCGACGCCGACGTAGACGGTGTTGCTGCCGGCCGGGCCGTACGTCACGAAGGAGATGCCGCCGCCACTGCTCGCCCCGTCCTTGACGGGGAGCGAGGAGACCTGGTCCCATGTCACGCCGTAGTCGGTGCTGCGCCACAGGCCGTTCTTACGGGTGCCGAGGAGCAGGGTGCCGTGGTGCGCGGGGTCGATCACGAGCCGCTCGCCCGCGCCGCGGCCGTCCTCGTTACCGCCGAGCTTGAAGGGCAGGCTGGTGCGCTGGAAGGTGCGGCCGCGATCGGTGGAGCGCAGGATCGCGCCGTTGCCCGCCCAGTCGTTGGTGTACGTACCCGCCGCCAGGTAGAGCCGGTTGGGGTCTACGGGGTCGGTGGCCAGCGAATCGATGCCCAGCAGGTTCCAGTCCTTCTCGCCGACCCAGTCGGTCAGTGGGATCCACTGCTCGGCCGCGGTGTCCCAGCGGTAGGCGCCGCCCATGTCGGTGCGCGCGTATAGCAGGCCCTTCTCGCGCAGGTTGAACACCAGACCGGTGACGTAACCGCCGCCCACCACCTGGGCGTTCTTCCACGCGTACGGTCCGGACCCGGCCGTCTGGGGTTGGGCCAACTTCACCAGCTTCCATTGCTGGTTGGTGCCGCCCGTACCGGGAAACTGGACGACTGCCGCGCCCTGGGCCGTGGAGTTTCCGGAGACGTCCAGGAGCTGGCCGCTCTTGCGGGAGGTGAAGGTGACGGCGTTGGAACCGCTCACCTCGCTGATTTTCCACTCCTGGGAGGCGGAGGAGCTGTCGGTCTGCTGCTCGGCGGCCGCCGCGTTGGCGGTCGAACTGCCCGCTATGCCAAGCACTTTGCCGCTGTTGCGGTTCACCAGCTCGTAGTAGCCGTTCCCGGTGGACCTCAGCTTCCACTGCTGGTTGGCGGTGTGCTGGTCGGTCCACTGCTGGATACGGGTGCCGTCGGCGGTGGAGAAGCCGTTCACGTCGAGCACCTTGCCACTGCGCACGGAAACCAGCTGGTAGTAGGCACTGCCGTCGACCGTCGCGGCCTGCGAGTCCTCCTGCGCGAACAGGAGGCACGGCACGACGATGGCGGGCACGCCGACCAGCAGACCGGTGGCGGTCCAGCGGCCGCGGAAACGCCCGCGGCGCGCGCGGTGAGTGGGGTTGTCCATAGGGGATGTACTCCTTGCATGTCATTCACCGGAGGAAGGCGGATCCAGGCAACGGAGTGGCCTGATCCGCCCCCTAGTGGTCACAGGCACTGCAAAGGGTTGCCGCGGCCCGGGATCTTTTCAGATCCGTATGTCGCCGCCGCCCTGCAGGTTTGTCCGTGATCGGTGACGAGAGGTCGTGCAGCGCCGTTCGTGTGTCTTGATGGGGCGGCGGACATAGCCCACGCCTCGGTCTACTGCGCCCGAGGCGTGAACATCACCATCGACGACGGGCCCGACCCGACCTGGACTCCGCAGGTGCTGCGCTCTCATGTGGCGGCCGAGTTCGTCATCCATCGGCTCGGTCGCGGTACCGCCGGTGCGGGACCGTCCTCACCGGGTCGGGGCGAACCCTCCCCAGACTGCGACGGAACCGCCTGAGCTCTGGGCGTGGACGTGGTAGCTGTCGCGCTTGACCTTGCGGACGCCCGTAGCGTGGTTGTACTGGGCGGCGAACTCGTGCTGTCCGGCCGGCACGGTGCGGCCCGGCTTGAGGGCCCAGCGGTAGAGCAACGCACCGCCGGACTCCTGAACGGTGACAGTGAAGTCGTCGCTCGGCAGGGTCTGCCAGTTGCCGGTGCTCCGCACGTCGCCGGTCTGGGCAATGCGCAGGTCTACGGTGAGTGAGGTGAGCGGCTTGGTGGTCTTGAGGGTCAGGTTGTTCTGGGCCCAGTAGATGGTGCTGTGCACGTCCAGCGAGCCTTCAGACCACAACGGCCCGTCCTTGACCCGGCTGCCGGCCGGCGGAGTTGGGCGCGCGCTGCCCGAGGTGGTGGCCGGGGCTGGACCGGTAGTGGTGGTGCGGGCTGATGGCGTCGGAGCGGACGTGACGATCGGTGACGGGACAGTGGGAGTGGGTGCGGTGGCCGGCGGCGACGGAGCTCCGCCGATGGCGGCGACAGCGACGGCAAGACCACCGGTCGCCAGGGTGGCGGCGGCGACGAGACCGACGATCGCCGCCCGGGGCCATGACCTCGCGATCGAAGGTGTGCGGTGCCGGACACTGGGGTCGGCCGCGCCGCGCTCCACGCGCGCCAGGATCCTTGCGCGGTTGGGCTCGTGAGCCTCGGCGGCCTCTCGCAGCCGTCGGCTGATCTCGTCGTTCACCGGTTCCTCCTTCCTGCCGCCAGTTCGCCGACCGCTTCCGCGCCGAGTAGCCGTTCCAGCTCGGCCATCCCCTTCGAGGTCTGGCTTTTCACCGTACCGACCGAGATGCCCAGCGCAGCGGCGGTGTCCTTCTCCGACAGGTCGAAGGCGTGGCGCAGGACCACGCACGCCCGCTTGCGGAACGGCAGCCGGGTGAGCGCGGCCCGGACGTCCAGCACGACCGCAACATCCGGCCCGTCCACCAGCTCCGTACTGCGGGACCAGAACAGCGCTACTCGCCGTCGCTCGCGGACCCTGCTCCGGATCCATTCCCGAGCCAGATTGGCCACCACGCCGCGGGCATAGGCGACTGGATGTTGCGCTGCCCGCAGCCGATCCCAGCGCTGCCACAGGGCGACCAGCGCATCCGCGGCGAGGTCGTCGGCCGCGTCCTTCTCGCCGGTCAGCAGGTGGGCGAGACGCGCCAGTTCGGCGTAGTGGCGTTCGAAGAAGTCGTGGAACTCTGCGGACGCGTCGTCGACCAGCATCTCCCGCGGTCGCCCTCTCCCTGCGATGTGCGCGTTAACAATCGGCCCGAGCGTAACAGTGCCCCTCACCCGCTGCCGGACGGCGATCGTCCGTGGAGGGGAGTCCTGACGATGGACGGGCGGCACGGTCAATGCCGGGCGAACTGGACCCGGGTCGGCTGCGCGACGTCCGGTTTGAGGGCGATCCCGTCGATGGTCAGCCGCTCACCGTAGATGTCGGTGACCCTGATCGCTCTGCCGCATCCATTGCCGTCGGTGGCGAGGAAGTAGTTGTAGTCCGTGCGGTGCAGCTTTCGCCAGCCTTCGGCGGTCCGGACCTCGAGCGCGGCCACCGGGTTGCGGTGGCCGATCACCTGGACGCCGCACCAGTACGGACTGGACCCGGTCTTGTACCGGATCGAGAGAGGGCCGGACGCGGCGGGGCTCAGCAGCGTCCAGGTGATCGGGAGCCGGCCGACGGAGAGGTTTGCGAGTCTGGCGAACGCCTGTTGGCTGAGGTCGAGTTGCCCGGGTGCGCAGGGCAACGGGCACTCGTTGACTATCCGCACCGTGATGGAGGCCCCGTTCGCGGCGCGGACCAGCACGTACGCTCCGCATGCCTTGGCCGACTCGTAGTCGGTGTGGTTCATCGCCGCGATCATGAGGTCGCCGGACGGGCCGTAGAGGCAGGCACCATTCCCGTCGCCCGCCTCGTACGCGGTCGCGACGCCCCGGTAACGGATGGCGGGCTTGATCCGTCCAGCCAAAGACCCTGTGGACCCCGCGGATTCCGGGCGCGGGGTGCTGGAAGGCGTGCGCGGGCTGTTGGCAGGCGTGCGCGGGCTGCGAGAAGCGACGGGCGGCCTGCTGGCGGCCGACGGCGTCGGGGTACCGCGGGGCGATGGCGGCGGGCTCGTGACCGGCGGCCGCGTCGGTGCCATCGTGGCGTGGGTCGCAACGGTCGGTGAGCCGGAATCGGCCGGGACGGTCGCCGGGGCAGTCGTAACGGACTCGTCGGCGGTACGCCGGGTATCAGCGCTGTCCCCGATGAGGAGCGCGGCCGCCAGGCAGACCACAACGCCGACGGCCAGCAGAGCCAGCGGAATGCCGATGGCCCGCAGGTGCTTGCGCAGCGGCTGCGCCGCGCCGTGCATCGTTGTCCTCATGTCCATCCGTTCGGTAGATCGAGTCGACGTTCCACAGCGCAGTTGCCGCCGGAGCCGAAAAGGTTGCCGTCCGTTGCCCGACATCGCAACCGACATGGGCGGAGCAGCGAGGAACGCCACACCGCCGCGATCGTCACCCGGTCGGTCGTCACCCGGATCCGCGGCACCAAGCGACTCGCTGATCCGCACCGGATGCCCGGGGATTCTGGTTACGACGGGCGGAGGCGGGCGATGAGTGCGTCGTCTCGCCGGACCTGGTAGCCGCGCTCCCGTACGATGGCGACGACGTGGGCTTCATCGGTCGGATCGATGTGTAGGTAGGGGAGGCCCATGAGCGTCTCGACTTGTTCGCCGACGTCGTCCGGTAGCTTGCCTAAAGCAATTGTTGCCGCTTGCAGCGGCCAGTTCCTTCGCAAGCGCGCTTACATCAAGGCTGTCCAGGTCTGGTCGTCTGCCCATCCCGTTTCGCGATCCTCTCTGGTTTGAAGGGCATACCACGCTCCTGATCAGTTTCGTTGCTGACCAGCCGCTGGTCCCCGGCTCTTCTCTCGAAGCGCCCAAGCCGTATCAGCGCCCGAGCAACTTCACGGACCGTGCCACACCGTCGACGAGCTGCGCGGCCCGGATGCAGTCGAGGAAGTCCTCCTCGAAGTAGACCCACCTGTCATGTTCGTCACCGGGACCATGCAGACGGATGACCGGTCCTCTGCTGGCGGCCATCAGAACTGCTCCGCCTGCCGCAGCTCAACCTGCGGGATCCACGTGAACGTGTCCCCCGGTCCCCGGACGCGCCCGATCCAGGTTCCCTGTTCGAAGATCCAGGCGTCCAGGAAGCCCGCCGGTTGCCAGGCCTTCTCCACCGGCTTGGGTGGGTCGACGCGCCGCACCTGGTCGGGTGACCGCGGCCCGTACACGTCGTACTGCAACTCGAGGTCCGCCGCGAGCCGATTCGCGGCCTGCTCGGACAGGCCAGATCCGCGGTTGCCGTTCGCGGCGTTGTCCCAGACCAACCAGTCCTCGTCGCCGTCACCGCTGCGCACATTGAACCGTCCACCATGAGTCCAGGATGGCACACAATCGAAAGTATGTTCCCATGGACTATGAGACCGCAGACTGACCTTGTCCGCGGCGAGCTCAGTCCCAAACCACTGCAGCATCGGCCACAACCCAAGCCAGTCATCCAAACCCAGACGGCGCGCTCTCATGCGCGCCCGCGAGTCATCGGGCCGCGTGGGTCGGCACCTTTGTATTCAGTGCGGCGGTTCCAGCGGGTACGGCGACCGGCCGGTGCGCCGGAAGCGTTGGTCGCCGTATACGAGGCCGTCCTGGCCGCCGAAGTTCGTCAGCAGGAACTGTGTCGACTGCGCGCGGCTGAAGTAGCCGAGTCCGTAGGGGGCGAACGTGGAACCCGCGGCCCAGTAGGGGACTCGGTGCCCGCTGAGATTCACGTGCCGGATCAGCGGCTCGTCGCCGGCGTTGATACGAGCGATGTCGTCGGCACAGGCCGGTAGCTCGCGGGTGCCGCGGCCGGGTTCGGTCCACAGCACGTCGGCGTCGGACGGTCCGTGTTGCGGATTGAAGAAGCACGGCAGCCGACGCTCGGGGTGGTGGCCGACCGGCGAGCGACGAGGTGTACCGCAGTACGGCGTACTGACCGTCGGCAAGCGCCCGGCAGATCGCACTGGCCGAGGCCGGAGCATCCAACAAGAGGTTGTGGGCGGACTCGTAGGCCTTGCCGGCCAGGTAGTAGTCGTCCATGCCAGGCGCGGCGGGTAGTCGTCGGTATTCGGCTTCGAGGAGGGCGAGGTCTTCCGCTATCGCCGTCCGCACCGACTCTAGCTCCTCGGCCGCCGCGCGCTTGCGCAGGTGGTGGCGCCACGCGATTCGCCCGGCAACCACGAGACCGACCACCCCCAGGCTGACGCACAGCCACAGCATCTCTTGACGATACCCCTGAGATCCGGACTGAGGTGGGCGACAGCAGCTGATGGGCGAGCGCATGCTGGTGGCTGTGACCGGCGAGTGGCATTGCGCCAAGTGCGAAGGGGCAGCTGATGTCCCGTTCAAACAAGGATGAATTGCATTTGATGCAACACTGCCCGACTCGTCCGGATCGCCGTTCGCGCTGGTCACGGAGGGGGCGCCGAGAGCGTCGTTTGACCGTCGATCGTGTCTGACCTGCGGTGATCGGGTCGAAGCAACATTGATGCATCTGATACAACAGCGACCCGCGGCAGATCGACTACGCGGTGCCCATTGATCTGGGCGACCTGCACAGGCAAACCGGACCACCTCCCCCCGTGTCAACGGCGCGCATCGGCAGGTGCGACCGGCATCCGAGGCGTGACTCGGGCACATGATCAACTTCTCAGTGATTTCTGGTCATCATGGATGCATGGCGGCCAGAGACTTGGTTTTCCAGCCGGGCGACAGAGTCCGCACCTCCGGCCGTTTCGTCTCCGGCCCGGACGGCGACTGGCTCGACCTGCAACGCGTCCACGATCTGACGATCAAACCGCCCGGCTGGAAGTCGGATCTGTCGATCCGCCTGATCGGTGCCGACGCAGCCGCCGTCCCCTCCGAGTTCGGCCCGAATCAGGTCCCGGGTCACATCACGGTGGTCGGGAGGTGGATGCCCCCGCCCCCGGTGAGCAGGTACGGCTGGGTGACGAGAGCATCGAGGTCGAGACACAGACTCCGGAAGGCCCTCCTCCACGGCTACGTGCGGACAGGACCCACCCACCATGCCCGCCACCTCCCGGGGGCTGGCCACAGAATGTGGTCTGGTACGAGGGCTGGCCACATAGCGCGGTCTCGGATCTGGACCTGGACATCCGCGACCTGGAATCGTCTGGGGCGATGGTCCATCGGGCGATCTTCCGTCCCTCGGAAGACCAGGAAGTCCTCGTCGTAGCCGCCACCGACGTCGAAGCGGTCGCCCGCAGGCTGTCCCCGAGCCTCCCGAATCAGCTCTGCGTAGTCCGAAGCCGCTTCACCCGCGCCCAACTGGACGAGGTCCGCGACGTCCTCCATGCCGATTTCCAGGAGTGGCGCTTGGAGGTCTTCGGCACCGGTAACTCCGACGCCCAAGGCCAACCCTTCGCCACAGCCGAACCCGTCCAAGTCACCCCCGAACTGGCTGCCTGGGCCGACACCCTCCCCAAAGGCCTACTCCTCCTCAGCCCGACAATCACCCCTGCCTGAAATCCAGCAGCCCAACCGACAGGCAGGAGGGTAGGAGCTCCCGGCTGGGGCTCGGGTGACGGTCGGGTGGGTCAGCGGTCCGATGTCGGTGAGGACTGGCCCCGCAGCCTTCGCTCAAGGTGTAGCCGGCGAATAGCGCAGACTTCGAATATGCGCTCGTTGCCAGTCCATCGTTATTGCCTTCACCGCGATCCGCGACTGGCTGTGGATCGAGTGGTGATCGTCGTGTGGCCGAGGTTCGGACACTCTCGTCTGGGGAGCGGTGATGGCACGGCCCGGCGGCGCACTGAGCCGTCCGTACGCGTCCCGCCAGATCTGGCCGGGCCGGTCGAGGTTGCTCTGGCCCGCTCGGCTGACGAGATTCCCGGGCCGCACGCCCTGCCGGGCGGCTCCCGCTACGAGGTGAAGTGGGATGGCTACCTTCACTGAACTTGTCAATCCGGGCAGCTGACGCCCGCGGGGCACTGTGATCTCCGAGGCGGAAACCGTCGCCTTGGGGGTGTTCGGGCTCATTTCCTCGTGATGAGCCCGAACACAAGGCTGACGAGTCCGACTGCGCCGACCGTGGCGCTCGTCGTGACGAACCCTCGAGCGACCACGGAGAACCTCTCGGTGTCGCCTCCTCCGCCGAGGAGGAAGAGCCCCGCCAGCATGACCAGGATGAGGACGGCCAAGGCGAGCAGCACACCTCCGAGGATGAGGCCGGTCATGCTGAGCCGCTTTCGTGAGGACCGGTCGCCGGGTGCCTGGTGGGGGAACGGGTGTTGGTGCAGAGGGACGTTCCCCCGACGTGGGTCGTTGGCCCCTGGATTACCCGGCGTGGACTGTGACATGCCTGGACACTACCTGCCGACAGGCTCTGCGCGCCCGCGCGCCGAGTCAGCTCTCGGGCGTGGAGTAGTGCGCCGTCCACCAGAGAATCGGAGCTGGCTCAGGTGTTGGAGCCAGGGATGCCGGCATCCCTGGCCAGAGGAGATCAGCGGACACTGGGTTCGCGACGCCAAGAAGGTCGAGATCGTGAAGTCAAACCAGTTGTGGTCGTCGAGGTGGCAGCCGACGCCGCCAAACAAGGCGACCACTACCGCCATCCATTGCGATTCCACCGCGTGCGCGCAGACCTTTCAGTGCCCTGCCGCGCACCGTGCGCTCAATCACGGGCACCCTTGCATCCGCTGCCCGATGTCTTGTCGACAATGGTCAGCCGCCGATGGCCTAGACCTCAGTCAATGATGTGGCTTCCAAATAGGCAGTGAGGTCACCGGCCTGGAGCACGTGTCGTACCCAAGCCTCGCGTTCGTGGTTGGTGATCCCCAGCTCCCAGACACATCCAACCGCGTCAGCCGGCAACGGTTCGAGGTCGGCTGGTCGCTCAAGGGGCGCCCGGAAGTAGGCCAGCGACAGGTCGACTGCGGTTGCCCACCAATAGACCAGCACAAAAGCAGGCCGGACGCGCTCGATGAGCGATGATGAAAGCTGCCCTCGACCCGTCACCAGCCGGCAAAGCCTCGGCTGCGATCCGCCGGGCTGCATTGAGCAACTTGCCGCTCAGCTCTCGACGGTCATCTCGTACACCTTTGTCGGCCACCCGTTGACCGACTCAACACCGTAGTGCGTAACGGTCCTCAGCTCATACCCAGTCATCCTCACACCTTGCCCCACCGCGAGGTCGGCACGACGAACGAGACGAAGGCGGATACTGAGTCTGCACCGCCCGCTCCGCACCGACATGTGAGCCGCCACCGCTTCGATCGGATCTCACTCCATCGATTCGCGCAGGCGCCTGGTCGTACTGGCCGCACTGGTCTGACATGTCGGCAAGGGCTGGCCACCTTTTTCCCATGAGGGGACGCCAGGGTCCCGCCCAGTTCCCGACTCGCCCTGGGTTGCTTCAGGGACATTTCGAGAGCTTGGGTACGCATCAGAAGAATCCCGGTCGAAGATCCCGACGGCAATAGCTCGCATGAGCGCAGTGATGCGTCAGCAGGTGCTTGCACGGAACGGCCGCGCGTGCTCTTTCAGCACCAATGTCGTGGTGTCGAAGGCCGATCGGTGGCTGCAGCCGCCGGAGGTCAGTACCTCGACGGAACGCGCATCGACGA
Source organism: Kribbella sp. CCNWLW201 (assembly GCF_037203805.1). Taxonomy (NCBI): domain Bacteria; kingdom Bacillati; phylum Actinomycetota; class Actinomycetes; order Propionibacteriales; family Kribbellaceae; genus Kribbella; species Kribbella sp. CCNWLW201. The sequence continues at coordinate 1,541,393 of NZ_JBBCBQ010000001.1, read as the reverse complement.
ACCGGAACTTCGGAATGACGGTTCCGCTGTCGCGGCCGTTGGGGCTGCCTCCGTCGTCGTACCAGACAACGGTGTCCTGCGACAGCAGACCGCGGTCACGCCGCAGGCGCACCTCGGATCCGATGACGCCCCTCACGCGCACGAGTTCGTAGCGGCCGTCCGGTGACGCCACCCGGTCTCGATCCGGCCCCCGCGGCGACAGCTCGGCGGACAGCCACGCCGTACCCCCGGCGAACACCACTCCCACAGAGCCGAGCACGACCGCGGCGATCGTGACGGCACGGCGTCGCCAGACAAGGACTGCCACGGTGGCGGCGGACGCTGCCGCCAGGCCGGTCGACGCGGCGGCCACGAACCCCGCGTACCGAAGGTTGAATGGGTCCCACCAGGTCAGCACGCACGCCGGTACGAGGATCGCAATGGCCACCGCCAGCAACACGATCACCCGTCTACGGGACACGAATCACTCCTCCATGCGGCAGTCTGCGGGGAGCCTCCGCGAAGCGCCAATGGTAGTCAGCGATCGGGTCGCGGTTCGGAGCGCACCCGAAACGCTCACTACAGTCGAACATGCATACGACTATACGGCGAGCCGATGGGGACTGGTAGCTACTGGCATGAGTGAAGGACTCGCTGAAGGTCAGCGGGACGGTGCAGACTTGCTCGGGCCACTGGTCGGCGCCGGGCATGTTCTACGAGAACGTCACCGGCAGCGAACTGATCTCTGCGGCCGGCGTCGTAACTACCGCGTCTGTGAGGAATCCGTATGCAGGCTTCCGCCGGACTCGAACTCTAGGCCCGAGGAATTGCCGGCTACGGAGTCGAACGACGCGCTCCCGACCCTGCCACGACCGGTCATCCCACTTGCCGTCAGCTCGAACTCGTGACCTTGGTCGGCCACTCAAGTGATCCAACGCGCGAGTACGGGTGGAGTACGGGCAGCGGGCCGACCACGGCGGTCCCTAGCATCATGCCGGTCGGACGGGCCGACTCAAGACATCCCTTTCAGGAGGACTGTTGAAGACACGCATTCTGGGCGCCGCGGTGGGCATCGCGGCAGTGGGCGGGTTGCTGACAGCAGTCCCGGCGCAGGCCGAGGGACTGACCTCCGCCCGCGTGGAATGGAGGACCGGCGCCGGGTCCGTCCGCACGACCGTCGACTTCACCAGCCGGACGAGGGTCGTGTTCCGGGACTTCACCGTGCGTGACATCTGTCCCGGCGACAACCTTCCGGTGCGGGCCGAGGTGACGTGGGTGCACACCGACGGATCGTCCGGTGTCGGCAACCGGAAGGCGGACACCAACGGCTGCGGCCCCAACGGCACCAACTTCGGAGACTTCATCCGTACCGGCACCAAGCCCCTCAAGTACGTCTTCGTGAAGGTGTGCATCTACAGAGTGCCGGACGGGGATCTGATCTGTCAGGCCGGCGAGGCCCACAACAACCCGTACACCTGAGCCCGCGACAGGGCGTACAGGCTCTGGGTGATCCTGGCGTGGTCGGTGGTGTCGTCCCACACCGTCTGGTCGGCGCGAGGCCCGGTGGCGCCGTGGTCGCGGTAGGTGGTCACTTCGCGGGACAGGCTGTAGAGGGTGCCGCCGCGGCGTACGAACTGGTGCGGGTTGAACTCTGGCCGCGGCGCCGTACCGGGGTTCACCCAGGGCGCGACCCGGCTGGAACCGAGACCTGTGGCCACCTGGTGGGCGGTGCCGAACACGCCGCCGCGCTGCTTCTCGGGTGCGGCGCGGACGGCTTCGACGGATTCGGCCATCGCGATGTCGCCGTGGTCGCGCAGCAGGTTCTCGGGCTGGGTGTTGTTGGCGTCGGTGAGCCAGGAGTAGACCCGGCTGACCGGTTGCCCGCCGCGCGTGGCGGCGAGGAGGCGTCGGGCGATTAGTTGGAGGCCGGAGCCGTCGAAGTAGGCGTCGACGCTGGCGCCGGTTTCGCGGGACGCGAACGCCACGATCGGCATGATCGCTGCGCTTGCCGGTCATGTTGAGCAGGGCGAGTGGTTGGGCGGGATGGTAGTGGTGATCCCGGCCCGCGCCCGTGCCCATTTTCTGCTCCGTCACTGCTCCGTGGAGAGCTGACAAGAGACGGTCAACGTTGGTGACTGATGCGCTCGTCGCGGGTCTGAGGGCGGATCGGGTTTGAGCCCGATCCGCCATCGACTACTTGATGGAGAAGGCATGTTTGTGCTTGGAGAGCCAGTCTTTGAAGGACTGCAGGGCTGGGTTCCGGGCCCGGACTGCGTCGAGGTTGCGGTCGCCGGTGAAGCGGGCGTGGTCTTCGGCGTAGAACTGGAACATCTTGTCGCCGGGCGACGAGGGTGCGTTCTCAGAGGAGGTGGGGGTCTTCGAAGGCTCGTTGGAGGGCTTCTGCTGCGGCGGGGTTGGCGGCTGCGCGGCCCATGTAGATGTCTGGGGTGATGGGGACTTTGGCTTGGCCTAACTGGTCGGCGATTTGGCGGGCCGTGTGGCCTTGTTGGTCGAGGGCGGTGGCGGTGGTTTTGCGGAGAGCGTGAGAGCGGATCCAGGCCAGCTTGTCCGCCGCGGCTGGTTGGGTCGCGTCGTCGACTTGGGTGAGAAGGCTGGCGGAGTCCTCGAGTTGGATGCCGTAGGTCTTGATGAGGTCGGAGACCAGTTGGTGGTCGATCTTGATGCGGCCGGTTTCGATGAGTTCGATTCTGGTTTGGGGCCAGTTGAGGGTTTCGGCGACCTGTTTGCGGGTCTGGCCGGTTTGGCGGCGGAGGGCTCGGAGGGTGAGGCCTAGGTCGCGGCAGGTTTTGGCTCGTGGGGCGCCGGCTCGTTCGGTGATCGTGGAGATGACGGTGTCGATGCGTTGGGTGGTGGCCTCGCCGATGCGGAGTTCGCCGAGGGCGGGCGGATGTGGTTCTTGATCGCGCCTCGGTAGCTGTCGAGTGAGGTGGCGAGCGTTTCCCGTCGGCGACCCACTGCTCGAACCTCTTCTCCCACAGCTCGATCAGATGGGAGATCTTTGCAACGCGGTCAGCTCGCCGGACTGGTTGGTCTTGGCGCGGTCCTGAAGCTTCCTGAGCAGGGCGCGCTCGGCTGTCGTCTTGTTCTTGCCGAACGCGCTCACCACGCGGATGCGACCGTCGTGGTCGCGGAACTTCGCCTTCGACCGGTAGGCGACGGGCTTTCCCTTGTCGTCGGTTCGTTCGACGCTGGTGGAGATGCTCCCCCAGGTTCCGATGGGCAGCGGTGGCCTCGACATCTCAAGCCTCCAACCTGAACGGTGGTTGGATGCTCAACGCTCGCCGCGGCCGAGAATCGGAGAAGTCGGCAGTGATGCGAACCGATGTGATGTGACGCACAGTCACGGTCAGGTCAAGGTCGAACAGGTGCGGTGGTCGAGTTCGAGGGTGAGCTGCGACAGGGAGAGGGAGAGGGAGCTGCGGCCGAAGCGGAGTTCTGGCAAAGGGGCACGTAAAGGGTCCGTGCCAGACATCAAGAAACCCAGGACACCTGCGTGACCTGGGCTTTTGTGCGCCGCCAGGGACTCGAACCCCGAACCCGCTGATTAAGAGTCAGCTGCTCTGCCAATTGAGCTAGCGGCGCCTGTGTTCTGTTGTCTTGCGTTCGAACGATGAGGATCGTAGCAGGGCTGGGAGGGAGATGCGAAATCGGTTAAATCAGGGGTGCTGGGAGAGCAGGGACATGGCGGCGTTGTGGCCGCCGAGGCCGGAGACGGCGCCGCCGCGGCGGGCGCCGGAACCGCAGATCAGGAGGTTGGCGACGTCGGTCTCGGTGCCCCAGCGGCCGACGTCGGCGTCGTCGGCGGCCCAGGGCCATTGCAGGTCGCCGTGGAAGATGTGGCCGCCGGGCATGCCGACGGATTCCTCGATGTCGTACGGCGTCTTGGCCTCGATGCAGAGGTTGCCGTCGCCGTCGCGGGCGATGCAGTCCTCGAGCGGTTCGGCCAGGTACGACTCCAGCCCGGCCAGCACCCGCCGGACCGCCTCGGCCCGGACCGCATCGTTGTCGGAGGCAAACAACCGGGCGGGGAAGTGGACGCCGAAGACAGTCAGCGTGTGGTGGCCGGAGGCAACCAGCGACGGCGACAGGATCGACGGGTCGGTCAGCGAGTGGCAGTACACCTCCGAGGGCGGCGTCGACGGGAGGACGCCTGAAGAGGCTGACTGGTAAGCCGACTCCAGTTGGCTGTAGTCCTCGTCGATGTGGAACGTCCCGGCGAACGCCCGCCGTGGGTCGTCGCCTGACTTCAGCGCAGGCAGCCGGGAGAGCAGCAGGTTGATCTTGAGCTGCGACCCCTCGGGCTTCGAACCGGCCGGCCGGCCACGCAGCGCGTCCAACGTCGCAGGCGCGACGTTGGCCAACACGTAGGAGCAGTCGACGGACCGCTCTCCGTCACCGCCGAGCCAGGTGACCGAGGCGCTGACCCCATCAGCTTCAACCCTGCTCACGGACGCGTTGGTGATCAGCGATGCGCCGGCACGCCGGGCAGCAGCCGCCAGGGCGTCCGTCACCGCGCCCATGCCGCCGACAGGCACCCGCCACTCACCGGTGCCGTTGCCGATCAGGTGGTAGAGGAAGCATCGGTTCTGGATCAGCGACTCGTCGTGAAGCCCGGCAAAGGTCCCGATCACCGCGTCCGTCGCGACCACGCCGCGGACGGTGTCGTCGGCGAATCGTCGCTCGATGCTCTCGCCGAGAGGGCGTTCGATGAGCTCGTCCCAGAGCGCGGCGTCGACCCGGGAGCGCAGCGCGCTGGCGGATTGCAGCGGTTCAAGGAGCGTAGGAGCGACAGCGGCGGCGAGAGAGCCGACAGCCCCGTAGAAGGCAGTCCAAGCGTCATAGTCCGCGTCGCTGCCAGTCAGCGCGGCAAAGGACGCACGCGTCGCCGCGCCCTCGGGCCGCTCGACCATCAGGCCGACGTAGCGGCCTGAGCGTCGTACCGGCGTGTACGACGCGACGGAGCGCGACCGGAGTTCCAGCGCCAGCCCCAGGTCCGCGACGATCTTGTCCGGGAGCAGACTGACCAGGTACGAGTACCGCGACAGGCGCGCGTCGACCCCCGGGAAGACCTGCTGACTGACCGCGGCGCCGCCCGTGTGGGCCTGTTGCTCCAGCACTAGCGTGGACAGCCCGGCCTGGGCCAGGTAGGAGGCGGCGACGAGGCCGTTGTGGCCGCCGCCGACGATCACGACGTCGTAGAAGTCCTTCATCCGACCGGCCAATCCAGCTGGTTGTACGCGGCGTCCCAGAACATCCATTCGTAGCGGCACGTCGTACTGAAGTGCCTATGGCAACGCTCCCGCTCCGACGCGCTCACGTCCAGCCCGTCGGTCACCGCCAGCACCGACTCGACCACAGCGTCGAACTCGTCCGAGCCGTAGGTCTCGATCCACTGCCGGTAGAGCGGATCCGGTGAGGACCGCTTCAGCAGCTCGCGGCCGACGTCGCGGTAGATCCAATAGCAGGGCAGTACGGCGGCCACGGCCTCGGCATACGTGCCCGTCGCGCACACCGCGGTCAGATAGGACATGTACGCCGTCGTCGTCGGACCGGAGCCGGCTGCGTCGACATCGGCCTCGGTCAGACCGAGTGTGCCGAGCAGAGAGGTGTGCAGCGAGCGCTCGACCGCGATCGCGTTGGCGGCATGCAGGGCGAACATGCTGACCGCGTCCTCGTCGGCCGCGCGGCCGGCGATCAGGGTCAGCGCCCGCGAGTACGAGCGCAGATAGTGACTGTCCTGAACGATGAAGTAGCGGAACGCGTCATGGTCCAGCGTGCCGTCGGTCAGCCCGGTGATGAACGGGTGCCGGACGATCTCGTCGTACACGGGCGCCCCACCGCGGTCCCACAGCTCGCTGGAAAGCGTCATCCCCAACTCCCTCGCCGTCGACTGCGACGACCTTATCCAGAACGCGGCACGACAGCACGAGACGAAAGTCACTCGGCCGCCTTACGCTGACGCCATGACCATCCAGGGGGAGCGGGTTGACGCGACGGTCGGTATGCCGCCCGACACCCCCTTGCTGCGCCGGATCCGGGCCTCGGTGATCGGCGATGACCAGGTCATGCCCGGGCCGTACGGTCCCCGCCGGGTCACGTACGCCGACTACACCGCGTCCGGCCGTGCTCTCACCTTCCTCGAGGACTTCATCCGCGACGAGGTGCTGCCGCGGTACGCGAACACGCACACCGAGTCCAGCGGGACGGGCCTGCAGACCACGCGCCTTCGGGAGGACGCCCGCCGGATCATCCGCGACAGCGTGGGCGGCGATGACGAGACCGCGGTGATCTTCTGCGGATCGGGCGCGACCGGAGCGATCGACAAGCTGATCGGGATCATGGGCCTGCGCATCCCGGCCGAGCTGGACGACACCTATCACTTCACCGACCAGATCCCGCCGGAGCGCCGCCCGGTCGTCTTCATCGGGCCGTACGAGCATCACTCCAACGAGCTTCCGTGGCGCGAGTCGATCGCCGACGTGGTCGTGATCAGCCAGGACCACGACGGCCACATCGACATCGATCAGCTCGAGTCGCGGTTGGTCGAGTACGCCGACCGCCCGCTGAAGATCGGCTCGTTCTCCGCGGCCAGCAACGTCACCGGGATCGTCACCGACACCCGTTGCGTGTCGGCGCTGCTCCATCGGTACGGCGCTTTGTCGTTCTGGGACTGCGCGGCGGCGGCGCCGTACGTGGAGATCGACATGTACGGCGAGGACCGGCTGGAGTACAAGGACGCGATCTTCCTCAGCCCGCACAAGCTGATCGGCGGTCCGGGGACACCCGGCGTACTCGTGGCCCGTCGGGAACTGCTCCACAACCGGGTTCCCGACGTACCGGGCGGTGGGACGGTCGCGTATGTGAACCCGCTCGAGCATCGCTATCTCGACGATCCGGTGCACCGCGAGGAGGGTGGTACGCCGGCGATCATCGGGTCGATCCGCGCCGGGCTCGCGTTCCAGCTCAAGCAGGAGGTCGGGATCGATGTGATCCGCGCGCACGAGGACTGGTATCTGCGGCGTGCGGTCGAGGCGTGGCAGGAGGAGCCGAACATCCAGATCCTCGGCAACCTCGACGCCGAGCGGTTGTCGATCGTGTCGTTCGTGATCAAGGCGCCGTCCGGGCGTTATCTGCACCACAACTTCGTCGTCGCGCTGCTGAACGACCTGTTCGGCATCCAGTCGCGCGGCGGGTGCTCGTGCGCGGGTCCGTACGGGCACGCGCTGCTCGGGATCGACCTGGAGCGGTCGCACGAGTTCGCGGCCGAGATCCTGCACGGGTGCGAGGGGATCAAACCCGGCTGGGTGCGGGTCAACTTCAACTACTTCATCTCGGAAGCCGTTTCCGCGTACGTCGTCGAGGCCGTCAAACTGGTCGCCCGCGACGGCTGGCGGCTGCTCGGCGACTACCGCTTCGACCCGACGAACGGTCTGTGGCGCCACCACCGCGGCCCGGTCGAGCCGCCGCTGCGGCTGTCCCAGGTCGGGTACGACGCCGACGGCACGCTGCGGTACCCACGCCACGACCACACGGCTCCGGAGTCAGCCCTGCAGGGCTACCTGGCCGAGGCCCGCGAACTCCTCTCCACTTGCCAGGAGAACCCTGATCACGAAGGTCATGTGAACGCGGACTTCGACCACCTCCGCTGGTTCGATCTACCTTCCCGCTGCCTGTCGGGCCGACCGGGAGGTCAGTCGTAGGTAGTAGCCGTCGGCATCGAACAGACGGAAGTCCCGCAGGCCCCATTCCTGCAGCTGTACGGCGCCCTCGACCGGCCAGCCGGTGGCGCGCACTCGCTCGTATTCGGCGTCGATGTCGTCGACCTCGAGCACGATCTCGGTTCCGGCCGGCACCCGCCTGAGCGCCGGATCGATCGGCTCCCCGGCGGCGCCGATGCCGATCCGGGCTGAGCCGCGGCCCATCCACAGGTAACGGGGCTGGCGGGACAGTTCCTCGAAGCCGAGTACGTCGCGATAGAACCGGCCGGCCTGGTCGATGTCCTGGGCGAAGACCTCGATCCGCAGTGTCATGTCCATGGCGCAGATTCTCAGACTTCAAGTCTCCTTGAGATCAAATCGGCCGCCGCGATGGCCAGGTCGTTGTCTCTGGCAATCACTTGCAGGCCGATCGGGAGGCCTGTCGTCGGTAGGGGGATCGTGATCGCGGGGTGCTTGGTGAGGTTGGCCAGGCGGGTGTTCTTGAGGAGTTGGGCGCGGACGGCTAGGGCACCGGCCGGATCGTCGACGGCGTCGATCGGTGGGGCGGTGGTGAGGACGGTGGGGGTGATGACGGCGTCGACCTCGTGGAGGAGGTCGGTCATGGCTGCGGTGATCTCGGTTGCCTTGGCGCGTGCTGCGTCGTACCGGGTGCGAGGGACGGCTGCGGCCTCGCGAAGTCGTTCCTGGACGTCGGGTTGGTAGAGGTCGATGTTGCGGCCGGCGTGGTTTGCGGTCGCTTCCGGGCCTTGGATATCGGCGGCGGTGTGGAAGCTTTCGGCCCAGTCGGGGAGGCGGATGTCGGTTGTCGACAATCGGCTGATCGCACGATTCCAGGCGGCGCCGACTTCGGGTGTGTAGTCGAGGTACTCGTCGTTGACGACCACACCGATCCGTGGGGGCGTCCGCTCGGCCTGGGCGGTGCCGGTCAGGGCTGCGATCGCGTACGCCGCGTCCGCGACGGTGGTGGTGAGTACGCCGACGTGATCGAGGCTCTGCGCGAGCGGGAAGACTCCGTCGATGGGCAAGGTGCCGTACGCCGGCTTGAAGCCGACGACTCCACAGAGTGCGGCCGGGATGCGGACCGAGCCGGCCGTGTCGGTGCCGATCGCGAGGGGAACGATCCCTGCCGCGACGGCGGCTCCGGCGCCCGCACTCGAGCCGCCGGTCATCCGTGACGGGTCGTGTGGGTTGCGGCAGGGGCCGACTCGGTTCGACGTACCGGTGCAGCCGTAGGCGAACTCGTGCGTGTGGCTGAGACCGATGATGATCGCGCCGGCTGCGCGGAGCCGAGCGACCACCTCGGCGTCGCGTTGGCCGAGCTCGTCCATCGAGGCGGATCCGCAGCGGAACGGCAGGCCTTCGACCTCGATGATCTCTTTGACCAGAACGGGTACGCCGGCGAGCGCGCCGGTGCGGGGGTGGTCGGCCGCAGCCTTGCGGGCGCCGTCCGCGTCGAGGTGCACCACGGCGTTCAGGTGCTGGTTGTCCTCGGCACGCTGCAGTGCTTGCTCGACCACTTCGACCGGATCGAGTTGGCCGCTTCGCACCTTCGCGGCGGTTTCCTCCAGGCTGATCATGCGTCGACCCGGTGGTCGGCGGCGAGCTCGGCTGCCAGTTCGAGGGTTGCGTCGTCGAGCGGTTGCGAGGTCGTCGCGCCGTACGCGTCGAGGATTTGGCGTTCGACGGTGTCGACGGTCAGCCCTGGCACCTCGGTTGAGAGCGAGCCGACCGACGCCGGGTCGAAGGGGAGCTCCAGGTGGCGGTAGACGTCTGCCAACACAGCTTGGAGACGTACGTCGTCGCCGACCACGGTCAGCGCGCTGAACAGCCAGCCGTTGCGTACGACGCGCTGGCCCGTGCCGACCAGCTTCACCACACCGCGCGCGTTGACGCTGTGCGCACCCGGGCAATACTCACCAGGCACGGCTCCGACCCGCGCGTCGATCCCGAGCTTCTGCAGTACGTCGGCGTACCTCAGACCGAACTCCTTGAACCGGGTCTCCAGCCCTTCCGGTGCCAGGCGTTCATGCTTGACGTGGTCAACCACCACGGCCTCAGTCGTGTAGGCGACCGGCCGCCCACCCACCGCCCGCACCAACGGCTCAAACCCAGCCGCCCTCGCCGCACGCACCGCCGCCCCAAACCCCGGCAGCCGCGTATCCCGCCGCCCGAACACCACCACCGGCGCCCCCGGCCGATACACCCGGAGCGCCTCCATCACCTCGCCACTCGACACCCGCCGTACCAACGCATGCCCAACAGCCAACTCGAGGCCCTCATCGCCAACCCCACCAGAAAACACCAACACCCCGCCATCGTGTCATGTGAAACTGACGCCCATGACGAGGTGGGGAATCGGCACCAGCGAGCGAGCCTGGGCGCATTCGTTCAGGAAGGGCTCGTGGGTGGAGATTCGGGAGTTTCTCGGTGGGATGGCCGCCGACCATCCCGACTTCGGCTATCTGGTCGACGTGGTCGACAGCGTGATCGACTCCGGCGCGGACCAACTCCTGGCCGGCGCCACGTCTATGCACGACCTGATGGTCGTACTTCGCCCGATCGGTGCACCGGTTCGCGACACGGTACGGGCAAGGCATGAGTGAGCCCAGGCGGGTGATGGGAGTCGATGCTTGCCGGAAGGGGTGGGTGGGGATCACTGATGACCTGCGGGGGTACTTCGGGGTGACTATTGGGGAGGTGGTTGCGGCGGCGGAGGGGGATGGGGCTCTGGGGGTGGTGGGTGTGGACATTCCCATTGGGTTGCCGATCACGGGGCCGCGGCAGGCTGATGTGTTGGCGCGAGGGGTGGTGGGGAGGCGGGCGTCGTCGGTGTTTTCGACGCCGGTCAGGGAGGCGTTGATGGCGGCTACGCATGCCGAGGCGTCGACGGTGAATCTGCGGGCCACCGGCAAGGGGCTCAGTCAGCAGGCGTACGCGTTGGCGAGGAAGATCCTGGAAGTCGACGCCTGGGTACCGACGGCCGGTTGTGCGGTGATCGAGGTGCATCCGGAGGTCTGTTTCGCGACGATGGCGGGGCGGCCGTTGGTGCATCCGAAGTCGACCTGGGCAGGCGCGGAGGAACGCCGGCACTTGCTGGCGGGCGTTGGGATGCGTGTGCCCGCTGACATCGGTCGCGCGGGGGAGTTCGCGGCTGTGGACGATGTGCTCGACGCGGCTGCGGCGGCCTGGACAGCCGGACGTTACGCCGAGGGCCGTGCGATCGCCTACCCCGAACCGCCGGAGGTGTTCGGAGCCGGGCCGCCGGCCGCCATCTGGGCTTAGCGGGCGCCGGCGTTGCGTAGGAGGTTGGCGATCTCGTTGTAGTCGCGGTTCTCGGCGTGTTGTAGCGGGGTGGTGCCGTCAGCGTCGGGGAGGGACGGGTTGGCGCCGGCTGTGAGGAGGATGGCGACGATTTGTTGCCATGGCTCGGTGCCTTTGCCGAGGATGATGGCTTCCAGGAGGGCGGTCCAACCGAGGTTGTTGACGTGGTTGACGTTGATGGGGGTTTGCACTACCCGGCGGACGTAGTCGACGTGGCCGCGTTCGCTGGCGGGGATGACGGAGATGCCGCCGTAGCGGTTGCGGAGGTTGAGGTCGGGGTTGGCCGGGAGCAGGGCTTCGAGCATGGCGACGCTGCCTGTGACGCCGGTGACCAGCCAGGGGGAGTCCTGGCGGTCGTCCTGAGCGTCCGGGTCCGCGCCGAGTGCGACCAGGAGTCGCGCCACGTCGACGTGGTCGTTCAGCGAGGCGAGCAGGAGTGCGGTACGGCGGTGGTCGTCCCGTGACTCGAGTGGCGCACGGGCGGCGAGAGCTGCTGCGACACGGTTGGCATCACCGGCTTCGGCTGCTGTGAGCAGTGCCATGGCGGCCTGGTCGCGCGGTGGGAGCTTGGTGCTCAGTACGGCGGCTACCTGACCGCGGGCTGCTTGCACGGGGGTCGTTCCGTCGCGCTCGGCGGGGAGGTTGCGGTTGGCTCCGGCGGCGACGAGTAGGCGGACGGTGTCGACGTACCGAGGGCTGCCGTCGCCGAGCAGGACTGCCTCGTGCAGGGCGGTCCAGCCGAGGCGGTTGACGTGGTCGACGGCTACGCCGGCGCGGAGCAGGCGGCCGACTACTGCGGCGTGGCCGCGTTCGGCTGCGCGGATGAGCGCCGTACCGCGGTAGCTGTCGAGGCTGCGGACATCGGCACCGTGCTGCAGGGTCAGGTCGAGCAGGTCGAGGTAGCCCTCGCTGGCGGCGATCAGAAAGGCGCTCTGGGTGGTGTCGTCGACGGCGTTGACGTTGGCGCCTGCCGCGATCAGCCGGCGAGCGGTGGGTACGTCGTTCTTCCAGGCTGCGGCGATCAGTTGCTGGTCAGCTGTCTGCACAACGGAGGTCCTTGGTGAGGAGGAGCAGGCTGCCGCCACCAGGATGGCGGCAGCCAGGGCGATGAGCCGGGTCATCCGCGTGGCGGGGTCTGAGCGACGACCTGGTACGGCGGTACGGCGACTGGCTCGTCGAACTTGCTGTCAACGAGCAGCAGCCTGCCCTGCGCCAGCTTCGCGGTAGTGAACACCCGGGTCGGGTCAGTAGCGACCGCAGAGACCAGCGACGCCGTACTGCCGTCGTCCGACAGCCGCAGCGTGCTCAGCACCCTGGAGAAGTTCCGCACCACCCAGAGCAGGTCACCGTCCCGCACGAGACCATCCGCGTTGACCAGATCCGCAGTACCCGTGTCGACCCGCGAGACAGCCCCAGTCTCCAAGTCGAACCGCCACAGCTTGCCGACGTTGCCCTGGGCGACGACCAGCGCCCGGCGGTCCGGCGACAGCACGATGCCACCGAGGTTGAACCCGGTCTGGGTCGGGATCGACGCAGTGGCGTCCACCCAGGTCCGGACGGTCCACTGGCCGTGCTGCTCGGTCACCCGGAACACCTGCGGCGCGTTGGAGTTGGTGAAGTACGCCGCTCCGTCAGAGCCGATCACCACGTCGTTGAGGAACGCGTTGGCCACTCCGGTGCGCAGAGCCGCCAGCAGCCGGCCGGAGCTGTCGTACACCCACAGGTCGGGAGCACCGGGGTGATCGATGCCGTTCGGGCCACCGGCGACGTACACCCGTCCCCGCGAGTCGACCGTCACGCCGCGGGCGGTCCAGCGGCCGTCGGTGCCGTCGCCGCGCAACCACTCCGTCGCGGCCGCGGCGCGGAGCTGTCCACGGTGGATCTCACCACCGGTCGTCTCCGACACGTAGAAGTGCTGCGTGCGTACGTCGTACCCGATGCCCTCGAACTTGGACCCGCCGGTGTCACCGGGCAGCTCGTAGCTGGCGGGCCGGGCGGACGCCGTGGGTACGCCGACGCCGAGCAGCACGGCGGACAGCGCCAGGGTCGCAGACAGGGAGCGGACGGACATGAGTACCTCGCTTCGAGAGTGGTGGATGTGTCCAGCCTGCTCCGTGGGTGACGCGGGTACGACGGGCATTCGGGGACGATCGGATAGCCGAACGGATGATTCGGTAGCGGGTCCTTCGGGCCTACCATCGGCTCGACATGACCACTTCACCCACACGGCCCACTGCGCCGGCCTGGGCGGCCGGCATCCTCGGCCGCGCCAACGGGCTGGTGACGGCGCTGCACGCGGCGTTCGTCGTACTCGTGCTGGCGTCTGCCGTGCGCTACCTGTCCGGGCACGGGTTCGGCGACAGGGCGCCGTGGGTGCTCGCCGGGGCCGTGGTCCTGCTGGCGACGTACACGGCGTACCGAGTGCTGCCGGGCCCAGTGTGGCTGGCTCTGCTGGTCGCGGTGTGGTTCGGGCTGGTGCTGGTGGCGCCGTCGTTCGCGTGGTGCGCCGTACCGCTGTCGTTCGTGGCGCTGCGGGTGCTGCCGTTCTGGCCGGCCTGTGCGGTCGTGGCGGGCATGGTCGTGACGACTGTGGTCATGTGGACCCAGATGACCGACCGGCTGGACCCGACGATCGTGCTCGGCCCAGTCTGCGTCGCCGTCCTGGCTGTCAGCGCGTATAGAGCCCTGGAGCGCGACGCACTGGCGCGGCAGGCGTTGTTGGACGACCTGCATGCGGCACAGGGTGACCTGGCCGACGTGCAGCACCAGGCCGGCGTACTGGCTGAGCGGGCGCGGCTGTCGCGAGAGATCCATGACAGCGTCGCTCAGGGCCTGTCCAGCATCAATCTGCTGTTGCAGGCCGCGGAACGCGAGTGGGAGGACCGGCCGGTTGCTGCCCGCGAGCACGCGGCCCAGGCGGCGGCAACCGCCCGCGACGGCTTAGACGAGGTACGACGAGTAGTCCGCGACCTGGCACCAGCGGAGCTCACTACAGACGGCCCAGCGTTGCCTGACGCGCTGCGGCACACGTGTGAGCGTCTGGCAGCGCACAGTGGGGTCGATGTGCAGGTCCAGGTACACGGTACGCCGGTAGCACTCGGTCCGGAGGTGGAGACTGCGTTGCTCCGTACTGCCCGTGGTGCACTGGCCAACGTGCTCGAGCACGCGGCCGCGAGTACTGCCGTGGTCACACTGACCTACCAGCCGGATGCCGTCGTACTAGACGTCCGCGACGACGGACGAGGGCTCGGCACTGCCACACCTGGCCCAGAGCGCGGCCGCGGCCTGGCTGGTATCCGCGAACGGCTCCAAGCACTCGGCGGCACGCTGGTGCTGGAGAGCGAGCCGGGTGAAGGTACGGCGCTTGCAGCCTCAGTACCCCTGGAGCAGTCGTGATTCGGGTAGCGCTGGTCGACGACCACCCTGTGGTGCGTGCTGGGATGCGTGCACTCGTGGACGGCCAGGACGACCTGACTGTGGTCGGAGAGGCGTCTGACGCGCACAGTGCCGAGCAACTGGTCGCGGCTGTGCGTCCGGACGTCGTACTGATGGATCTGAACCTCGGACGCGGACCTGGTGGTGCAGAGGTGACCGCACGGCTGCGTGCCCTGCCGGAACCGCCTCAGGTCTTGGTGCTCACGACGTACGACACCGAGGCAGACATCCTGAGTGCGATCGACGCGGGCGCGTCCGGTTACCTACTGAAGGATGCGCCGCCGGAGGACCTGTTCCGCGCCATCCGCGGGACCGCACGCGGTGAGGTGGTCCTGGCGCCGGCGGTAGCGGCCCGGCTGGTGAAGCGGACCGGGCCGCTCCTCACCGACCGCGAGGTCGAGATCCTCGGCCTCCTCGCCACCGGCCAGTCGAACCGCGAACTCGCCAAACGCCTCTTCGTCAGCGAGGCGACGATCAAGTCCCACCTCTCGCACATCTACACCAAGCTCGAAGTAGACACCCGAGCCGCCGCCGTCGCCCGAGCCATCGAGCAACGCATCATCCGCCCACCGGCCTAGGCCCGGCTGCCGAGTGCAGCCGGGCCCCTGCGCTACTTGGTCTTGCCAATGGCGCCCTTGGAGGGCTTGACCGTGCTGGCGGCCGGGAACTTCCACGTCTTGCTCTCCACGATCGTGGTCAGTTGCGCGGTCGTGAAGAGAGGCTTCGTGCGGGTGTGGGGGGCGCCCTTTTGTGCAGGCGCGTTGTAGCTGGTGATGCCGAGGTGGCGGCCGTCGGGATAGTAGAGGTCGGCGTGGTTGGAGACGACGCCGTCGACGTTGCGGCCTGGCGGGTACTCCGGCGATTCGGTCAACGTGACCAGCACTGAGCCGTCCGCCCGGACCGTGCAGCTACCCGGGTCGAGGCTGGCGCAGCTGGGAGCCTGTGAGCTGCCTTCCACGATCGCCTCGACTCGCGATGCCCCCAGCCCGTCGTTGGCGACGTACGCGACGGCGTTGAAGCCTTCCTTGCCGCCACCCCGTGCCTCCGGCGCGGTCAGAGTCAGTCCTGGCCCCTGGATCAGCGAGCGCAGCGTGGCCAGCGTCTCTTCAGGGGTGACCGGTTTCGCGGTCTGAGCCTTGGCGGACGGTGTCGGCGTCGTACCCGCGACTGCGGCGTCGAATGGGCGGCCGAGCACCTGGGTAGCGCCGACGACGAGACCTGCGGTTGCGAGTACGGCGCCTGCTCCGGTGACCGTGAGGAGCGTCGTACGGCGCTTGCGGAGCCGGAGGCCCTGCTGGACGGTGCGTTCGAGCAGGTCGGTGGACACTGGCTCGAGGTTCTCGGTGGCCCGGTGCATCAGACCGGGCAGGGTGTCGTTGAGGTTGTTCATGGGTTCTCCCGGTGAGGTCAGTGGACGATCAGTTGGGCGGCACCGTCGCCGAGGACCGCCCGCAGACGGTCGAGGGCGCGGGACGTCCGGGTCGTGATCGCGCTGGCGTTCTTGCCGAGATCGAGCGCGACCTGCTCGACGCTGCGATCTTCGAAGAACCGCAGCACCAGCACAGCCCGATCCAGCGGCGCCAGCTCGGCCAAAGCACTCTGCAGCGACAACCGCAACTCAGGGTCACCAGTCCGCTCGGCCCGCTCCGGCACCTCCGCGGTGGGCCGCTCCGACCAACTCCGCCGCCGGCGCTGGGAGATGAACGTCCGCACCAGCGCGGCCCGCGCATACGCCCCCGGATTGTCGATCCGCTGCCACGTCTTCAGCATGTTCGCGAGCGTGTCCTGCACCAGATCCTCGGCATGATGCCGATCACCCGTCAGCAACCAGGCGGTCCGGTACAACTGTGGAATCCGCGCCCGCGCGAACTCCTCGAAATCCTCCGTCGTAGCCCTCATCGCAGCCTTTCGATCGACGCTCCTGCCTACAAGACGCACCGACCGCCCGCGCAGATCACACCCGGATCAGAAGACCTTCGACAACACCCACACCGAGAACGCCAGAAACCCCACCACAAACGTGACCAGAAGCACGACGCCGTACCCCAACCACAAACTCCCAGAAGACTTCACCGGGCCATCCTGCCAGCCCAACAGACAACCTCAACCACAGGAGCAAAAGCCGAACGACAAGATCAGCCACAGCAGCCGAGCGAAGCGAAGGCGCGGGGGGTGCGGGTGGCGGAGCCCCCGCTCGCGGCGAGCGGAGCGAAGCCGCACAAATGCCGAAGGCGACCCGGTCCGCGCTTTCCGCGGACACAGATCGCCTTCGACTTCGGGTGAGTGACGGGACTCGAACCCGCGACCACCTGGACCACAACCAGGTGCTCTACCAGCTGAGCTACACCCACCATTGCCGGTCTTACTGCGACGGCTGAGCAATCATAGCGATGAAGGCCGATTACCAGAAATCGGGTCGGCGGACGCCCCGTTGCCTGTGTCGGAGACCAGGCTGGCGGCGGCTCGGGCGGTGTCGGAGTCGGGGCCGGGCTGGGGGACGAAGACGGTCTGGCGGTAGTACCTGAGCTCGGCGATGCTCTCGGTGATGTCGGCCAGGGCGCGGTGGTTGCCGGTCTTGGCCGGGGTCGCGTAGTACACCCGCGGATACCAGCGCCGGACCAGCTCCTTGATCGAGCTGACGTCGACGTTGCGGTAGTGCAGGTGCGCCTCGACCCGGGGCATGTCGCGGACCAGGAAGGTCCGGTCGGTGCCGACCGAGTTGCCGGCCAGCGCGGCCTTGCGCGGCTCCTTGACGTATCCGGAGATGAAGTCGAGCACCTGCTGCTCGGCGTCGGCCAGCGGGATCCCGTTCGGCAGTTCGGCGAGCAGCCCGGAGTCGGTGTGCATTTCGCGGACGAAGTCGCCCATCTGCTCCAGCGCGGCCGGGGGTGGCGCGATCACCAGGTCGATCCCGTCACCGAGCACGTTCAGTTCGTAATCGGTGACGAGGACCGCGACCTCGATCAGGGCGTCCGCCGCCAGATCGAGGCCGGTCATCTCGCAGTCGATCCACACCAGCCGGTCGTTCATGGGCACCCACCTTACGGTGACCCGGGGACACCGTCGCGCTCCCCACCTCCGAAGCCGCCGCGTGGCGCGGACTTGCACCACTCACCAAACCCCGCGGACGGCAGGTGTCGAGCGTCGGCTGAGCGTGAGGCACCCGAGTCGTCGGTGGTTGGTGAGTGGTGCAGGTCCGGGTCAGGCAGGTGCGTGGCCGAGGTGGATGCTGCGGACGGACAGTACGGCGAGGTCCGTGCGCCGGCCGAGATAGTGCTCGCTCTCCGGATCCAGCAGCTGTGCCCAGACCGCCAGATCCTCGGGCGAGAGCCACTCCTGCGCCTCGACATGCCCATGACCGTGCCCATGCCCATGCCCATGACCGTGTGTCGGTTCGGCGTCCGGAGTCAGCCAGTCCACCCGGTGCTGGAACTGCGTGATGAGCTGGTCACGCTGCTCAGCCGACAGTGGTGCCGGGGACTCGCTCAGAATGCTCCGAGTGGTCACGTCAATCAGCCCGGCCCGGGTCAGCGCGTCGGTCCAGCCGTATGGCATCGGCACCGTGCCCGGCAACCCGTCACGCATCGCCGCGAAGTACCGGTCCTGCGCCAGGTCCAGCCGCAACTCCAGCCCGGGCTCGCCGATCCCCAGGTCCCACGGCAGGCTCCGCGACGGCAGACCGCCCTCTGCGAGCGCCAGCCGCCCACCCGGTGCCAGCAACGACGCGAGCGCGTCGACGGCCGCCTGCTGGTCCCCTGCGTGATGTACCGAGGCCGACGCCCAGATCAGGTCGGCCGGTGCATCGATTGCCTTGCGCAACGGTTCGGCACCGTCGTCCATCGACGCCAGCTCACACCGGACTGCTCCGGCCGTGTGCTGCCGCGCCTGCTCCAGTACGTCGGGATCCGCGTCGATCGCGACCACCGTCGTACCCGCCGGCATCGCCTCGGCCAGCGCCTTCGCCATCCCGCCGCCGCCGCAGCCGACGTCCACCGCCACCTTGTCGCTGTCCCGGACCAGACTCGCCGCGACCGTCGCGTTCCACTCGGCCTCGTTCGCCGCCGACGCCCGCAGCCGTCCGGCCTCTTCACTCCACTGAATCTCCACCATGCCGCCAGTCTCAGCCCGCCCACCCCAAAATCACACCTCCCGTTGCCGTTCCGGCAAGTGGGGGTGTCCCGGCTGTGTCAGGAGCTTTGCTCACCCCATTCGGGAGATTTTCACGTTCAACCAGGAGATCAGGGCTAACACGGTTGCGGCCCGGTGACACGGGGTGCTGTCCTATTCGAGTCTGGGGAGGAGGTGGGGCGCCGGTGGAATCCGTGGCGGGGACGGTGGGGCGGCCCCGGTTGTCGTCGTTGCTGGACGAGGGCGTCCAGCGGCGGCTGCTGACCGTGGTGGCGGACGCAGGCTTCGGGAAATCGACACTACTGAGTTCTTGGGCGGCCACCCGGCCATGCGCCTGGCACACAGTCCGCGCGGAGGACGCCTCGCTCGCAGCCATGGTGTCCGGTCTGGTCGCCGCACTTCGCCGCCAGGTGCCTGCTCTCGAAGCCATCCCGGCTGAGCTGCAGAGCCCCCGCGGCCCGGATGCCGATGCCGAGCAGCAGACCCGGGCTCTCGCGTACGCCGCTCTCCTCGCCGAGGCCCTGGAGGAGAACCTCAGCGGCGACCTCATCCTCGTCCTGGACGACCTGCATGAGATCGACCCGGATGCTCCCGCGGCCAGACTGATCGAAGGCCTGGTCCGCATCGCACCGTCGAACCTCCACATGGTCGTTGCCTCCCGCACGCACATGCCCTTCGGTATCGACCGTCTCCGGGGCCGCGGTCAGGTGCTGGAGATCGACGCGACCGCTCTGGCGTTCACAGTCCCCGAGACCCTCGCCGTACTGCGGAAGGTCCTTGGTGAAGGCACCGACGACCTCGCTGAGTCGTTGCAGACCGCAGTGCAGGGCTGGCCGGCCGCCGTACGCCTTGCTGTGGAAGCACTGCGGACTGCACCGGCCGACGAGCGTGGCAGCCGGTTACGACGCGCCCTGCGGTCGGACGGCCCGCTGTACGACTACCTCGCCGAGGAGGTCTTCGCAGCAGAGCCTCCAGCGGTACGGCGCTTGGTCGCCGGCGTGGCTGTATTACCGCGGTTCGGGTCCGAGCTGTGTAAGGCAATAGGACTGACAGACAGTGCGGAGACTCTCCAGCAACTCCGGACCAGGGGACTACTCGTCTCGGCCGGTGATGCGGACGGCTACGAGCTCAACCCACTGGTGAGGAACTTCGCCAAGGACAGGCTGGCAGTGGACCCGGAGGAGCTGGCTGAGCTCTCTCTGGAAGCCGGCAAGTGGTTCGAGTCGACAGGCGAGTACCGGGATGCCCTGACCTGCTACCAAGCTGTCGACCCGGCTGCGGCCGCTCGCATGTTGGCCGAGCGAGGCCATGCGATGGTCAGCGGTGGCCTGGCGGAGATCGTGGTCGCTGCGGTCGCCGCACTGCCTGCAGAGCTGCGTGACGCCAGCATGGACCAGTTGGAGGGTGAAGCCCGGCAGGTCCTCGGTGACTGGCAGGGTGCGGTGGAGTGCTTCGACCGGATCATCGAGCCCGCGGGTGAGATCCCGGTCGCTATCGCCTGGCGACTCGGACTCATCCACCACCTACGCGGCCATACGGACGTGGCGATCGCGATGTATCAGCGCGGTCGGATCGACGGGCAGCACCCCACCGACGAGGCATTGCTGCAGGCGTGGTGGGCGGGTGCGCATTGGCTGCGTGGTGAGTTCGAGGAGTGCCGTGCGCTGGTCACCGCTGCGCACGCGACGGCCAAGGTCTCCGGAGACGATGGGGCACTGGCCATCAGCCACACCGTCCGAGCGATGCTCGCGGCGGTCGACAGCGATCCACAGGGCAACTACACCAACTACGTACGAGCGTTGGAGCATGCGGAGCGAGCCGGCGACCTGCTGCAGTCGATCCGCATCCGGGTGAACCGCTCCTCGCACCACGTCGCTGAGGGCGACTACGCGCTGGGTCTGAAGGAGTTGGACGTCGCTCTGGAGCTTGCGGACCGTGCAGGCTTCGCAGTGTTCCGTGCCCTGGCTCTGAACAACCGTGGCGAAGCTCTGCTCAGGCTGGGCCGGTTGGACGAGGCCATCGGTGAACTGGAGGCGTCACGGGCGCTCTACCAGAAGCTGGACTCCAAGCGAGTCGCTCAGCCGCTGTCCATCCTCGGTGAGGTCTACCGCGAGCGTGGTGACCGTGCCATGGCCAGAGCCTGCTTCGAAGAGGCCAAGGCGATTGCCGAGGAGACCAAGGACATGCAGGCCCTCGTGCCTTCGCTGGCCGGTCTCGCTCGAGTGCTGGCCGTCGAGGAGCCGCAGCGCGCCGCCGAGCTGGCCGCCTTGGCTCGGCAGGCAGTTGCCTACGGCCCTGTCCTCGGCCTCTCCGGTGCACTGGTCGCGCTGGGGTGGGTCACCCTGCACGCTGGCAACCAGACCGAGGCGGCGGCCACAGCACAAGAAGCGGCCGCGCTCTGCCGCAAGAGACGCGACCGGGCCGGCCTGGCCGACGCTCTGGAGCTGTACGCGGCGGCAGGCGGCGGCGAGGTGCTGCACGAGGTCCTGAACATCCGCAGCGAGCTCGGCGACCAGTTGGGTCTGGCCCGGGCCGAGTTGATGCTCGCCAAGCGCACGACCGGTGCCGAAAGCCGTGAGCTCGCTCTGCACGCGCACCAGCAGTTCCTGGCCGCGGGAGCGACCCGCTACGCGGCAGCAGCGCTGGCAGCCAGTGACGAGAGTGGCCCGGCTCCCGTCCGGATCGAGTGCCTCGGTGGCTTCCGCGTGCTCCGCGACGGCAAAGCGGTCCAGTTGGGGGAGTGGCCGTCAAAGAAGGCCCGGGATCTGCTGAAGATCCTGGTCGCGCGTCGCTGCCACCCGGTGGCCCGAGTGCAGTTGCTGGACCTGCTCTGGCCGGAGCAGGACGAGTCGGTCGCCTCACCCAGGCTGTCCGTGGCCCTGTCGACCGTGCGGTCCGTGCTCGACCCGGAGAAGAGGTACCCGCCAGACCGCTTCGTCGGCGCCGACCGGGCCACCATCTGGCTCGACGGCGACCAGGCGTCCGTGGACGTCGAGCGCTTCCTGCACGACGCCCGGGAGGGTCTCAACACGAGCGATCTGCGGTTGCTCCGCGCGGCAGAGGCGGCGTACAGCGGGGACTTCCTGGAAGAGGACGTGTACGCCGACTGGGCCGCCGGGATGCGTGAGGAGGCCCGGGCGCTCTATGTCCGAGTGGCGCGGGTGCTGGCCGAGCGGGGTCGCCGTGACCCCGATGCGGCGGCCGGATACCTGCTCAGGATCCTCCAGCGGGACCAGTACGACGAGCGCGCCCATCTGGGCCTGGTGTCGGCGTTCCAGGCGAGTGGTGCCCACGGCGAAGCGCGTCGGGCGTACCGCACCTACGTGCAGCGGATGGCCGAGCTGGAGGTCGAGCCGGCCCCGTATCCGGCGGTGCCGGCCCGGCTTTAAGGATTTCTGAAGGTGCGGTCGCACCATCTGACCATGGCAGCGCCGGTGCACAACCCAGTGGTGGTTCGCGAGTTCGGTCTGGCGGGTCAACCCGGTCGCGACTACCGCACCGAACCAGGTACGCCCGTCAGGGCGACTCTGGCCGGTGTGGTGGTCCAGGTCGAGGCCGGGCGGGTCGTGGTCGAGTCGAACGCGATCTGGCATGTCTACGACCAGCTGTCTGAGCTCACGGTCAGCCAGGGGGAGACCGTGGAGACCGGGGATCTGCTGGGGGTCGCGGCTGGTGCACAGCTGCGGTACGAGGAGCGGGTCGCGCCGTACGGGGTGGGGGACCAGCGGAGTCCTCAGTTCGACCTGCACACGAATGCCCGGATGCGGATGGTGGCGCAGGGCGGGTCGGTCGAGGAGGGAGCGACCGAGCCGTCCGGCGCTACCGTTGAGCCGTGATCGCGACCACGTTCCACACCGCCCGGCTCGTCATGCTCCCGTTGCAGGTCGAGTACGCCGCGGAGATGGCCAAGGTCCTCGCCGACCCGAACCTCTATACGTTCACGGGCGGCGAGCCACCCACCGTGGACGGGCTGGAGAACCGCTACCGTCGTCAGCTCGCCGGATCGGGTCGTGACGACGAGCACTGGCTCAACTGGGTGATCCAGTACGACGGCCAGCTCGTCGGCTACGTGCAGTCGACCGTCACCGGCAGTACGGCGGAGATCGCGTGGGTCGTGGGCACCGACTGGCAGGGCCGCGGCTACGCGAAAGAGGCCGCGCTAGGCCTGGTCTCCTGGCTGAACGAACAGGGCGTCGAGCGGATCATCGCCCACGTCCACCCCGACCACGCCGCGTCAGCAGCCGTCACCACCGCCGCAGGCCTCACCCGCACCGACCAGCTCGAAGACGGCGAGTACCTCTGGACCACATGACAACAGGCCCGGCCCCCTGAGGGGACCGGGCCTGTCGAAGTGAGGCTCAGACCGGGCGGACGTTCTCCGCCTGCAGGCCCTTGGGGCCCTGGGCTACGTCGAACTCGACCTTCTGGTTCTCCTCGAGCGACCGGAAACCGTCGGTCGCGATCGCCGAGTAGTGCACGAAGACGTCGGCGCCGCCGCTGTCCTGGGTGATGAAGCCGAAGCCCTTCTCACCGTTGAACCACTTCACTGTTCCGCTGGCCATGCTGTACTCCCTTGTGGGCCCATGATGGGCACGGGTCGGGCCCGACGGGTGCCGGCGCCCGGGTTGCCGCAACGAGCCCTCTCACAACAGACCTAGGCCTGGAATGAGAAAACGCCCGGCGGATTACAATCCGCGGGCGCTTCGCAACGAACGTGGAACTGCAAAAACTGCAACCACGAAGACCCTAGCACGCTCAGCAGACCATCAACCACTCGTCACCACGCTGTGTCGTCGCGTGTCCGGAAACTGGCGAGCGCTTGCCGAGAGTGTGATCTTGACCGCATTCAGGCTCCCGCCTACTGTATCCCGTATACCAAGCCCCTCCGGAAGGTGGGACACATGAAGGTAGCTGTTCTCGGCGCCGGTGCGATCGGTGCCTACGTCGGCGCGGCCCTGCACCGCGGCGGCACCGAGGTCCACCTGATCGCCCGCGGCGCCCATCTGGACGCGATCCGCTCCGGCGGCGTCCAGGTCCTCAGTCCGCGCGGCGATTTCGAGGCCCGTACGCCGGCCACCGACGACCCGGCCGAGGTCGGCCCGGTCGACTACGTCTTCCTGGGATTGAAGGCCAACTCCTATGCCACCGCCGGCCCGTTGATCCAGCCGTTGCTGCACGACGAGACCGTCGTCGTCGCGGCGCAGAACGGCATCCCGTGGTGGTATTTCCACGGTCTCAAGGGCCCGTACGAGGGCCGCCGGATCGAGTCGGTCGACCCCGGCGGGTCGGTGACCGAGGTGCTGCGGCTCGACCGGGCCGTCGGCTGTGTCGTGTACTGCTCGACCGAGCTCGAGGGACCGGGCGTCGTACGCCATCTGGAAGGCACCCGCTTCTCGATCGGCGAGCCGGCCGGCGGCATCTCGGACCGGTGTGTGGCCTTCAGCGAGGCGATGATCGCCGGCGGGCTGAAGTGCCCGGTGGAGGAGGACATCCGCAAGGACATCTGGATCAAGCTCCTCGGCAACGCGGCGTTCAACCCGATCAGTGCCCTGGCCCGGGCGACGATGGTGGAGATCGCCACTCACGAGGGCACCCGGGCGATGGTCCGGCTGATGATGGAGGAGTCGCTGGAGATCGCGGCCGCACTCGGCTGCCATCCGGACATCTCGGTGGACAAGCGGATCAACGGCGCCGAACGGGTCGGCGAGCACAAGACGTCCATGCTCCAGGACCTGGAGAAGGACAAGCCGCTCGAGCTCGACGTGATCCTCGCCGCCGTCGTCGAACTGGCCGACCTGACCGGTACGCCGGCCCCGACCCTGCGCGCCGTCCACGCAGTCGCCGACCTGCTGGCCACCAAGGTCGGCATGGCCCACGCGCCGACCCCAGCGCCGGCGCCCTCATAAAAGCCAGGTGGGTCCGACCACAGCGACGTCGGACCCACCTGTTCCACCCTGACTCGCCAGTGAAGCCACCGTGCCCTAGGGCCCTCACCTCATCGAGTGAAATAAGTCGGTGGTTGGAACGCGCTTGCCAGCAGCAAAGTCGTCACACTCGATGATCGTGAGCACGGTGGCTTCAGTGGCGGGGTGGGGAGGTGGGCACGGTGGCTTCAGTGGCGGGGTTAGAGCTCGCGCGGGCCTAGGGACAACTCGGCGACGAAGTGGGCGACCGGGTCGGCCATTACGTCGAGTTCCAGTACGACGAGTTCGTTGCGGCCCGGTCGCAGTACCGGACCCGGCACGTAGAGCGTCTCCTGCGGACCGCGGCGCCAGTAGCGGCCGAGGCAGAAGCCGTTGACCCAGGCGAGGCCCTTGCCCCAGGCAACGGTGGAGAGGAAGTGGTCGACCGGCTCGGCGACGTCGAATCCGGCCCGCCATGCCGTGGGTCCGACACCAGGGGCATCCGGCGTCAGGCCCACGGAGTCCCACAGCTGCGGTACGCCATCGAGGTCGATCGCGCAGGCAGACCAGTCGGTCAGCTCCACGGCGCCGAGCTGGACCGGGCCGATCAAGCCCTTGGGCTCGCCGATGCGCTTCCCGTAGTTGACCCGGCCCTGATCCTCGACGACTATCTCGAGCCGACCGCGTCCACGCGGCACCATTAGCGCCCGATCGTGCCGTTCCCGATCGAGGACGCCGATCGGATCGCCGTCGAGGAACACGTACGCCCGGTCCCGCACCTCGTCGACACTCAGCAGCGCCGGACCGTCGACGTCGATCGAGGTGGCGAAGACAGCCAGGCGCGCATCCAGCGAGTCGAGCGTCGGCATGACCTCGTGCTGCGAGGACACACCCCAGGCCGACGGGTCCGCGAGCAGCCGGATCGGCGAGCCCAGCGCTGCGGAGGTCTCCGGCGCCGCCGCCCCCGACGCCGGGACAACGTCGGGGACCGGCGCGTACCGGGAGATGACCTCCCGGAAGGCGTGGAACTTCGCTGTCGGGTTCCCCGCCTCGTCCAAGGGGGCGTCATAGTCGTACGACGTGATGGTCGGCCGGTAGACGCCCTTGTCGTTGGCCCCACTGGTCAGCCCGAAGTTCGTGCCGCCGTGGACCATGTAGATGTTCACCGACGCACCCGCCGCGAGCAGCGCGTCCAGCTCGGCGGCAGCCTCGGCGACACTGGTCGTGTGGTGCGGTCCGCCCCAGTGGTCGAACCAGCCGTCCCAGAACTCCATGCACATCAGCGGCCCGGTCGGCTGATGCTTCCGCAGCGTCGCCAGCCGCTCATCGGCCCGCGATCCGAAGGACCCGGTCCGCAGTACGCCGTCCAGTCCGCCGGCCGCGAGCATCGCGTCGACCGGCTGATCGACCGTCACCAGCGGCACCGTGATTCCGGCGCCACGGATGATCTCGGCCACTGACTTCAGATAAGTCTGGTCGTCGGCGAAAGCGCCGTACTCGTTCTCGACCTGGACCAGCAGCACCGGTCCGCCCTGGTCCACCTGAAGCGGCGTGAGGATCCGCAGTACCTGCTCCAGATATTCGCGAACGGCCGCCATGAACTGCGGTTCGTAGCGGCGGACGCCCATCCCCGGCGTACGGAACAGCCAGGCCGGGAGGCCGCCGTTGTCCCACTCGGCGCAGATGTACGGACCCGGGCGGACGATCGCGTACAGGCCGGCGTCCGCGATCTCCCGGAGGAAACGCTCGAGGTCGAGCATGCCGGAGGTGTCGAAGACACCCGGCTGTGGGCTGTGGGCGTTCCACGGCACGTAGGTCTCGATGGTGTTGAGGCCCATCAAGCGGGCCTTCTCGATCCGGTCCGCCCAGGTGTCCGGGTGCATCCGGAAGTAATGCAGCGCGCCGGACAGGATCCGGAAGGGCTTTCCGTCGAGCAGGAAGTCGGACTCACCGATCGCGAACTCGGTCATCTCACTCTTTTCAAGACAAGAAAGATGGCAGCGGCCGGGCCGGATCCCGGCCGCTGCCAGCGTGTGGAGTACTAGCCGTTGACCTGGAAACCCTGCTGGTTGCCGTAGGCAACCAGAGCGTCCTGCCAGGCCTTCAGGCCGGTGTTCAGATCGGACTTGGACTGGTACGACTTACCAACCGTGTCACCGTAGATGCTGTTGGCGTACAGCTCGTACGGCAGGTAGCTCCAGCCCTTGACGACCGAGTCGGCCGCACCGGTGAGCACCTGGTTGATCTTCTGCCCGCCGAAGTAGGCGCTCGCCTTGTCGACGAAGGCCGGGTCCTTCAGGTCCGCCGTGGTGGCCGGGAAGCCGCCGCTGGCCAGGAACGGCTTGACGCCCTCGTCGTGGTTCAGCCACCGGACGAACGCCGCGGCCAGCGCCGGGTTGGCGCTCTGCTTCAGCACGGACTCGGTGCTGCCGCCGTTCTCCGCGGTCGCCGGCTGGCCGTCGTACGTCGGCATCGGGGCAACCGCCCACTTGCCAGCGCCGGCCTTGACCGAAGCCTCCATCACACCCGGCATCCAGGCGCCGGTAGGCAGGGTGGCGATGGTGCCGTCGCCGAGGGCCTTGAACCACTCGTCGGTCCAGCCGGGGATCTGCGAGACCAGGCCGCCCTCGACCAGCTGGTTCCAGGTCGAGGTCCACTTCTTGGAGCCGTCGTCCTGCAGGTTGATGGTGATGTTCTTGCCGTCGGTCTTGAACGGCTGACCGCCGGCCTGCCAGATCATGCTGGTGGTGAAGCCGGCGTCACCGGAGTCGTTGGTGATGTAGGACTTCGGGTTGGCCGCGTGCAGCTTCTTCGCCGCGGCGATGTACTCGTCCCAGGTCTTCGGTACGGCGATCCCGTACTTGTCGAAGACCTCCTTGTTGTAGAACAGCGCCATCGGTCCGGAGTCCTGCGGCAGACCGTAGAGACCGCTGCCGGCGTGGACGGCGGCCCAGGTCGAGGCCGTGTAGGCGGACTCGTACTGGCTGAAGCCGTACTGGTTCAGGTCGACCAGCGAGCCGGGCAGCGCGAACTGCGGCAGCGCCTGGTACTCGATCTGCGCGACGTCCGGCGCACCTGAACCGGCCTTGATCGCGTTCTGCAGCTTGGTGTAGTGGTCGTTGCCGGTACCGGCGTTGACCAGGTTCACCTTGACGTTCGGGTACTGCTTCTGGAACGCCGCGACCTGAGCCTCGGCCGACGGGGTCCAGCTCCAGTAGGTGATCGTCCCGCCCGCCTTGAGCGCGGCGTCGACCGCGTCGACGGAGCCCGTGGTCGCGCTGCCGCTGCTGCCGGCGGAGCTGTCCGATCCGCCGCACGCGGCCACGACCGCGAGGGCCGTGAGAGCGGCCCCGGCAACCACCAGGTGCCGGATGCGCCGATGTGCCTTCATGGTGTTCCCTTTCACTTGACACTCCCTGCGGAGAGGCCCGACTGCCAGAACCGCTGAAGAAGGAGGAAGGCGACCACCAGGGGCACGATCGTCAGCAACGATCCGGTGATCACCAGGTTGTAGATGGGGCGGGCACCCACGCCGGTCGCTTGGTTGCTCCACTGGGTGAGCCCGACCGTGAGTGGGTAGAGGTTGGGTTTGCTGAGCATGATCAGCGGGAGGAAGTAGTTGTTCCAGGTCGACACCACCGCGAACAGCAGGGTGGTGACGATGCCGGGGGCAAGCAGTCGCAGCGCGACGGTGAAGAAGATCCGGACCTCGCCGGCCCCGTCGATCCGGGCCGCCTCGAGCAGTTCCACCGGTACGGCGTCGGTCGCGTAGACCCACATCAAGTACAGGCCGAACGGGCTGACCAAAGACGGGATGATGATCGCCCACACGGTGTTGGTCAGGCCGAGGTTCGAGAACATCAGGAACGTCGGCACCGCGAGCGCCGTCCCCGGTACGGCGACCGCACCCAGGAGCACCGCGAACACCGCGCGCCGGCCGGCGAACTTGTACTTCGCCAGGCCGTAGCCGGCCGCGGTGGCGAGCAGCGTCGCACCGCCGGCACCGACGACGACGTACAGCACCGTGTTGCCGAGCCAGCGCAGGAAGATGCCGTCGTTGTAGGTCAGCGTGTCCTTGATGTTGGTGAACAACGCGAAGCTCTTGCCGAACCACAGGCCCGGGCTGGAGAGCAGGTCGTTCTGCGTCTTGGTCGCGCTGATCAGCAACCAGAGCAGCGGAACCAGGGTGTAGATCAGGTAGAGGACCATCACCCCGGTCAGCAGCGGCGACCGCTTCGGCCGCAACGGCGACGTCCGGGTCTTCTTCGCGGCCCGCGTCGTGCTCGCGACGCGGGGTGCTTCAGCTGTCGTGGTCATGGGGCCTCCCGGCCTGGACTGAGGAGCGCAGGGAGCGAAGCGACTGAAGTGACGAGGGAAGGCTGGGAGCCAAGGCCCCATGACCCTGCCGGCGCCGAAGGCCCGGCCAAAAGCAGAGTCACAGTGCCTCCCGGGAGCCGCGGAGTTGGACGACGTACGCGATGATCGCGGTGATGACGCCCATCACGATCGCGATCGTGGCGGAGTAGTTGAACTGCTGGCCGGCGAAGGACAGGTTGTAGGCGTACATGTTCGGCGTGTAGTACGTGGTGATCACGTTCGGCGCCAGCGTGCGCAGGATGTTCGGCTCGTTGAACAGCTGGAAACTGCCGATGATCGAAAAGATGGTGGCGATCACGATCGCGCCGCGCAGCGCCGGCAGCTTCACCGCCCGGATGGTCCGGAACGTCCCGGCCCCGTCGATCGCGGCCGCCTCGTACAGCTCACCAGGAACCGTGCGCAACGCCGAGTAGAAGATCAGCATGTTGTAGCCGACGAACTCCCAGGTGACGATGTTGGCGATCGACGGCAGCATCCAGGTGCCGCTCAGCGGCTGGATGGACGTCGTACCGAACAACTCGTTCAGGTCGGCGGCCAGGCCGAAGTTGTTGCCGTAGATGTAGCCCCACATCAGCACCGCGACCACACCCGGTACGGCGTACGGGAGGAAGATCACGATCCGGAAGAAGCCGGCCGCGTGCAGCCGGAGACTGTCGATCGCCAGCGCGGCCAGCAGCGCCAGGATCAGCATCACCGGCACCTGGACGATCAGGAACACCAGGACCCGGCCGAAGGAGTCCCAGAACTTCGAGTCCTGGATCGCGTCGGCGTAGTTGTCCAGGCCGACGAACACGTTGCCGCCGAAGAACGCCTGCTCGCGGAACAGGCTCAGATAGATCGCGTACCCGATCGGGGCCAGGAAGGTGAGCGCGAACACGGCCAGGAACGGGCCGACGAAGACCCACCCCTTCGCGTCCTTGTGCACCCCTCGCCGCCGAGGGGAGCCGGCCGCCTTGCTGAGTTGACCTTGGGCCACGGACTCCGCCATCTGCCCGTCGACCTCCTCTCGCTTCCCGCGTCACCCGACGCGCCCGATGTTGACGTCAACATCGTCGGCGTGACGGTAGCGTGTTTACGTCAACATGTCTACACTGCGGACACAAGCGAGGAGGACCCGATGTCAACGGAGGAGACGCCGGTACGGCGGCGGCGCGGCCCGTCCATGGCGGACGTCGCCCGGCTGGCCGGGGTGTCCGGGCAGACGGTGTCCCGCGTCGCGAACGAACGGCACAACGTGGACTCGGCCACCCGGGACCGGGTCCAGGCCGCCATGCGCGAGCTCGGCTACCGGCCGAACAGCGCCGCCCGGGCGTTGCGCAACGGGCAGTTCCGCAGCATCGGCGTGATCGTCTTCGAGCTCTCCAGCTTCGGTACGACGCGCACCCTCGACGCGGTCGCCGCGGCGGCCACCATCAGCGGCTACGCGATCAACCTGCTGCCGGTCCTGGACGTCAACCAGCGCGCGGTGACGAACGCCTTCAGCCGGCTGGGGGAGCAGGCGGTCGACGGTGTGATCATCCTGATCGAGGCGCACACCCTGGACGAGGCCGGCGTAGCGCTGCCCGAGGGACTGCCGGTCGTCGTGGTCGACTCCAGCGCCCATTACGACTACCCGATAGTCGACACCAATCAGGCCCAGGGCGCCCGTCTCGCCACCGAGCATCTGCTGGATCTCGGGCACGAGACGGTCTGGCACCTGGGCGGCCCGCCGACGTCGTTCGCCGCGGACCGGCGCCGGCGCTCCTGGGAGCGGACGCTGATGCAGCGGGGGTGTGAGGTCCCACCGGTGCAGGACGGCGACTGGTCACCCGGATCCGGGTACGTAGCCGGCCGCCGCCTGGCCGCGAACCCGGACGTCACCGCGGTGTTCGCCGCGAACGACCAGATGGCGCTCGGGCTCCTGCGCGCGTTGCACGAGGTGGGCCGCGCGGTGCCGGGCGACATCAGCGTGGTCGGCTTCGACGACATGGAGGAAGCCGCCCACTTCTGGCCGCCGCTGACCACGATCCGGCAGAACTTCGCCGACGTCGGCCGGCTCAGCGTCGACGCCCTCATCCGCGAGATCCAAGCCGGCGAACACCACCACGACCCGGTCGCCGTACCCACCAAACTCGTGGTCAGAAGCAGTACGGCGCCGCCGCGCAAGAGCTGACGGTCAGACGGCGACAGCCATCACCGCGCGCATCAGTTGGGCCGTCTCCGACGGGGTCTTGCCCACGCGTACGCCGACGGCCTCGAGGGCTTCTTGTTTTGCTGCTGCTGTCCCGGAGGAACCGGACACGATCGCGCCCGCGTGACCCATCGTCTTGCCCTCGGGCGCGGTGAACCCGGCCACGTAGCCGACGACCGGCTTGGTCACGTTCGCCTTGATGAACGCGGCCGCCCGCTCCTCGGCGTCACCACCGATCTCGCCGATCATCACGACCGCGTCGGTGTCCGGGTCGTCCTGGAACGCCTGCAACGCGTCGATGTGCGTGGTCCCGATGATCGGGTCGCCGCCGATCCCGATCGCGGTGGAGAACCCGAAGTCGCGCAGTTCGTACATCATCTGGTAGGTCAGCGTGCCCGACTTCGACACCAATCCGATCCGGCCGGGACCCGCGATATCGGCCGGGATGATGCCCGCGTTGGCGCGCCCCGGGCTGATGATGCCCGGGCAGTTCGGGCCGATGACCCGGGTGCCGGCCGCCTGGGCGTGCGCGAAGAACGCAGCGGTGTCGTGGACCGGTACGCCCTCGGTGATCACCACGACCAGGGGAACACCCGCGTCGACGGCCTCGATCACCGCGCCCTTGGTGAACCGCGGCGGTACGAACACCACCGACACGTCGGCGCCGGCCGACTTCACCGCGTCGGCACAGGATCCGTAGACCGGGATCGACCGCTTGGCGAAGTCGACCGACTGGCCGCCCTTGCCCGGGGTCACGCCGCCGACGATATTGGTGCCAGCGGCAAGCATCCGGCTGGTGTGCTTCTGTCCTTCGGACCCGGTCATGCCCTGCACGATGACCCGGCTCTGCTCGGTCAGGAAGATCGCCATGTCGCACCTCTCAGTTCTGGGCTGCCAGCTCGGCGGCACGGGCGGCGGCGCCGTCCATCGTGTCCACCACGGTCACCAGCGGATGGTTGGCCTGGGCAAGGATCCGGCGGCCTTCCTCGACGTTGTTGCCGTCCAGCCGGACCACCAGCGGCTTGTCGGCCTTGTCACCGAGTACGGCGAGCGCCTGCACGATCCCGTTCGACACCGCGTCGCACGCGGTGATGCCGCCGAACACGTTCACGAACACACTGCGCACCTGCGCGTCGCTGAGGATGATGCCCAAGCCGTTGGCCATCACCTCGGCCGAGGCGCCGCCGCCGATGTCGAGGAAGTTGGCCGGCTGCACGCCGTACTCCTGCCCCGCGTACGCGACCACGTCGAGCGTCGACATGACCAGGCCGGCGCCGTTGCCGATGATGCCGACCGAGCCGTCCAGCTTGACGTAGTTCAGGCCCTTCTCCTGCGCCGCGGCCTCGAGCGGATCCGCGGCCGCCTTGTCCTCGAAGCCGGCATGGTCGGAGTGCCGGTACGACGCGTTCTCGTCGAGAGTCACCTTGCCGTCGAGGGCCTCGAGTGACCCGTCGCCCAGCTTGACCAGCGGGTTCACCTCGACCAGGGACGCATCCTCGGCGATGAACACGTCCCACAGCTTCCGTACGACGTCCTCCGCGCCGGCCGGGAAGCCCGCGGCCGCGACGATCTCGGCGGCCTTGGCCTCGTCCACGCCGACGGCCGGATCGATCGCGATCTTGGCGATCGCGTCCGGGTTGGTGTGCGCGACCTCCTCGATCTCGACACCGCCCTCGGTGCTGGCGATGCAGAGGTAGTCGCGGTTGGCTCGGTCGACCAGGAAGGAGAAGTAGTACTCCTCGGCGATGTCGGCGGCCGGCGCGAGCAGCACGCGGCGGACGGTGTGGCCCTTGATGTCCATGCCGAGGATCTCGCGCACTCTGCCGACCGCATCGGCGGGGGACTGGGCCAGCTTCACGCCGCCGGCCTTGCCGCGGCCGCCGGTCTTCACCTGCGCCTTCACCACCACCCGGCCGCCCAGATCCTCGGCGGCCGCGGCGGCGTCGGCCGGGTCCTCGATCACCCGGCCGAGCGTCACCGGGACGCCGTGCCGGGCGAACAACTCCTTGGCTTGGTACTCCATCAGGTCCACGGCAGCAGCCTCCTCATCGGGGTTATCGGCGACTGTATGCTGTATGCATTCCGCTTCACAAGAGCCCAACCGCAACACACCGGGTCTGGACAGCCGTACGCCGGAGGAGTACCAAGGTTCCATACGGTATGCAGTAGTCAGGAGGCCGGAGATGAACCACGCGACTCCACCGCCCCGGGACGTGCGCGACGTCTACGGTCGCCGCTACCGGATCGGCGAAGATGCCCGTGACCTGACCGGGCACCCGCGACGCTGGCAACTGTGGGCCGCCTGGGCCTGCATGGTCGCCATCAGTCCGCTGCAGTACTCCTTCGGTACGGCGGCTCTCGGCCTCGACGCGGATCGCGGTTGGGGTGCGGCCCGGACGATGTGGCTGCTCGCCGTCTTCGTCGCCTGCCAAGCACTCGTGGCGATCCCGGCCGCCTGGGCTCATCGGGTACGACGTGCCACACCGACGCAACTCGTCGTCCTCGGAGGTGTGCTGGCCGCCATCGGTCTCACCACCCTCGCGCACGCGGACGGCTACGTCACCGTCGTCCTCGGCTACGCCTTGATCGGTGGCACGGGCGCGGGTCTCGTGTACGCCGCGTGCATCACCACGTCGGCCCGGTGGTTCCCGGATCGGCGGACCGCGACGATCGGATTCGTCACCGGTGGGTTCGCGATCGGCGCCGTACCGAGTATCGCGTTGCTGACCATCGTCGACTCGCCTGGTGGGCGTCGGCTGGTGTTCGATCTGACCGCGCTCGTCGCCGTACTCGTCGTACTGACGGCGGGTGGGCTGCTGAAGGATCCGCCGCGGCATTGGTGGCCGGCCGAGATCGACGCGCAGTCGTGGGCGATCGACCGGAAGCTGAATCGGAGCATCCCGCACAACGCGCCGGCGGTCCGGCATTACCGGCCGGCTGAGGCGATGCGGACCGGCGCGCTGCCGTTGATGTGGCTGACCTTGGCGTTGAGTACGGCGCTGTCTCTGTTCGGCATCGCGTTCGTCGTGAGCTATGCCGTCACCGCTGAGCTGGGGGTCGCGGTGGCCGGGTTCGCGGCCGGAATGCTTGCCGCGGTCAACGGTCTTGGCCGGTCGCTGGCCGGGCATCTGTCGGACCAATTCGGCCGGCGTCGGGTGTTGGCCGCCGTACTGATGGTCGAGGGGTTCACCCATGTGGGGCTGGTCATCGCCGGTGAGGCCGGTGCGGGCTGGGCGTTCGTGTTGTGTGCGATGTTCGCCGGGCTCGGTGGTGGCGCCTTCTACGCGATCATGGCGAACCTGGTGCTGGAGTTCTTCGGTGAGAACAGCCTGCTGCAAAACCAGGCGATCCTGTACTCGGCCAAGGCTGCCGGTGGAGTCGTCGGGATCGGGGTGGCGGCTTCACTGGTGGCTGTGGTCGGCTATCGGCCGTTGTTCCTCGGTGCTGGCCTGCTCGGCGTACTGACTGCGTTGACTGTGCGGTTCCTGAAGCAGCCTGGGCGACCTGCGCTACCGGTCCGCCCGCAATTGGGCACGCCGGTCGCCGGCTCGGGCTCGGGCGAGTGAGCGGCTACGGCAGGGTCGCGCGGCCCGATCCCTGTGTGATGGAGCTGGTGTCGAAACTGGCTCGTGAACCCTGGACGGATCGCCCGACCAGCGTGCATCCGACGTTGAGTGCGGTGGCCAGGGCGGTTCACGATCACAGCAGTTCAGTCGGTCGCCGGGCCCTGCTGCCGCTGGCGTCGAGCTTCATCGGCACCGCGCGGCCCGGGTTCGAACCGTCCGCCCGCCTGGTCGCGTTGTGTGTCTCGACCGCGCTGGCCGGCGGCGAGATGACGAAGGACGAGCGGGTGCGGTTGGCGAGGGCTCATCAGACCGCGATCCACTTGATGACTGGTCGCGACGAGCCCGGGGGAGCGGCACGCTGGTGGCTGCCGCTCCTCGGCCGGGTCGGCTGGAGCGAGCCGTTCTACCGGACCTTCGTCGCGACCGAACAGGCCGCGGAAGCGGTCGCGGTCACCGCCCGTGGTTCGAACGGCGACCGCGACGTACGCCTGAGGCAGTTACTCAAACAATGCCTGGCTGCTCATGGTGCCCGCCGGTCGGGCGCTCCCAGGCCCTCGTGCTCGACATCGGCCCAGAAACCGTGGTCGTAGTCGCCGTCCGGGATCACTACTAGTTCGTGCCGACGAGGAGCACGGACCTGCTGCTCGAGTCGGTGCAGGTCCGTCGCGCACCGGTCGAGATCGTCCATCAGCCGCAGTACGTCGAGATGCGGACCGAGCTGATTCCTCAACGCCAGCAGGGATTTCTCCAGTGCCTGAACGGCTTGACGGGTCCGATCGAGATCCTCGTGAATCGTCATCGCAGCTCCCTGGCTTCGAACTCTGGACAACCCCCATGGTGTGCGATAAGACTACGACTACACCATACGGTATGCAATCTACCACACTTCAGTGCTTCATTCATTTGGCGCACCCCGGCCCTTCCGAGGAGATGACTGCAGATGGCGCAGACAGTGTCGGAGACCCAACCAGTCGCAGACGTCAAGGAGCCCGACGCGTCACAGCCGGCGACCATCTCAGGTGGTCACTTGGTCGCAAAGGCCTTGAAGGCTGAGGGGGTCGACGTGATCTTCACCCTCTGTGGCGGTCACATCATCGACATCTACGACGGCTGTGTGGACGAGGGGATCGCGGTCGTCGACGTCCGGCACGAGCAGGTCGCCGCGCACGCGGCCGACGGCTACGCACGCATCACCGGCAAGCCCGGGTGTGCGGTCGTCACCGCCGGCCCCGGGACGACGAACGCCGTCACCGGTGTCGCGAACGCCTTCCGCGCGGAGAGCCCGATGCTGCTGATCGGCGGCCAGGGCGCGCTGAACCAGCACAAGATGGGGTCCCTGCAGGACCTGCCGCACGTCGACATGATGACGCCGATCACCAAGTTCGCCGCGACCGTGCCGCACACCGCGCGCGCCGCCGACATGGTGTCGATGGCGTTCCGCGAGTGCTACAACGGTGCGCTCGGCCCGTCGTTCCTGGAGATCCCGCGCGACATCCTGGACAGCTCGGTCCCGGTCGACTCGGCGACGGTCCCCGAGGCCGGCCACTACCGGGCCTCGACCAAGAGCATCGGCGACCCGGCGGCTGTCGAGGCGCTGGCCGACCTGCTGGTCCGGGCCGAGAAGCCGGTCGTCCTGCTCGGCGGCCAGGTCTGGACGTCGCGCGGCAGCGAGGCGGCGACCGAGTTCGTCCGGGCCCTCGACGTACCGGCGTTCATGAACGGCGCGGCGCGTGGCACGCTGCCGCCCGGCGACCCGCACCACTTCCACCTGTCCCGCCGGTACGGGTTCAACAACGCCGACCTGATCGTGATCGTCGGGACGCCGTTCGACTTCCGGATGGGCTACGGCCGCCGGCTGCCGAAGGCGGCGACCGTGGTCCAGATCGACATGGACTATCGCACCGTCGGCAAGAACCGCGACGTCGACCTCGGCCTGGTCGGCGACCCGGGCGCGATCCTGGCCGCGGTCACGCAGGCCGCCTCGGGCCGGATCGCGAAGAGCGACCGCAAGGCGTGGTTCAAGGAGCTGCGCGCGGAGGAGGAGGCGGCGTACCAGAAGCGGCTGCCGCGGCAGCTGTCCGACGCGAACCCGATCCACCCACTGCGGCTCGCGCACGAGATCAACGAGTTCCTCACCGAGGACTCGATCTACATCGGCGACGGCGGTGACATCGTCACCTTCTCCGGCGGCGTCGTACAGCCGAAGTCGCCCGGCCACTGGATGGACCCGGGCCCGCTCGGCACCCTGGGGGTCGGCATCCCGTTCGTCCTCGCGGCGAAGTACGCGCGGCCCGACAAGGAGGTCGTCGCGCTGTTCGGTGACGGCGCCTTCTCGATGACCGGCTGGGACTTCGAGACCCTGGTCCGCTTCAAGCTCCCGTTCGTCGGCGTCATCGGCAACAACTCGTCGATGAACCAGATCCGGTACGGCCAGGAAGCGAAGTACGGCCATGACCGCGGCCGCGTCGGTAACACCCTCGGCGACGTCAAGTACGACGAGTTCGCCCGGATGCTCGGCGGGTACGGCGAGGAGGTTCGCGACCCCAAGGACATCGGGCCGGCCATGCAGCGCGCCCGCGAGTCCGGCCTGCCGTCACTGATCAACGTCTGGGTCGACCCGGACGCGTATGCCCCCGGAACCATGAACCAGACCATGTACAAGTAGCAGGAGGACCCGCATGACCAAGGCCCTCGAAGGTGTCCGCGTACTCGACATGACCCATGTGCAGTCCGGTCCGTCCTGTACCCAGATCCTCGCCTGGCTCGGTGCCGACGTGATCAAGCTCGAGGCACCCACCGGTGACATCACCCGCCAGCAGCTGCGCGATGTACCGGACGTCGACAGCCTCTACTTCACCATGCTGAACTGCAACAAGCGCAGCATCACGCTGAACATGAAGTCCGACCGCGGCAAGGAGATCTTCACCGACCTGGTGAAGGACGTCGACGTCCTGGTGGAGAACTTCGCCCCCGGCGCGATCGACCGGATGGGCTTCACCTGGGAGCGGCTGCAGCTGATCAACCCTCGTCTCATCTTCGCTTCCATCAAAGGCTTCGGCCCCGGTCGCTACGAGGACTTCAAGGCGTACGAGGTGGTCGCCCAGGCGATGGGCGGCGCAATGAGTACGACGGGATTCGAGGACGGACCGCCAACCGCGACCGGCGCCCAGATCGGTGACTCCGGCACCGGGATCCACTTGGTCGCCGGCATCCTGGCGGCGCTCTACCAGCGAACCAACACCGGTTCGGGCCAGCGGGTCACGGTGGCGATGCAGGAGGCCGTACTCAACCTGACCCGGGTCAAGCTGCGCGACCAGCAGCGACTGGCTCACGGCCCGCTGCCCGAGTACCCGAACGAGCACTTCGGCGACGAGGTGCCGCGGTCCGGGAACGCTTCTGGCGGCGGCCAGCCCGGCTGGGCGCTGCGGTGTGCACCCGGCGGTCCGAATGACTACATCTACGTGATCGTCCAGCCGCCCGGCTGGGCCCCGATCGCGAACCTGATCGGCAAGCCCGAGCTGGCCGACGACCCGGACTGGGCCACCCCGGCCGCCCGGCTCGACAAGCTGGACAAGATGTTCGCGCTGATCGAGCAGTGGACCGAGCAGCACACCAAGTTTGAGGTGATGGACAAGCTCAACGCACTGAACGTGCCGTGCGGGCCGATCATGTCCACCCGGGAACTGATCGAGGACGAGACGCTGGCCGAGCTCGGTGCCGTGGTCGAGGTGAAGCACCCGCAGCGCGGCAGCTTCAAGACCGTCGGCTGCCCGATCAAGCTGTCCGACTCCCCGGTCCAGGTCGAGACCTCACCGGGCCTCGGCGAGCACAACTCCGTCGTGTACGGCGGGCTCGGTATCGACACCGCTGAGCTCGAGGAACTCAAAGCAGCCGGCGTCGTCTGACGTCGCTCTCTTCCTGCACCTGACGGTACCTACCGCGCATAAGGAGCTCATGGCATGACCTATGACAAGGCAGCAGTCCAGACCATCCTCGACCAGGCTCTGGCGGACGGCCGCACCTCACTGAGCGCACCCGAGGCCAAGCAGGTCGCGGACGCGTACGGCATCCCGACGCCGGGTGAGGGGCTGGCCACGACTGCCGAGGGAGCGGCCGGTCTCGCGGCCGAGATCGGCTTCCCCGTCGTGCTGAAGATCGTCTCGCCGGACATCCTGCACAAGACCGACGCCGGCGGTGTCGTGGTCGGCGTGGATTCCGCGGACGCCGCGAAGCAGGCCTTCACGAAGATTGTCGACAATGCGAAGGCCTACAAAGCTGATGCCGACATCACCGGCGTCCAGGTGCAGAAGATGCTGGTCACCGGCGGTGACGTGCAGGAGGTCATCGTCGGCGCGGTCACCGACCAGACGTTCGGCAAGGTGGTCGCGTTCGGGCTGGGTGGCGTCCTGGTCGAGGTACTGAAGGACGTCACCTTCCGGCTGGCCCCGCTGTCGGCCGACGAGGCCCGCTCGATGATCGACGGGATCGGCGCGCACGAGATGCTGAACGGCGTCCGCGGCGCCAAGCCGGTGGACAAGGACGCCGTGGCCGACCTGATCATGCGGCTGTCCGACCTGGTCACCGACTTCCCGCAGTTCGCCGAGGTGGACCTGAACCCGGTGCTGGCCGGGCCGGACGGCGCCACCGCGGTCGACTTCCGGATCATCGTGGACGCCGAGGCCGGCAAGCCGGTCGAGCGGTACAGCCAGGAGGAGATCCTGACCGCGATGACCCGGATCATGAAACCGCGCGCGGTCGCGGTGATCGGGGCCTCGAACGAGACCGGCAAGATCGGCAACTCGGTGATGAAGAACCTGGTCAACGGCGGCTACCAGGGCGACATCTACCCGATCAACCCGAAGGGCGGTGAGGTCCTCGGGCTGAAGGCGTTCCCGTCGATCACCGATGTCCCGGGTGACGTCGACGTCGCGGTGTTCGCCGTACCGGCCAAGTTCGTCGGCGGCGCACTCGAGCAGTGTGGCGAGAAGGGCGTGGCCGGGGCGATCCTGATCCCGTCCGGGTTCGCCGAGACCGGTGAGCAGGAACTGCAGGACGAGGTCGTCGCGATCGCCCGCAAACACAACGTGCGCATTCTCGGGCCGAACATCTACGGCTACTACTACCTGCCGGAGAGCCTCTGCGCGACGTTCTGCACGCCGTACGACGTTCGCGGCAGTGTGGCGTTGTCGTCACAGAGCGGAGGCATCGGGATGGCGATCCTCGGCTTCAGCCGGTCCAGCCGGATGGGCGTCTCCGCGATCGTTGGGGTAGGCAACAAGGCCGACATCGACGAGGATGACCTCCTGACGTTCTTCGAGAACGACGACAACACCAACCTGATCGCCATGCACCTGGAGGACCTGAAGGACGGCCGGGCGTTCGCCGAGACGGCGGCCCGGGTGTCGAAGCAGAAGCCGGTCGTCGTCCTGAAGGCCGGCCGCACCGACATGGGCGCGCGGGCGGCCAGCTCGCACACCGGCGCCCTGGCCGGCAACGACAAGGTGTACGACGACATCCTCCGGCAGAGCGGTGTGGTCCGGGCGCCGGGGCTGAACGAGATGCTCCAGTACGCCCGCGGCATCCCGCTGCTGCCGAGGCCGAAGGGTGAGAACGTCGTCATCATCACCGGCGCCGGCGGTTCCGGCGTACTGCTGTCGGATGCGTGTGTCGACAACGGCCTGCAGTTGATGTCGATGCCGGCCGATCTGGACGAGGCGTTCAAGAAGTTCATCCCGCCGTTCGGTGCCTCCGGCAACCCGGTCGACATCACCGGCGGCGAGCCACCGTCGACGTACCGGAACACGATTGCCCTCGGCCTTTCCGACGATCGGATCCATGCCTTGATCCTGGGTTACTGGCACACGATCGTGACACCGCCGATGGTGTTCGCGAAGCTGGTCGCCGAGGTGGTCGAGGAGTACCGCGCCAAGGGCATCGACAAGCCGGTGGTCGCCTCGCTGTCGGGTGACGTCGAGGTCGAGGAAGCCAGCCAGTACCTGTTCGACCACGGTGTGGTCGCCTACCCGTACACCACCGAGACACCGGTCCAGGTGCTCGGTGCCAAATATCGCTGGGCCCGCAACGCCGGGCCTCTTGGTTAGGTCGTCCGTCGAAAGGAAGCCGGTGATGCGTTTGGTCCGGGGGGAATGCACGGGGGAGCCGTAAGTCAGCAGCTGGCGTCGATCTAAGGAGTCCGCCTTGGACGTCACGAGCAAGACCTCAGAAGTACCCGAAGAGCCCGCCGCGGCGGCCGCGACCGAGCGGGTCTGGCGCGCGGGCCGGCTCGAACCGATGCCGATCCGGAAGCTTCCGGACGCTCCGCCCTCGATCCACATCCTCGGTCCGACCGTCTTCCTGGTCGCGCTGGGCGTCGGTATGGGTGAGTCCTACATGTGGCCCCGGCTCGTCCTGGTGTTCGGGCCGGACATCCGCTGGCTGTTCATGGTCGGTGTCACGCTGCAGGCCTTCGTCCTGCTGGAGATGGCCCGCTATGCGATGGCGACCGGAGAGAGCATCTTCTTCGGCGCGGCCCGGATCTTCAAACCGTTGATGTGGTTCTTCTATGTCGCGGCGATCCTGATCTATATGTGGCCCGGCCACCTGTCGGCCGGGGCCGCCGCGTTCGAGGAGGTCAGCGGCATACCTTGGCAGGTGTCCGCCTGTGTCGCGCTGATCTTCGTCGGTGTGCTGTTCAGCATGCTCTCGGTCATCTACAACTTCCTCGAGAAGCTGCTCGGCCTGCTGATCGGCCTGCTGGTCGTCGGTACGTCGGTGATCGCGGCGATCGTGGGCAGCTGGAACGACCTGGCCAGCACGCTGTCGGGCATGTTCGCGTTCGGGTACTTCCCGGACAAGGCGCTGTCCGAGGCCTGGTTCCCGATCGTGGTCGGTTCGATCGCGTTCGCCGGACCGTCCGGGATGCAGCAGATGTGGTACACCCTGCAGCTGCGCGACAGCGGGGCCGGGATGGGTGCGCACATCCCGAAGGTCCGCGGTCTGCGAGCGGCCAACGAGGCCGAGTCGATGCCGTCGCGGGGCTTCATGTTCGACACCGACGACCCGGCCGAGATGCAGAAGTGGAAGGGCTGGCGCAAGTGGGTGACGTTCGACGCGCTGCTGCTCTTCTGGGGCATCACCATGCTGGTCACGGTCTCGTTCACGGTGCTGGCCATGTCGGCGGCCCGGACGAACCCGGACGTGGCGGGGCTGATCGAAGGCGGTGACCGGGAAGCGGCGCTGAAGGCGATGTCCGACGCGTTCGCCTCGGCCGGCGGCCCGATCCTCGGCTCGCTGTTCTTCGGCTTCATCGCACTGATCGGGCTGAACGCGACCCTCGGTCTGTTCGACTCGTTCTCCCGCGGTCAGGCGGACATGACGTACTACTTCGTCCCGGGAGCCAAGCGGGTCTCGATGTCGAGGCTGTACGCCGGATTCCTCTGGGGTGTGATCACCTTCGGCATCCTGATCCTGCTGTTCGGGCCGGCCGACGGTCCGGCGGGCATCCTGGACATCCTCGCCTTCCTGTCCACGTTCGCGATGGGCGCGTACTGTGTCGTGTTGCTCCTGGTGAACAACATGCTGCTGCCCAAGCCGATCCGGCCCGGACCGGTGCGCAACCTCATCATCGGGTTCGGCGCGGTGTTCTACCTCGGCCTGCTGTTCTACAGCCTGGTTCGCTTCGGTGTGGTCGTGGGTTGAGATGGCCGATCTGAAGCAGCTCGCGGAGTTCTCGGTCCCGGCCGCCTCGGTCGGGGTGGCCGGCGGTGTGGTCGCCGGTGCCCTGGGTGCGGTGGTCGGTCAACCGGCCGGCTGGGCGATCGTCAGTGGCCTGGCGCTCGGCGTACCACTGGTGCTGTTCGGCGCCGGGTACGCGGTCCTGCTGGCAACGGGCAAGATCCCGGCCGGGGTGTTCGCACCGGCCGCGGTCTACTGGGTGATCGGCTTCCCGCTGGCACTCATGGTGCACGCAGTGGCCACCGAGTGGTCCATCACCGGGAACCCGGGGCTGCCGGCCGAACCGTGGAAGTTCCTCGCGTTCCGTGCCCTGGTGAGCATGGGATTCGCGATCGGCTTCCTCTGGATGCACGAGCAGGTCGGCCGGCACTGGTGGCCACGCATCCTGGACCGCAACGAGTACGCCCAACGGACGGTCCAGCAGTACGTCCACCTGGCCGCCGCCCTGGAGGCCCGCAAAGCCGCCACCGGCCGCGGCCGCAAGAAGAAGCTGGCCTGACATTCAAGGGGATATCTGGCTCTCCTGCTTGATGTGTGGGTGATCTGTCCGCACCGGGCGCGGGCTGGCGCCACCAGTCCGCGGGAAGGCCACCAGCACAGGGGTGGCCCGTTCAGTAGGAGGGTTGCCCACTCAGAATTTGAGTGGGCAACCCTCCACCTTGATGGGCAACCCCCTGACATGAGGCTCCGCTCGCCGCACGCCAGTCCCCGGGGGCTGGGAGTCGGCAGTGGGGGTGGCCGGTGACGTGGTGGTCGCCAGGTGCGGCGGCGTACCGATCGACGGGTAGTGGTCAGGTGCCTGGTAGTGCAGCTGAGCGGGGGATGGTGCCCGCGCGTACGTCGTAGCGGGGTGCACTACCCGTTCGTCGGTACACGCACCGGAACGCGCGA
Source organism: Kribbella sp. CCNWLW201 (assembly GCF_037203805.1). Classification (NCBI taxonomy): domain Bacteria; kingdom Bacillati; phylum Actinomycetota; class Actinomycetes; order Propionibacteriales; family Kribbellaceae; genus Kribbella; species Kribbella sp. CCNWLW201. The sequence continues at coordinate 1,498,150 of NZ_JBBCBQ010000001.1, read as the reverse complement.
CTGGTGCTGGGCATCGAGGGGGCCGTTGAGGGTGCCGTGGGGATAGCGCAGGAACTGATGGGCGGTGACCTGCTACTTCCTGTCCCAGGTCACCGTTGACAACCTCTCCTGTCTCAGGTCACCGTGCCGGGTCACCCCGGGCACGCTCGATCCACCCACACATACGGCAGAAGAGGCGGGTATCCCCTCGAATGCGTTCGGTGCAGGGAGGGGCTGGTGTCAGGTCGTCGTACGGCGGCGGCGCGGGCGGGGGGCCGGGTCGGGTGTGGGGTCCGGGGTGGCGGTGCCGGCCTGGAGGTCGTGGTAGGCCTTGCGGGTGTGCTCGGTGTGCTCGCGCATGGTCTGCGCGGCCTTGTCCTCGTCACCCTCGCTGATCGCCTTGACCAGCCGGTTGTGCTCCCGCCAGGACGCCGCACCACGCACCGGCGCGACCGGGGTGTAGTACCACCGGACCCGGCGATCCACCTGGGCGGCGAAGTCCACCAGGAACCTGTTGCCGGACATCTGCGTGATCAGGCTGTGCAGCTCGCCGTTCGTCCGGACCGCGCCGTCGATGTCGCCGGCCTCGTGGTACGCCGTACCGACCTTGCACAGCTCGCGGAGCGTTGCCACGTCCTCTTTCGTCGCGTGCCGGGCCGCGAGCCGCGCGGACTCCGACTCCAGCGCCGCACGGGCCGCCAGCAACTGGTCGACCTCATCTTCGGCGGGCACGTGCACCATCGCGCCGAAGCCCGGCCGCAGGTCCACCCAGCCCTCGTTGTTGAGCCGCTGGAGGGCCTCGCGGACCGGCTGCCGGGACACGCCCAGCATGCCGGCCAGCTCGACCTCGACCAGGTGCCGGCCACGCTCGAGGGTGCCGTCGATGATCATCTCGGTCAGGGCCTCGTAGACGGACTCACGCAACGGCGTCGGCCGCTTGACGTGCCGGACGCCAGGGGAGACCGGATCGGTGGCACCCGCGCTGATGGTCGTCATGAGGTCCTTCCCAGAACAAGCACTGAAGAGATCAGGATGGCACTTGGTAGACAGTCTACCAAGTGCCATGACCGAACATATTTTTTCAGCGCTGAATCCGGCGCTGGATTCAGTGCGTCGGGGTCAGGCGGCGGTCTCGTCGGCCTGGCGCCGGCTCTCATCGGTGAGCTGGGCCTCGGCGGTGAGCCGGGCGAGCTCGACATCCAGGTCGAGCTCCTGCTGCAGTTCCGGGGCATCCGGGAACTGCGGGCGAGCCGCCAGAGCACCGAACCTACGGGTGAAGATCATCATTGCCTTTCCGCTCCGGAACCGTCCGGAGACTCTCCGTTCCCGGATCGGGTGATCCGGGAAATACTGGCTTCTGTATACATTCAACCAGCCGTACTCACCGGTTATGCCCTCGTCTCACGTGATCCCGGTTACCCCGGGCGTGATCCCGGTTACACGGGCTTCCTGATGTGGGCTGGCATCTCCACAGTCGCCGCGGAACGGCCCGACGGTCAAAGACTTGCTTGCTATCTCGCGATAGGGCCGCTCTATCAGTTGAGCTGCGCGGAATAGCCCGAGCCCATCAGGTGTACGTCGAGCAGCTCGTCCAACGCGTCGTGGACGCCAGCCTGCCGGGCGACGTCGAGGAGCGCGCGAGCCAGCACCGGCTCGGGGCTGCGCGCCGCGATCACCAGACCGACTCGCGGGCCGTGTGCCGGACTCTTCAGCGGTACGACGCGCATACCCTCAGGTACCCCGAACATGTGCAGCCACGCGTGCGAGATCACCGTCGACCAGTGATTGCCATGGAGGTGGCTGTAGAGGCCGGAGACCGTGTCGCTCTCGATCGCCGGCGAAGCGGTGACACCGTCGTCGGTGAAGTAGCCGTTCATGATCCGGCGATTGCGCATGTCGGGGGAGAGCAGGCAGAGCGGTAGCTCGGCGACCTGCGCCCAGGTTGCCACCGGCAACTCGGCGAGCTCGGAATGTTGTGGGGTGAGCAGCAGATAGCGCTCCTCGTACAACGGGGTCTTGCGGACCTGGCCGAGCGTGTCGTCGTCGAGGTAGGTCATCGCGACGTCCAGGTCGAACTCGGCCAGCTTCTGGGTGATGTCGCGCGACGACAGCGATTCGATGGTGACCCGCGCGTTCGTGTGCCGTTCGCAGAACGGGGTGGTGAGCAGCGAGACGACGGGCATCGCGGTCGGGATCGCGCCGAGCCGCAGCGTTCCGGTCAGGCCGCCGCGCATCACCGACAGCTCGTGCCGCAGCGCGTCCTGCTCGGCCAGGATCCGCTGGGCCCAGAGCAGGACCCGCTCACCCTCGGGCGTGAGACCCTCGAACCGGCGCCCGCGGCGGACGATCGGTACGTCGAGCTCCTGCTCGAGCTTGCGGATCGCGGCGGACAGCGACGGCTGGGACACGTAGCACGCGTCGGCGGCGCGGGCGAAGTGCTTCTCCCGGGCCAGCGCGACGAGGTACTCCAGCTGCCGGAGCAGCATCAGAACCCGGCCTCGTTGTGGACCGCATACCAGTCGTCTGTATACATAATCCAACTGTAGTGACAGCGATCGGGTGTCGGTAGGTCTCGGGGACCGCGCTCGTGTCGTGTGATGTGGATCACATTCCAAGGTGGTCTATTCCCGCGGCTCCTGTTCGACGGTTGGGCAGGGAATCCCTTGAGTAAGGAGCTGGGTGATGGACAAGGTTGTCTCGAAGGACGGCACCGAGATCGCGTACGACGCGGCAGGCAGCGGGCCAGGGCTCGTGCTCATCGCCGGGGCGTTCACCGACCGGTCGTTCTTCGCTCCGTACGCCGAGGCGCTGTCCACCGCGTTCACAGTGGTCAACTACGACCGGCGCGGCCGCGGTGATTCCGGCGACACCCCGCCGTACGCGGTCGAGCGGGAGTGGGAGGACCTGAACGCGGTGCGCTCGGCGACCGGTGCGCGGTTCGCCTGCGCGTTCTCGTCCGGTGTGATGGTGCTGCTGCAGGCCGGGCTACCGTTCGAGAAGCTGGCGATCATGGAACCGCCGTTCCGGGTCGAGGGCGCGCCGCCGGCACCGGAGCGGTACCTCGAGCGGCTGCAGGAGTACGTCGACGTCGGCAACCCAGGCGGTGCGGCGGAGCTGTTCATGGTGGAGGCGGTCGGGCAGCCGAAGGAGATGGTCGACCAGATCCGGGAGACGCCGATGTGGGCCGGTCTGGAGGCGATGGCGCCGACCCTCGTGTACGACGGCCTGCAGATGCGGGACAGCGCCGTACCCGTGGACCTGCTGTCGTCTGTCTCGGCTCCGGTGTTGGCGCTGTACAGCAACGCCAGTCCGGAGTGGATGCAGCGGGCGGTGCGGGAGACCGCGGCCGCATTGCCGAACGGACAGGTGGAAGGGCATGACGGGACGTTCCACACGCTCCCGCCGGAGACGCTGGCGGCGGTCCTGACGCGCTACTTCATCGCGAGCTGACGCGTTCCGGACAGGACGCGTTTGAGGCGCGGCGCGAGCGGCCGTTCGACCCAGCGGTGCAGCGCGGCGGCTGCGGCGACCATCACGATCATCGTGGCGGCGACCAGGAGGACATGGTTCACCTGGTCGCCGAGCCGCTCGAAGACGATGACGCCGATGTGTGCGTGGATCAGGTAGAGCGGGTAGGTGAGCGCGCCGAGGACGGCGAACCACGGCCTGCCCAGGCGCTGCGTGAGTTTCAGCGCGACCGCGAGCATGACCGCGAAGATCAGCACGATGACGGCGACCACGACCGGGCGGTGGATCTCGGTGCCGTACCGGATGCCGACCCGGTCCGCGAAGCCGATGCCGCGGTAGATCGCGTTGCCCAGTGCGAGCGCGACGATGAGCAGGTACTGCGGTTTCGCGCCGTACCGATGGACCAGGCAGAGCGCCATCCCGGCGATGAAGTAGTGCGAGAACTGGGTGTTCAGGACCAGGTCGGTTGCGTGCGGCAACAGGCCGGTCTGGAACACGAACGTCGCGGCGAGCCAGGCCCAGAGGAACCCGGTGACGCGGCGGCGGGTGATGCCGATCCAGGTGAGGACCAGGATCATCGCGTAGAACCGCAACTCGGCCCACAGCGTCCAGTAGACGACGTCGACGTTCTCGATGTTCGGCACCGAGTTGAACATCGTCAGGTTGGCCAGGTACTGCGGGATGGAGACGGGGAACCGGCCTTGGCTCAGCGTGATCGAGACGACGGTGGTCAGGGTGACGGCGATCCAGTACGCCGGATAGAGCCGGACGGCCCGGGATACGACGAAGGACCGCGGCGTCCGGTCCCACGCGCTCAGCAACACGACGAACCCGCTGATCGTGAAGAACAGGTCGACCCCGAGGTAGCCGTAGCGCGCGATCACGTCGGCGTGCGGAAAGTGCATGGGCGCGAGCCCGCCCGCGTACGCGGAGAACAGGTAGTGATACGCCATCACCGAAACCGCGGCGATGATCCTCAGAAGATCGACTTCGTACAGCCGACCCGATGCACGTGGTTCCACAACCTGTCCTTCCGTCTGCGCAGAACCACTAGACCCTCTTCGGGCTGCGTGATCGTCAGCCCACGGCCTGATCCCGGCCTGCGACCTACGGATGACAAGTGGTTGCCTCAGGCCCCGGCTGCTCTGACCAGCTCGGGGTGTGCGGCTGCGACGCGCTCGTAGGCGGCCAGCACGTGCTCGGAGATGTCGACGTGGTCGATGAAGTTCCGGCCGCGCGGACCGTATCCGTCGGCGTCGTCGCGCAGCCGGCGGATCTCGCCGAGCAGGAGTGACGTGAAGCGCTGGCGGCTCCAGATCTCCGGGAGGTCCGGGCCTGCGCTCACGTGCTTCGGCCCGATGTATGGGATGAGTGGGGCCCGGCTGATCAGGTGGGTTCCGGGAAAGGATCGCTCGAAGCAGGCGTGCGTTCGCCGTTGCATCGTCGGATCCTGGATCAGCAGCAGCCGGCTTGGCCGGTCGATCAGCTGCCGGCTGAAGTCCGCGTTCTCACCACAGTTGGTGGACTGGTCCTCGACCGCGATCGCTGGCGGCGGCACGTCGTACCGGCTGATGAGCAGCTCGCGGAAGATGTGGGACTCGGGTCGCCCGGTGGTGTCGACCTCGAGGCCGCGTCTTGCTGCCGCTTCCTCGAGGTGATGCGTCGAGTGCCCGATCCCGCCGCTCACCAGGATCCGCGGCGCGCGGTCGGCGTGGTAGAGCTCGGCGGCCGCTTCGACCGACTCCAGGACGGCGGAGCCCATCAGGACGATGAGATCCACCGGCTGGTCGTCGGCATCCTGGCGGGCCAGATATCGCGCGATCAGCGCCTCATCCACAGGTCACGCGCTCCAGGTCGGAGTCGAGGCCTTCTGACCTCAGCCTTGCAGACGCATGGGCATCAGGATGTACGCCGACTCACCCGACGGACTGTCGTCGGGGGAGCGGAGACCGGTGAGGTTGGCCGGTTTGATCGGCTGGGTGAACGCGAAATGCGCGATCGGAGCACCGATCGACGCCAGGCCGTCCAGCAGATAGCCCGCGTTGAACCCGGTCACCACCGGATCGCCGGTCAGCGTGACTTCCACCGACTCGGACGCCTGCGCCTCGTCCCCGCTGCCTGCGTCCAAGGTCGCTCTACCGTCCGCGAAGGTCAGACGGATCGGTGTCGTCCGCTCCGCCACCAGCGAGACCCGCTTCACTGCCTCGACGAGCACCGCTGTCTCGACCCGCACGGTGCTGGTGATCGCGGACTCCGCCGGGATCAGGCTGCGGACCTTCGGGAAGTCGCCGTCGATCAGCCGGCTCGTCGCCTGTCGGCCGGCTCCCTCGAACCCGATCAATCCGTCCCCTGTGTGGGTCGAACCGAGCGCGAGAGTCAGGTCGTGACCGGTCATCGCCTTCGCCACGTCGGCGAGCATCCGGGCCGGCACGAGCGCATTCGCCTCTACCTCAGGATCGACTGGCTCCCATTCGAAGGTCCGGAGGGCGAGTCTGTACCGGTCGGTGGCCAGCAGTGAGACGGTCGACCCACGGATCTCCAGCCGGATCGCGGTGAACACCGGCAGAGTGTCGTCCCGCCCGGCTGCGCTCACCACCTGACCGACCGCCCGCGCGAACAGGTCGCCACTCACCACACCGGTCGCTGCGGGCACCTCGGGCAGAGCGGGATACTCGCCGATCGGCAAAGCGTGCAGCACGAAGCGCGAACTCCCGCTGTTCACCTGCACTCGAGCCGCCTCGCCACTCAGATCCACCGAGTCGCCCGGCATGCTGCGGCAGATGTCGGCCAGCAACCGGCCGGACACCAGGAACTGCCCCTCGTCCGCCACCTCGGCCGGCACGCTCACCTGCGCCGAACTCTCATAGTCGAACCCGGCCAACGTCACCTGCCCGTCGCGGGCCGTCACCAGCATCCCGGCCAGGATCGGCACACTCGGCCTGCTCGGCAGCCCTTTGGCCACCCATCCGACCGCGTCCGCCAGCACCTCACGTCCAACCCGAACCTTCACGCGAACTCCTCCCCATCAAGAAGTCCGAGTCAATCACCCGCCACCGACAATTTCTGCCGGCTAGTAACGGAACACCTGGGTTGGTGAGTTGCTGCAGTTCGCCAGGGTTACCTGTTCGGCGTTGAGCTTGCCGGGAGCCGACAGGCAGAGCTTCGGTTTGGTGGTGGACTTGATCCTGCCGTCGGAGCTGATGGTCCACTTCTGGGCCGGATCGGTGCTGCTGCAGAGGTCGGTCCGCAGCGGAGCGCCCACCTTGAGGTTGCCTCCTGGGACGTCCGCGCACACGCCGAGCGCCCGCAACGTGCCGTCGGCCGGACGCGTCCACCGCTGCGCCTGGGTGCCGTTGCAGTCCCACAGCTGGATCTTGGTGCCGGGCACGATCGAGCTGTGGTCGATGTCCAGGCACCGGTCGCCCGGTCCGCTGACGGTGAGCCGCACTGGCGCCGGCGCCGGCGGGGCGGTCGCGGTCAGCTGGACCATCCGCGCCACCGACGGCACACCGTTGCTGTCGACAACGAACAGCATGTAGTGACCGGGCGGGGCGAGGTTGACGTTGGCCGGTGAGGTGATGGACAGCGTCGTACCCGAGGCGCTGAAGGAGAGCGGCACGTAGCGCTGACCTTGGTCGTCGCCGTGGGTCGGCGCACCAAGTCCGACGAGTCCCACCTTGGCGATCGACCCGGCCTGCGGCGAGGTCACCGAGAACGTGCTCGCGTACGACGCGGTCGCCGGAGCCGCCGTGATCGCCGGACGAGGTGCCAACTGCCCGTCGGCGCCGTACAGGTAGGGCGGGGTGAAGTACTCGATGTTCTTTTCGAGGTAACCGACCCGCTGGCACTCGCCGCAGATACCGCCGCCACCGGTCATCACGCGGCCGTCGGGCAGCAAGAGTGCGGTCGAGTGGTACTGCCGGATCCGGTTCGCCGCGGCCAGATTGCGCCACGTACCCGTCTCGGTGTCGTAGAGCTCAGCGGCGTACACCGGACTGGCGAGGTTGACACCGCCGTCGCTCATCACCGCGTTCATGCCACCCGTGGCGAGCGCGTCCCCGTCAGCGAGGACAGTCAGGTTGTGCTGCCTTCGTCCAGTGGCCATCGAGCCGGTTGACAGTGCGAGGGTCGGACCGTTGGAATCCACGATCACCGCGGTGCGGGTCGGCACGCCGACCTTGCCGTCCTCGGCGACGACGCCGCCGCCGGCCACCAGCGTCTTGCCGACCCGGATGGTGGCGAAGCTGGCGTAGTCACGGTTGATCAGGTCCCGGATGGACGTGCCCACTTGCGCGCCGGCCGCACTCGTCTGCAGCGTGCGCATGACTGCGCCGGTACCGACCAGGTCGACATTCCCGTCCGGGCGAACGGTGAGCAGCGGGTACAGCCGGCTGGACGGTGTGGTGAAGCCGGTGAGCAGCCGGATCCACTGGTTGGTCTGATGCACCTCGGCGTTCTCCGGGCCGCCGCCCTGGATCAGGGCCTCCTGGTTCGGGAGTGCGGTGACCGACGGGTACCAGCGCTCGACGGCCATGTCCGGGCCGCGTCGCCAGGTCTCTGTTCGCCAGTCGAACAGGTGCGTCTTCCGGATCCCGTTCAGCGACATATCGCGGTTGCCGCCGGCAACAAGGACGGTGCCGTCGGAGAGTTGGGCGTAGCCGGCGCAGAAGATGTTGTACCCCTGGACGTCGACCCGCTTGCCGGTGTTCGTCACCGGGTCCCACACCGCGGCCCGGGTGAATGACTGGTCGCTGTACGACTCGGCCGGGCCTTCACCGACGGAGTCCCACATGAGCACCTTGCCGTTCGGCAGCGTGGCGCTGAACACCGGTACGACGGGACTCTCGATCACACCGCTCCACGTCCCGGACACCGCCGGGTCGGCCGCCGCGGCGACCGCGTCGGCCACCGCCTGCTCCTTCGGGGACCGGCGGCCGGGCCGTTGACCGGTCTGCCGGGTGACCTCGTCCGACCGAGCCTTGGCAGCGCGCTCGATCTCGTTCATCGGCACCCCGACCAGATCTTCGGCCGCGTGGTCGTGATCGTGGCTGTGATGGTCGTGTGCGGGCGGCGTCGGCGGCGGATCCTGAGCGGTGGCCGGTGTGGTGACGGCCAGCGCCGCCACCAGCGAAACGGCGACGGCGACCGCCGCCCGGGCACGCGAGAAACGTGAGCGCATGACAGGTTCCCCCCTGCAAGCAGACGCGATCAAGGCGGACGATCGCTGGGGTCAGAGTGGTTTCCCCCGCGCTCCGGCGTCAATTCCCAACGAGGTCACGATCAGCGATCGTTACCGCCCGGCGTGCCCCGATTACCCGTTGTACCGCGGATACATCCGATGACTGTCGGTGAGGGCGGTGACCTCTATCCAGCGGCGAAACGGCGTCGTACGGTCGAAAAGTCCGTCTGTGGGGGCGGATTCGGGGGAGGCGCCGCGGCGTCCGTCTGCGGCGGGATTGATCACAGAGGGGGGCCTCTGATGGGCCGCAATCGTGGGGTGTTCGCTGTCGTTGCCGCAGTGTCGGCTGTCGCCGCCGGAGGTGTGCTCGGCGTGGGCTTCGTCTCCCAAGCCGGCGCCACCTCGAGTACGACGAGCACAACGACCACTACAACCACCGCTACGCCGCCGTCGACACCACCGTCGACGACGACTCCGCCGACCACACCGCCGCCTGGTGGTGAGTTCTGCACACCGGGGTTCTGGAAGAACAACCCGGGTGCGGTGGCTGAGACCGGCGTCAACATGTCGCAGTCGTACAACGCGCTGTTCGACCCGGACGTCAACGGCACCAAGAAGGGCGGCGTCGCGAACCCGACTCTGCAGCAAGTGCTGGACGACCCGCAGTTCTACGGCGGTGAGGCGGCCAACAACGTTGGCGCACTGCTCAGCGACGCGCACCCGGACGTCAACTTCACCGGCGACCGCACCGAGGACACCTGCCCGCTGGACGCGGACGAGAGCAACAACTAGTTCGTGCGGTAGGGCCTGGCCGCGGAGTCGCGGCCAGGCCCTGTGCTGGTGATCAGTAGACGGTGACGCCGTACCGGCTCGCGGCTTCGGGCACCGGCTGGTAGAACGTCGTACCGCCGGTCTGGCAGTTGCCGCTGCCGCCTGAGGTGATGCCGAGGGCCTTCGAGCCGTCGTACAGCGGACCACCGGAGTCACCCGGCTCTGCACACACGTTGGTCTGGATCATGCCGCTGACTCGGCCGCCGCCGGAGTACCGGACGGTGACGTTGAGCGCGGTGACCCGGCCGCTGTGGGTGCCTGTGGTGGAGCCCTTGCGGGTCACGTTCTCGCCGACGAACGCGTTGGCCGCGGTGAAGCCGCCCGGGTGGCTGAGCGACGTGTTGCTGTACTGCACGAGTGCGTAGTCGTTGCCGGGGAAGCTGTAGTCGACCGTCGGGCCGATCAGGGTGGTCTTGGCGGAGTTGGCGTACCAGGTCTTCGCGACCTTGCCGCAATGGCCGGCGGTGAGGAAGTAGTAGGTGCCACCCTTCACCACGTTGAAGCCGAGCGAGCAGCGGTACTGACCGCCGTAGATGGCGTCGCCGGCCGACAGCAGCGGCCGGAACACACCACTCGTCCGGTTGACCTGGACACCATCGTGTTTCAGAGCCGCGAGGTCTTTGGCCGAGACAGAACTGTCTGCTGTGACGACCACCTTGCCGGAAGCGGCGTCGGCGTACCAGGCGATGCCCTTCACCCCTGACTGGTCGACCTTGGCAGTCGCAGCCGACAGTTGGGCGGCCGGCGACGGTGCGGCGGCTGCGGGCGGTACGGCGTACAGGCAAGCCGCGACCGCACTGACGGCGGCTGCCAGTTGGGCGATCCGGCGGCGGGCTGACGTGCGTTCGATCCTCACTTGGGCCTCCAGAGGGAGAGCACGGGACCTGCTGGGCGGGGTCCCTCGAACCGTCCGCCGGCAGCAGCACGTAGCCACCGGCTGACACTTTGGAGTATTGGCCCGCCCCGCCGTACGAGCAACCGCTGGCTACTCGAAGGCGATTCGCTCGAGTCGGCTTGCTTGGCCGCGGCTGAGGACTACTGCGGAGACGGCACCGGGTACGACCTGGCTGGGGTCGGCGGCGGCTTGGGCCAGCAGCTCGGGCCAGCGGCGGCAGTGGGTCTCCATGCTGGCCGACCGTACGACGCGACCGCGGGCCCACTGGCCGGAGCGGGCGACGTCACCGGGTACGTCGAGTAGGACGAGGTGCACCGCGAGTCCGGACCGACGGGCGCGCCAGCCGATCAGTCGCCGTACCCAGGGACGGGTGGCGCAGTCGTGGAGGATCATCGGGCCGGTGTGCATCGCGCTGAGGACCTTCACGTAGTACGAGAGGTGCAGCAGCGGCCGCCACCAGGAGTACCGGATCCGGCCGAGCACGGGCATCCAGCGAGCCCGGAGCCGCTCGGAGTCGTACACCCGCACGCCCTGGTGGTCAGCGCCCTCCGGGAACAGCCGCCGGAGCAACGTGCTCTTACCGGCCCCCGGAATCCCGGCCAGCACCACCACCGAGTCCACCGGGTACCGCAACTCAGCCCTGTCCTGCGCCAGGTGGGTCCCCGGCGCCTCGGCGATCCCCAAACCTGCCACAGCAACTCCCGTTCCGCTCGTCCGTACTGGTCTCAACAACCACTTAGACGGACGACGTTCCCCCAACGCCTACAAAGCACGCTAAGAACTCACTGGGAAAACCCTGAGAGCCAGCGACCGGTGGGGACCGGAACGGTGATGCCGGCGACGCTCGTACGAGAGGTCCCTCGAGCCGACCCTGCCGGCGACTCCACAGTGCGCCCCCGGCAGGACTCGAACCTGCGACCAACGGATTAGAAGTCCGACGCTCTATCCAGCTGAGCTACGGGGGCGTGTGGCAGGGAAGAGTCTCTCAGATGGCCGGGGGATCGCGCCTCCGGGTTACCCGGGCATGTCTTCGGGGCGAGCGTCGTACCGCCGGGAAATACAGCCTTGTCGTTCCATCCCGGTAACGCTGCGTGGGCGGTCCTGCCAGGAGATCGGCTCTCCAACTAGGCTGCGGGCATGAGTTACCCCTCACCAGGCCCGGCCGGATCGCCGCAACCCGCGGCGGGGTCGGCGTACTCGCCCGGCGGACCGTACCCGCAGCCGAACCTGCTCGGCAGCCATCCCGTCCCCGGCCAGCGGCGCAACCAGGGCATCCTGATCGGCATCGTGATCGCGGTCGTGTTCGCGATCGCGGGCCTGGTGATCTTCGGCATCGTGGCCAGGTCGACCGGCGCGGGCGGCTTCACCTGGGGGCTGGCGTTCGCGTTCATCCCCGTCATCCCGGTGATCGCGCTGTATCTGTGGCTGGACCGCTACGAGCCGGAGCCGACCAGATACATTCTGTTCGCACTCTGCTGGGGTGCCTTCATCGCCACGCTGGCCGCCATCTTCATCAACACCGAGGTGTCGCACTGGCTGGAGGAGACCGGCGGCGGCGGTGACCGCTCGGCCGTCTTCGTCGCGCCACCGGTGGAGGAGTTCGCCAAGGGCGCGGTGATCCTGCTGCTCGCGCTGATCCGGCGCAAGGAGTTCGACGGCATCATCGACGGCCTGGTGTACGCCGGGATGGTGGGTGTCGGCTTCGCCTTCACCGAGAACATCCTCTACTACGGCCGGATCTTCAGTCAGCTCGCCGAGGAGGGTGGCAGCAACGCCGGCCTCAGGGGGCTGCTCTTCCTCTTCGTCGTCCGCGGCATGATGTCGCCGTTCGCGCATCCGCTGTTCACCTCGTTCACCGCGATCGGAATCGGGATCGCGGTCCGGCATCGCAGTACGGCGGTGCGCTTCCTGGCCCCGGTCGTCGGCTACCTGGCCGCGGTGCTCGCGCACGGGCTGTGGAACGCGGTCGCGAGCTGGGCGGACGCGGCGGGCTTCATCATGTCGTACCTGTTCCTGATGGTCCCGATCTTCATCTGCCTGGTCATCTTCGCGCTGATCATGCGGTCGCGAGAAGGCAAGATGATCGCCTCCCGGCTGTACGACTACGTCCGGTTCGGCTGGCTGGTCGCGCAGGACGTACCGCTGATCGCGACACTGCGCGGCCGCAAGGCACTGCGCCAGCACGCGAAGCGGTACGGCGCCGAAGCCGAAGCCGCCGCGAAGGCGTTCCAGCGGAACGCGACCGACCTGGCCTACCTGCGGGACAAGATCGTCCGCCAGGTGATCGGCCCGGAGGCGCTGGAGAGCGAGAAGCGGCTGCTGAACGAGCTGCGGGCCCGGCGCCCGAGCGTGCCGTTCCCGCCGATGCCGGCGTTCGCCCAGGCCGCACCCCAGTTCCAGGGACCGCCGGCCGGGGGACCGGGTGGACCTGGTGGACCGCCTGGGGGACCTTCGTCCGGAGGGCCGGCTCCGGCCGGGCCCGGTGGTCCGCCGCCGGGTGGTTATCCACCCGCCCAGGCGGGGTATCCCTCGGGTCAAGCCGGTTACCCAGCGAGCCAGTCCGGTTACCCACCGGGACCCCCTGGTCAGCAAGGACCGCCGGGGGGATACGGTCCGTATCCACCATCGCAGTGACTGCCACCCGTCCACGCCGCCAAACGGGGATGACGATGACTTTGCTTCTGCGCTGTCCGACCGGGCACTCTGTGCTCGTGGGCGGACACCGTGGCTGACACCAGGTCAGCAGCTGGTGAGGGTTCGGAGCGCTCGGGAGAGCCGCGGGTTCCGAACCGGGATCAGCCTGCCCAGGAGCTGGCGAACCTGATCGCCCAATCAGATGCCAAAGGCAAAGGTTTCTGGCGCCGCCGACGCCGCAAGTCCGCCACCCCGCCAGTCGCCGATGGCAGCACCCCCGCCGCCGGTACGACGCCTGCCGCCGAGCCGGAGCCTGAGACGCCCGACACCCAGACAGCCGACGCTCAGGCGGCCGAGGCGGCCGAGGCGGGCGTTGACGCGGCGTCCGGGGTGAAGGCGGAGGCTGACAACGCGGCCGAGACCTCAGCTGCGGACAACCAGGCAGATACGTCGGCTGGTGCAGTCGAGGACGCCAAGTCCTCGTCAGCTGCCGACGACCCCACCACAGAGCAGACCACCACCGCCGACGCGGCCAACAAGCCTGTCGAGGCGGATGCGGCCCCCGAGGCAACTACAGCGGGAGACGCTGCCACCGAGGCACCAACGGCCGAACGCGCCGCCACCGACGTACCTGCGGGAGGCGCAGCAGCTGAGGTGCCTGCGGGAGACGCGCGTGCTGAGGTACCTGCGGCGGGAGACGCGGCTACCGAGGTGGCTGCGGCGGGTGACGCGACCGCCGAGGAGCCTGCGGCGGAGACGGATGCCGCGGCGACCGCGGAGGCTGAGCCGCAGCGCCCGACCGTGGGTGTTGTGTACGAGCCGGACGAGTCTCCGGACGGCTTCCCGATGGAGTTCGCCAACATCATCGTCGGCCTCCCGAAGAAGCCGGGTGCAACCAACCCCAGCACCGACGACCCCGCTGACCCACATGCGGCGCCGGACCAGGCAGAAGCCGACCCGGCGCCGACAACTGCCGACCAGCCCGCCGCCCCGGCGAACCCTGCCGGCGGCAACCCGGACAACCCCGGCGGCGACGGCACAGCCGAGCCCACCCAGCCATACGCCGACACCGCGAATGCCGAGCAGGCTGACACGGAGGCCGCATCCGAAGGCGCGGAGTCCCCTGACGAGCAGCCCGCTGGCGCCGAGGCTGAGGCCGCATCCGAGCAGCCGCACGCCGAGGCCGGCCAGTCAGGTGCGGACACCGAGCCGGCTGACACGGACGCTGCGCCCGACGGCACAGAGTCCGCCGACGACCAGTCCGCTGACGCCGAGGCTGAGTCCGCGTCCGAGCAGTCGCACGCCGAGGCCGACCAGTCAGGCGCGGACGATGGCCAGTCCGGTACGGGAGACGAGTCGTCCGACGCGCAGGCTGCGTCTGATGGCGCAGGGTCTGCCGACGAGCAGTCCGCCGAGGCTGAGGCTTCCTCCGAGCAGTCCGCCGAGGCTGAGGCTTCCTCCGAGCAGTCCGCCGAGGCTGAGGCTTCCTCCGAGCAGTCGGACGCCGAGGCCAGCCAGTCCGGAGCGGATGCTGACCAGTCCGGCGCGGAGGCCGAGCAGGCGGACGCGGAGGCTGCGGCCGACGGCGCGGAGTCCGCTGACGCGCACACCGATGGCGCCGAGGCTGAGGCCTCGTCCGAGCAGGTAGCAACCGAGGCCGACCAGTCCGGCGCGGACGCTGAGCAGGCTGAGGCGGAGGCTGCACCCGACGGTGCGGAGTCTGCAGACGAGCAGTCCGCTGGCGCGGAGGCTGAGGGTTCCCCTGAGCACGCGGACGCCGACCAGTCAGGCGGGGACGCTGACCAGTCCGGTTCGGGAGACGAGCCGTCAGACGCGCAGGCTGCGGCTGATGGCGCGGAGTCTACCGACGAGCAGTCTGCCGGCACTGGGGCTGAGGCCTCGTCCGGAGATGCGGGGGCCGAGGGCAACCAGTCTGGCTCGGATGGGCAGTCGGGTGGTGATGCTGAGGAGGCCGGGGCGGAGGCTGAGGGGGCGCGGTCGGCTGACGGGGCTGAGGCTGAGGTTGTTGAGGAGCTTTCGGCTGAGCAGATGGCTGAGCGGGTGGCTGCTGAGCAGGCTGCTATGGCGTTGATTACGGCGCTGATGCGGTTGCGGGGCGCGTTGGCTGCCAGTCAGTTGCCGATTGATGTGGTGGGGGCCGATGAGGCTCGCCAGCAGCAGAAGGCGATGCTGGATCAGCTGGACGACTACATCCTGCCGCGGCTGGTGCAGCTCGAGGCTCCGGTGCTCGCGGTGGTCGGCGGCTCGACCGGTGCGGGGAAGTCGACGCTGGTGAACACCATCATCGGCAAGGTCGTCAGCGAGCCCGGTGTACTGCGACCGACCACCCGCTCGCCTGTCCTGATCCACCACCCAGCCGACGCGGAGTGGTTCGCCGGCGATCGGGTGCTGCCGGGCATGGCGCGGTCCAGTGGCGACAAACCCGGCGGCATGGAGGACCCGGGCCAGCTGCGGTTGGTTGCCGCCGACACCGTTCCGCAGGGGCTCGCGATCCTGGACGCCCCCGACATCGACTCGGTTGTCGAGGCGAACCGCGATCTGGCCACGCAGCTTCTCGCCGCAGCCGACCTCTGGCTGTTCGTCACCACGGCCGCCCGGTACGCCGACGCCGTACCGTGGGACTTCCTGCAGAGTGCTTCCGACCGCAGTACGGCGGTCGCCGTGGTGCTGGACCGGGCGCCGGAAGACACCATCGACGACATCACCGGCCACCTGGCGCAGATGCTGCTCGAGCGCGGCCTGGGTGACTCGCCGCTGTTCTCGATCAAGGAAACGGTTGTCGACAGCAACGGCATGCTGCCGGCCGAGACCGTTGCCTCGATCAAGGACTGGCTGATCGACCTGGCCGCTGACGCGGAGGCTCGGGCAGCCGTCGTCCGGCGTACCCTGCACGGCGCCGTCACTGCGATGGTCAAGAAGACCCCGGCGTTCGCGGCCGCGGTCCGGGCACAGGCCGAGACCGTGATCGAGCTGCGTTCGACGGCGGAGACCGCGTACGACCGGGCCGTCAAGGACGTCGCGAAGGCGACGCAGGACGGCACGATGCTGCGCGGTGAGGTGCTGGCCCGCTGGCAGGAGTTCGTTGGCACCGGCGAGCTGCTGAAGGGTCTGCAGACCAACGTCGGCCGGCTGCGCGACAAGATGAAGGCCACGGTCGTCGGCAAGCCGCCGCCGACCCGGGACCTCAACGATGCGGTCGAGTCCGGGCTGGAGTCGTTGCTGCGCGAGCACGCCGAGGCAGCCGCCGAACGAGCCGAGGAGTCGTGGCAGTCCACGGCCCCGGGCCGCCAGTTGCTCGCTGCCGGAGACCGGGACATGGGCCGGATGTCGAAGGACTTCCCGGCCGCGGCCGGACGCGCGGTCCGCGACTGGCAGGGCTTCGTGCTCGACCTGGTGCGCAAGGAAGGCGCCGACAAGCGCTCGACTGCCCGCATCCTCGCGTACGGCGTGAACGGTCTGGGCCTCTCGCTGATGGTGGTGATCTTCGCCAGCACGGCCGGGATCACTGGTGCCGAGGTGGGTGTGGGTGCCGGGACCGCGGTGGTCGGGCAGAAGTTGCTGGAGGCCGTCTTCGGCGATCAGGCCGTTCGGACCCTGGTGGCTAAGGCCCGGGAGGACCTTGACGGTAGGGTTCATGCCCTGATGGATGCCGAATTCGCCCGCTATCTGGCTGTCCTCGACCAGCATCCGGTCGATCCTGAGGCGGCCAGGCAACTGACGGAGGCCGCGCGCGCGGTGGAGGACTGCACGTGACGGGAATTGTGGATACGGTCAAGGGCCTGGTGAGGGGTTCGACCGATGTCCTGACGAAGATCGAGGCACTGGAGGCGGCCGCGGAGGCCGGTCAGGGCCGGCTGGACCCGGTGGTACTCACCGAGGCCACGCAGATCGTGGAGCGGGCCGGACATCGTCTCAGGATGTCCGGCGAGCTGACCGTGGTCGCGCTCGCCGGTGCGACCGGATCGGGCAAGTCGTCGCTGTTCAACGCGATGACCGGACTCGACCTGGCCGCGATCGGTACCCGCCGGCCGACGAGCTCGATGCCGCTCGCCTGTGTGTGGGGCGAGGAGCCGGCCGGTGAAGTGCTGAACTGGCTGGGGATCCCGCGGCGTCACCAGGTGCAGCATCGCAGCTCCCTGGAGGAAGCGCAGTCGGAGGACCTGGACGGGCTGGTGCTGCTCGACCTGCCTGACCACGACTCGACCGAGGTCGAGCACCGGCTGATCGTCGACCGGCTGGTCGAGCTGGTCGACCTGCTGGTCTGGGTGGTCGACCCGCAGAAGTACGCCGACGCCGCGCTGCACAACCGGTACATCAAACCGTTCGCCTCGCACTCCGGTGTGATGGTGTTCGCGCTGAACCACATCGACAAGCTGACGCCGGACCAGCGGAAGAGCTGCCTCAACGACCTCGACCGGCTGCTCAAGTCGGACGGACTCAAGTCGCCGAACGTCGTGGCCACGTCCGCGGTGAGCGGAGACGGCCTGGACGAGTTGCGCGCCCAGCTGGTCAAGCGGGTCAACAACAAACGGGCTGCCCGTGAACGGCTCGCCGCCGATGTCGACCGCGTCGCGGACCGGATGGCCAGCCAGTGCGGCAACGCCAAGACTCCCGAGATCGCGAAGAGCGACATCACCGAACTCGTCGACGCACTGTCCGACGCGAGTGGTGTCCCGGTCGTCGTCGATGCGGTCCGCCGGTCCTACCTGCAGCGTGCTCGTGCCGCGACGGGCTGGCCGGTGACCAAGTGGCTCCTTCGGTTCCGGCCGGATCCGCTCCGGCGGTTGCACCTGGATCAGGTGTCGAGGCAACAAGGCAAGGCGCTCCGCAAGTCGGCCTCCCACGAGGTCGCGATCGCTCGCTCTTCGTTGCCTGCGGCAACACCGGTGCAGCGGGCCCGGATGGACACCGCCGTTCGCACCATCACCAACAAGGCCGCGGAGGGACTGTCCCGTCCGTGGGCCGACTCCGTCCGCTCGGCGATCCGCCGCCGCGAGGAGGCACTCGGCGACGAGCTCGACCAGGCGGTTGCCCGGACCGACCTCGGTGCGAGCAACAACCCCGGCTGGTGGGGTGCGGTGCGGTTCGTCCAGTGGCTGCTGTTCCTGGTGGCGCTCGGCGGTGGGCTGTGGCTGGCCGCCATGGCCGTGTTCGGCTTCCTGCAGTTGGAGGACCCGCCGCTGCCGAAGTGGAACGGCATCCCATACGCCACGATCATGCTGATCGGCGGCGCAGTACTGGGAGTCGGCGTCTCCTTCGCCTGCCGTGTCTTCGCCACCAGCGGAGCCGCCCGCCGCGGCCGCCTGGTCGCCAAGGCTCTCCGGACCGAACTGGAAAAGGTTGCCGACAGCCACGTTGTGGCGCCGGCTCGCGAAGAGCTCGCCGCCTACACCACCTGCCGCGACAGCCTGGCCACCGCCCGCCGCTAGCCGCGGCGGATGCGTGTGGGTCAGACCTCAGCGCCTGGTGAGTACTGCGCCATGGAGAGCTTGGCGGCTTCGGCGAGATCCTCTTCGGAGGTGGTGCCGGAGTCGCGGACGGCTTCGATCCAGACGCGGACCGACTGCTCGTTGTACTTGATGACCTCGGGAGAGTTGGCCATTTCCCACGGGTCGGTGTCCTCGGCGAGCTCGCCCGCGATGTAGAGGGCGAGGCCGAGGAGGCCGCCGTCCCAGCCGGGGCCGACCCAGAGAGCGCCTGAGCCACCGGGGGCCGGTGGCTCGCCCATCGCGTGCTCGAGCTCCAGCTCGGTCGACGCGTCGGAGCCTGGCCGCAAACGGATCTCGAGCAGACTCGTCGGGCCGCCGAAGGTGACCTTGAACCGCTCGGGTGGTTCGCACTCGAGGATCTCCCCGCCGGCGTTGTGCTCCAGTTGGAACGTCCCGCCGACCTTGAGGTCGCCGGTGACCGGCAGGAACCAGCGGCGCATCCGCTCCGGATCCGTCAGCGCGTCCCAGAGCTCCTCGGGCTCGGCCCGGTACGACCGGCGCATCACCACGGTGACCGTCTCCCCGGTCCGGCTGACTTCCCGCTGAACCGCGTTGATGTGCTCGAGCATGTCGATCACGGTTGTTTCCCTCTCGTCTCCGGCTGTCGTGCAGCCCAGAATGCCGCCCATCGCTTATATAAGTCAATGCTGAGATAGTCATGCGGCCTCGGACTCCCGGGTGGTGGGCGTCAGCGGGGTCGGAGTGGCGTACTCGTCGGGCGGGTACGGCGAAGCGGTCGCCTCGGCCGGGCCGGACGACGGTACGGCGCTGAGCGCGGCAGGCTCGGAAGCGGTTGCTTCACCGTCGGCGGCTGACGCGTTGGCTGGGCGAGGAGGGTTCTTGGTGAAGGTCGTCGTACCTCGGGTGAGGTCGTGGCCGATCGAGAAGGCCTCGAGCACGACGCGGCTGCGGACTTCGCCGGCTTCATCGGTCCACTCGTGGGTTCGCAGTCGGCCGGCGACGATGACCGGCTGGCCGACATGCACCGAGTCGAAGGCGTTCTGGGCCAATGCGCGCCAGCACTCGACGCTGAACCAGGTCGTCGGTTTGTCGACGTACACGCCGCGGTTGCGGTCGTATTGTCGTGGTGTCGAGCCCATCCGGAACGTCGCCCGGGCCGTCTGCCCACCGATCTCCTTGAAATCCGGCTCGCTGCCGACCCAGCCCTGCACCGTCACATAGGTCTCGCCGAGACTCATGATGGCCACCTTCCGTCTGATCGCGATGTCGCTGTCACCGGAGAAGATGCACGTCTCGTCCCAGCATCCGGCGGCCGAACTTCGCATCTGTGGACAACCGAGAGGGCGGTTGGGTCCTGGTGGGTGCGAGCACATAGGCTCTGGGGTATGGCGGAATTCATCTACACCCTTCGCAACGTCCGGAAGGCACACGGCGACAAGGTCGTTCTCGACAACGTCACGCTGAACTTCCTGACCGGGGCGAAGATCGGCGTGGTCGGGCCCAACGGCACCGGTAAGTCCTCGCTGTTCAAGATCATGGCGGGGCTCGATCAGCCCTCCAACGGCGAGGCCCGGCTGGCTGACGACTCGACGGTCGGGATCCTGCTGCAGGAGCCGCCGCTGAGCGAGGGCAAGACGGTGCTGGAGAACGTCGAGGAAGGCGTCGGCGACACCAAGCAGAAGCTGGACCGCTTCAACGAGATCTCCGCCGAGCTGGCCGACCCGGACGCGGACTACGACTCGCTGCTCGCCGAGATGGGCGACCTGCAGACCGAGCTCGACCACCGCAACGCCTGGGACATCGACGCGCAGCTGGAGCAGGCGATGGACGCGCTGCGCTGCCCGCCGGCCGACGTGCTGGTCGACAACCTGTCCGGTGGTGAGCGTCGCCGGGTCGCGCTGTGCAAGCTGCTGCTGCAGCAGCCCGACCTGCTGCTGCTCGACGAGCCCACCAACCACCTGGACGCGGAGTCCGTGCTGTGGCTGGAGCAGCACCTGCAGAAGTACCCGGGCGCCGTCATGGCGATCACCCACGACCGGTACTTCCTGGACAACGTCGCCGAGTGGATCCTCGAGCTCGACCGCGGCAAGACGTACGGCTACGAGGGCAACTACTCGAAGTACCTGGAGACCAAGAAGCAGCGGCTCGTGGTCGAGGGGCAGAAGGACGCGAAGCGGCAGAAGATCCTGGAGCGCGAGCTCGAGTGGGTCCGGTCGAACGCGAAGGCCCGGCAGACCAAGAGCAAGTCCCGGCTGGCCCGGTACGAGGAGCTCGCGGCCGAGGCTGAGCGGGCCAAGAAGCTGGACATCGACGAGATCAACATCCCGGCCGGTCCGCGACTGGGCAGCACCGTGCTGGAGGTCTCCAAGCTGGAGAAGGGCTTCGGCGACCGCAAGCTGATCGACGGCCTGAGCTTCAGCCTCCCGCGCGCCGGCATCGTCGGCATCGTCGGCCCGAACGGCGTCGGCAAGTCGACGCTGTTCCGGATGATCGTCGGCGAGGAGCAGCCGGACGCGGGCAGCCTCAAGCTGGGTGACACGGTCAAGGTCTCGTACGTCGACCAGTCGCGCGGCGGCCTGGACCCGAAGAAGACGGTCTGGCAGCAGGTGTCCGACGAGCTCGACTACATCAAGGTCGCGAACTTCGAGATGCCGAGCCGGGCCTACGTCGCCTCCTTCGGTTTCAAGGGCCCGGACCAGCAGAAGCCGACCGGCGTGCTGTCCGGCGGTGAGCGGAACCGGCTGAACCTCGCGCTGACGCTGAAGATGGGCGGCAACCTGCTGCTGCTCGACGAGCCGACCAACGACCTGGACGTGGAGACCCTGCAGTCGCTGGAAGACGCGCTGCTGGAGTTCCCGGGCTGTGCCGTGGTCGTCTCCCACGACCGGTGGTTCCTTGACCGGGTGGCGACGCACATCCTGGCCTGGGAGGGCACCGACCAGGATCCGGCGCAGTGGTTCTGGTTCGAGGGCAACTTCGCGTCGTACGAGGCGAACAAGGTCGAGCGCCTCGGTCCGGAGGCGGCCCGGCCGCACCGGGTCACCTACCGCAAGCTCACCCGCGACTGAGCTGTACGCGTGAAGAACCCCACCTCCACGAGCAGGTGGGGTTCTTCACGCGAGAGCGTTGTGGTCTTCGAGGACGCGCTCCACAACCGGGAGGTCCTTGGTGATGAGGGCTTTCCAGAGGGCCCAGGCGCGGGCGCGGGCCCACGTGTCGGCGTCTTGCTGGACTGCGTCCCGGAATACCGAACGGGATGAGCCGGAGAAGAACGTGTAGGCGATCACCAGGTCGCAGGCGGGGTCGCCGACTCCCGACGTGCCGAAGTCGATGACAGCCGACAGCCGGCCGTCCTGCACCAGCAGGTTGCCGCTCGCGATATCGCCGTGGAACCACACCGGCGGCCGGTCCCACGAGGTCGCCAGGGCGGCCTCCCAGACTTCGCGAGCGAGATCGGTGTCGATCTTGCCCTCGAGTACGGCGAGCGCCTCCATCGTCTGGTCGTGGTAGACCTCCGGCGGCGCACCGCGGTGGAAACTGTGCGCGCCGGCTTCCGGGCCGCCGGTGGCGTCGACGCTCTGCAGCGCCCGTATGAACTCGGCGATCGACCGCGCGAAGTCGTCGAGATGCGAGACCGTCTCGCACGACGCGGTCTCGCCGTCGATCCAGCGGCGGATCGCCCAGTGGTGCGGGTAGCCCTGACCTGGTTCGCCCTTCGCCACCGCCTCGGGGATCGGCACCGGCAACGCCGGTGCAAGGATCGGCAGCCACTGGTGTTCCTTGTGCACGGCCGCGGTGTAGCTCTCGTGGGTGGGCAGCCGCGCGGTCAGTTCGTCGCCCAGGCGGTACGTCCGGTTGTCCCAGCCGTCGATCTTCACCGGGGTCACCGGCAGGTCGGCCCAGTGCGGGAACTGGTCCGCGATCAAGCGCCGTACCAGCGCAGCGTCGATCCCGGCTCGGCCGTCGTGGTGAAAGTCTGTCACACCTCGGGATTCTCCGAGAGTGGTTCGGTGCCCGGCAAAGCCTTTAGCTCCGCGCTACATCGTCAGCGTTGGCCGATGTGTTCCGAGACGGTGTCGAAGACTCGTCCGACCGCGGCGAAGTCTTCGGGGTCGGCGAGGTCGACGAGGTTGTCGCGGACACCTTCCACGTGGGTCGGGGCGGCCTGCTCGAGGAGGGTGAAGCCGGCGTCGGTCAGCTCGGCCCAGACGCCGCGCTTGTCGCTGACGCAGGACGTACGGCGGACCAGTTCGGCGGCCTCGAGGCGGCCCACGGTGTGGGTCAGCCGGGAGCGGCTCTGGTGCAGCCGGTCGGCCAGGTCGGCCATCCGGAGCCGGCGGTCGGGCGCTTCGGAGAGCCGGACCAGGATCTCGTAGTCGTTGATTCCGATGCCGAACTGACGCAGGTCGTCGTCCAGCTTCGCCATCAGGCGCGCGGTGCCCAGCAGGTACGCGCGCCACGCCACCTGCTGCTCGGCGTTGAGCCACCGGGTCTCAGTCGTCATCGTCACGGGAACAGTGTACCGGGAATGTAGTTGACTTTTAAACCGTTCCTCTCTAGTGTCGTAGCCAAGAGATTGAGCATTGAACTTCCTGGCTGCGTCGTCCCCCCGACCAGTACGACCCCCCCCACAGAAGAGGAACCATGAGCGAGATCACCACCGCCGGCACCACCCCGACCAGCACCATCCCCGGCCTGGTCGCCGGCACCTACGCGATCGACGCCGCGCACAGCGAGATCGGCTTCACCGTCCGTCACCTGATGACCAAGGTCCGCGGCACCTTCAAGGAGTACGCCGGCGAGATCGTCGTCAAGGACTCGCTCGAGGAGTCGACCGCCAACGTCACCGTCGAGCTGTCCTCGGTCGACACCCGCAGCGAGCAGCGCGACGGCCACCTGCGCTCCGGCGACTTCTTCGACGTCGAGAAGAGCCCGAAGATGACGTTCGCCAGCACCGCGCTGACCCCGAACGGTGACGACTACACCCTGTCCGGCGACCTGACCATCAAGGACGTGACCAAGCCGATCGAGCTCGCGGTCGAGTTCCTCGGGGTGGACCAGAACGCCTACGGCCAGACCATCATCGGCTTCGAGGCCACCGCGTCGATCAGCCGCAAGGAGTGGGGTATCGACTTCAACGTGCCGCTCGAGGGTGGCAAGCTGCTCGTCGGCGACAAGGTGGACATCCACCTCGACGTCCAGGCTGCCCTCCAGGCCTGACGCCAGCACTCGAAAGGCCCCGCACCAGCTGGTGCGGGGCCTTTGCTATGCCTGGACCATTCGGTGGGCGAGGTCGGCGTACAGCTTGCCGAGTGCTGCCGGGTCGCCCCGGTGTGGCGTGTACCACCGGGCCACGTCGATGGCGAGGGAGAGTACGGCGAGCGTCGTACCCGGTAGGTCGTCGACGGCGAAGGAGCCGTCCTCCACGCCGTGTGCCAGCACCTGCTCGATCTGTGCGGAGATGGACCGCCGGATCGCCGCCACCTCGGCCAGGTGCTCGGGGGAGAGAGCGGCCAGTTCGTACTGCACCACTCGGGCGATGGTGTGGTGCTCGGCGTGCCAGCAGGTGAATGCCGCGACCATCGAGCGCAACCGATCCGCGGCCGAGGGCTCCGTGTCGGCGGAGCGCAGTACGTCGAGGGCCGCACGGTGGCCGTAGAGGCTGATCTCGAAGAGCAGGCGCTCCTTGGACGGGTAGTGCACGTAGAGCGCGGCCGGGCTCATCCCCGCGCGTGACGCGATGTCGCGGGTGGTCGTGGCCTGGAAACCCTGCTCGGCGAACGCGTCGATGGCGCCGGTCAGCAGCCGGCGGGCGGCGGCCGGCTGGACGTGCTCCCAGACGAGGGGGCTGGTGACTGCGGACACGTTGACACCCTGCCCCAACCACGCGAAGCTAAGCAAGCGCTTAGCCATTTGTCTCACTTCCAGGGAGTCCCATGGAACGGGCCATCTTCAACGAGGACCACCACGCTTTCCGGGCCAGTGCGAAGGAGTACTGCGACCGCTCGCTGGTGCCGCGGATGGAGCAGTTCCTCGAGGAGAAGACGATCGACCGGGCCGCCTGGATCGAGGCCGGCAAGCAGGGCTTCCTCGGGCTGGACGTGCCGGAGGAGTACGGCGGTTCGAGTGTCGGCGACTACCGGTTCAACGCGGTGTTCGCCGAGGAGGTGTCCAAGGTCTCCGCGTCGCTGTCGAGCTGCTTCGGCATCCACTTCGACTGTGCGGCGCCGTACCTGGTGGATCTGGGTACCGAGGAGCAGAAGCAGCGCTGGCTGCCGAAGTTCTGCTCCGGTGAGTACATCGCCGCGATCGGGATGACCGAGCCGTCCGGCGGCTCGGACCTGGCCGCGCTGAAGACGACGGCGAAGAAGGTCGACGGCGGCTGGGTGGTGAACGGGTCGAAGACCTTCATCACCAACGGCGACATGGCCGATCTGGTCATCACCGCCGCCCGCACCGATCCCGCCAATGGCGCGAAGGGCATCAGCCTGTTCGTGATCGAGGAGGGCATGGACGGGTTCGCCCGCGGCCGCAAGCTGGACAAGGTCGGCCAGACCGAGTCGGGTACGTCGGAACTGTTCTTCGAGGACGTGTTCGTACCGGACGAGAACGTGCTCGGCGAGGTGGACCGGGGCTTCATCCACATGATGGAGCGGCTGGCCCAGGAGCGGGTCGGCGCCGCGGTGTCGAACATCGCGCAGGCCACCCAGATCCTGGACGAGACGATCGAGTACGTGAAGCAGCGCAAGGCGTTCGGCCAGTCGGTCGGCTCGTTCCAGTACAACAAGTTCCTGGTCGCCGAGCTCGTCACCAAGGCCGAGGTCACCCAGGCGTACGTCGACAACGCGATCGTCGCCCACGACGAGGACCGGCTGTCGGCCGTGGACGCGGCCAAGGTGAAGTGGTGGAGCGCCCACGTGCAGAACGAGATCCTGGACGCCTGTGTCCAGCTGCACGGCGGCTACGGCTACATGAACGAGTACCGGGTGGCGCGCGCCTGGCGGGACGCCCGGGTGACCAAGATCTGGGCCGGCTCCAACGAGATCATGAAGGAACTCATCGGCCGCGACCTGGGCCTCTGAAAGGGAACTGAGATGCCTGAAGCAGTCATCGTGTCCACCGCGCGGTCGCCGATCGGCCGGGCGTACAAGGGGTCGCTGAAGGACATCCGTCCGGACGACCTCGCCGTACAGATGATCCAGGCGGCGGTCGGCAAGGTGGGCCTCACCGGCGACCAGATCGAGGATCTGGCGGTCGGGTGTGCGGAGCCGCACGACGAGCACGGCGGCAACATGGCCCGCCGGATCGCGGTCCAGCTCGGCTGGGACAACACGCCGGCGACCACGGTCAACCGGTTCTGCGCGTCGTCGACGCAGACCGCGCGGATGGCCTTCCACGCGATCAAGTCCGGTGAGGGCGACGTCTTCGTCAGCGCCGGCGTCGAGTGCGTGTCGCGGTACAAGAACTTCGGCTCGGCCGGGGTCGGCGACCCGAGTTCGTTCAACCAGATCTTCGCCGACGCGGTGCAGCGGACCGAGAAGTACGCCGAGACCAACGACACCTGGCACGACCCGCGGCAGGACGGGCAGATCCCGGACATCTACATCTCGATGGGCCAGACCGCGGAGAACGTGGCGACGCTCAGGGGGATCACCCGGGCTGATCAGGACGCGTTCGGCGTCCGGTCCCAGAACCTGGCCGAGAAGGCGATCGGCAACGGCTTCTTCGACCGCGAGATCGTCCCGGTGACGCTGCCGGACGGGACCGTGGTGAGCAAGGACGACGGCCCGCGGGCCGGCACCACGCTGGAGAAGGTCAGCCAACTGCAGCCGGTGTTCCGGCCGGACGGCACGGTCACGGCCGGCAACTGCTGCCCGCTGAACGACGGTGCCGCGGCGGTCGTGATCATGAGCGACACCAAGGCCCGCGAGCTCGGTCTCACCCCGCTGGCGCGGATCGTGTCGACCGGTGTCAGCGGCCTCTCGCCGGAGATCATGGGCCTCGGACCGGTCGAGGCGTCGAAGCAGGCGCTGGCCCGGGCCGGGATGAGCATCGACGACATCGACCTGGTCGAGATCAACGAGGCTTTCGCGGTCCAGGTGATCGGCTCGGCGCGTGAGCTCGGCATCGACGAGGACAAGCTGAACGTGCACGGCGGTGCGATCGCGCTCGGCCACCCGTTCGGTTCGACCGGCGCGCGGATCATGACCACGCTGGTGAACGGGCTGCAGTTCGAGGACAAGCAGTTCGGTCTGGAGACCATGTGCGTCGGCGGCGGCCAGGGGATGGCAGTCATCCTCGAGCGGCTCAGCTGATGTCCTTGGAGAACCGTACGGCGATCATCACCGGAGCGTCCCGGGGGATCGGGCTGGCGATCGCGCAGCGCCTGGTGGCCGATGGCGCGCGCGTCGTCATCACCGGCCGCACCCAGGAGACGCTCGATGAGGCGGTGAAGTCACTCGGCGGCCGCGATCACGCCTTCGCGGTCGCGGGCAAGGCGGCCGACCCGGAGCATCGTGCGAGTGTGGTCGCCGCCGCGGTGGCGACGTACGGGTCGGTGGACCTGCTGGTGAACAACACCGGCATCAACCCGATCTACGGCAAGCTGCTCGATGTCGACCCGGTGGTCGCGACCAAGATGGTCGACACCAATGTGCTGGCCACGATCGCCTGGGTGAAGGCCTGCCGGGACGCGTGGATGCGCGCTCACGGCGGTGCGGTGGTCAACCTGTCCTCGGTGGCCGGCCTGTCGCCGTCACCGGGGATCGGCTGGTACGGCGCGACCAAGGCGATGCTGTCCCGGGTGACGGCCGAGCTGGCGGTCGAGCTGGCTCCGGAGATCCGGGTCAACGCAGTGGCTCCGGCGGTGGTGAAGACCAAGTTCGCCGGAGCCCTCTACGAAGGCCGTGAGGACAAGGTCGCCTCGACGTACCCGTTGCAACGGCTGGGTACGCCGGAGGACGTGGCCTCGCTGGTGTGGTTCCTGCTGTCGGACGAGGCGTCCTGGATCACCGGCCAGACCATCACCATCGACGGCGGCCTCACCCTCAACGGCGGGATCGTCGGCTAGCGCTTACGGCTGCCTGCCTTGCCAGGCGGCCAGCCGGTCGTATGGCGATGCGTCGTCGGCGACCGGTACGACGGGGCCGAACGGGATGTGGTCGCCGCCGCGCGGCTCGGCCGGCAGGAACTTGCGGACCAGCGGTAGGCAGTGCGTGGCGATCGCGTCGTCCAGCAGATCCAGGCGGTTCGTCGCCTTCGCCAGGTCCCACGAGTGGGTGGCGAGCTCACCGGTGTACGCCGCGATCGCGGCCGAGCCGGGGAGCGTTGCCCACGGCAACTTGCAGATCTTGGTCAGTACGGCGTCATCCGAGAGGGTCTCGTCGATCGCCGTACGACGTTCTTTGAAAGCGGCGGGCACGTCGTCGACACCGGTCGTGACCGTTGGGATCTCGAGCGGATTGCCACCGTTCAGGGCCAGAGAGACGCGGGCGGCAACAGTGAGCAGGTGCCCGAGCAGGGTGCGTACGTCGTACTCGGGACACGGGGTGGGCAGGGCAAGGTCGGCTGGTCCGACGGTGTCGATCAGTCGCTGGGTCTGGTCCAGGGCGACGATGAACATGGGGCGAGGATCGTTCACGAGATCTGTCATGGTGACAGCCTCGCGCCCTATATAAGACATCTTCTGTCCCATATTGTTGGCCTTGTGCGAGCGGACCGGTTGTTGCAGATCATCCTGTTGCTGCAGCGGCATGCGCGGTTGAGTGCGCGGGAGCTGGCCGAGCGGCTGGAGGTCTCCACGCGGACGGTGATGCGGGACATGGAGGCCTTGTCTGCGGCCGGCGTACCTGTGTACACCGAGCGCGGTCGCAATGGCGGGTGTGTGCTGCTGCCCGGATATCGCGCTGACGTGAGCGGTCTGACGCCGCGGGAGGCGCAGGCGTTGTTCGCCTGGTCGGGGCGGGCCGCGCTGTCGGAGGAGCTCGGGCTGCGGGACGCGTTGCAGTCCGCGATGGGCAAGCTGTCGTCGACGCTGCCGCTGGCGCTTCAGGATGATGCCGAGGCGTTGTCGGGTGCGATCGTGGTGGACCGTCGCCGCTGGTTCGCGGAGATCGAGGACACCGGAGCTCTGCCGGTACTGCGGCAAGCGGTGGTGACTCGGAGACGGGTGCGAGTGCTGTACGCGTCGGCGAGTGCTGGGCGGCCTCAGCGTCGTACGGTCGATCCGTGGGGGCTGGTTGAGCAGGCCGGCCGGTGGTATCTGGTCGCGGCGCATCGTGGGGT
Organism: Kribbella sp. CCNWLW201; assembly: GCF_037203805.1. Classification (NCBI taxonomy): domain Bacteria; kingdom Bacillati; phylum Actinomycetota; class Actinomycetes; order Propionibacteriales; family Kribbellaceae; genus Kribbella; species Kribbella sp. CCNWLW201. The sequence goes on along the minus strand of NZ_JBBCBQ010000001.1, from coordinate 1,469,409 downwards.
AGCGCGGATGTATCGCGTGTCACGGGTGCAGCAGGTCGACGTACTCGAAGAACTCGCTGATCGGCCGATCGACCTGGACCTGCAGGCGGAGTGGGATCGCCTGCGCTCCGGACTCGAGCAGAACCTGCCGGTCGGGGTGGAGGTGGTCGTGCGGGTGCGACCGGAGCGGGTTGATCAGGTACGGCGGATTGCCACGCCGATGCTGGCCAAGGGAGAACAGGCGCGAGACGTGCCGTCGGACGACGAGTGGCCGCACCTCGCCATGCACTTCCGGGTGCGTGAGGCGGCGTGTGGCGTGCTACTGGGGTTCGCCACCGATGTCGAGGTGCTGGAGCCGCCCGAGATACGCGAACGCATGCTGGAGCTCGCCACCGCGGCTCTCGAGCTCTACGGCTGAGCTGGGCGGGTCGCGACGAAGCGTTGGCGGACGATGACGGTGCCGTCGGCATCTTCGTCCTCGTTGCGCCAATGGAAGCCCGTCTCGCTGATGTCGGTGAAGATCCAGCGGGTCTTGGTGGCGAGAGGTTCGCGGGCGTCGAGGGTGATGGAGTTCTCGCCGGGGTGACCGATGAACGTCATCACGAAGGCGTGCTTCGGACCCATCCAGGTGGAGCGGAAGGCCTGGAGCTCCGGGTCGTGGATGCGGATCGTGAGACCCCATTCGCCGTCGCCGTCGGTTGCACGGGCAGCCCGGCTGGGAGTGATCCAGATGTCGGCGACCGCACGGCCGTCGAGGGCCCAGGCGAAATGCCATTCACCTTTGGTCTGCCGGGTGACGTTGCCGGCGTCGTCGTACCAGCTGACATCGAGATCCCAGCTGCCGATCAACGGTGCGAAGGGCTCGAACGCCTTGGTGAACTCGGGCCGCGGTTGGTCGGACACCATCAGACCGGCCAGCACTTCGGCGGCCGCCACTCCATCAGTCATGTGCATGTTGGCCATTTACTCCTGTCGCACCCGGGGTCTGTCAAGGGCCCGCGGGCCGCCCGCCGCCGGTGACCACGTCGTGTCCCAGCACGATGGCACTTCCGGCGGTCGGGGCGATCAGTCCAACAGCACCGGGCCACTCTAGTGCCAGTCGGGTACACGGCAGAATCACAGTGAGCGCGCACCTGTTGCGATCGCGTTGCTGTTCGTCGCCGGCCGTTATTCCGTGGCGGCCGACCCACCTGCTGGTTAGGGTCCGGGCATGACGACAGGGGTGAGGATCCGGTCGGCCGTGGGTGACGACGCCGACGCGGTGACTGCGGTACGGCGCGCGGTCTACTCGTACAAGGTGATGTCGCCGGCGGCCACCCGGCACATGATCACCGCGCCGGCGCCGAGTGAGCGTTTCCTCGCTCTCGTCGCGGAGTCGGGCGGTGAGTTGGTCGCGTTGGGAACGGCTGGGCTGAACATCTGGACCAGCGAACCGGGGCAGAGCCACGTCGCGATCTACGTCCATCCGGACCATCGCAAGCAGGGCATCGGAAGTGCGCTCGCGGATCGGCTGCACCAGCACCTCGGTGAGGTCGGCGCGGTCCGGGCGCGAGCCTTCGTGCATCCCGACGGCCTCGAGTTCGCCCGCAATCGCGGGTACGACGGAACGCGGCAGATGCACTTCTCGCGCGTCGATCCACGCGTCCTGCCGGACCAGCCGCCGACCCCGGACGGCATCGAGCTGGTGACGATGGATCAGCTGGACCCGCGGCAGGCGTACGTCGCCGACTCGGTCGCGACACTGGACGAACCGAGTGACTCTCCGCTCGACTCGATCGACTACGACCGCTGGCTCGAGGAGATCTGGAACGGTCCGTCCCTCGACAAGTCGCTCAGCATCGCCGCGCTGGCCGGTGACGAGGTGGCCTGTTTCACCGCGGTCGAAACCGACAGTGACCGGGCCTGGTCGGGGATGACCGGGACCATTCCGTCGTACCGGGGCCGTGGGCTGGCGAAGCTGGTGAAGTCGGTCGCGCTGCGTCGCTGCGCCGCGGCCGGGATCACCGCCGCCTACACGTCGAACGACGACGAGAACGGCCCGATGCTTGCCATCAACAACTGGCTCGGCTACCGCCGGGTGCAGACCGAGATGGGACTGCTGCGACCGCTCGGCGGCTGATCTTCGAGGCGCGTAAAGAATGCGCTGAGACAGAGCTGTAATCGGTTTCGCATTCGGTACGCACCAGGTACCGCGTTATGTTCCGGAGAACTTCGCCGAAGGAGTTCGCATGGAGATCAGGCGTGCTGAGCCGGGGGATGTGGAAGGCGCGATCGCGTTGCACGACGCGCATGCGCCGTACCTGGTGGTCACGGCCTCGGCGCTCCAGCGCGGGCTGGCGTCTGCTCCCGTTCCGGGCCGGGGCACCTTCGCCGCTGTGGACGCGGGCGAGGTGGTCGGCTGGGCGTTGACGGAGCTGATCGCGGGATCAGATCCGCTGGCCGGGCAGCTGCGGGTGCTGGTCCGGCCGGACCACCGCGGCCGGGGCATCGGTGCGAAGTTGCTGGAGGCAACGCACGAGGAGCTGCGATCGGCCGGGGCGACGAGCGCGCGGGTGTTCGCCGACCCGTCGACGGTCGAGTGGGCGGCGCGCTGGGGCTACCGGCAGACGCGGCAGGTGCACTACGCCGGGATCGATCCGCGGAAGGCACCAGACCTCCCCGGAGTGCCGACCGGAGTGAACCTCACACCGCTGAACGAGGTCGACCCGCGCCGGCTCTACGAGGCGGATCTGGTCGCCCAGCGCACCAAACCGGGTGACGCGAAGATCACCACCCGGCCGTACGACGACTGGCTCGCCGGCGTCTGGAAGTCACCGGCAATGGTGCTCGAGCTGAGCATGGCGGCCGTCTACCACGACCAGGTGATCGCGTTCACCCTGGGCAACGGCGACCACACCAGGATCTGGTCGAAGATGACGGCGACGATGCCCGAGTACCGCGGTCGCGGCCTGGCCAAGCTGGTCAAGTGTGCTGCCTTGCGCCGGGCCGCCGACGCGGGAGTGCAGGCCGCCTACACCGCCAACTACGACGGCAACACCCCGATGATCGCGGTCAACGAATGGCTCGGCTACTACCGCGTCGCCACCCACGCAGTGCTGATCTGCCCGCTCTAAGGCACCAGCAGTACGACGGTCTCCGCGACGCAGGCGGGTTTCGTGGAGTTCTCGATCTCGATCACCCAATTCAGCGAGACCTGGATGCCGGCCGGGGTCTCGGCGGTGTTCGAGATCGACGCACTGGCGCGGACACGGGAGCCGACCGGGACCGGAGCCGGGAAGCGGACCTTGTTGACACCGTAGTTGAGCTTGGCGGTGACACCGCTGATCGAGAACAGTTCGTCACCGAAGCGCGCGATCAGGCTGAGGGTCAGATAGCCGTGCGCAATCGTGCCGCCGTACGGGCCCTTCTTCGCGCGCTCGACGTCGACGTGGATCCACTGGTGGTCGCCGGTCGCGTCGGCGAACGTGTTCACCTGCTCCTGGGTGATCTCCAGCCACTCGGTCTCGCCCAGCTGGGTGCCGACCGCGTGCACGACCTCGTCGATGCCGGTGAACGACTGCGCCATCTGCTGCTCCCTTTAGTTTCGCGGTCCGCCGGCGACGTACAGGACCTGGCCGGAGACGAAACCGGCCTCCTCGCTGCAGAAGAACGACGCGGCCGCGGCGATGTCGTCCGGCGTACCGGTCCGGTTCACCGGGATGGTCGCGGCGGTCGCCTTCTTGAACTCCTCGAAGTCGACGCCGACCCGGGCCGCGGTGGCCGCCGTCATGTCGGTCTCGATGAACCCCGGCGCGATCGCGTTCGCGGTGACGCCGAACTTGCCCAGCTCGATCGCCAGCGTCTTCGCCAGCCCCTGCAGGCCGGCCTTCGCGGACGCGTAGTTCGCCTGGCCGCGGTTGCCCAGCGCCGAGGTCGAGGACAGGAACACCATCCGGCCGTAGCCGGCCTCGACCATGTGGGCCTGGCAGGCCTTGGACATCAGGAAGCTGCCCTTGAGGTGTACCGACATGACCGTGTCCCAGTCGTCCTCGGACATCTTGAACAGCAGGTTGTCGCGCAGCACGCCGGCGTTGTTCACCAGGACCGTCGGTGCGCCCAGCTCGGACACCACCCGCTCGACCGCGGCGGTGACCTGGTCGGACTTGCTGACGTCGCAGCCGACCGCGATCGCCTTGCCACCGGCCTCGGTGATCGCCTTCACGGTGGCCTCGCAGGCACCCTCGTCGAGGTCGAGGACGGCAACCGCGTTCCCGTCCTTGGCGAGCCGCTGCGCGACGGCCGCGCCGATTCCCCGGGCCGCCCCGGTCACGATCGCCACCCGCTGTTGCGTCATCGCCTGCTCCCATCGGTCCATGCTCACGGCTCTGTGATACCGGGGATGACATTACCCACGCTCCGTCACGCCGGGAGGACCCAGGATGCGATGATCGCCGTGTGGATGATCACAGCACCGGTGAGAACCGCCACGTGTATCACTGCCCGCTGCGATGGGGTGACCAGGACGCCCTCGGCCATGTGAACAACGGAAGGTACGTCGACTACCTGCAGGATGCCCGGGTCGACTTCCTGTTCCGGACCGCCAAAGAGCTCGGCGCCGAGCTCCTCGAGACCGGCCTGCTGGTGGCCCGGCACGAGGTGCACTACCGCGCGCCGCTGCACTTCCGGCCGGAACCGGTCCGGATCGAGCTGTGGATCAGCGAGATCAAGGCCGCCTCGTTCACCGTCGACTACGAGATCCTGGACGCTGAGCCGGAGCGGACGACGTACGTCGAGGCACGGACCCGGCTGGTCCCGTTCGACTTCGCCGCCAACCGCCTGCGCCGGATCAGCCCGGTCGAACGCGAGGCCCTGACGAAACTGGTGGGCGCATGACCTTCACACATCCGGTGTTGGTCCGGTGGTCCGACATCGACTCCTACGACCACGTCAACAACGTCCGGTACTTCGACTACCTGCAGGAGGCCCGGATCGCCTTCCTGTCCGAGGTCATCGGTACGACGGGCGACTTCTTCGCCGATCACCCGTGTGTCCTGGTCAGCCAGACCGTCGACTATCTGCGACCGATCCTGCTCAGGCATCCGCCGTACGACGTCGACGTGTGGGTGGAGTCCGTCGGTACGACGTCGTACACGCTCGGCTCGAGGATCGTCGACCGGAGCGGGGAGAGCGAGGACGTGTACGCGAAGGCGGTGTCGGTGATCGTCACCGTGGACGGTGAGACACACGTCAAGCGGCCGCTCGCGGACGGCGAACGGGACGCCCTGCTCGGGCACGTTATGACGGCTTGAGACACTGGGGTTGTTATGACTGAGCAACTGAGCTTCTACGACGCTGTCGGCGGGCAAGAGACGTTCCACCGGCTGGTGGCTGCCTTCTACCGCGGCGTCGCCGCCGACCCGGAGCTGCGCCCGATGTACCCGGAGGAGGACCTCGGCCCGGCCGAGGAGCGCTTCCGGATGTTCCTGGAGCAGTACTGGGGCGGCCCACGGACGTATTCCGAGCAGCGCGGGCACCCCCGGCTGCGGATGCGGCACGCCCCGTTCGCCGTCACCCCGAGCGCCCGGGACCGCTGGCTCGGCCACATGCGTGCCGCGCTGGACGAGATCGCACTGCCACCGGATCGGGACGAGGAGATCTGGACCTACATGGTGATGGCGGCGCACAGCATGGTGAACACCGACGAACCGCAGTACCCGGGCGCGATCGACGTGTCCGGCCGCTGAACCTCTCTTCGAAGGAGACAACACGAGCATGGCCGCAACCCGTACCGCCAAGGCCCACTGGGAAGGTTCGCTGCTGGAGGGGGCCGGTCAGGTCACCCTCGAGTCGTCGGGCCTCGGCAGCTTCGACGTGACCTGGGCCGCCCGCACCGAGCCCGAGGCCAGCGGCAGGACCAGCCCGGAGGAGCTGCTCGGCGCCGCCCACTCGAGCTGCTACAACATGGCGCTCTCGAACATCCTGGCCAAGGCCGGCCACGCGCCGGAGTCGCTCGACACGTCCGCCGCCGTGACCTTCGTCCCGGGCGAGGGCATCACCGGCAGCCACCTCTCGGTGAACGGCAAGGTCCCCGGCCTGACCGCCGACGAGTTCGCCCAGTACGCCGAGGACGCCAAGAAGAACTGCCCCGTCTCCCAGGCGCTCGCTGCCCCCATCACGCTCGAGGTCAGCTTCACCGCCTGAGCGGTACCGACCCGCCGCCCGCGCAGCTTCTCTGCGCGGGCGGCGTGCTGATGGGGGAGCACCCGAGGCAGCAGGTGGCGGGCCGTTGTCGTGTTCCCGCCAGACGGCGCCGGGCGACCGGGCGCATACTGCGCCTGTGCCAGATGACGTTGCGCTGCTCGACAACCACTTGGCCTTCCTGGCCGCCCACCGGGGTGAAGTACGGCGTGCCGATGCCGGCATCGAGGTGGTCGGCGAGGACGACTTCTTCTCCTGCTGGATCCCGCTGACGGCGGCTGCCGAGATTCCGGACGGGATTTCGGCCGTGCGGCTGGTGCCGTGGAGCGGCTACGGGTGGGAGCAGCGGCTGACGGCCGCCGGGTTCGAGCCGGCCGAGGTGCTGGTGCACATGGAGTCAACAGACGAGCCGGACCAGAGTGACCCGCTGGACGCCGTCAGCACGGACGAGGACGCGGTGGCCTTCGCCGAGGTACAGGCCGCCGCCTTCCTGGGTGAGGACGATCCGGACATCGGCTGGTGGCGGCAGAAGCTCCGGGAGATGGCGCTCCACAACTATGCGAACCCGGATCAGTCCTTCTACCTGCTCCGGGTCGACGGCGACCCGGCCTCGATCACGCTGGTGTTCCGGACCGGGGAGGTCTACGGCATCTACGCGGTCGCGACCAAACCGGCGTACCGGGGGAGAGGCCTGGCCACGAGGTTGCTGGGCCAGGCGCGGCGGGATGCGGCCGGCGGGCGGCTCACCTTGCAGGTCGTCGAGGGCTCGGCCGCTGAGCGGCTGTATCTGAAGCTCGGCTTCCGTCCGGTGTTCCGGTCACCACATTTTCGTCGTCCGGCTTAGCCTCTTCGGCCTTTTCAGCCGCGCTGCCGACGCCGGAGGGCGCGGTGCTTTCGGGGTCGCGGGTGGTCAGGTTGCCGATCCGGAGGACCTCGCCGTTGCGGACGTACCAGGTGGTGCCGTCGTCGCCGCGCAGGGTCGTGATCCGCAGGCCGACCGCAACGACCACACCGGTCGCCTTCTCCATGTCGATCAGGTCGCCCACGCCGTACTGGTCCTCGAAGATCATGAAGACGCCGGCCAGGAAGTCCTTGACCAGTGTCTGCGCGCCGAAGCCGAGGGCGACACCGATGATGCTCGCCGACGCGATCACCGGCATGATGTTGAAGCCCAGCTCGGCCAGCACCATCACCACCGTGACGGCGCTCAGCACGATCGTCACGGCGCTGCACAACAGCGAGGCGATCGTCTCGGCCCGCTGGGTCCGGCGTTCGTTGGCCAGTGTGTTCTCGACGAACCCCTGGCCGATCTTCGACTTCGACAGCACGCCGGCGACGGCACCGTTCCCGGTCCGGCGGGCGAACCGGCGGATCACCTTGTGCAGGACCCATCGGAGCACGAAGAAGCCGATGATCAGCCCGGCGATCCGGGCCGGGACGACGACGATCTGGTCGGTCACCTCCAGGTTGCCGTCGTTGCCGTACCGGAAGAAGGTCGGGAAGGCCTCCGGCAGCGAAAACAGGGGGTGACTGACTAAGGACACGGGGTAGCTGGTCAGAATAGGCATCTCGCCGCCCGATCTTAGTAAGGCTGACAAGGGAGACGATCGCATGCCCAGCCGGCTGGATGACGAGCTGTCCAGGCTCGTGAGCGCGGGTGTGCTGCGCCAGTACCAGGCCGACGCGCTGCGGGACGCCGCGGACGCCGAGGTCACGGCCGCGCTGGCCGACCCCGGACGAGCCCGGCCGCAACCCGAGGCCGAGCCGCCTCCCAAGCCCAAGACTCCGCCGACGGCGACGCACTCGAGTGCGCTGATCGAGGTGCTCGGCTACATCGGCGGGGCGTTACTCCTTGGTGCGGTCGCACTGCTCACTGTGGCGAACTGGGGTGAGATGGGGCGCGCTGCCCGCGTGAGCACCGGTACGAGCGCCGCCGTGATCCTGCTCGGCGTGGCGGCGGTCCTCGGCGTGTTGCGGCGCAACGAGCAGCTCAGTTCGGCGCTGGCGTCGCTGGGATGCTGCGTGGCCGGGTTCGCCGTGTACGTCGCGATCGAAGGCGAGACCGGTCGCATCGTCGGGGTCGCCGTCGCGCTCGCGCTGGCCGCGGCCGGGCTGTGGTGGCTGGCCGGCTCATCGTTGCTAGTGGCAACCTTTGCGATCCTGGCCGTCGGTGTGTTGGTGATCACGGCAGATGTCCTCACTCCGGACACCGGGACGGCGGACAACAGCGCGGGCATCGCCGGGACCGGTTTCATCCTGGTCGCGTTCGTGATGGCGATGCTCGGACTGTTCCGGGACCAGGTGACCGCGTGGTCGCTGGCCGGGGCGGCGATGTTCAGTTCGTCGATCTGCTGGCTGATCCAGGACCGTGGCGAGATCATGGCGCTGGCCGTCGGCACCGCCGGTCCGGCCGCCCTCTTGGTCGCCTACGGTCGCCGGCACGCGTCGGCGTACGCGGTGGTGGGCTGCGCGATCCTCCTCGTCATCTGGCCGACCGCCCTCTACCAGCTCACAGACAACATGGCCGGCGTGGCGATCGGTCTGGTGGTCGCCGCCGCGGTCCTGCTGGTCGCAGTACTCCTGCTGAGTCGCAGACGCGCGAACCGGTAACCAAGCGGTGTCTGATGGTCCAGCCACCACCTACGGCGCGCGGCGTTACGCAGAAGGGCGGTTGATGCGGCAGACTCGCTGAGGTGACTGCTCCTACTCCGGCCCTTGTCGAGCTAGCGGTTGCCCATGGCGTGGCGACGGAGTACTGGAACTGGCAGGGCGAGCATGTGATCGTCTCCACCGAGGTGGTGGCCGCCGTACTCGCCGCACTCGGTGTGGACGCTTCCACGCCGGAGAAGGCGGCCGAGGCGCTGGACGCACACCGCCAGGCGCGTTGGCGTCGTACGCTGCCACCCACCCTGGTGATGCGGGAGGGCTGGACGCCCTGGTTCGCCGTACACCTGCCGCACGGGTCCACCGCCGAGGTGTGGGTGGACCTGGAGGATGGCGGGCACCGGCGGGACGTCGTGCAGCAGGACCACTGGGTCGAGCCGGAGTGGATCGACGGCATCCAGGTCGGTGAGGCGACGTTCCAGCTCCCGGGCGACCTGCCGATCGGCTACCACCGGTTGTGCGCGCGGATCGGCGGCAGCCCGGAGATCTCGGTCAGCACGCTCATCGTCACCCCACGCAAGCTGGAGCCGGAGAAGCTTCACCGCACCTGGGGCTGGGTGCTTCAGCTGTACTCCGTCCGCTCCCGCCGGTCCTGGGGCATCGGCGACCTCCACGACCTCGCCGATCTGGCTGCCTGGTCCGCCACCGACCTGAGCGCCGGCTTCGTGCTGGTGAACCCGCTGCACGCCGCGGAGACCGCCGGGCGGATGGAGCCCTCGCCGTACCTGCCGGCCTCGCGGCGCTTCGGCAACCCGATCTACCTCCGCATCGAGGACATCGACGAGTACGGCGACCTCGCGCCGGCCGAGCGGGATCGAGTCCGGGCCCTGAGCCTGCAGACCCGGGCGCTGAGTGAGGACCCGACCGCATTGGACCGCGACACCGTGTGGGCGGCCAAGCGGGAGGCACTGCAACTCCTGTTCGGTGTCAGGCCGTCGATCGGGCGGATAGCGGAGTACGGCGCTTACTGCGACCGGGAGAGCCAGGGGCTGATCGACTTCGCCACCTGGGCCGCGATCGCCGACGTCCACGGGCCGGAGTGGAGCAAGTGGCCTGAGGAACTGCGGGAGCCGACCGCTCCGGCTGTCGTTGCCTTCCGCAACGAGAACCCGGACGCGGTGGAGTTCCATTGCTGGCTGCAGTGGCAGCTGGACGAGCAGCTCGCCCGCACGCAGGCCCGGGCCAAGGCGGCCGGCATGTCGCTGGGCGTCGTACATGACCTGGCTGTCGGCGTACATCCGGACGGTGCGGACGCGTGGGCGCTGCAGAATGTGCTGGCACCCGGTATCCACGTCGGTGCTCCGCCGGACGCGTTCAACCAGCAGGGCCAGGACTGGTCGCAGCCGCCGTGGCGCCCGAACGCGCTGGCCGAGACCGGGTACGCCGCCTGGCGGGACCTGGTCCGTGCGGTGATGCGGCACGGCGGTGGGCTGCGGATCGACCACATCCTCGGCATGTTCCGGCTCTGGTGGGTGACGTCGCCGGAGCGCCCGACCGAGGGCACGTACGTCCGGTACGACCACGAGGCGCTGGTCGGCATCCTCGTTCTGGAGGCCACCCGGGCCGGTGTGACCGTGGTGGGGGAGGACCTCGGCACGGTGGAGCCGTGGGTGCGCGACTACCTGACCGAGCGCGGCATCCTCGGTACGTCGGTGCTGTGGTTCGAGCGAGACGCTGACGGGAAGCCACTGGCACCGGAGCGCTGGCGTGAGCTGTGCCTGGCGACTGTGACCACCCACGACCTGCCTCCGACGGCCGGCTACCTGGCCGGCGACCACGTGGAGCTGCGCAACCAGCTCGGCCTGTTGACCAGGCCAGTCGCCGAGGAACTCGAGGTGGACGAGGCCGACCGGGACTCGTGGCTCAACGCCCTGCGCGAGCGGCACTTGCTGAGCAACACCGACGGCGACGTCGAGCGCATCGTCGAGGCGCTTCACCGGTACGTCGCTCACACCCCGGCGAAGCTGGTCGGTGTGGCGCTGACGGATGCCGTGGGTGAGCGTCGTACCCAGAACCAGCCGGGCACCACGGATGAGTACCCGAACTGGCGGGTGCCGCTCGGTGGACCGGACGGGTCGCCGGTGCTGATCGAGGATTTGCCGAACAACCAGCGTCTTCGCCGGTTGATCGGCGCCCTCAACATTTAGTCACCGCTCGGTCACGAGCTGTTGACAATAGATTTGAACGGTTGTTTTCTATCTCTTGAGAAGGCGCCTTCCTTCACTGTCTTTCCGCCCCAACAGTTGAAGGAGTTGTCCGCATGCTGCGAGCACGGAAACTCAGCCTGGCCGGAATCGCCGTCGGTGCCCTGGCGCTGACGGTCAGCACCTCTGTCCCGTTGGCGTACGGCCACGGCTACACCACCGGGCCGACCAGTCGCGCCAAGCACTGCCAGAACGGCACCGTCCAGAACTGCGGCCAGATCCAGTGGGAGCCGCAGAGTGTCGAAGGCCCGAAGGGCTTCCCGGCGGCCGGTCCGGCCGACGGCAAGCTCTGCTCCGCCGGGCTGGCCCAGTTCGCCCAGCTGGATGATCAGCGTGGGGGAGCGTGGCCGGCGGAGCAGTTGCCGGCCGGTCAGAACTACAACTTCCGCTGGTACCTGACCGCACCGCACGCCACCACGGACTTCAAGTACTACATCACCAAGCAGGGCTGGAATCAGAACGCTCCGCTGACCCGCTCGGCGCTCGACCTGAATCCGTTCCTGACCGTCACCATGAACGGCGGCCGGCCGGCCAACAACGTCAGTCATCCCGGCACCGTTCCGTCCGGCCGGACCGGGCGGCACATGATCCTCGCCGTCTGGACCATTCACGACACGGCGAATGCCTTCTACCAGTGTTCGGATGTTCGTTTCTGATTCAGCCTGACGTTTCGTCAATATCTTTCCTGGGCAGTGCACTCCTTGAAATAACCGCCCCTATTTCAAGGAGTGTCCCCATGAAGACTCTGCTCCGCCGGGTTCTCGTTCCGGTCGTCGCCGTACTCGCCGGACTGCTGCCCGGCGTGGTCGCCGTCGAGCAGGCCGCCGCGGTCACCAAGATGACGCACTCGCAGGCGACCGCGATCTTCCGGGCCGCCGGGATCACCTGGTCGTCCAGCGGCAACTGTTCCGACTGGAACAACCCGACCTGCACGTCCTTCACCAACATCAACGACACCACCGTGTACGGCGTCCGCACGCTGAAGCAGGCGAGTGGATGCGCCATCAACCTCACCGGCGGCACCGAGGTCGGCCACGCCAGCGGAACCTACAGCCACCGCAACGGGTACAAGGTCGACTTCTCGCTCTACACCTGTGTCGGCAACTACATCCGGAACACCTTCACCCGGATCGCGGACCGTGGTGACGGAGCCGCTCAGTGGCGCAGCGGCGCAGGCAACATCTACGCGCTCGAGAGCAATCACTGGGATGTGACGTACTACAACTGCGGCGGTTGCTGAGAGGCGCTGACTGGTGCGGGGAGCCGGGGGATTAGGCTCTGGGTGTGATCACTGAAGTTTCCGGGCACAGCCTGCTGATCTTCGTCGGCATCCCCGCACTGGTCATCGCGGTGGTGGCGCTGCTGGTCTTCGCGCCGTCGATCGCGAACGGACCGCGGTACCGCCCAGGCCTGTCCTGGTGGGCTCCGCCGGTCTGGATCAACGGGCCGACCGCGACCAAGCCCGACCCGGCCAAACTGCCCGAGCTGCCAGGTGCACCGGGGACCACCGCGACCGCCGGTTCCGGCGTCGCCCGTTCGACCGGAGGCGCAAGTGCCAGCTGGTGACGCTTTCAACCCCGACCAGCTCTACGACATCGAGAGGGCGGTCCGGCACGCCGAGGAGGTCTCCGGCCTGCACTTCTCCGTGTACGTCGGCGGCGCCGACTCCGAGACCCGGCCGTTCGCCCTCGAGCTGCTGAACGAGCTGGACGACCCGGACCACTCGGTCCTGGTGTACGTCGACCCGGCCGGACGCCGGCTGGAGATCGTCACCGGTGCCCTCGCGAAGCGGCAGCTCTCGGACACCTCGGCCGGTCTGGCCGCGCTGGCCATGCAGACCTCGTTCGCCACTGGTGACCTGACCGGCGGTCTGGTCACCGGCGTACAGCAGCTTGGCCAGCACGCTCACCAGGCCCCGCTACTGCACGCGAACGAGCCGCACAAGCAGTGAGCCAGCGGCTCGAGCCACACCGCATCGAGCTGGACGACATCGTCCTGCGCCCGTTCGCGTGGTCGGACGAGCCGGCGGTCGCTGAAGCGCTGCAGGATCCGCAGATCCTTCGCTGGACCGCAGGTACGGCGGTGATCCGCACGCCCGCGGACCAGCGGGCGAAACGGTGGCTCGAGACACGGGTCGACGGCTGGGCGCGTGGCAACGCGGTCTTCGCGGTTGCGGACGCGTCCAGCGACTACGTGCTCGCCACGGTGTCCGTCCGCGAGGTCAACCGCCTGCCTGATCAGGCAGTCGTCGCGTACTGGGTCAGCCCGGCCGCACGCGGCCGCAGGCTCGCCGCTCGCGCACTGGATGCGGCAGCGCGCTGGGCGTTCGCCAAGGACGGACTGGGTCTGCATCGGCTGTCGCTGGACCACGCCCTCGTCAACGAGGGCTCATGCCATGTCGCCGTACGCGCAGGGTTCCAGCTGGAAGGCACCATGCGCGAGTTCTTCGTCGAGCCGACCGGCGAGCGGCACGACTCTCACCTGCACGCCCGACTGGCTACTGACCCTGTCGTTTAGTTGGGCGCACCGGCTGGCTCGAAGGTGGGGCAGGCCGGGCTCGGGTAGGCGCGCTGTGTCTTCGGTGCGGAGCACATGTCGAGCATCTGCGCCGACGAGGTGCCCGGACCCAGATAGACGATCCAGGTGTCGGTGACCGGCTCCAGGGAGCTGTTGGCGATCCCCGGGTACTGCCCGTCGACCAGCATCGCCTTCGCCGGGATGCCGGCTCTGATCATCTTGATGGCCAAGTCCTTGGCGGTCTGGTCCGCGGCCATCCCGACGTCGGTCGGGTATTTCTCGATCACCACGATCCACTGGCCGCGCTTGAAGGCCGGCGAGGTCGGTCCGGTGTTCGGCGTCGCGCTCGTCTCTGCCTTGGTCTTCGGCGCGACCGAGGAGGCCGGCGGCTTGCGATCCGCCTTGGACGTGTTCACCGACGGAGATGGATCCGTGCTCTGGGTCGGCACGCTCGCCACCGGTGCTCCGCCACCGCCGTTTGCCGCGGCGCCTGCTCCCAGACCCTCGTCGGTGGTCGGGGTCGATGCGCCCCGGGTCAGGATGAACGCGAACACGGCGACCATCGCGGCGGCGGCCACGATCGCCGCGCCGACCGCGCTGTGCGAGCGCTGGGGCTTGCGCGCATGGACGCTGTGCTGGGAATGACTCTGCCGGGAAGGGCTCTTCTGCTGTCTCCGGGCGGCGCGGGCGGGCGGCCTCCGGTGATCCACGGGTGTCACGGCAAAGGTCCCTCCCCAGATTCCCCGGTGGCGGATATTTCCGTGCAGCTTAAACCGAACCACTGCATAAATGAGTACTGCTCAGGTGATGAGAATCTCGTTCTGGCCAAGGGCATCGCGGGCCGCAGTCGATTCCTCACTTTCCGCCGAAGAACAATCGTTTGATCCTCACCGGTAGCGTTCGCGCTACCACTGTCCGGGTCCGTGGGCGATGGTGAGAATTCCCCGGCGCTGAAAACCTCCAGGCAAATGCTTGACCTACTGGAGGGCTGATGAGGGCTTTGATCCTGACGATCGCGGTGACGCTCGCGGCGTCCGTCGTACCGGCGAATGCCGTGGCCGGGCGATCCACGTTGCAGCGGGATGCCGACGCGATCCGGGCCGTCGGCGTCACCGGCGTACTGGCTCGGGAGACGTCACCGCACGGGTCGCGTACGGCGGTCAGCGGGGTGGCCGACCTGGACACCGAGCGGCCGCCGCGACCAGATGGCCGGTTCCGGATCGGCAGCACCAACAAGACGCTGGTGGCGACCGTCGTACTGCAACTGGTCGCCGAGCGGCGGATGGGCCTGGACGACCCGGTCGAGAAGTGGCTGCCGGGTCTCGTGCAAGGCAACGGGTACGACGGCCGGCGGATCACCGTCCGGCACCTGCTGCAGCACACCGCCGGCATCTACGACGGCTACTTCCCGAACATCGAGAACGCGCAGCAGTACTACGAACGCCGGTACCTCATCCACACCGAGGAGGAGATCGTGCGGGCCGGGCTGAGCCACGCACCCGACTTCCAGCCGGGGGAGGGCTGGAGCTACTCCAACACCGGCTACGACCTCGTCGGCCTGGTCATCAAGGCCGTCACCGGCCGGACCTGGTACGACGAAGTCGACCGGCGGATCGTCCGTCGGCTCAACCTGCGCGACACCTACTTCCCCGGCACGAACCCACGGATCGCCGGACCGCACGCCCACGGGTACACGCGGTTCACCGCAGGCGAGTACACCGACACGACCGAACTGATCGACGCGGACGCATCAGGCGGCTACATCTCAACGGTCAAAGACCTGGACATCTTCGTGCGAGCCCTGTTCGGCGGACGGCTCCTGAAGCCGGCCCAGTTGCGCGAGCTGATGCGGACAGTCCCGACCGACGGCAGCGCCGAAGAGATCTGGCCCGGTGCTCGCTACGGCCTGGGCGTCTTCTCGCGCAACCTGTCCTGCGGCGGCACGGTCTGGATCCCAGGCGGCGACCAGATCGGCTACAAAACCCGCCTCGCCTCCACCGCCGACGGCCGCCACACCGTGGTCGTTCGATGTCAACCCAACTGAACGACTCAATGGACGCGGTCTTCGCCCAGGAACGAACCGCCAAGACCCTGATCGACAACGCGATCTGCGACTAGGTGCCGGACGGGATGCCGTCGGACTTGGGCTGCGGGCGGGTGTCGAGGGCATCGTCGAGCCAGGCGTCTACGTCGACGTCGGCGCTGAGGATGTGGTTGACGTAGGAGGCTCGTTCGTGGCTGAGGACCTCGAGTTCCCAGACGCAGGGGGCCGCGCCGATCGGGGCCGGCCGGAGGTCGTCGACGTCCATCCCGCTGAAGATGCTCTGCCGGGACTGGAAGTCCTTCGCCCAGCTCTGCACGACGAGGTAGATGCCGTCGTCACCGAGGTGCAGTACGACGACGCCGAGCCCGACCGCACCCATCGCATCGTCGAACTCGAGCTGCCGGGTGGCGGTGGCGCGGGCGGCCTCGACCATCTGGTCGTCCCACTGCCGTCCGCGAGCAGTGATGATGTACGGCTTCACCAGGCGATGCGGATAGCGCCAGGGCATCAGCGGAGTGACAGGGCGAGGGCGGTACGCCTCGGCCAGTCCGGTCAGCGCTACGGCTGCCGCACCGGCCAGGGCGGGGTCAGAAGCGGGCACCGCCCCAGTCTTACCCCTACTCGGTCCAACACAACACCGGCGGTCTCAGTGAGAGACCGCCGGTGTTGTGTTCAGCTCGCGTCGCGGGCCTGGGCCGCCAGAGCGCGGGTCAGGTCGGCCTGGGCCTCGCTGACGTAGCGCAGGGTGGGAGCGTCCACTGTGGACGACTCCGTCGACAGCCAGGACGTGAGCGCGTCCAGTGTCGGCTGCTCGGCCAGGTTGCGCGGTGACAGGTAGACCAGGACGTTCTCACCCATCGAGGAGCCGAGGCGGGTGTACACGTCCTTGGCCGCGTTCAGGTACTTCTCGACGTACGGTCGCAGCAGCTCTTCCTGGCCGGGCTGCTGGAAGCCGAGGATGGTCCGGAACTGCGTCTCGTTCGGGGTGTCTCCGGACTCGACCGCGATCCGCCACGCGTCTTCCTTGGCCTCGGCGGTGGGTCGGGCGGCCCGTGCCTGCGCGGCCCGCTCCTGCCCGGTGATCGTGGTGTCGCGGGTCAGCTCGTCCTCGATCTCGTCGGCGCCGATCCGGCCGAGCCGGGCCAGTGCGACGATCAGCGTCCAGCGCAGATCGGTGTCGACGACCAGTCCCGTGGGCAGGTCGCGGTCTTCGAGCCAGGCGGCCAGCCGGTCGCTGCCGGCGTCGGAGAACACCGCGGAGCTGTAGGCCCGGGCGAACGCGAGCTGGTGGTCGCTGCCCGGCTCGGCGGTGGCGAGCAGCTCGGCCAGCGTCTCCTCGAACTGCGCCCGCAACGCCGGCCGGTTGTCTGGGGCGGCGTACAGGTTGATCGCGCTGGTCGCCTGCGTGAGCAGCGCTCGTACGCCGGTCAGGTCGGTCTCGGCCTTGATGCCGCGCAGCACGATGCCGACGTACTGGCTGGCCGGCATCTCGGCGTCGCGGGTCATGTCCCAGGCCGCACCCCAGGCAAGGGCCCGGGGCAACGATTCGGTCAGCTGGTCGATCGACTCGACCAGCGTGGCCCGGGACCGCTCGTCCAGCCGGATCTTGGCGTAGGTGAGGTCGTCGTCGTTCAGCAGCACCAGGTCGGGCTGGGTCGCGCCGACGAGCTCGGCCAGCTCGGTGCGCGGCCCGTCGATGTCGACCTCGAACCGCTCGGTCCGGACGAGTCCTTCGTCGGTACGGCGGTACAGGCCGACCGCCAGCCGGTGCGGCCGCAGGACCGGGAAGTTCTCCGCCGCGGTCTGCTCGATCGCAAAGGAGGTGAAGGCACCGGAGGAGGAGTCGACCGCGAAGTCGGCCCGCAGCGTGTTGACGCCGGCTGTGCGCAGCCAGCGCTCGGTCCAGTCGTCCAGGTCGCGCCCGGACGCCTTCTCCAGCGGCTTCAGCAGATCGGTCAGCTCGGTGTTGCCGAACGCGTGGTCGGAGAAGTACTCCTTCAGCGCGGTGATGAAGGTGTCCTCACCGACGAACGCGACCAGCTGCCGCAGCGTCGAGGCGCCCTTGGCGTAGGTGATGCCGTCGAAGTTCACCTCGACCGCGTGGAAGTCGACCATGTCGGCGGCGATCGGGTGCGTCGAGGGCAGCTGGTCCTGCCGGTAGGCCCAGTTCTTCCGTGCGTTGCAGAAGGTCGTCCAGGCCCCGGCGTACTTGGTAGTGGCAACGGCCTGCGCCCAGTGGCTGGCCCACTCGGCGAACGATTCGTTCAGCCACAGGTCGTCCCACCAGGTCATCGTGACCAGGTCGCCGAACCACATGTGCGCGAGCTCGTGCAGGACGGTGTTGGCGCGCGCTTCCATCTCGGCGTGTGTGGTCCGGCTGCGGAAGATGTACTCGTCCCGCAGCGTCACACAGCCCGCGTTCTCCATCGCGCCCATGTTGTACTCAGGCACGAACGCCTGGTCGTACTTGTGGAACGGGTACGGCGTCCCGAACGCCTTCTCGAACAGCTCGAAGCCCTGCTTGGTCACCTCGAACAGATCGTCGACGTCGAGCGAGTCCTTCAGCGACGGCCGGCAGAGCAGCGACAACGGATAGCTGCCGTGCGGCCCGACGTACTCGTCAGTGACGACGTGGTACGGCCCGGCCACCACCGCGGTGATGTACGTCGACATCCGCTCGGTCGGCGGGAACTCCCAGCGGGCCAGCTCCTCACCGTTCGCACCGGAGTACGACGTGGGCTCGGGCGTCGGCGCGTTGGAGATGACCACCCAGCGGGCCGGTGCGGACACGGTGAAAGTGAAAGGGGCCTTGAGGTCTGGCTGCTCGAAGGTGGTGAACACCCGGCGGGCGTCCGGCACCTCGAACTGCGTGTAGAGGTAGGTCTCCTTGTCGGCCGGGTCGACCGAGCGGTGCAGCCCTTCACCGGTGCGCGAGTAGGTGCAGTCCGCGACCACCGTCAGCGTGTTGCGGTCCGCCAGCCCGTCCAGCTGGACCCGGGCGCCGTCGTACACCGTGTCCGGGTCGAGCGAGCGGCCGTTGAGGGTCACCTCACGGACCTTCTCCGCGATCAGGTCGGCGAAGGTGCTCGCGCCGGCCGTGGCGGCGAACGTGATGGTGGTCACCGACCGGAAGGTCGGAGCGCCGCTCGGGGCGTTGGTCAGGTCGAGCTCGATCGCGTACTCGACATCGCTGACCACGCCGGCACGGGTACGCGCCTCGTCGCGCGTCAGGTTGGTTCCAGGCATGTCGGCATCCTATGCACCTGGCTGCCCGCTTCGCCGACGGTTTCCCCGCGACATTGGCCATGGATACCAAACCGGTGCCAAGTTGTTCGATTTTGTATGATGGTGAATATGACTGCCCCCGCAGATTTCTGGTTCGACCCGGCCTGCCCCTGGGCCTGGATGACGTCTCGCTGGATGCTCGAGGTCGAGCAGGTCCGCGATGTGAAGACGACCTGGCACGTGATGAGCCTCGCCGTCCTGAACGACGGGCGGGACGACCTGCCCGAGAAGTACAAGGCCAATCTGGTCAACCTCTGGGGCCCGGTCCGGGTCCTGATCGCGGCCGAGCAGGCGCACGGGAACGAGGTGCTGTTGCCGCTCTACACCGCACTCGGCCAGCGCATCCACGTCGACGGCCGCGGGGTCGGCGACGGCAAGGGTGACGTGGTGAAGGAGGCCCTCGCTGAGGTCGGCCTGCCGCCGTCGCTGATCGAGGCCGCCGACACCGACCGGTACGACGATGCGCTGAAGAAGTCCCACAATGCCGGCATGGACCTGGTCGGCATGGAGGTCGGTACGCCGGTCATCTCGGTCGAGGGCACCGCCTTCTTCGGCCCGGTGGTCACGCCCGCACCGAAGGGTGAAGCGGCCGGCAAGCTCTGGGACGGCGTCCGGCTGGTGGCCGGCACCGAGGGCTTCTTCGAGATCAAGCGGACCCGGGATCGCGGCCCGATCTTCGACTGATTCGGTCTCTACTTCAAGGCTTGTTTCGAGCCGGTCCGGCTGGTGAAGGTTGCTCACCAAAGAGTTCCCTCAAGTGGTGAGTAGGTACCAGATGACGTTACGTGCCGGGATCGCTGTCTTCGACCGTCGTACCGGGCAGTTCGTCCACAAGGACAACGCGGACCACCGGTTTCGGTCCGCGTCCGTGGTCAAGCTGCTCATCGTGCTCGACTATCTCTGGGACCGCGCTCCGGCATACGACGTACCGGCCGCGGACCGGGACCGGCTCGAGGTGATGCTGCGCAGTAGCGACGATGACGCGGCGAGCTACTACTGGGAGGAACTCGGTGGTGCCGCCATCGTCGACCGGATGGTGAAGCGGCTCGGCCTGACCCACACGGCCGGGCCGCCCGCCACCCACCCGGGCTTCTGGGGGTACGTCGCCATCACCGCCGCCGACACCGTTCAGATCTATCGATACATCCTGGACGAGGCACCTGAGCCGGTGCGGCAGTTCGTGATGGGCCTGCTGCATCAGCCGACCCGCCTCGGCACCGACGGTTTCGATCAGTACTTCGGGATCGCATCGGTCTTCGATCCTGACTTCAGCATCAAGCAGGGCTGGTCCGGTTTCCTCGGGTCGAGCGGCTACCGCTCGGACACGGCCAAGCCGGTCGATGCCCCGCTGGACCTGGTCAGCGATGCCCTGCACACCACGGGGACTGTAGGGCCGGGGGACCGGACGATCGTCGCGGTATTCACGTTGCACCCGTCCGGAACGCCGTACGAGACGGCCTACGCCGAGGTGACGCGGCTGACCGCGGAGCTGACAGTGCCAGGCGGCGTACGCGCGCAAGGCGGCGGACAGTAGATTGCAGGCCATGCGAGTGCACATCGGCTCCGACCATGCCGGCTTCGAACTGAAGAACCACCTGGTCCAGCACCTCAAGGGTGCCGGGCACGACGTCGTCGACCACGGCCCGGCCGTGTACGACGCGATCGACGACTACCCGCCGTTCTGCCTGCGGGCCGGTGAGGCGGTGGCGAAGGAGGAAGGCAGTCTCGGCATCGTGGTCGGTGGTTCCGGCAACGGTGAGCAGATCGCCGCCAACAAGGTGAAGGGGATCCGGGCGATCCTGGCCTGGAGCACCGACACCGCGCGGCTCGGGCGCGAGCACAACAACGCGAACGTGATCAGCGTCGGAGCGCGGATGCACTCCGAAGAGGAGGCGACCGGGTTCGTCGACACGTTCCTGGCCACCGACTACTCGGGCGAGGACCGGCACACCCGCCGGATCGACATGCTGTCCGCCTACGAGTCGACCGGCGAGCTCCCGCCGCTGCCCTGATCGGTCGGCTCGCCGTTCTCTGGCTTGTCGTCGCCGGTCTGTTTGGCCTCGACCGGCCGGCGGTTGACCGGCTGCCGCGGGCGGGAGACGTCCCGGGCCCGCATCGAGCGAGCGGTTCCGACCACGGCAGGCGTGGGCGGACCGCTCCGGCCCTTGGCACCACTTGTCATCCCCATATGAGGAATCATGCCTGAAGGTCACACCCTGCACCGCCTGGCGAACGACGTCTGGGACGCGTTCGGCGGCCGCCCGGTCCAGGCGTCCAGTCCGCAGGGCCGGTTCGCCGACGGCGCAGCCCGGCTGAACGGCCAGATCCTGCGGCAGACCGAGGCGCACGGCAAGCACTTCCTGGCCGACTTCGAGGGTGCCGGCTGGCTGCACATCCACCTCGGCCTGATCGGCAAGGTCGACTTCGGGTCGGCCCCGGTCCCCGCACCGGTCGGCCAGGTCCGCCTCCGGTTGCAGAACGAGACGTCGTACGCCGATCTGCGCGGAGCGACCGTGTGCGAGGTGCTGACCGATCCCGAACGTGAGGCGTTGATGGCGCGGCTCGGTCCGGATCCGCTGCGCGACGACGCCGACCCCGAGCTGGCCTGGAAACGGATCCACCGCAGCAAGCTGCCGATCGGGCAACTGCTGATGGACCAGGAAGTACTGAGTGGCGTCGGCAACGTCTATCGTGCCGAGGTGCTGTTCCGGGCGAAGCTGCACCCGATGACACGCGGCCACCTGGTGAAGAAGCGCGAATGGCAGGGGATGTGGGACGACCTGCTCGAGCTGATGAAGTACGGCGTCGAGACCGGCCGGATCGACACCGTTGCCGACGACCACACCCCCGAGGCGATGGGCCGTGATCCACGCCAGGACGACCACGGCGGCGAGGTGTACGTGTACCGCCGGCAAGGGCAGCGCTGCCACGTCTGCCACTCGGTGGTCCGGACCGAGATATTGGCCGGACGCAACTTGTTCTGGTGCCCGAAGTGCCAGCGCGCCGGCCTCACTCGCAAGAGCTGACAGTCATCAGTTGTGTTACGACTGGATGCGCGGACCGGCCAGTCCCGTTATCTTCTTCACACCATGAACAGGAGCGGCGGTCTCGCGGGCGTACGACGGATCGGTCGCCGGGTCGAGGCGCTGGTCCGGCGTGCGCGTCGCTCCCACCAGTTGGCGTTCGTCGCGCTGCTGCTGATGTCGGTGGTCATCGCCGGTTTCAGCCTGGCCTGGCCCGCGCATGTGCCGGCCTCGGCCCTGATCGTCCCGCTGTTGCTCGGCGGCCTGGTGCTGCGCTTCCGGCTACTGGTCGCGCTGACCTGCATCACCTTGGCGTTCGGTTCGTACGTCGTCTGGTCGCGGCCGCCGCCGTTGCCGAAGATGGGCTTCGTCCTGGTGCTCGGGGTGGTCGGGTGGATCGTGATCACCAGCGCCAAGGTCCGCAGCCGGCTCGGCGTATCGGGGACCCGGGGCGAGTCGATGCTGATGGAGTTGCGCGAGACGCTGACGGCCCAGGGTGAACTCCCGGACCTGCCGGCCGGGTGGCGGGCCGAGGCTGCGATCCGGTCCGCCGGTGGGTCGAAGTTCTCCGGTGACTTCGTCGTGTCGACGACTCGCGGCGACCGGCTCGAGGTCGCGCTGGTCGATGTCTCGGGCAAGGGAATCGACGCGGGCACCCGGGCGCTGCTGTTATCCGGTGCGTTCGGTGGACTGCTCGGCGTCGTACCGGAAGCGGAGTTCCTGCCGTCGGCGAACCAGTACATGCGGCGCCAGGACTGGGACGACGACTTCGCCACCGTGGTTCATGTCGCCGTCGACCTGAAGACCGGGGACTTCGACGTACGGACGGCCGGTCATCCGCCAGCGATCCAGTTCGACGCGTGGTCGGGGCGATGGCAGACGCGGGACGCCGACGGGCCGTTGCTCGGGTTGGTGGAGACGCCGGACTTCACGGTGAACCACGGGCTGCTGAAGCCGGGGGACGCGTTGTTCCTGTACAGCGACGGGATGGTCGAGACACCGCTGCGGGACATCGGGCGGGGGACCGACCGGCTGGCGGGGCACGCGGAACGCCTGGTCGCCAAGGGGTTTCAGGGCGGTGCCGCGGAACTGGTCGAGGCGGCCGGCGGGCCGGGGGACGACTCCGCGATCGTGATCATCCATCGCGCGGCGCTCGGCTAGCTCCGGAGATGGCTCCGGGGATGGCTCCGGGGATGGCTCCGGGGATGGCGTAGCCTGCACGGTCGTGACGATCGACAAAGATGTCTCGTTCGACGTGGACGCTGATCGGGCTGCGCCGGACGTCTCGTTCGATGAGCTGCTCGCGTCGATGCCGGACGAGGTCCGGGACGCGTTCCCGCCGTACCACTGGCAGCTGGAGAAGTTGTGGGAACTCGATCTGAAGGTCGAGCCGGTGGAGGTTGCCGACCTGATCTGGATGTTCGACCTGCCGCTGTGGCAGCTCGACGGCGAACGGTTCAAGGTCACCCCGAACCAGGTCGCTGCCACTCCGATGAACTTCCGCGCCCACTATCAGCGCGTGATGGACGCCGACCTCGACTTCCCGATCAACCTGGTCGCGTATCGCGGCCGTCTCGTCGTCCTCGACGGCGTCCATCGGCTGCTCAAGGCCCACTTCCTGCGCCGCCGCTGGATCGAGGCCACCATCGCGACCGCGACCCAGCTGCAGGCCTGTGCACCTTGATGTGCAAGTGGCGACTTGCACATCGGTTAGTTGCGTGGCAGGGTTGGGGGCATGGAGAGCACGGTGGAGCGTGAGGTGTACGTCGAGGCGCGGCCGGAGGTGGTGTGGGCGGCCGTGACCCAGCCGGAGAACTTTGCCCGTTGGTATGCGTTCGGCGGGGTCGAGATCGATCTGCGTCCAGGTGGTCGGCTGGTGATGCGGTGGGACGAGCACGGGGAATATCTCGGGTTCGTGGAGAAGGTGGAGCCAGGTCGCCGGTTCGCCTATCGGTACGCCGTCGATCCTGGTGTGGACCCGATTCCGGGGAACTCGAACCTGGTCGAGTTCACCCTCACGCCGGAAGGTGAGGGGACGAGGTTGCGGGTGGTGGAGACCGGGTTCGATCGGCTGGATGTCTCGGCGGAGGAGCAGGTCAAGCGTGCGGATGAGTCCGCGCAGGGCTGGGACGGTGGCCTCGCTGCGCTGACGGAGTTGGCGCCAACGCTGTGATGGAGACTGTCGCCTCGCCTGCCGACCCCGAACGCCCCGATCCCGCCGTGGCTCCGGTTGTGAGCGTGGATGGTGTGCTGGGGGCCTTGGGTGATGCGACCCGGCGGACCGTCGTGGAGTTGCTGGCCGCGGGTGGTGGGCGGACGGCGACGTCGTTGGCGGGGGAGTTGCCGGTGACCCGGCAGGCGGTGGTGCAGCATCTCGCCGTACTGCGCGAGGCCGGCCTGGTCGAGAGCCGCCGGGTGGGCCGAGACGTCCGCTTTGAGCTACGCCCCGAGGCCCTCACCGAGACCGCGGCCTGGATCGCCGACGTGGCCGCCCAATGGGACCGCCGCCTCACCGTCATCGCCGAAATCGCCGAAACAGCCCGGGTCGAGGCGATGCTGTCGGCGCCCACAGAAGCAAGTCCGGCGGCGACGCCCCCCGGGCGCTTGGGGAGGGCTGACGACGCGCGGTGATTTTTTGATGTTGATGTGTCACCATTAAGATCGGTGACATGACATCGAACAAGGACGACTACGCCCCGAGTCCGACTGACTGGGTTCGTACCCAGGTGGAGAAGGTCGAGGCGGCCGGAACTACCGCCGTGGTCGACATCATGGGTATGCGCGTCGTACTGCTCACCATGCGCGGCGCGAAGTCGGGCAAGATCCGCAAGGTCCCGTTGATGCGGGTCGAGCACAACGGTGTGTACGCCGCCGTCGCCTCGCTCGGCGGCGCCCCCAAGAACCCCGTCTGGTACTACAACCTCAAGGCCGACCCGAAGCTCACGCTGCAGGACGGCGAGGTCACCAAGGAGTACGTCGCCCGCGAGATCGAGGGCGCCGAGTACGACGAGTGGTGGGAGCGGTCGGTCGCGGCCTACCCGCCGTACGCCGAATACCAGACCAAGACCTCCCGCAAGATCCCGCAGTTCGTGCTCGAGCCGGTCGTCTAGTAGGCCAGCCCGGTCGTCCCAGTAAGGTCTGTGCACAGATCCGCGGCGGAACGGTACAGGGTGCCCGGAGGAGCCCAGCGGTTGTGAGACGCTGGGCCCTGCCTGGTTTCATTGACCAGGCACGACGCGCTGCGTCGACAGAGTTCTGGGAGTCGTCCTGACCACACACGACGCGGTGCAGGAACCGTTCGTCGGGTCAACGCGATTGCGTCTGGCCGGACTGGCACTGCATGCCTATACCGCGAGCGGAACGGTGCTCGCGCTGCTCATCGTCATCGCCGCAATCGACGGGGATGCCGTCCGCGCGCTCTGGCTCGGCCTGGCCGCACTGGTGATCGACGGAACCGACGGGATGCTCGCGCGCCGGTTGCGGGTGAAGGAAACCATCCCGTGGTTCGACGGCGCGATGCTGGACAACATCGTCGACTACCTGACCTACGCCTTCGCCCCGATCGTGCTGCTCTGGACCGGCGACTACCTGCCGTCCGGTGCCTGGGGCGCGGTGCTGGCCGCGTTGCCGTTGCTTGCCTCCAGCTACCAGTTCTGCCGGGTCGACGCGAAGACCGACGACCACTTCTTCCTCGGCTTCCCCAGCTACTGGAACGTGGTCGCGTTCTACGTGGTGATCCTCGGTCTCAGCCCGGTCACCACCGGTGTGATCCTGGTCGTCTGCTCGATCCTGGTGTTCGTGCCGGTGAAGTATGTCTACCCGTCCCGGACCAAGGCGTTCCGGTCGCTGAACCTGCTCACCACGGCGATCTGGCTGGCGTCGTACGCCGTCCTGCTCGCCCAGATGCCGAACCCGAACGCCATCGTGGTCGCCGTCTCGCTGTCCTATCTCCTGTACTACGGGGTCCTCAGCCTGTACCTGACCTT
The DNA here is from genome assembly GCF_037203805.1 of Kribbella sp. CCNWLW201. Classification (NCBI taxonomy): domain Bacteria; kingdom Bacillati; phylum Actinomycetota; class Actinomycetes; order Propionibacteriales; family Kribbellaceae; genus Kribbella; species Kribbella sp. CCNWLW201. Next base: position 1,443,530 of record NZ_JBBCBQ010000001.1, on the reverse strand, counting down.
CTGGGTGCCCCGACGCAAGGTCGCATAGGTGTTCCTTGGCCTCAGCGCGGCACTAGGTGCCGCGGTGCTCTTCGGTATCGCCTCGATCCTGCAGGCGGTGGGTTCGCGCAAGGTGCCGACCGAGTCGGAGCTCGATCCGCGCCGGCTCGGCGCCTTCGTCGTCGCCCTGCTCAAGCAGCCTGCATTCCTCGCCGCACTGGTCCTGAACCTGGCCGGTTTCGCGCTGCACTTCGTTGCCCTGCGCCTGCTTCCGCTCTACCTCGCCCAGGCCGGAATCGCGGCCAGCCTCGTGGTCACCGCCTTGCTCGCGACCCGGCTGATGTCGGATCAGCTGAGCGCGCTCGAATGGTCCGCGGTGATCGCGGTCTGCGTCGGCCTCGGCCTGCTCGCGGTCTCGGCCGGCGACGCGGGTGACAGCGCCCGTCACCAGGGCCTCACCATCGGCGTCATCGTCGGCCTCGTGGTCATCGCCGTACTCGGAGCCATCGCCAGCCGTTCGAAACACGGCGTCTCCACCGCCCTCCTCGGCCTACTGGCAGGCCTCGGGTACGCCGGCGTCGCCATCTCAGCCCGCTTGCTCCAGGACGGCTCGATCGCCGAGCTCCTCGGCAGCCCAACGACGTACACACTCCCCATCAGCGGCGCCCTGGCCTTCATCCTCTACTCCCTCGCCCTCCAGCGCGGTTCGGTGACCCTGGCAACCACCCCGATGATCGCCCTCCAAACCATCACCCCCGCCGCCGTAGGCGTCTTCGTCCTCGACGACGCCGTCCGCACCGGCTGGTGGCCCGGCGCCATAGGCGGCTTCATCCTCTCCGCCATAGGCTCCCTGATCCTCGTCCGCTTCGAATCCATCAAAGACTGACTTTCTTCCCCACGCCTCGCTACGGCTCCTACGTCGCCCGCTTCGCGACCGCCTCGTGGTGTCGCCAGCGGGCGGACCGGCAGCAGACCGTGGACGGCCAGCAGTGTTCGAGCGACCGGAGTGTCGTCATGCGATGCTGGGCTGGTGGGTGAGCTTCAGTCGGTCGAGCTTCAGATTCCGTCGCCGGTGTCGGAGCTTCACGACGACCGCCTGGCCAGGTCAGCCGTCCGCGTCCTGCTCAAGCGTGACGATCTCATCCACCCAGAGATCCCGGGCAACAAGTGGCGCAAGTTGAAGTACAACATTTCCGCGGCGCGCGAACGCGGCATGGACACGCTCCTGACCTTCGGCGGCGCCTACTCGAACCACATTCGGGCGACCGCAGCGGTTGGCCACTATGGCGGCTTCGGGACGATCGGCGTGATCCGGGGCGAGGAGCATCTGCCGCTGAACCCGTCGCTCGCCTATGCCGCGGCCCGCGGCATGCAGCTCACCTATCTTGATCGGACTACCTACCGCGCCAAGTCCTCGGATGCTGTGATCAGCGGCCTGCACCGAGAGTTCGGTGACTTTTATCTGCTTCCCGAAGGCGGCAGCAACAGCGCGGCCGTGCTCGGGTGCGCAGAACTGCCGACTGAACTGACAGAGCCGTTCGACGTGCTGTTCTGCGCGGTTGGCACCGGCGGCACGCTGGCCGGCATCGCAGCAGGAACGGCTGCGCATCAACTCGTGGTCGGCGTTCCGGTCCTGAAAGGCGGCGATTTCCTCGAGGACGAGATCGTCGATCTGCAGGAAGCCACGTATGGCTCGCGGGTCGGTACGTGGCGCCTCGAAAGTGCCTACCACTTCGGTGGCTATGCGAAGCGGACACCTGAGTTGGATGCCTTCATCGATGATTTCGACGCGAGACATGGCCTGCTGCTTGATTGGGTCTACGAGGCCAAGATGATGTACGCGCTCTTCGACCAGGTGAGTCGCGGAGCGTTTGCCAGAGGTACGACGATCATCGCCGTCATCAGCGGATCCGGTGAGGTCCCCGAGCTCTGAGCTCAGTGCTCGAGCCATTCAAGGCGCCAGTCGCCCGAGTTGACCTTGAACTCCTTGTCGAATCCAAGCCAGCGACCGGTCATCTAACGTCCATGCGGACTGACAACGAGCTGAATCGTTCCGTGGTACACGGCCCCTCGGTAGTAACCGACAGATGATGTTCGCGTTGAGGGGCAGCCCCCCGCGGGCGCCGCGGTGGTTGTCCTCTGCGCCGTGCAGGCGAGCAGTTCTCGTTCTCCGTGGTTGGTTAGCGCGAGGGCCATTTCCAGGGTGGTTCGTCTAGGGGGCGTTGGTTGGCGATGGTGGTGGCGCCGTGGTCTTTGATGAGTTCGGTGGTGTGCAGGTCGTCGGCGAGGGCCTCGAGGGAGGCCACGAACGGGCGGGAGTGGGTTACGACGATGACTTGGGTGTCCTTGGCGGCGGTGACTACTAGGTTTGCCAGGGCGGGGAGGAGGTCCGGGTGCAGGCTGGTTTCGGGCTCGTTGAGGACCAGGAGTTCGGGTGGTCGTGGAGTGAGCAGAGCAGCGACCCACAGGAGGTATCTGAGGGTGCCGTCGGAGAGCTCGGCGCCGGAGAGTGGCCGGAGCAGGCCGTGCTGCCGGAAGGCGACCTCGAAGCGTCCGGCGGCGTTGACGATCTCCACCCGGCTGCCCGGGAACGCCAACTCGATCGCCTCGTCGAGCGCACCCTTCGCTCCGATCTCGCGGATGGTCTGGAGGGCGGCCGCGAGATCGGCTCCCTCGGGGCCGAGGATCGTCGTACGGGTACCGATCTGAGCCTGCCGGGCCGGCGCATCCGCGTCGGTGCGCAGGTGGTCGTAGAAACGCCAGGCGCGCATGCGCTCTCGCAGTGCGAGCAGTTCGGGCGCCCGTTGGGGGTCGGCGAACTCGCTCAGCATGCTGTCGAACGGCTGTAGCACGTGGCCGGTGTCCTGCCACCGGCCATCTCCGTCGCGGATGCGCGCCCCACCGCCACCACGCTCGACGAGCAGAGCGGCGGGCCGCAGGAACGGGCCGGCCCACAGCGCCTCCCGCTTGATCTCCGGATCGAGGTTGAACGCCGACGGCTCGTTGTGGACACCCTTGGTCGGTATCGGCAGCCCGAAGTCGACCGCGTAACCGTAGTCCTCGGAAGCAAAGCCCATCCGGAGTGCGATGGGACCGGTCCGCACCGTCCCTTGCACCGGCCGGTCTTTGCGGACGTGCTCCGGGCCCGCCCACAGCGTGGACTGGAGGCCGCCTTCGCGGGCCAGGGCGGCGACGGCGCCGTTGCGGGAGGCGTCGGCGAGGAGCCGGAGCGCACGGTAGAGGCTCGACTTGCCTGTGCCGTTCGCCCCGGTCACGACGTTCAGCCCGCGAAGGGGCATCACCAGTCGCCGCAGCGACCGGTAGTTCTCCACCGCCAGGCTCGTCAGCATGCTCGTCACGCTACCTACCGGCTCCGACAGAACTCCGCGCCAGCTGAGATAGGGAGGATTTCTGATGTGCGGGCCCACCTCAGGCGAGCAGATTCGGGCGGCGGCAGAAAGCCGACCACTTCTCGGAGGAGGGCAGATGTCGACCACCGGACGGCCCCGCGTCCTGGTCATCGGCGGCAAGCTCCAGCATGTGCGCAAGGCGCGGGAGCTCGGCCTGGATGTGGTGCACATTCAGTTCCCGGACGAGTATGGCCGTGGCCATTGGCCGTACGTCGGTCAGGCGCTGCTGCTCGAGTACGGCGACATCGACCGGCTTCTGCCGTTGGTCCGGGCGCTGCACGAGGCGTACCCGTTCCAGGCGGCCGTGTCGCTGTTCGAGCTCGGGCTGCTGCCGGCGGCGCGGGTCAACGAGATGCTCGGCCTTGGCGGCGAGTCCGTCGCCACGGTGGAGCTGCTGCTGGACAAGTGGCGGATGCGCCGGCACCTGGCCGCTAGGGGCATCAGCCCGGTGGCCTCTGCGGTCGGCCGTTGCGGGCGGGACGTTCGGAAGTTCGTGCAGGCTCACGGGCTCCCGATCATCGTCAAGCCGATCCGCGAATCGGGCAGCCTGGGGGTGTTCCGCCTCCGCGACCAGGCCGACGTGGACGTCGTCGCCGAACGGTTCCGGGCTCTCGACGACGGGCATTGGGCCGCCAAGGACCTGTCCGATGCCGAGTCGTTCGACGAGTTCCTGATGGAGGAGTTCCTGGACGGCCCGGAGATCAGCGTGGAGACGCTGAGCTTCGACGGCCGGCATGTGGTCGTCGCGGTGACCGACAAGGAGACCGGCGTCGACGCCGTACGCGCGGATCCGGCGTTCGTCGACCTCCAGTTGGAGGTGCAGCCGGGTGACGACGTACCGGCGCTGAGGTGGAACGAGGACAAGGTCGGTCACGTCATCGCCCGCGGTGCCACCGCCGCCGAGGCGATCGCCAACGGCAGGCGGCTGGCCGCGGCGATCCACGTGCGCACCGAGCCCGTCGCGTGAACGCCGCGCCGGGCGACGGTTCGGGCGTCCACGGGCCGCGGTTTCGTGACGCGCTGCGCAGCCTGCCCGGCCGGGTGTGGATCGTCAGCCTCGGAATCCTGGTCAACCGGGTCGGCAACTTCCTGCCCGTGTTCATCGTGCTCTACCTGACCGAGCGCGGCTATTCGGCCGGTGCCGCGGGGTTCGTGCTGGGCGTGTCCGGTCTGGGCAACGTGCTCGGCAACACCGTCGGCGGCTACCTCGCCGACCAGATCGGCCGGCGCTGGACCATCGTGCTGTCGGCCGTGACCACCGCCGGGCTGACGGCGCTCGTGCCGTACCTCGGACCGTTCCCGCTCATCGTCGCGGTGGTCGGCCTGATCGGGGTGACCTCGCAGGTCTACCGGCCGGCCGCGGCCGCCGTCCTGCTCGACTCCGTCACGACCAACCAGCAACGGCTGGCCGCCTTCGCGGTGTTCCGGTTCGCGATGAACATCGGCGCCGCGCTGGGCGGCGTCATCGGCGGTGTGCTGGCCAGCACGTCCTATGTCGAGCTGTTCTTGGGCAACGCCGCCGCGTGCCTGCTGTTCGGGGTGGTCGTGGCGGTGCTGCTGCGGAACGCGCCCCGGCCGCTGTCCGACCAGGACGACGCGGACACGCAGGCCGACCACGTGGGGTACCGGCAGGCGCTCGGCGACCGCAGGCTGGTGCGGTTCCTGGTGATGACCCTGGTCGCGGAGTTCGTCTACATCCAATCCACCGTCGGCCTGCCGCTGCACGTCACCGACGTGGGCCTGAGCGCACGCGACTTCGGTCTGCTCATCGGACTCAACGGCCTGCTGGTGCTGCTGCTGGAACTGCCCATCACCGGCGCGGTCTCCCGCTACCGACCGGAGTACGTCCTTGCCATCGGCAACCTGCTCATCGGTGCCGGTCTCGCACTGACCGGATTCATGACCGACATGGGCCTGCTCGCGGCCACCGTCCTGATCTGGACCCTCGGCGAGATGATCACCAGCTCCGTCGCCGCCGCCTACCTCGGCAGCCTGACCCCACCACGCATGGTCGGCCGCTACCAGGGCCTGTACGGCGCCGCCTACACCATCGGCACCGGCACCGGCCCCCTCATCGGCGGCGCCACCTACACCCTCGCCCCCTGGACCCTCTGGACCCTCATCGCCACCGCCGGCCTCCTATCCGCCTACCTCTGCCTCCCACGCGGCAAGCTTTCACCGAAGGAGCGTGAGTAGTGGGCGCGTGGGTTGGATGAACCCACGCGCCCACGGTTCGCTCAGGCCAGGGAGTCTTCCCAGGCTTGGTGGAGGCCGGAGTAGTGGCCTCCGGTGGTTACCAGGTCGCCGGGGGCGCCGTCTTCGATGATGCGGCCGTGTTCGAGGACGAGGACGCGGTCCGCGGTTTCCACTGTGGAGAGGCGGTGGGCGATCACGATCGCCGTACGGTCGGCCAGGATGGTTCGCAGCGCGCGCTGGATCAGCCGCTCGCTGGGAATGTCGAGGCTGGATGTCGCCTCGTCCAGGATCAGTACGGCGGGGTCCGCGAGGAACGCCCGGGCGAACGCGACCAGCTGACGCTGACCCGCGGACAGCCGGCTGCCGCGCTTCTCCACCTGCGTCTCGTACCCCTCCGGCAGCGCCATGATGAAGTCGTGCGCGCCGATCACCTTGGCCGCCTCGACCACCTCGTCGAGCGTGGCGCTCGGCTTGCCGAACCGGATGTTGTCCGCGACCGTGCCGGTGAACAGGAAGTTCTCCTGGGTCACCATCACCACCCGCTCGCGCAGGTCGTCCTCGGTGAGGTCACGCAGATCGGTCCCGTCGAGCAGCACGTGACCGCTGGTCGGGTCGTAGAACCGAGCTACCAACTTGGCGATCGTGGTCTTGCCTGCACCCGTCGTACCGACCAGTGCGAGCGTCTGACCGGCCGGCACGTCCAGGTCGAGGCCTGGCAGCACCGGTACGCCGTCGACGTACTGGAACCGCACGTTGCGCAGCTCGAGGTGCCCGCGGCTCTTACCGGGACGGACCGGCTTGACCGGCTCCGGTACGTCGGGCTTCTCGTTCAGCACCCCGGACAGCTTCTCCAGCGCCGCACTCGCGGACAGGAAGGTGTTGTAGAACTGCGAGATGTCCTGCAGCGGCTCGAAGAACTGCCGCAGGTACAGCAGGAACGCGGTCAGCACACCGACCGTCACGTGACCGTGGTACGCCTGGTAACCGCCGTACGCCAGGATCGCGACGATGGTGATGTTGCCGACGCCCTTGATCGACGGCATGAAGATCGCGTTCAGCCGGAACGACTCCAGGTTCGCCGCCCGGTACCGGTCGTTGACGCCGTGGAAGATCTCCTCGTTGCGCGGCTCCCGCCGGAACGCCTGCACCGCGCGGATCCCGGTCATCGACTCGACGAAGTGCACGATGACGAGTACGACGGCCTCGCGGGTCTGGCGGTAGACGATGGCGGACCGGCGCCGGAACCAGGCGGTGATCAGGATCAGCGCCGGGAACGACAGCAGCGCCAGCAGGCCGAGCTTGAAGTCCAGCGTCAGCAGCAGGATCGCCGTACCGATCAAGGTCAGCAGCGCCGTGACCAGGCCGTCGAACCCGTTCGCCAGCATCTCGTCGATCACGCCGACGTCCGAGGTGAGCCGGGAGATCACCCGCCCGGACGTGAACTTGTCGTGGAACGACGGGCTGAGTCGCTGGAAGTGGTCGAAGACCCGCCGGCGCAGACCGAGCAGGATGGTCTGGCCGAGCTTGCCGGACCGCATCAGGAACAACTGCCGGGCGAACGCCTGCAGCAACGCCATCGCGAACACGGTGCTGACGACGGTGATCAGCGTGGTCGCGCCCTCACCTCTGAGGATCGGCGGGATGCCGTTGTCGATGCCGAGGTGGACCAGGTACGGCACCGCGAGCCGGGCTCCGTTCTCGACGATGACGATCGCGACCAGGATCCAGATCAGCTTGTGGTACGGCCGCAGCAGCTCGCCGAGCAGCTTGCGGGAATCCTCCTTCAGCCGGATGGTCGTTGCCCTCGACAACTCCCGGTCGCCCTCGTCCTCGAAGTACCCCCGCCAGGATTCCTCCGGCGACTTCTCCTCCTCGGGCACGTCCTTGGGAGGTGTTTGCTGGGTCGTCGTCATGCGTGCACCTCCTCTTCTTCGGCCGCGAGGAGCAGCCGGTACGCCGGGACGTCGGTGAGCAGCTCGTGATGCGTACCGACGTGGGTGATCGTCCCGTTCTGCAGCAGGGCGACCTTGTCGGCCAGCATCACCGTCGACGCGCGGTGTGCCACCACGATGCCGGTGGTGTCGGCGAGCACGTTGCGCAGAGCCTCCTCGACCAGCGCCTCGGTGTGGACGTCGAGCGCCGACAGTGTGTCGTCGAGCACCAGAACCGCGGGCTTGGCGAGCACCGCCCGGGCCAGTGCGAGTCGTTGCCGCTGGCCACCGGACAGCGACATGCCCTGCTCGCCGACCCGGGTGTCGAGGCCCCAAGGCAGGTCGTTGACGAACTCGGCCTGTGCTACCTGGAGGGCCTGCTGGATGTCCGCCTCGGTCGCGTCCGGCCGGCCGAGGGTGAGGTTCTCCCGGACACTCATCGAGAACAGCGTCGGGTCGTCGAACGCGGAGGCGACCGCGCCGCGCAGCGACGACAGGGTGAGGTCCCGGAGGTCGTGCCCGTCGATGGTGATCCGCCCGCCGGTGACGTCGTACAGGCGTGGCACCAGTGCGGTGAGGGTGGTCTTTCCGGACCCGGTGGCGCCGACGAGTGCGAGCGTCGTACCGGGAGTGAGGTCGAGGTTGACGTCGTGCAGGATCTCGGGGGAGTCGGGTGAGAACCGGAAGCTGACGTTCTCGAACCGCAGGTGGCCGCGCGGGTTCGTCAGCTCCTCGTCGCCGGACTGGATGGTGGACCAGGTGTCGAGGATCTCGCTGATCCGGTCGGCCGCGGTCATCGACTCCTGCGCCATCGCCAGGATCGCGCCCAGGGACGTGACCGGCCAGATCAGCGAAAGCATCAGCGTGATGAACGCGACCAGGGTGCCGAGCGTGATCGCCTCCCGGCCGACCGCGAGCGCGCCGAGCAGCAGCACGATCACGAGCGTCAGGTTCGGGATCACGCCGAGGAAGCTCCAGAACCTCGACGCCAGCCGAACCTTCGCCACCGAGGTGTCGTAGAGGGTGATCGCGCCGTCGTCGAACTGCTGCTGGACGTGCTGACGGCGGCCGAACGCCTTGATCACCCGGAAACCGAGCGCGGACTCCTCGATCTGGGTGGCCAGGTCGCCTTGCTGGTCCTGGACCTGGCGGGAGATCACCAGGTACTTCCGCTCGAACTTCAGCGACACCACGATGATCGGCACCGCCGCCAGCAGTACGACGACGCCGAGCGGCCAGTAGAGCCGCAGCAGCAGGGTGGTGACGACCACCAGTTGCAGGATGTTCATCACCAGGAACAGCAGGCCGAAGCCCATGAACCGGCGAATGGTGGACAGGTCGGTGGTGACGCGGGAGAGCAACTGACCGCTCTGCCAGCGGGTGTGGAACTCCATCGGGAGTGACTGCAACCGGACGTAGAGGTCGTGCCGGAGCGTGGCCTCCAGATCGCTGACCGTCCGGGACTGGGCCCAGCGGCGGACCCAGACCAGCAGGACCTCACTGATGCTGAGACCGAGGGCGAGCAACGCGAGCGGGACGAGGAGATCGAGCTCGCGGCGGGTGACCGGACCGTCGATGATGGCCCGGGTGACGAGGGGAACGGTGAGGCTGACGGCGACACCGAGGCAGGCGGTGGAGAACATCAGCGCGAGGCGCCAGCGGTGCGGTCGGAGATAGGGGCGGAGCCGCCAGAGATTGCGGCTGCGTTCGGGTGCTCGGGTGGTAGGGGCTGCGATCGACGGCGCGTGGGCAGGTCTCTCTGAGGGCATCTGGACGGGCGCACTTCCCATCATGCTTGGCGTGTAATAGGGGGTCGCGACCGGAAAACGGCGCACTTTCCAGTATCGCCTACCGGTAAGCGCTTGTCTTTCGAATTCCATTCCCGGGTGATGAATTACCGCGTGTCGCAATAGGCAACCCCCGTCACCACGCGGTGACGGGGGTCACAGTCATTACGGATCGCGATAGGTCTGCTAGTTGGCCCTGAGGAACGCGATGCCGTCGATGGTGGCGGGGGCGGTCGAGGTGGAGACGATCTTGACCGCGCCGGTGCGGAACGGGGTGATCGGCAGGTAGGTGACCTTGCGGGCCGTGGTGGTGGCCGCGAGATTCACGGTGCCGATCTTGATGTTCGCGTGGTAGACGTCGACACGGCCTTGCCCCGGGCCGTGGATGGCGACCAGCGCGATCCGGGCGCCGGCCTCGGTTGCCTTGGTCAAGTACGCGCCGTTCGCCTTGAGGATCGAGGTGGTGCCCTGGAAGGCGAGGGTGCTGGTGGAGCGCGTGACGGACCCGGCCGACGTCAGGGCCCGGTCGTCCTGGGGTGCGACGGCGCAGAGTTGCGGCGACCAGGCGGACAGGTTGCCGAGGTAGTCGCGGGACCGGACCATGAAGCACTCGTCCCAGCCGAGCCGCGGCGTCCAGGTGATCGACGTGATCCGGGTGTTCTGCCAGGTCGCCGGGAAGATCCACTTGCCCAGAGCAACACCCGGCGCGGCGATCTTGTAGACGACGTCGTACGACGCGATGTCGGTGTCGTCCTTGTACGTCCAGCGGAAGGTGACCGGCGCAGTCACCGCCACGCGGTCGCCGATCCGCAGGGTGTACAGCGACGGCGCTGTCCCGTCGACCTCACTGCAGTACGACGTACTCCACGCGCTCACGTTGCCCGCGTAGTCGCGAGCCCTGACCTGCCAGCACGTGTCAGTGCCGATCGGTGCGCTGTAGCTGGCCCCAGTCGTCTTCAGACCCTGCCACGACGGGACCTGGTTCCAGGCGCCGTACGGCGACGTGCGGTTGGGCCGCTGCTGGATGCGCAAGTCGTAGGAGTCGACCCCGGTCGCGGGGGAGTTGGGGTCCTGCGGGTCGGTGTAGGCCCACTCGAACGACAGACTCGTGTTGTCGCGGATCCGGTCGCCTGCTGAGGCGCTGGTGAGGACCGGTGCCGTGGTGTCCGGTCGCTGCTGCGGGTCTGCGGTCAGCCAGCTGAGGGTGATGATGCGCGGCTTTGAGGTCGGGTCGGCGTACACGATCTTTGCCACACCAGAGCCGTCGGCGCGGAAGCTGGCCGGCTGCACGCGGACCGGCCCGTAGCGGCGTTGGCCGAGAGCCTGGTCGTTGAGGTCGGTGACGAGCAGATCCTGGTCTGGCGTCGTCTGGACCGTGAAGCCGTTGCCGAGCTGGGAGTCCGCCGCGACAGTGAGGTTGCGGGGCGCTTCAGGGCCCTTGACGTCGACGACCTGGTTGCAGCCGCTGAGCAGGGCCCAGCGACCGTTGACGCGGTCCGGGCCTACTGTGCATGCGCTGGCGACCAGGACGGTCTTGACGGTGCCGGTGGTGAGGTCCTTGCCGGTGAGCTGGCCGGGCTCGGTGACCTTCCAGACCGTGCTGTCGGACATGGCGAACGGTGGTGCGTAGTCGGCCACCTTGGTCTTGGTCGCTACGTCGTACACCTCTGCCGTGGCCGCGTTCGGTGTGCGGTGGGAGACGAGCTTGCCGCCCTTGCCGAGGATGACCTCATCGGCAGCGGGGAAGGTGAGGCCGTTGACCTTGGCCGTGCCGGACTGGAAGCTCAGCAGGCTGGAGCCCTCGAGTTGGAAGGGCTTGGTGTCGTTGGCGCCGCCGGTCGCGGTCCAGCTCGTGCCGTTGTTGCTGGTCTCGTAGAGAGTGCCGTCGGGCTTCTCTGACGCGACCACGCGCGCGGCGGACAGGCCGAGATCGCTGACCTGTGTCGTGGCTGTTCGGCTCGCGACCGGTGTTCCCTCGCCCAGGTGCTGCGGCGGATCGGCCGCCATCACCTGACTCGCGACGACCGGCACCAGCGCGACCGCACAGGCGACAGCAGCGACCTTGACTCGCAACCTGACCACAAGAACCCCCTCGGCGCGCTCCCCAGCGGCACCTCGACACAGGGCGGCACCCTAGCCAGTAACCACGGGTAACGGAAGTGTGCACCGGTCTGGGCCGGTCAGTCTTCGATCGCGTTGAGGATTACGCCGCCGGTCGTCCAGGCGAGGTCGCTGATGATGCGGTTCGCAGTGTCGTCGAGGGTGCTGGTCGGGTCGATGATCTGCTCAGCAGGTACGCCGAGGACGTCGCAGGGCTCGTACCACTCGCGCATCTGCTCCGGCGTGACGACTTTCGACAGCGGTCGGGTGGCATGGCGTCGTACGGTCTCGTCGTACGGGATCTGGAAGTAGTACACCCCGGTCGGGCCGGCGTGGTCGGCGATCAGTTGCCGGAGCATCGCGCCGTACGTCGGACTGTAGAGGCCGCCTTCCAGGATCACGTGGTAGCCGTGATCGAGCGAGTAGCGGACGGTCTGGTCGATCAGGCCGATGTTCGGAGCACCTGGTTTGGGGTGCTCACGGAGCAGGATCCGGCGTAGATAGTCCTGCTCGACCCAGGCGACCCCGCGCCCGACTCGCCGCCGTACCTCCTGCGCCGTAGTGCTCTTCCCGGAGCCCGAGTTCCCCCGAAGCACCACCAGCCGCGTCGTCTCATCCCCAAGCCTCGACACCCCCGAGACCCTAGACCATGCCAGAGTCGTGGAGATGGGATCCAGCTTCACAGAGTTCCGGGGGTTCGGCTTCTGGTCGCGTGACCAGCTGCTGGAGACCTGGCTCGAGTTGCTTGCCGAGGTTGTGCCTGCCGACGCGCCCGGGTGGCTGCGCGAAGCCGAACAGCATTGGCGCATGCAAGCCCGCGCCGGCTTCCAGGGCTGCGTCAACGCCGATCTGGATGCTCGGCTCACCTCAGACGACCGGATCGAGACCGTGCTCGCACTCACGGAGCAGGCCTCCGCGTACGCTGCCCGACTCGCTGCCCAGACAGGCAAACTGCCGGCCGACTGGCTGAACACCCGAGGCGTCGGCGGCGAAGGCACCGTATGGCCCCGCGATCTAGAACTCGAGTCAGTGCGCCAAGTAGCCAACGCGCTGACAGCACTCCTCCGCGGCAACCTCCAAACAACCGCCAAAACAAGCCCAGTCCTGCACTAACGCGGGTACGGGCTGACTACGCGCGCCCGCTACACGTTCTGATGCTCAGGTGCGGGGGATCGGCGGGAGCCACATGGTCGTCCTCGGGTGATCGGGCGCCTCGTTGTCGTTGGGGATCACGACGACTTGGTGGGGATCCTCGTAGATGATCTGGCCGGGGTCTGCTGAGGTGTACCGATCGCACGGGAGATTGTGCGCGGCGAGGATGGCGAGATACCCAGGGATCGGCTCCATCAGATGCTCGGCCGTCGGAACGAACCAGGCGGTCGCCCGCGGGTTGATGTCCGGGTCGTAAACGGTCGGATCGACACTCGTCGGGTCCACGTACGTCGCGTCGTACCAGGCGTTCGTCGTACGGCGGAAGTGTTCCTCCTCCGCACTGAGCAGCCCCCGCTTCCCAAGCATGTTGACCAGCCCAAAGATCCCAATCCGCCGCCCCAGGCGATCAGGAACGGGACTCTGAAACCTGACATACGCCGCGGCACCCATGCCCAGATTCTGACCTGCCAACAGGTCGTCGCGTGTTGCGCGCTGGTCGCACGACCTGGCGAAGAGGAACAGCGACCTGCTTCCCATCGACGCAGGTCTCGCAAAGCTCTGTGCATGATGTTTGCTGCCGCTGCACTCTCTATGGGGCGGTGAGAGATTTCTGTGGGGCCGTGTCGATCCGGGCGTCGCCCGTTCGACCTGTGGGTGCGCGGGCCGAGAGGCGGCCCCGGCGGACGAGGAGAACGTGATGCCGAAGTACATGCTGATCATGCGGGGCACCGATGAGTCGAACGCGGCCCTGATGGCCAAGTTCGAGGAGTTGGCGGCCTCGACGTACCACTACATCGAGGAGTTGGTGAAGGCCGGTGTGTTCGTCGCCGCCGAAGGGCTGGACGATGCGGGCCAGGGCGTTGTGGTCGACTTCAGCGGCGAGGCCCCGGTGGTCACGGACGGGCCGTACGGCGAGACCAAGGAACTGTTCGGGGGCTACTTCCTGCTCGATGTCGCCTCGAAGCAGGAGGCGGTCGAGTGGGCCAAGCGGGTCCCGTCGGTCACCGGGTCCAAGATCGAGATCCGTCGGGTGGCCGGCGAAGACGAGATGCCGCCGGGCCACGAGGGGTCCGTCGAGGAACTGGCCCGGGGCGAGAGCACCAGGATCTGATGGACACGGCCGACGTCGAGGCCGTCTGGCGGATCGAGTCGGCGCGGATCGTCGCCGCGCTGACCCGGTTCACCGGCGATTTCGGGCTGGCCGAGGACGCCGCCCAGGAGGCGGTGGCCGAGGCGCTGGTGTCGTGGCCGCTCACCCCTCCGGCCAATCCGTCCGGCTGGCTGATGGCCACGGCCCGGCGGCGGGCGATCGACGCGATCCGCCGCCGGTCCGCGCTGCGGGACCGATACGCCTTGCTGGCGGCTGACCCGGTGGTCGACGAGGACATTGACCCGGACCGGATCGACGACGACATCCTGGCGCTGATGTTCGTTAGCTGCCACCCGGTGCTCTCGCCCGAGGCCCGGGTGGCGCTGACCCTGCGCGTGGTCGGCGGCCTGTCCACTGAGCAGATCGCCCGCGCGTTCCTGGTGCCCGTGCCGACCGTCCAGGCCCGCATCACCCGGGCGAAGAAGACGATCGCGGCGGCCGGGGTGCCGTTCGAGCTGCCGCCGGCCGATGAGCGCCGGGAACGACTGGGCGGTGTGCTCAGCGTCGTCTACGTCATCTTCACCGAGGGGTCGACGGCCACGTCGGGCGACCGGCTGCTGCGCCCCGGCGTCGCGTACGAGGCGATCCGGCTGGCGCGCACGCTGGCCGCGCTGCAGCCGGACGAGCCGGAGGTGCACGGTTTGCTTGCGCTGTGCGAGCTGACGGCCGCGCGCTTCCCGGCTCGGACCGGCCCGGATGGTTCGCCGATCCTGCTGGAGGACCAGGACCGGCGGCGGTGGGACTTCTCGGCGGTCCACCGTGGGCTGGCCGCGCTGGCCAAGGCATCCGCCCGCGGGCTCGGCCCCTACGGCCTGCAGGCTGCGATCGCCGCTACCCATGCGTCGGCGCCGTCGGTGGAGGCGACCGACTGGGACCGGATCGTGGTGCTCTACGAGGCGCTCGGCCGGGTCGCGCCCTCGCCGGTGGTCGAGCTCAACCGGGCCGTCGCCGTGGCCATGGCCTCGGGACCAGCGCAAGCCCTGGCGATGGTCGACGAGCTGATCGCCTTGGACCGGCTCCCCGGTTCGCACCTGGTTCCGACCGTACGTGGGGAACTACTGGCCCGCCTCGGCCGGCGACCAGAGGCCCGCGCCGAGCTGGAACTGGCGGCCCGGCTATGCACCAACCAACGCGAACGCTCAGTCCTACTACGCAAGGCAGCCGCACTGGGCTAAGGGCACGGGGCCTACGCATCCCGATTGTCCCAAGGCAACCACCTGTGGTCGGCGGGGTACGCCGCCCTCCACAGGGCGATTGCCGGCGGCCAGTATGTGATGGCCGCCACGAGGACGTACGTCGGCCTGATGGTCTCGCTCACCCAGTCAACGTGCCCGTTGTGCTTTGCCCACAGAGCGACGAGCCAGACCCAGCCGCCGAACCCGACGAAGTACGCCGTACCCCACACCCATCGCATCGCACGTGAGGACTTGCGCGCGAGCCAACCCCTCGACCAAGAATCGGAACAGTCGGGTTCGTCGGCCATGTGCAGTACTACCTCGCGACCTTGGCACAGTCCGCCTGTGGCGCTCGTGAGCGAGCGCTGCCCATCCACGAGTCCGCTGACGGACGCCGCCGCGGCACCGGCCGGGTGTAGTCTCCGCGTCCAGCGCGCACGAGGCCGATCGGATGGGCTGGGGGGGTCGACCAGGGTGGCGGAGAAGCCTTCGGGCTGGAGAGATCGCTTCCCGACCGGGCTTCTCCTCGGTGCACTGATCGGCGGCCCCGCTGCCTACGGAGGCGCGGCCCTGCTCGGCAGTGGGTGGTCGGCCTGCGACAAGGCGTCAACGCCCGCGCCAACTCCTTGACCCTGCTGCTCTTCGTGCTGTCGCTCCTCTGGGTGGTCGACTCATTCGTGTTCGGCCTGGTTTTCGCAGTCACATCCGGCAACACGCGCCGCCAGAAACTGCCCGCCGTCCTGGCCGCCCTTGCCGCCGGGGTCGCCCTTGCCTGGTCCGTCTTCGCCTAGCTCGGCACCCCAACTGACTCTCCCGACCCGCAAAGCCCCGCCGGCCTCCCAACCTGGTGGCCATGATGGATCCCTGCCTAAACCGAGCAGCAGACGAACGCCCCAGGCAGAATGCCCGCGGCTTAGGCCTTCTGTGCGCCCACTGCTGCGCTCTCGTGAGGGCACAGCGCGATGATGACGGTGTGAGCGACACCGACCCGCGGGTTGTATTCCTCTTTGACGGTATGGACCTCAACATGTTCCCGTCACTAGCCGCTGCCGAGGACTGGATGGAAGCGGTCGACGTTGATGCCGGCGAGTACACCAACGCGCTGACAGAGACAGGGCGGGTCATCACGATGAGGACAGAGAACGAGGAAGTCGTCCTCGCACTGACTGACGATGTCGACCTGACCAAATTGCACGACCTACTGCGCGAGCACGGTGAACTAATCGGGCAACCTGGTATCGAGTTGGACCCCGTGGGCTTCGCCAATCGGTGCTGGATGCTCGAATGGGAGCAGCGATGGCCGAAATGGCCTCGCTGGTTGGACTCACGCCTCCACCCGCACGGCCCCATCCAGGCGTAGAGCCAGTCTGTCGCGCGATCCGATGACGCCGGGACCCCCGTGCCGACGCGCCAATTGCACGGTAATGGCACAAGACGTGGGAGCGGTCCGCACATACGAATGGCCCAGGCTGGAGGTTGGTGCCTCTGACCTGGGCCGTTGTCCGTGGAGCGGGTGACGAGAATCGAACTCGCGTACCCAGTTTGGAAGTGCGGCCTATCGCCCGTGTGCACACGGCTTTCACGCTCGCAGCCGCACCCCTCTGGACCCTCTTAGCGACCGTCAACGCCCACCCATTGGGACGCGTCTAGGGCGCGAAATATCGCTAGGGCCCGGTCGCCTTGCCCGCATTGTCCCTCACGTTGTCCGCCGCTCGCTGAGCGTTTGAGCGGCTGGCGAAAGACTCGCCGGACGAGGCCACCTTGCTGGATGAGCGCCACGCCCGCCATCGGTACTTAGACCCGGCGTCGAGATAGACCTCGTAACGCGCTGTGGCGGCGCCGACCTTGAACGCCTCGGCTGCGCGTACGGCGTTGCTCCGGCTGTAGAAGGATTCCCCGGCCCAGGCGACCATCTGGCTGCCGCTGTACAGCCGCCATGTGTAGTGCCCGCCCGCATCGGCCTTCACTTCAAACTTCATGTCATTCCCCCCTGACCAGCTCCCTTGGCTGGCCGTGTGCTGTTACTCGGGGTATCGGTAGTCACCGCAACTCGTTACAGAGCACGCGACGGACGAGCGCGCTCGGGAGATCGCCGACCGGCTGAACGCAGTAGTTGAGCGGAAACCACGGTCGGTCATGGGGGCACGCCGGATGGCGAGGATAGGGCCGACGGGTGTTGGTCCCGGTCCGTAGGGCATGTGGAGGGCACGCCGCTGGAATCCCGTTCCGGCATGACGAAGGCCCCCGAGCCTCAGGATGTCTGTGGCTGGGGGCCTTTCGCGGTTTGAGCGGGTGACGAGAATCGAACTCGCGTAGCCAGTTTGGAAGACTGGGGCTCTACCATTGAGCTACACCCGCGGTGCTCGGACATGATTCCACATGTTCTGGGGTGGACTCAAAACGGTTAGCAGATGTGCAGGCGGATCGGGCCGGTGGCTGACTGGACGAGGACCTGTTCGTCGGCTTCCCAGCGGATCAGTGCCCCGGGTGGGACGTCGTACGGCGGACCGTCGACGGCCTCGATGCCGAGCACCATGAGCTCCTGGTCGCCGACTCGGGCGAGGGCGGACGGGGCGGCCAGGTTCAGGGCCGCGGTACGGCGCTGCAGTTGGGAGGCCGGCTCGGTCAGGTCGAGCCAGCGTTCGTCCTGGGTGAAGTGTGGGGCCGCAGTGGCCAGAGTGTCGTCCTGTGGTTCGCCGGGGTCACCGGCCAGCAGGCGTTCGACGCCCTCCTCGAGGACTTCCCTGAGCAGCCGGGTCCAGAGGTCGCGGAGGAGGCGGGCGGTCAGTGGGTCGGGCAGGGGGACCTCGCGCCGGGACAGGATCGCGCCGGTGTCGAACGAGGCCGCCGTACGGTGCAGTGTGGCTCCGGCAGTGCTGTCACCCGCGTAGATCAGTCGCTGTGGATTGGGCCCGCGTCCTCGTGGCAGTGCGGACGGGTGCAGGTTCACCGCGCCGTACGTCGGTATGCCGGTGAGCTCAGTCGGGATCAGCCGCGGGTACGTCGCCGAGATCACAAGATCCGGCCGGAGCGCGGCAACCGCCGGAACAGCGGTCTCGAGGAGCCTGTCGGTCGGCAGACACGGCTGACCGAGCCCAGGGAGTTGCAGCGCGAGTGGCGTCTGGTCGCCGCCGTAACGCCGGATCGCCTCCTCGGCGCTCGGTGTGACGACCAGGGCGAGCTCGTGACCGTGCCGGGCGGCCCAGTCCGCCACCAGTTGGTAGCCGGCCGGCGAGGCGTGCAGGCTGACGATGCGTAGCATGAACAACCTCTCCTAGGTACGGCGCGTACCCGCCAGGGGAGGGTGGTGGCGCGAGCATTGGGTTGGTTCGACTAGACTCGTGCGGTCACTGCGGGGCGTAGCGTAGTGGCTAGCGCGCCTGCTTTGGGAGCAGGAGACCGCAGGTTCGAGTCCTGTCGCCCCGACAAACCCCCTGCAGCACCCCTGCAGCGCGGGCTGTCCCCGTGCTGTGAAGTCATCGATCAAGGAGAACCGCCACCGTGAAGAGCACCGTCGAGTCCATGAGCCCGACGAAGGTCCGGCTCATCGTCGAGGTGCCGTTCGAGGAACTCAAGCCGAGCCTCGACGCGGCGTACCAGAGCATCGCGAAGCAGATCACCGTCCCGGGGTTCCGCAAGGGCAAGGTGCCGCCGCAGGTGATCGACCAGCGGGTCGGTCGCGGGCCGGTGCTCGAAGAGGCGATCAACGACGCGCTGCCGAAGCTGTACTCGCAGGCGGTCCAGGACAACCAGGTCAAGGCGATCGGCCGGCCTGAGGTCGACGTGACCGAGTTCAACGACAAGGAGAGCCTGCAGTTCTCCGCCGAGGTCGAGGTCCGCCCGGAGATCACGCTGCCGGACCTGGAGGGCCTGGAGGCCGAGGTCGAGGACATCGCCATCTCCGATGACGAGGTGGACGAGCAGATCGAGGCGCTGCGGCAGCGGTTCGGCTCGCTGAACCCGGTCGAGCGGGCGGTCCAGGACAAGGACTACATCACCCTCGACCTGTCCGCCAGCAAGGACGGCGAGAAGGTCGAGGAGGCGCAGGCCACCGGCCTGTCGTACCAGGTCGGCAGCGGACAGCTGCTGGACGGTCTGGACGAGGCGGTCATCGGTCTGAACGCCGGTGAGAGCAAGACCTTCGTCACCCAGTTGGTCGGCGGCGCGCTGAAGGGCGAGGACGTCGACGTCGAGGTCACCGTGACCGCGGTCAAGGAGCAGGAGCTGCCGGAGTTCGACGACGAGTTCGCGCAGACCGCGTCGGAGTTCGACACCGCCGAGGAGCTGAAGGCCGACGTCCGCGGCCGGCTGGAGCGCGGCAAGCGGCTGGAGCAGGCCGGCGAGGCGCGGGACGCCGTACTCGAGAAGATCCTGACGCTGGTCGACGTACCGGTGCCGGAGGGTCTGCTGACCGACGAGCTGGCCGCCCGGAAGGAGAACCTGGAGCAGCAGCTCGGGTACTCCGGGATGAGCTTCGAGCAGTTCCTGGAGGGCGAGGAGCAGTCCCAGGAAGAGTTCGACGAGGACCTGAAGAAGCGCTCCGAGGACGCGATCAAGGCCCAGTTCGTGCTGGACCTGGTGGCCGAGCAGCAGGAGCTGAGCGTCAACGACCAGGAGCTGACCGAGCACATCGTCCGGCACGCGCAGCGCTCCGGCGTCAGCCCGGACCAGTTCGCCCAGCACGCGGTCGAGCACAACCTGGTGCCGAGCCTGGTCTCCGAGGTCGTCCGCGGCAAGGCGCTGGCGCACCTGGTCGAGAACGCCAAGGTCACCGACGCCTCCGGCAACGTGGTCGAGCTGAAGACCCTGCAGCCGGACGGCTCCTACGCCGACCCGGCGGCGGCCGAGGCTGACGCCGAGACCCCGGCCGAGGCTCCCGCCGAGGAGCCGGCCAAGGCCTGACAAGCGGTACGACGCGACGGCCCGGATCCCCCGTGGATCCGGGCCGTCGCTGCGTACTCAGGTCGCTGAAAGCGAACTGAAAGCGGCGTTCCCTAGCGTTACCGGCGCATCGTAAGTCCGCCCTGGGGAGCGCCTGATGGAATCGAGACCGCCGGCCGAGCTCGACGAGCCCTGTCTGTGGCTGCCAGGACATCCCGTAGTGCACCGGCTGAGCGCCTGCCGGCCGCCCCGGCTTCAGGTTCGGCCCTGCCACGGACGGAAGACGATGCTCGCCGTACCCGCATCCGATCTGCCGACCGCTCAAGCACCTGGTGAGAGCGCCAACAGATACGAGATGCACGCCTTCGCCGCCGTTGCGCTCTGTGGCTGGTGACCGACGGCACGGGGCCTGTCGAGCGAAAGTTGTTGGCCGGAAAGAACTACGCTCAGGGCAGACACGGTGCGCCGTGAGCGAACACCTGTGGCCCAGCCTTAGGTCTGTCGCCGCCGCCCAGTAATGTCGGCTTCGTGAACGAGACATTTGCAGCCAGCCCCACCGCCGCGGGCGGCAACGGATCCGGCGGACTCGACGACCACATCTACCAGCGCCTGCTGCAGAACCGGATCATCTTCCTGGGGTCCGAGGTTCGCGACGACAACGCGAACGCGATCTGCGCGCAGATGCTGCTCCTCAACGCCGAGGACCCCAACAAGGACATCTGGCTGTACATCAACTCCCCGGGCGGCTCGGTGGACTCCGGCATGGCGATCTACGACACCATGCAGTGGATCTCCAACGACGTCGCCACCGTCGGGATGGGCCTGGCCGCCTCGATGGGCCAGTTCCTGCTCTGCGCCGGTGCGAAGGACAAGCGGTTCGCGCTCCCGCACGCGCGGATCATGATGCACCAGCCGTCCGGCGGTATGGGTGGTACGGCGAGTGACATCAAGATCCAGGCCGAGCAGTCGCTGCACATCAAGGCGCAGCTGTTCAAGCTGATCGCCGAGCACACCGGCCAGCAGCTCGAGCAGGTCGAGAACGACGCCGACCGGGACCGCTGGTTCACCGCCGAGCAGGCCAAGGAGTACGGCTTCATCGACCACGTCGTCGCCAGCGCCGCCCAGCTCAGCAGCGGCAGCCCGAACTCCTGATCTCCCACTCCGTCAGTTAAGGACGCACCCCATGAACTACTTCATCCCGCAGTGGGAGGAGCGCACGTCGTACGGCATGCGCCGGATCGACCCCTACACCAAGCTGTTCGAGGACCGGATCATCTTCCTCGGTACGCCGATCACCGACGAGATCGCGAACGCGGTGATGGCCCAGCTGCTCTGCCTGCAGTCGATGGACTCCGACCGCGACATCAGCATCTACATCAACTCCCCGGGCGGCTCGTTCACCGCGCTGACCGCGATCTACGACACCGTCCGCTACATCAAGCCGGACGTCCAGACGGTGTGCCTGGGCCAGGCCGCGTCGGCCGCCGCCGTGCTGCTCGCCGCCGGTACGCCGGGCAAGCGGCTGGCGCTGCCGAACAGCCGGATCATCATCCACCAGCCGGCCACCGAGGGCACCTACGGTCAGTCCAGCGACATCGAGATCCAGGCGAACGAGATCCTCCGGCTGCGCGCGCTGCTGGAGAAGATGATCGCCGACGCCAGCGGCAAGCCGCTGGAGGAGGTCTCGCGTGACATCGAGCGGGACAAGTTCCTGACCGCCGACCAGGCGATCGAGTACGGCCTGATCGACGACGTCCTGCAGACCCTCAAGACCCCGGTCCCGGCCGGCGTCTGAGCCTCGATCCGTGCGTCCCGGCCGCCGTACCCCAGTGCGGCCGGGAGTGCGGACCGTAGTGCTCCCATCACGTCCGACCCGCATCGACGGTGCTGACATGAGGCTGTCAAGGGCTCAGTGCGTTCGCCACCGGCGTAGTCACAACGCGGCGGCGGGCGCGGCGTTTCGGCCTTTGGCGCGGTACCGTCGAATCGGATCCGGGTTTGCCGTACGGCACCCGGCCCGAGCGGCCTACGCCCCCTTGGCCCACGGTTCGACTGCTCAGAGAAGGGATCTGTCCCGGTGGCACGCATAGGTGACGGCGGCGACCTGCTGAAATGCTCGTTCTGCGGAAAGAGCCAGAAGCAGGTCAAGAAGCTCATCGCCGGTCCCGGCGTCTACATCTGCGACGAATGCATCGATCTCTGCAACGAGATCATCGAGGAAGAGCTGAACGAGGGCTCCGAGGTCGGCCTCACCGAGCTGCCCAAGCCGCGGGAGATCTACGACTTCCTCAACGCATACGTCGTCGGACAGGACGTGGCCAAGAAGGCACTCGCGGTGGCGGTGTACAACCACTACAAGCGGGTCCGGGACGGGCAGGGCAGTTCGAGTGCCGGCCGGCACGCGAAGGACGAGGCCGTCGAGCTGGCCAAGTCGAACATCCTGCTGATCGGCCCGACCGGCTGCGGCAAGACCTACCTGGCCCAGACGCTGGCCCGGATGCTGAACGTCCCGTTCGCGATCGCCGACGCCACCGCACTGACCGAGGCCGGGTACGTCGGTGAGGACGTCGAGAACATCCTGCTCAAGCTGATCCAGGCGGCCGACTACGACGTCAAGAAGGCCGAGACCGGGATCATCTACATCGACGAGGTCGACAAGATCGCCCGCAAGAGCGAGAACCCGTCGATCACCCGGGACGTCTCCGGCGAGGGTGTCCAGCAGGCACTGCTGAAGATCCTGGAAGGTACGACGGCCTCGGTGCCGCCGCAGGGTGGCCGCAAGCACCCGCACCAGGAGTTCATCCAGATCGACACCACCAACGTGCTGTTCATCGTCGGCGGCGCGTTCGCCGGCCTCGACCACATGGTGGAGCAGCGGGTCGGCAAGAAGACGCTCGGCTTCAACACTTCGCGCGAGCCGGAGAAGCCGAAGGAGAGCGGCGGTTACTCCGATGTGATGCCGGAGGATCTGCTGAAGTTCGGCCTGATCCCCGAGTTCATCGGCCGGCTCCCGGTGATCACCACGGTGTCGCCGCTGGACCGTGACGCGCTGATCAAGATCCTGTCCGAGCCGAAGAACGCGCTGGTCAAGCAGTACCGGCGGCTGTTCGAGATCGACAACGTCGAGCTGGAGTTCAGCGACGACGCGGTCGAGGCGATCGCCGACCAGGCGCTGCTGCGCGGCACCGGCGCCCGCGGGCTGCGGGCGATCATGGAAGAGGTTCTCCTCAACGTGATGTACGAGGTGCCGAGCCGCGAGGACGTCGCCAAGGTCGTCGTCACCGGCGAGGTGGTGCTGGAGAACGTGAACCCGACGTTGATCCCGCGCGACCAGATCGAGCGCAAGCGCGAGCGCCGCGAGAAGACCGCCTGAGTTTTCGACGAAGGAGGCCGGGAGTCCGCTGTACGGCGGATACCCGGCCTCCTTCTGTTGATGGACACGACCGGAGCCGGCACCCGCCTACGTTCGTGGTTCGCCCAGTTCCTCTCCGAGTACGAGAAGGCCGGACCGAACGACTGTGCGCTGGCCGAGCTCGGTGATCCGAAGACTGTTGCCGAGAGCACCTTTGACCGGTTGAAGACGCATCCCGTCGTACTCACGGGCGTCAGAGCTGTTGGTGGAGTGGAACCGGCGCAAGGAGGAGTACGCGACGGTCGAGGGCTGCGGCCACACCGTGCTCGGCGAGAGCACCTGCGCCGACAACCTGCTGACCACCTACCTCACCACCCTCAAGGCGGGGAAGTTGGTTCCGCGGTGCATGTCAGGCCGTTCTCTCGATGGTGTCGGCCAGGATCGTGTCGATCGCTTCGAGCAGGTCCGGGTCGAGTTTGACGCCGGCGGCAGCGGCCGAGTCGGCGAGCTGCTCGGGGCGCGAGCCGCCGACGATCGCGGCCGAGATCCCGGGCTGCTGCAGGACCCACGCGATGGACAACTGTGCCAGCGACAGCCCCGCGTCGGCGGCCAGGGGCTTGAGTCGCTGGACCCGCTCGAGGAGGTCGTCGTACAGGAGCCGCTCGATGAACTCGGACCCGGTCGCGTCGGTCGCGCGCGAACCCGCGGGCGGCGGCTGACCGGGGAGGTACTTGCCGGCCAGTACGCCCTGGGCCAGCGGCTGGTAGACGATCTGCCCGATACCTTCGGGCTCACACAGCGGCACGACGTCGGACTCGATGGTGCGGCGGAGCATGTTGTACTGCGGCTGGTTGGACACGATCCGGTCCAGGCCCATGCTGTCGGCGATCTCCAGCGCCCGCCTGATCTGGTCGGCGGTCCACTCGGACACCCCGACGTACAGCACCTTCCCCTGCCGGACCAGGTCGTCGAAGGCCCGCAGCGTCTCCTCGAGGGGCGTCTCCTCGTCGTACCGGTGCGCCTGATAGAGGTCGATGTAGTCGGTGCCGAGGCGTCGCAGCGATGCGTGTGCGGCTTCCATCACGTGCTTGCGGGACAGGCCGCGCTCGTTCGCACCCGGGCCGGTCGGCCAGTACAGCTTGGTGAGGACCTCGACCGATTCCCGCCGTACGCCGGCCAGCGCGAGCCCAAGCACCTCCTCCGCCCGGGTGTCCGCGTACGCGTCTGCGGTGTCGAACGTGGTGATCCCGGCGTCGAGCGCGGCCCGGGTGCAGGCCAGCGCCTGCTCCTGGTCGATCTGCGCGCCGTGCGTGATCCAGTTCCCGTACGCGATCTCGCTGATCTTCAGGCCGCTGCGGCCGAGCCTGCGATGGAGCATCAGAGCTGTCCTCTCGTCGCGGTGGTGTGGGCGCCGCAGGGCGGAATCTGGGAGCGCTTCCAGTCCGCAGTCTAGACAGCTCGGGGAGCACTGTGAACCCTCGAAATCGAACTGAGCAACCCGGAGCGCGGTCTTGACGCGCACGGTCAACGGTCGGCACCATGCCTTCTGACACCGCTGAGAGCGGGTCAGATTGAAAGCGCTCCCGGACTGTCTTCCGCCCACGTCACCCAGACAGGAGAGCAGCACTCATGAGATGGATCACCCGCGGCCTGCTGGCGGCCGCGCTCGCCCTCGGTGTGGTCGTACCGACCACCGCGCCCGGCGCCAGCGCCGCCACCGAACTCATCAAGAACGGCACCTTCGCCTCCGGTACGACGAACTGGTGGGGCTCCGGAAACACCCCGATCAGCGTCGACGCCGGCCAGCTCAAGGCCGTCGTCCCGGGCGGCACGGCCCAGAAGTGGGACGCGATGCTCGGCCAGAAAGTGCCGGCGTTCCCGATCCACAAGGACCACCGCTACGTCCTGTCCTTCGACGCCCGCGCGAGTGCCGTCCGCGAGGTCCGGACCACTGTGCAGTTGAACGACGTCCCCTACACCGCCAACCTCGACAAGCTCTTCACCGTCGGCACCACGACCAAGCGGTACGCGTTCGCCTTCACGGCCGCGAATGAGATCACCGCCTCGGAGCTCACCTTCCAGCTGGGCGGCGTGGCCGGATACACGCTGTGGCTGGACAACGTGTCGCTGGTCGACAACTTCGGCAACGTGGCCGGCAACCCGGTCTCGATGACCAGCGGCTTCTACGTGGACCCGGACAACAACGCCAGGATCTGGAAGGACAAGCCGGAGAACCTCAATCACCCGGATCGGCAGCTCATCATCGACAACATCGCCACCAAGCCGGGGGCACGCTGGTTCGGCGGCTGGAGCGGTGACATCGCCGACGCGGTCCACCGGTTCGTTCGTGACGCGGACGCAGCCGACAAACTGCCGACGCTGGTCGCGTACAACATCCCCGGTCGCGACGCCTGCGGCGGACATTCGAGTGGGGGCGCGGCCGGTGAGGCCGCCTACAAGGCCTGGATCGAGACCTTCGCCGCGGCCATCGGCAACCGGCCCGCGCTGGTGATCCTCGAGCCTGACTCGATCGGCGACATCCAGTGCATCGACGTACAGCTGGAGAAGGACGCGCGGATCCGGATGCTGAGCTTCGCGCTGCAGGCGTTCAAGGATCTGGCGCCGAACACCTGGACCTACGCGGACGCCACGAACAAGGGCTGGGGGGAATACATCACCCTCGAGCAGGTGGCGGATTCGCTGACCAAGATCGGTGTCCAGAACGCCCATGGCCTCGCGGTGAACGTGTCGAACTACTACGACACCCCGCAGAGCATCACCTACGCGAACGCGCTCAACGGCCACCTCTCGTCGGCCAAGCCGTTCGTGATCGACACCAGCCGCAACGGCAAGGGTTCCCTGAACGGCGAGTGGTGCAACCCGGCGGACCGCAAGCTGGGCGTGACCTCGCAGGTCGGCGGCGGCGCCGAGATGCTGCTGTGGATCAAGGTCCCGGGTGACTCCGACGGCCTCTGCGGCATCAAGCGGGTCGATGCCGGCACCTTCGATCCGGACCTGGCGAAGTCGCTGATCCTCGGCGACAGCACCCCGTAAAGACTGACCGGGCCCGGGTGGGCCGTCCCGTCGGCTCGGGCCCGGTCGCTTGACGCTGGTACGACGTACGGATGACAGGCGCCCGTACGTCGTACCGGCTTCTACTGCTTCAGGGCGGCGGCGATCGAGTCGGCGATCGGGGTGGTCGGGCGGCCGATCAGCCGGCTGAGGTCGCCGCCGCGGCCGGCCAGCAGGCCGCGCTCGATGGCGTTGTCGACGTTGACGAGGATCGGGGCGAACTGCTCCGGGACCCCGGCGCCGGTCAGGATGCCGAGCAGCACCTCGGCCGGAACGTTGTTATAGGCAACGTCCTTCCCGGACTGCTTCGACAGCTCGGCGGCGTACTCGGCCAGCGTCCAGGACGTGTCGCCGTTCAGCTCGTACGCCTTCTTCTCATGGCCCTCGCCGGTCAGCACGACGGCCGCGGCGGCAGCGAAATCGCGACGGGAAGCCGAGCCGATCCGCCCCTCGCCGGCGCTCCCGACGACACCGTGCTCGAGCTGGACGGCCACCTGGGCGGTGTAGTTCTCGTTGTACCAGCCGTTGCGAAGGAACGTGTACGGCAGACCCGAGTCGAGGATCGCCTGCTCGGTCGCCTTGTGGTCGGCGGCCAGGTCGAAGTCGGCCTCCGGTCCACCGAGGACGCCGGTGTAGGCGAGCCGGCTGACTCCGGCGGCCTTGGCGGCGTCGATCACGGCCTGGTGCTGGGCGACGCGGTTGGGGTCGGTGCCGGAGATCAGCAGGACCGTGTCGCCTTCCTCGAAAGCCTTCGCGAGCGCGGCCGGGTCGTTGTAGTCGGCGATCCGGACCTCGACGCCACGGGCCCCGAGGCCAGCAGCCTTCCCGGCATCCCGGGCGACGGCGACGACCTGGTCGGCCGGGACGCGCTCGAGGAGTTCGTCGATGACGAGCTGACCGAGTTGACTGGTGGCGGCGGTGACGACGATGGCCATGAATTCTCCTTGTGATTGAGGGTTGCATCACCGAGGTTAGACAGGTCATGGGAGCGGTTCTATGTCCATTCAGCGCTCATTTATGTCTGATCGTCTTTCTGGACTGGCGTATGATGCGAGTATGGATGTTCTTGCCGACGTCGTCACCGCAATGCGCTCCGGTCCGGCCAGCTCCGGCCGGACCGACGTGCGTGGACCGTGGGGCCTGCGGTTCACCGAATCCGCGGGGGCGACGTTCCACCTGGTTCTGCAGGGGAGCTCGTGGCTCCTGCCGCCCGACGGCGGTGCGCCGATCGCGATGGGGCCGGGTGACGCGGTCCTGTTGCCGCGTGGGATCGAGCACGGGCTCGCAGATCATCCTGATTCACCGCTGGTGGACTTCGATCCCGCCGTCGAGCAGCCGACAGGCGGCGACGGCGCCCGGTCGTTGTTGCTGTGTGGGACCTATCGGCTCGATCGGCAGCGGCCGCATCCCGTGCTGAGCAACCTGCCGGATGTCGTCCACGTGCCGGCGGATCCCGGGCGGCATCGGACTCTGCACACCACGATCGGTGTTCTGGGGGAGGAGCTCGACGCCAATCGGCCGGGCGCGGCTGCCGTCGTACCGGCGTTGGTCGATGCCCTGCTGGTGTTGATCCTGCGGGCTTGGCTGGAAGACCGGCGATGCCCGACCGAGAGCGGTTGGTCGCGGGCGCTGACTGACACCGCCGTCGCACGGTCGCTCGAGCTGATCCATGCCGAGCCTGGTGCGACGTGGACTGTCGCCGATCTCGCCGGGGATGTCGGCCTGTCTCGCGCCGCGTTCGCGCGCCGGTTCACCGAGTCGGTCGGTGAACCACCGCTGACGTACCTCTCCCGGTGGCGAATGACGACGGCCGCGCGGTTGCTGCGTGATCACGATCGGCCGCTGGCCACTGTCGCGAAGGAGATCGGGTACACGTCGGAGTTCGCCTTCGCGAAGGCGTTCAAGCGTGACTTCGGGATCGCGCCCGGTGCCTATCGCAAGCAGTTGGCGGTCAGCGGTACGTGAGGTCGTCCGGCCGCAGTGTTGCCACCAGTTCACCCCGGCTGCGGACGCCGACCTTGGCGAACGCCGACTTCAGGTGGTCCTGGATGGTGTGCGGCGAGATCGACAGCCGGTCGGCGATCTCCGCGGTCGTGTGACCGGAGATCACCTCGAGGCAGATCTCCCGCTCCCGCGTGGTCAGTCCGTACGCCGCCAGCAGCATGCCGACCAGGTGATGGCCGGAGGCCGGCTCGATCGTCACCACGACCTCTGACTGGTCGTCGTCGCTGATCAACCGGCTGCCCTGCAGGACCACCCAGCCACCGGTGGGAGTGTGAATCCGGGCCTGGAACGTCCCCGTCGCAGCAGCTCTGGTCCCGGTCACGACGGCGCGCAGCAACACGTCGAACCGACCGGGCGCGATCTCGTTCAGCGCGTCCTTCCAGCTCTGCGCGGCCGAGGTGACCGCGCGCGGCTCACCGCCCGGCCCGGTCACCACGATGGACGGTCCGACCCCTCCTCGATACCCGTGGGCATCGGTGCGCACCGCCACTCTCGTTGCCGCGCCGATCGCCGGCGCCACCGACCCGATGAACTCCACCTCGCGCTCGGTGAAGTCCGTCCCGCCCCGGACGAACCCGGCCGCACCCCAGCAGTCGCCGTCGACCGTGAAGGCGGCCCGCAGTTCGTGGTCGATCCCGAGCGGCCGCCACACCTCGTTCAGCCGGCGATGCCCGACGACCTCGCGATAGGGCAGGTCGGACAGCCGGACCACCGGGTACGGCCGTCCGGCCAGTTCGGCGAATGAGTTCGGGTTGTTCGCGGCGTACTCCGTTTCGGCCAGTTTCAGCTCGTACTCCGCTGGGATGCGGCCGCGGCCGCTGGTCATCGAACCGATCACCAGCGTGCCGGGATCCATCGACGCCCAGCAGGTCAGATCCGCGCCGATGACCTGCTCGACCACCTCGATCGCGGCCGCGTGCAGTTCCGCGACGCCCAGTCCCGACGTCGCCAGTGCCGCGATGTCCCGCCGCGCGGACCGGGCCCGGCCCTCCCACATGGGCTCAGTATGCGCCGCCGACCACCGCCCGCCTATCCCCGAAATGTGGGGATTCGGTCGCCCGGAGAAGCCCCGCCGGACGGGATGGTTCCGCCTCCGGGCGGTTCCTACGGTCAGGTCAACAACTCTTAGGGGAGGTCATCATGACCGAATCGGTGCACCTGAGCACAGCCGGCACGGGCGCGGAGTACGTCGCTCCGGACGCGACCGTCACGGTCAAGGTCGGCAGCGAGCACACCGGCGGGCAGTACGAGATCTTCGAGATCGACGCACCCCGCGGGCCGGCCGCGCCGCCGCATAGCGAGACCTGGAGCAAGGCGTTCTACGTCCTGCAGGGCCGGATCCTGGTCCAGGCCGGCGACCAGGGCTACGACCTCGGACCCGGCGCGTCGATCAGTATCCCGGCCGGCACGATGAACACGTTCTCGGTGCTGACGCCGTCGGCGAAGTTCCTGGCTGTCAGCCAGACCGGGAAGATGGGCGAGTTCTTCGCCGACCTGGCGACCGCCGACCCGACCGACTTCGCCGCGCTGGGGGAGATCTCGAGCCGGCACGGGGTCACGCTCGCGGGAGCGCCGACATGAGTACGGCGGCCCAGGTACTGGCGCTGGTGATCGCCTTCATGCTGGTGGTCGTGTTCGTGATGGAGTCGTTCCTCTATCGGCATCCACGGCTCTACCCGCTGTTCCTCACCAAGCCCGGCGACTTCGACGCGATCCGGCTGTGGACCGTGAATCTGGGGTTCTACAACCTGACGACCGCGGTCGCCTTGGTGGCCGGCGTCGTACTCGCGCGGACCGGGTATGAGGCGCAAGGGCAGGCACTGGTCGTCTTCACCGCTGCCCAGCACGTGTTCCTGGCCGTCGTACTTCTCTTCACGCAGCGGAAGCTGTGGATGAACACGCTGATGGAGGGGGTTCCTGCCGCGATTCTGCTCGCACTTGCCCTCAACTAGGCAGCTGTGAGCGGTAGGAAAGTTACGCAATTTGTCTCACCATGGGTATCAAGCACCACGCACACTCAAGGTTCCCCGGCCGGCTCCGCACCCGTCATCTATCGGGCACAGAATCCGGCCGGGGAACCCCCGCCCTGAGTAGTAGTGAAGGTGAGGCTCATGAGCCCAATCAGTCGCAGAACCCTTGTCTTCGGCGGGCTTGCCGCCGCCGGTGTCAGCGCTCTCCCGGTCCGATCGACTGTGATCGCGGCGACCGCTGCTGTCCCGTATCCGTTCCAGTTGGGTATCGCGTCCGGTGAACCGGATGCGAACAGCGTCGTGCTGTGGACCCGACTGGCGCCATCTCCCCTCAACGCCGACGGTCAGGGCGGGATGGCGAACGCCGACGTGACCGTCGACTGGCAGGTCTCCACTACCGACACGTTCAGCACGCTGGTCGCGTCCGGCTCGGTCACCGCACGCTATGCGAGCGCCCACTCGGTCCATGTCGTTGCCGGTGGCCTCAACCCGGACTCGGACTACTTCTACCGCTTCCGCGCCCAAGGCCACCTGTCACCGGTCGGCAGGACGCGTACGACGCCAGCACTCGGTGCAGCCGGGCGAGACCTGGTCATGGCGTTCACCTCCTGCGCGCACTACGAGGAGGGGTACTACACCGTCTACCGGCGGATGGCCGAGGACAACCCGGGTGTGATCCTGCACCTGGGTGACTACATCTACGAGTACGGCGCTGTGGCCGGCCGAACCCGTACGCACGCAGGCACCACCGAGATCGTGACGCTCGCGGACTACCGTCGGCGTTTCGCGCAGTACAAGACCGACCCGGACCTGCAGGCCGCCCACGCGGTCGCACCGTGGATCGTCGTACCGGACGACCATGAGGTGGAGAACAACTACGCCAACATGGTGCGGGCGGACAGCACGCCGTCACTCACCAGTGCACAGTGGACGGCTCGGCGGACGTCGGCTTACCAGGCGTACTACGAAAACATGCCGCTGCGGCCCACACAGGCGAACAGTGGCAACAGCATCCCGCTGTACCGCCGACTGCGGTGGGGGAACCTCGCCACCTTCCACATGCTCGACACCCGGCAGTACCGCAACGACCAGGCGTGTGGTGACGGCTGGAAGGTCTGTTCCGATGCGGATCTGGCGTCGCGCAGTCTGCCTGGCAACGCCCAGGAGACCTGGCTGCTCGACGGTCTGGCGCAGCACTACGGCACCTGGGACATCATCGGTCAGCAGGTGTTCTTCGCGCGGCGGTTCAACGCGTCCGGCGCGAGCATGGACTCGTGGGACGGCTACCGCGCCTCCCGGGCCCGGATCCAGCAGGGCTGGGTCGACCGCGGCACCCGCAACCCCGTCGTACTCACCGGTGACGTGCACCGCGCGTGGGCGAGTGACCTGAAAGCCGACTACAACAACGCGAACTCGGCCACCATCGGCAGTGAGCTCGTCACCAGTTCGGTCAGCTCCAGCGGCGACGGCGACGGGTCGACCACGATTCCCGACGTCGGGACCAACCCGTGGCTGAAGTTCTTCAACAACCGGCGCGGTTACGTCCGTACGACGATCAGCCCGACCCAGCTGCAGGCTGACTTCCGTGCGGTCGCGAAGGTGTCGGAGCACGGCGCCGCGGCGTCGACGGTGAAGTCGTTCGTCATCCAAGAGGGCCAGCCCGGCCTGCAGGCGGTGTGAGATGAAGAAGACACTGGCTGCGCTCACGGTCGTGGCGACCTCCTTCGTGATCACCACCCCGGCCGCACAGGCCCACATCGCGACACCGACCTGGTCGGCGGCGAACAGCGTGTCGACCGGCGACCAGGACGCTCCGGCGATCGCGACCAACCGCAACGGCTACGTCGCCGTCGTCTGGGAGGACGACCGCGACACGGACAACGCGACCGACAACGTCCACAGCGAGATCTACCTGCGAACGTTCCGCAACGGTACGGCGCTCTATGAGGTGAAGCTGTCCGCCGGGGGCAGCAGTGGTGTGACCAACTGGCGTCATCTGCACCCGGACGTCGGACTCGATGACAAGGGCAACGCGGTCGTCGTGTGGCAGGACGACCCGGACGGTAACGGCTACTACAACATCCCCTATCGCGTGGTGAACACCGCTGGCACCGTCACCGCGTCGGGTAGCGCCAACACCAGTTCGGACGGTCAGCAGATCAACCCGCGCGTGGCCGTGGATCCGGACGGTGCACCTGCAGGTGGTGCGGTCGCGTTCAGTGTGGTGTGGGAGGACATCCAGACCGGTACGCCGGCCACCGTGAAGGCCGCCGGGTACACGGGTCCGACGACGCGTGCCTGGGAAGTCACCGCATCCACGACGACCGGGCAGCACCACAACCCGGATGTGGCGGTGTCCGCCTCCGGTGACGCGGTCGTGGTGTGGGATGACGACGGTGACGCCAATGCGTCGTACGAGATCGGGCTGATCCGGCTGGGCCGGACCAATGGTGCGGCCACACTGTCTCGCCGGGTCGCGAACTCGAACACCGGCGGCCAGCAGACGCGTCCGTCGGTGGCCGCGAACTTCAACGGTGACTTCGCGGTCGCGTGGGAGTCCGACCACACCGGTACGGCGGGTTCGTGGACGCGGAGCTTCACCTCGACCGGCGTCGCCCGGTTCGCCGACGTCCAGGTCGCCGCCGGCGGCAAGGCGCCTTCGATCGGTATCGACGACGAGTCCCAGACGGTCGTCGGCTGGACGGTCCAGGCCACCGACCTCGACGTGTGGGTCCGTGGCTTCGGCACGGACGGCACGGACGCGGGCCGCTTGTCATCGCAGCAACTCAACTCCGTCCCCGGCGGCCGCCAGGAACAGATGACGGTTGCGGTGTCGCCGTACGCCCAAGTCGCCGTCGCCTACACCGACGACAACGACGGCAACACCTACGACCAGATCTACCTGGGTCAGGATTTCTCCAACAACAGCTGGTGAATCAGTTGACCGCGAACCACAGGACCGCGGCCAGGACGACCTCGACCCAGAAGTAGAACCAGATCGGATAGAAGGCGGCCGGCCGGTCGAACACTCGCCCGACCAACCGGCCGGCCGCCATCCCGGCCAGCGCGACCGCGACCGCGATCACCGCGCCCCGGCGGATCTCCTCGTCGATCGCCGCGACGACGAGCAGGCCGGCGACGGCCAGTCCGAATCCGCCGTACACGGCCCGTACTTCGGTGCGCGCGTGCGGGCCGGTGGCCTGGATGCCGAACGGCTGCACCAGTGCGGCCGGTGCGGCGAGCCCGAACAGTCCCATCCCGGCGAAGAACACCGCCACGACCACTATTGCAATCATTGCAAGAGACTACATGATCGGCTCTCCGGGGCTCAGTGGTACGGCGTTCCTCGACGTCGAGGGCACCGAGGACGCTGCCACCGCAACTGCCGCCCCGACCCAAGCGCCGTCGAGCTCGGGCAACGACTACGGCTACTGAGCGGGCTCTACCAGGACTCGCACGTCCCACGGTCCGAGGTCGAGCTTGTCGCTCACTGAGGTGTCCGCGAGTACGTCGTGAACCGCCGCCGGTAGGTCGACACTCACGCTGTCCCACGACCAGTTGTGGACGAACCGGAGTCGTCGGCCATCGGCCGCGGTCGCCGATGTGACCGTCACGCTGGCAGGCAGATCGGTCCACGGCGAAGGTGCGATCCAGCGGAACAAGGCGACCGCGAGCGGCACATTGGGAACTGTGCCCACGTAGGTGATCCGGCCCGAGCCATGAGCCCGCGTGGTGATCCCCGGCCACCGCCCGAAGTGTGGATGCTCGTATGTCGCTAGTACCTCGGCACCGTCGACCTGCAGGCCGTCCGCCCACCGCGTGCCCGCCGCGTCGTCACCAAGGTCGAGCTGCGAGCTGGCAACCGGCAACTCACCGGACAGGTTGCTGTACTCGTCGTACGAGACACCTGCCGCTGCAGCAAGGCCAGCCGGCATCGTGGCCGTCCGAGCCCGCGCTTCCTGGTCTGCGTACCCAGTGCGCGGTCCGACGACTAGATGACCGCCTGCCGCGGCGTACGCCACCAATCGCTCCAGCAAAGCGTCGTCTGCCATGTACAGCCCCGGTACGACAAGCACCGGGTGGTCGGCGACGTCGCCGGTGAACTGACTCGCGTGCTGGATGCGTACCTGCAGACCGGCGTCGAAAGCCCCACGATAGAAGGGATCGAAGAGACCGTGGTACGACCGGTCGTCCGGGCTACCGTCCTCGTGCGACAACGGCGGGTACTTCTGCATCAGCCACTTGCTCGGCAGCGAGTAGAGCATCGTCACGTCGCTGTCCGGCGTGAGGTCAGCCACCAGTGCGCCGGCTGTCTCCAGCTCAGCACCCAGTTGAGCGACCTCCCTGTACGTGCGGCCGGGCTTGCCGTTGTGGGGGAGCACACCACCCCAGTACGTCTCCGCACCGAAGTGCAGCGTGTGCCAGTGCCAGTACTCGATCATCTTGGCCCCACGCGAGACGAGTGCCCACGCTGCCTGCCGCCACTGGCCGTCGTACGCAGGCCGGTTGTCCCACGGGAACCCGATCGACTGTGCGTTCGTCTCGGTCACGAGGAACGGCCGCTGCTGTGACGAGTACATGCGGTCAGCACTGAGGTAGAGCGCCCACGTGCCGTTGGTGGTCCAGTGCTGCTTGGCCGGTGTGGTCTGCGGGTGCAGCAGTCCGTCCTGCATCGCGTAGTACGGATTACCCGCGGCTACGTCGAGGCGTCGTACCAGATCGTCGTCTGCGATGGCAGGGCGTTCGTAGGAGATGCAGGTGGTGACGAACTGGTCCGGGCGGGCGTACTCGCGGACGATGTCGGCCTGCCAGCCGATGAACTCGGTGGTCTGGTCCGCCTGGAACTGCCGCCAGGCCACGTCGTACTGCGGCTGGTAGTTGCCATCCGGTGTCCACAGGTCGGCCCAGTCCGACAACCGGTGTGACCAGTAGACGAGCCCCCACTCGTCGTTGAGCGTCTGCACGTCGCCGTACTTGTGCCGCAGGCTGTCCACGAACCGCTGGAACACCCCGTGGTTGTGGAAGAGTTCGTTGCCCGGCTCGTTGTCGACCTGGAACCCGATCACCGCCGGATGGTCGGCGTACCGGCTGATGATCTTGCGGATCACCCGCTCGGCGTGGAAACGGAACCCGGGATGCGTGAAGTCCACCTCCTGCCGAGCACCCCACGGGATTCGTTGCCCCGTCTTCCGCTCGCCCGCGATCTCCGGGTAGAGCCGCACCAGCCACGGCGGTACGGCGTACGTCGGGGTGCCCAGCAGTACGGCGATACCGCGGGCATGCGCACCGTCGAGGACGGGCTGCAACCAGTCCAGGTCGAAGCGCCCGTTCTCCGGCTCCCAGGTCGACCAGACCGACTCACCGACCCGGATCACCGAGAACCGGGCCTCGGCCATCAGATCGAGATCCTGCTCGAGCCGGTCATGTGGTTGGTATTCGTGATAGTACGCAGCTCCGAAGAGCACACGCTCTTGCACAGTTTCTCCAATGGTAGAAAGGCCAAATCAATCAAGCACTGTCAGCCCTTGACTCCGCCGGTGGACAACCCCGACTGCCAGTACCGCTGCAGCAGCAGGAACGCCGCGATCAGCGGGATGATCGACAGGAGGGAACCGGTGACGACCGACGACAGCAGTGCGCCGGTTGCTCCACCACCACCGGTGGCTTGGGACGACCAGGAGGCCAGGCCGACCGTGATCGGGTACAGATCCGGGTTGTTGAGCATGATCAGCGGAAGGAAGTAGTTGTTCCAGGTCGCCACCAGCGTGAACAGGAGCACGGTGACGATGCCTGGAGCGAGCAGCCGCAGCGCGACCTGGAAGAAGATCCTGAACTCGCCTGCGCCGTCGATCCGGGCAGCCTCGATGATCCCGTCCGGTACGGCGTCCTGGGCGTAGATGCGCATCAGATACAGGCCGAACGGGCTGACCAGCGACGGCAGGATGATCGCCCACGGAGTGTTCACGAACCCGGCTCGGCTGAATAGCAGGTACGTCGGGATCGCCAGTGCCGTGGTCGGCACCATGATGGCGCCGAGCACCAGTCCGAACATGGCCGCGTTGCCGCGGAAGCGATACTTCGCGAAACCGTAGCCACCGAGCGCGCAGAGGAAGGCCGCGCCGCCCGCGCTGACGACCGCGTAGAAGACCGTGTTGCCCATCCACCGGGCGAACACCCAGTCGTTGTAGGTGACGGTCTCCTGGATGTTGTGCAGCAGCGAGAAGTCGTCCGCGAACCACAGGCCGAAGCTCGAGAACAGGTCACCGACCGTCTTCGTCGACGCCACGATCAGCCAGAACAGCGGCAGCAGGAAGTAGATCAGCACCGCCACCATGCCGAGGGTGAGGACGTTGCTCCGTCGTTCTCTCATGACCGGCTCCTCCGGTTCGCGATGAGCAGGACCGCGTACGAAGCGACCACGATGACGGCACCGAGGAGGAACGAGACCGCCGCGGCGTAGTTGACCTCTTGTCCGGTGAAGGCGAGCGTGTAGCCGTAGAGGTTCGGCGTGTATCCGCTGTCGATGACGCTCGGCGCGAGCCGCTGCATCAACTGCGGTTCGACGAACAGCTGGAAGCTGCCGATGACCGAGAAGATGACGCAGACCAGCAGGGCCGGCCGGAGCGCGGGGATCTTGATGCTCCACGCCGTCCGGATCGCGCCGGCGCCGTCCACCGCCGCGGCCTCGTAGAGATCATGCGGTACGGCGCGCAGTGCGGCGTACAGGATGATCATGTTGTAGCCGGTGAACTCCCAGGTGACGATGTTCGCCAGTGACCCCAGCATCCAGTCGCTGCTGAGGAACTGCGGCCGCGCGACGTCCAGCTTGTCGGCCAGCTGCGCGAACGGACCGAAGTCCGGGCCGTACAGGTAGCCCCACATCAGCGCGGCCACCACGCTCGGTACGGCGTACGGCAGGAAGATCCCGAGCCGGAAGGCCCTCGACAACCGGAGCAGGCCACTGTCGATCGCCAGCGCCGCCACCAGAGCGAGCACGAGCATGATCGGCACCTGGATCAAGAAGAACAGCGCGACCCGGCCGACGCCTTCCAGCAGCCGTGGATCCGTCAGGGCCCGCGTGTAGTTGTCGATCCCGGCGAACACGGTGCCGCCGATCAGCCGTTCCTGGAACAGGCTGAGGTACGCCGCGTAGCCCAACGGCAACACCAGCATGGCCAGGAACACCAGCATGAACGGCGCGACGAACAGGTAGCCGGTGGCGGCATGGCTCACACCACGCCGCCTCCGAATCGCCTCCTTACGGCTCACCGTCTGGCGCTCCGCAATCCGAAGGGTTGTGTTGCTGCTCATTGCCCCTCGATCTTGAAGCCCTGGTTCTGCGCGTACGACGTGGTCCTCTGCTGCCACTGGTCGAGTGCGGCCTTGGTGTCGCTCTTGTCCGCGAAGGACTTGCCGACGGTCTCGTCCCAGTCGTTGACGGCCTGGTCCAGGAACGGCGGCCACTGGAAGTTCGTGTCCACCGTGCTGCTGATGTCGGCGAACTGCTGGTTGACGGTCTGCCCGCCGTAGAACGCCGGCTTCAGCTGGGTGAAGGAGGGATCCGCCAGGAGATCCTTCTTCACCGGGAAGAGGAACTGCTCGGTGGCGAACATCTTCGTCGACTCGGGGTCGGTGTTGATGAACTCCGCCAGCTTGGCCGCGGCGATCGGGTTCTTCGTGCCCTGTACGACGGCAGTGGTCGAACCACCCCAGTTACCGGAGACCTGCTTGCTGCCGTCCCACTGCGGCAGCGGTGCCGCACGCCACTTGCCAGTCGTGGCCTTGGCGCTGCTCTCCAGGAAGACCGGGCCCCACGCGGCGGTCAGCCAAGTGGCGTACTTTCCGCGGTTCAACGCCTGGTACCACGCGTCGGTGAAGTCCGGGTCGGCAGCGACGGCACCTTCCTTGACCAGGCCGTTCCAGTAGTCGGCGAGCTTCTTCGACCCATCGTCGGCGAGGTTGATCTTGACCGTGTCCTGGCTCGGGTTCTCGAACGGCTTGACGCCGGCCTGCCAGAGCAGACCGAACCACACGCCGGCCTGGTTGGGAGCGAGGTTGGTGAGGTAGACGTTCGGGTCCGCGGCGTGCAGCTTGCGGGCCGCGGCGGCGAACTCGTCCCACGTCTTCGGTACGGCGATGCCGTGCTTGTCGAAGATGTCCTTGCGGTACAGCATTCCCATCGGCCCGCTGTCCTGCGGAACGGCCCAGACCTCGCCGCCGGAACCGACGACCTGCTGCCAGGTCCATGGCACGAACTGGTCCTTCAGCGACTCGGCGCCGTACGGACGCAGATCCAGCAGGCTCTTGGTGATCGAGAACGTCGGGATGTACTGGAACTCGATCTGGACGGCGTCGGGGAAGCCGGTCCCGGCCTTCAGCGCCGTCCGCAGCTTGGTGTACTGCGGTTCGCCCTGTCCGGCGTTGACCACCTTCACCTTGATCGCCGGGTACTTCTTCTGGAACAGGGCGACTTCCTTCTGGATGTTCGGCACCCAGGTCCAGAACGTGAGCTCGGTGGGTGTGGTCATGGCCTTGTCGATCTCGGCCTGGCTGACGGCCTGGGCCGGCGCTGCCTGACCACCTGAGTCGTCGT
Source organism: Kribbella sp. CCNWLW201 (assembly GCF_037203805.1). NCBI lineage: Bacteria > Bacillati > Actinomycetota > Actinomycetes > Propionibacteriales > Kribbellaceae > Kribbella > Kribbella sp. CCNWLW201. The sequence continues at coordinate 1,404,778 of NZ_JBBCBQ010000001.1, read as the reverse complement.
CACCGCCGCCGCAGGCGGCCAGGGCGAGACTGCCGGCGAGGACGAGCGCACTGGCGAGCGCAGCCCGCCGGCGCAGGGGTGTGCGTTGGAAACGGAACACGTGAAACAACTCCTTGGGATGTGGGCAAGGCGTAGGTGGGCAGGCTTCGCCCTGGTCGCGGCCTCGGCAGGCAGCTGCTGGACCGCCCGGACGACCCGGGCGGACGTGGGACTTCAGCTGTGGGTGCGGCTCCGCCCGCGCGGAGCGGCAGTGGACTGGCGGATTTCCAGCCGGAGCGGTGGTGGCTCCGGCGCGGGGGAGCGGTCGTCGGTGGGCGACTCGATCTCCGTGACCAGATTGGCGATCCCGCGGGCGACGTGCTCGTCGAAGTCCTGCGGGATGGTGGTGAGCGGGGGCGTCAGGAACGCGGCGGACGGTATGTCGTCGAAGCCGACGATGCTGACGTCGTCAGGGACGGATCGATCGGCCTCGGCGAGCGCGCGCAGCACCCCGATGGCCATGTCGTCGTTGGCGACGAAGATCGCGGTGACCTCGTCGTTCGTTGCCAGTTTCCGGCCGGCCTCGTAGCCCGAAGCCGGTAGCCAATCGCCTTGCAGTACAGGCGGTTCGGGAACACCGGCAGCGGCCAGCGCCTGCCGCCAGCCGTCGAGCCGCTCCCGGGCAGCCCACCAGCGCTGCGGCCCGGCGACGTGCCAGACGGTCCGGTGCCCGAGGCCGAGCAGGTGCTCGGTCGCGAGGCGGCCGGCGCCGGTGTTGTTGCCGCCGGTGAACAGCATGGAAGGAGCACTCAGTCCGGGGAACTGCCCGAAGCTGAGTACCGGGATGTCGAGGTCGATCGGCTGGTCGTCACCTTCGTCGATCGGCTCGGACAAGATGATGCCGTCCACCCCCTGCTCGAGCAGGTGGTCGACGGCGCCCGCGACTCCCCGGGTGTCGCCTTCGAGGGTGTTGACGATGCTCAGTGAGTAGCCGGTACTGCGCAGGGTGCGCTCGATCGCGACCAATTGGGTCGATGGCCCGAAGAGCGCCGTACCGAGGCAGACCACTCCGATCCGCCGGGTCCGGCCCGAGTTGAGTGCTCGCGCGACGTTGTTACGGCGGTAGCCGAGTTCACGCATGGCGGCCTGGACGCGGAGGCGGACCTCCTCCTTGACGTACGGCTCACCGTTCAGGACCCGGGAGACGGTCTTCTGCGAGACACCCGCGAGCCGGGCGACGTCCGTGCTCCCCGGACGGCGGGTCCGACCGCCGTCGGGTGCCGGTTTCGCCTCACTCATGGGCCCTCACCTTATGCCGGGCAGCCGTTCTGACTGCGTAGTCAGAATGTGTCTACGTAGTCAGAAACGTCAATCCCCAGTTACGGGACTGTGACCTCAGTGGGACCTCAGCGCTTGTAGAGACCCGTCAGGCGGCCGCGGGCCAGGGTTCGGGAGTCGATCGCCGTCAGAGCGTCGTCGAGTTTGGCGCCGTCGGGGAGGCCGGTCGCCTCCGAGAGCGCGTAGACGGTGAAGCGGTAGTGGTGCGTGCCGCTCGGCGGACAGGGCCCGAAGTAGGAGGCCCTGCCCGCCGAGTTGTTCGCCTGTTTGGCGCCGGTCGGCACCTGTCCTTCAGCGATGCTGGTGGTCGTCGGATCCAGATCGAGCAGGACCCAATGCGTGAAGGTCCCGCGCGGCGCATCCGGGTCGTCCACGACCAACGCCACCGCGCCGAGGTTGGTCGGCAGGCCCTTCCAGGCCAGCGGCGGGGATACGTCGTCCCCGTCGCAGCTGTACTTCTTCGGGATCTTCCCGCCGTCCTGGAACGCCCTGCTCGTCACGGTGATGCTGCTGGGTGCGGTCACGGCCGGCTCCTTCCTGGACTCCGGCTGCGCGCCGCCGCACCCGGCCGCCAGGCCGGTCAAGAGCAGTGGCAGCAACCGCAGTCGCACACTTTCAGAGTCGCACGGCCGTGGAACAGTGGCTAACGGCCAGGTACGAACACGATCGCGTCACCGACTGCTCGCTCGGCGCCGCCGGCTCCGCTCGGGTGGTTGACCAGCGTCCCGTCCTGCAGCGCCATCGCGGTCGACCCGCCGCCGTCCAGGTTGATCGCGTCGTGCATGCCCAGTGCGTCCGCGACCGCGGCCGTCTCGTCCATCGTCGTACCCACGCTGGTCGTCTGCCGGCCGTCGATCGTCGCCAACAGGATCTTGCCGTCCGGCGTCGTACCGGCAATGGTTCGCGGGTTGCGAGCGAAGAAGCTGCCGGTCCCAGCGGGTACGACGATCTCGCCGTTGGCGGTCAACCGGTAGCGACCGGTCACGCCGTACAGGCCGGTGCGCAGCGGGACGTCGTCGCCGTTCTCGTTCGACAGCTTGATGTCGCGGTTCAGGCATCCGTTCGCCGCGGCGTTCAGCAGGGCGACGGTGTCCTTGCCGGTCGCCTGCAATGAGGTCTGTCCCGGCGCGAGGACCGTGCCGCGCGTCGTGGCAGTCTTGACGACGCATCCGTACCGGTTGAGGACCACCTCGATACCCGCTCCGGCCGGCGTCGAGGCCGCGAACTCCTTGCTGAACAAGACGACGTCACCCGGCTCGGTGCACGTGGTCTGATCGGGCAGCGTCGCACACGCGGCCGGAATCACCGGCGGGTGGTTGATGAACTCCAGTGGCAGGCGGACGTCGGTGCTGCGGTTGACGACACTGCCGGACCACTGCAGGTGGCCCATCACCGCTTTGTTGCTGTTGGCATCGATAACCAGGTTGGCCTCGGCCGGATCGGTCAACGGCTCGCTCAGCAGTTTGCCGTCGAAGATTCCCAGTCCGACCGGATCGCCCGGGTACGTCGGGTTGGCGGTGAAGGTGAAGAAGGACGCGTTCACACCGGCGAGCGCACCCGCCGACTTCACCAGCTCCGAGGTCTTCTCCACCTTCGCCAGGTCCGGCCCGTACGTCGCCTTCAAGCGGCCCTTCGACTTGGCCGGGTCGATGGTGAGCACGTTGACCACCCACGGGCCGCGCGTCGTCGTATTGATCTGATCAGGCAGCGCGGGCTCGGTACCGCGCACGATCTGCGTCAGCGTCACCCCCTCGGCCAGCGCCCGACTGGTCCGGGTCTCGACCAGATCCTGATCACCGAGCGGCAGCCCAGTCGCGGCCGTTACTTCAGATGCTCCGTCTTGGGCGTACGCCGTCGGTACGGCGCTCAGCGTGGCCACGGTCGCGAGCACGGAAGCTGCGATCACCGCGGCACGGGGAAGTCGAGCGGAAGTAGTCATACCGGCCATCCTGTTCGTCGATGGTGGAATCTTTCCGATCAAGTCGCTAACTCGTCAGCATCCAACAGGTTACGGTTCCGTGCCGCCCCACACGACCCCTGAGCCCACCGCCGTACCCCCCAACTCACCACCACCACAGCCCCAGACCCGCCGGCCATCAAGCTCCCAACCACCCGCCCACCAATCGCCCCGGCCCCACCCGTTCCACCACCCGCAGGAGGCCCCCGCCCCCGCCTCGACACCATCCCAAACCCGCCCTCGGCACCGGCCAGTCGGAGGTCCAGCCCCAGCCCTAGCCCTCAGGCAGGAGCCATCGGCACCTGACACCGAGCGAGCGCCTCCAGCACCCAGCTATCAGGTGACGACGGGGCGCAGCGTCAGGAACCGAGGTGCGTCGATGGTGCGACAGTTGTCAGGCTTCTGCATCCACGCGGTCAAGGACCGGCAGTTGCCACGCGGTCCCGTCAAGAATCCGGCGGCTGCGCTGGGCTAGACACCGGCGATCAGTGCGACATTCGGTTCGTCTGCGATCAAGAGGCCCAGAACCCCAACGAAGGTTCGGAATCGGGTCTGGGCTGTTGGGCGTCGCACGTAATCAGTCGTGTCGGATGACCGGCACATGGTGCTCGATGTGGTTGGCGTGGCTTACAAGGGTGGTGGCTCGGCGGGGGTGACGGGTGCACGGGTGCCTGGTTGCTGGGGTTGTGGGTCTGCGGGTGTCTGGTTGGCGGGGTTGTCGGTGGCGGGGTTGGATGCGGCCGGCTTGGTGGTGCTGCTGGGGTCGGACTGTTGGGTGATGGGTCCGCGGGCGGGTGGGACGGTGGTGTGGCGGTGGCCGGTGGGGGTGGTGAGGGTGATGGAGCCGTCGGGGTGGCTGGTGGTGGTCCAGCCCCAGGTGGGGGTGTCTTTGATGATGTGGTGGTACTCGCAGTAGGGGGCTAGGCCGGTGAGGTTGGTGGTGCCGGTTTGGGTGAACGGGGTGGTGTGGTCGCGGTCGCAGTCGCGGGAGGTGCGGTTGCAGCCGGGCCAGGCGCAGACGGGGTGGCGGGCGAGGAGGGTTTCGGTGATGAGGGTGCCGGGGTCGTGGCGGGTGGTGGAGGCCTCGAGGACGGTGCCGTTGAGGGGGTCGGTGAGGAGTCGTCGCCAGGTGCCGTCGGTGGCGATGCGGCGGGCGAGGTCGGCGGGGATGGGGCCGTAGCCGGTGAGTTCGGCGGGGTCGTCGTCGAGGCCGAGCAGGGTCGAGGCGGGGACGATGACTTCGATGTGGGGGCGGCGGCGGTGCTGGTCGGGGAGTCGGCGGCCGAGCCAGTCCAGTCCGTTGCGGAGGATGTGTTCGAACAGGTCAGCGGCCACGTCGGCGCGTCGCTGCTCGGCCGTCCGTGCGTCCTTCACCACACCACCTGCCGGGGTAGGCGCGGTGGCGGTGCGAGCGTTGTCCACCGGATCGGCCGTGGCTTTTTCCGTCGCGGTTGTGTCGGCGTGGTGTTGTGCGGTGGGTGGGGCGTCGTGGATCGCGCCGTCCCCGGTGGTGGCGGCGTCGTCGGAGGTGCATGGACCCCGTCGGGCAGGCGGGGGTGCCGTGCTTGGTCCGGTATCACTTGCTGCGGGCGCAGGTGCGGCGTCGGTGGCTGTCGGGTCTGCTGTCGGGTCGTGGGATGCGGTGCCCGGCCGGCGTTGTCCGACGTCACGGAGTGAGTTGTCAGGGGTTCCTGCAGCGGCTTCTTGGGTGGTGTTCGTGGCGGTGTCGGTACCGGGAGCGGTGGTTGCCGCGTTGTTGTCTGCGGTCTGGCGTTTGGCGAGGGTGGCCATGGCCTGGATGGCGACCCACATCTGCTGGATCTTGTCGGCGGTGTGGACGATCCACAACCCGGCCATCCCGTTCGCGAGCGGCACGATCTTGCAGGTGCGCTCGGCCACCGCGGCGCGGTGCTCGTCCGCGTCCTCGGCTACACGGTGTTTGGCGACCTGGCGGCGCAGCGACTCCAGCAGGTTCTTGTGAGTCTGGGCCGCGGCCCGCTTCAACACGTGCGCCTCGACGGCTTGGGCCGCGGCGTCGGGCAGGTCGGCGGTGGCCTCGGCGATCGCGAGGGCCTTGCCCCAGGTCAGGGCGCCGCACTTCAACGCGGTTTGGGTGGCGCGCAGCGGGCCGGTCAGGCGCAGCGCAGTGGTGACCCAGCGAGCGACGGTCTGTTCGGACACGCCGAGTGCCAAGGCGATCTCGGCGTGCCAGGAGCGTTCGGGGTCGATCGGGCGGCCTTTGGTGTCGTACTGGGCCGGGCGGGGCGCGGCGGCGTGTTCGGCCTGGCGTTGCCGGTAGAACGACGCGATTGCCTCCACCTTGAGTGCCTCGATCCAGCCGGCTTGGCGGGTGGCGGCCTTCATCAGCTCGATCAGGGCGATCGGTGACATCGCCTGCGGCCGGGTCTGCTCCAGCGCGAACGCGAGGGCGCCGCCGGGTGGCAGGAACACCCAGTCGGGGGCGTCGCGGCGCAGCATCTCCCGTTCCGCCTCGTCCTGGTCGACGCCGTGCCATTCCTCCCACTCCCGGTCGTCGACGGCCGAGTACCGGTTCCGGCCCAGCAACTCGTCCAGCTCGGCGTCCCACTGGTCCTGCTCACTGACGAACCTCGGACCACCCGGCACATCGAGATCCTCAGGACACAGATCATCCGGCACGCAGAACTCACCGGGCGGACCGCCGTCCTGGGCGTGGCCGGGTGGGACCGGAGCATGGGGGTTGCTGGGCGAGGAGAGAACGCGGGGTACGGCGTGCGCGCCGGTGTCAGCGAGGACCGGGTGGTCGCCGCCGAGCTCGGTGATGAGTGCGCCTCTCATGCATCTATATTAGAACAGGTGTTCGAGGCGGGCAAATCAGTGATCGAGGTTTGACCGGGGCGGAATCCCTTGTGGGGTTGGGGGTTGATTGGTCAGTTGCTATTAGCAACGTGTTGGTGGAACGGTGAAATGCTTGGTGGTTATCCGGGGGATGAGCGGGCAGTCGTTGGTGGTGACGGTTTCGTATAGGATCTTGGGTGTGTCGAAGTCGCTGAGTGTTTGATCGGCTGTGTCAGCCGTCGTTGGTGCCTTCGTTGCGCTCGTTTCGGTTGCCGTGCTTGGTTACGTTGTCGGGCTGACCGGCGTACTGCGGGCTCAGGACGAGCTTGTGTTGTCGCGGTTGGCGTTCTTCGTGGCGACGCCGGCGTTGTTGTTCACGACGGTTGCGCGGGCGGATCTGCAGTCGATCTTCTCGGCGGTGCTGGTCACCAATGTGGCCAGTCTGTTCGTGGTGCAGTTGGTGTTTCTCGTGGTGGCGGCGCTGATCTGGCGTCGTTCCAAGTCCGAGGCGACGATCGGCGTGCTGGCGTCGTCGTACGTGAACGCGGGCAACCTGGGTGTGCCGGTGGCCGCGTATGTGCTCGGGGACGGTGCGTTGGTTGCACCGATCGTGTTGTTCCAGTTGCTGGTGATGGCGCCGGTGGCGTTCGCCGTACTGGATGGAGATCGGCAGGGATCCGGGCGGCGGGTGTCGTTGCGTACGGTGTTGGCGCGGCCGTTGCGGAATCCGCTGACTGTGGCGTCCCTGCTTGGGTTGCTGGTCGCATCACTCGATGTGCAGTTGCCTACCGTGGTGATGCGGCCGATCGATCTCGTGGCGGCGGCTGCGGTGCCGGTCGGACTGGTGGCGTACGGGCTCAGCCTCAGTGGCGGTACGCGGGACTCGATCACGTTGCGGCGGGACGTCGTACTGGCTGTGCTCCTGAAGACAATGCTGCAACCTGTTGCCGCGTACGCCGTTGGGCGGTGGGTACTCGGGCTGGACGGCATGGCGCTGCTGGCGCCGACGTTGTTGGCCGCGTTGCCGACGGCGCAGAACGTCTATGTGTACGCCGTTCATTACCGGAGCAGCCGTACTCTCGCGCGGAGTGCGGTGTTGCTGAGCACGCTGCTGTCGATCCCGATCATGACGGCGATCAGCGGGCTGCTCGGTTGAACTGCTGCTACTTCATGGCGTTGAAGGCTTCTTCGGCCACCGGCGCCACGGCGTCGACCGTCACGCCCTCGTTGGCGGACTGGACGATCACGGTCAGCGTGCTGGAACCGCGGTAGCACTGGGTCGGGAGGTTCGGGGTCTCGACACAGGTGGAGCTGCCGACCTTCTTGACCTGATCGCCGGTCGCACCGGAGTCGGCCACCGTCTTGTCGATGTCGACCCTTCCGCGCAGGGCGATCAGCACGAAGAGGCGGTCACCCTGGAAACTCCCGTATGCCTCGACCGTCACCTGCTTGCCGTCGTTGATCCGGCTCAACGCCTCGCGGGTCTGGTCGAGTTGGGCCTGGCTGCGGATCTCGGGATCGGTGATGCGGTCAAGACCGGCCAGCTTCGCCGGCGGAGTCATGCTGCGCTCGGCATTCAGCCGGTTGAGCGGGCCCAGGCCCCACACGTATCCGAGCAGCGCAAGCACCACGAGGACAACAACAACCCCGCCAACCGTCAGCCAAGGCCCCCGATTGATCCGAAGCCGCCGCTTCTTCTTCTCCTTCGCGCCTTCAGCACCCGCGCCACCAGCAGCCTTGCCGCCAGCAGCCTTGTCACCAGCGGTCGCCTGAGCTCCGGCGTCCGCCGGCTTCTCCCCGTCGCCAACGTTCCCGATAGAACTTGCCTTGCCACCCTCAGCCGCATTGCCGCCCTCGACCGCCTTGCCATCCGCGTTCGGTTTGTCGCCGGGCTTCGCCTCGGCACCGTCGGCCACCTTCGCGATCTCGACGGTGTCGTCGGTCGCGGCCTTCCCGGCGTCCTTCACCTTGGCGCCGTCAGCCGCCTCGCCGACCTTCCCGGTCTTGCCGCCGTCCGCTGCCGCGCCGCTGCCGGCCGCCGTGCTCTCGGCCGTCGTGCCGGTCGCGACCGTCGTGCTGGCAGCTGGTGACTTGTCGGCGGAACCCGTCTTCGCTGCCTTCGTCGCGTCCGCTGCCGCACTCCCGGTCGCCGCGGCCTCGCCGGCCTTCCGGCTGCCGCCCGCCTGACCGCTCGCGGCGGCCTTGGCCGGAGATCCGGTGGGGCTGGTCGTGGTGTCGGGGGATGCGGTGGTCTTCGTGGCGGGGGTTGCTGTGGTCGCCCGGGACTGTCCGGCCGGATCGGTGGACTTGGGCGGGGTGGTGGCGCGCGGCGGTTTGGGGGTGGGGTTGTTGGTGGGGGTGGTGGTGGGAGCCTCGGGGGTCGGGCGGTCCGGGGTGGTGGGGTCGCTCATGTGGGGGCTCCTCGGGACTGTGCGGTCGCGCGGTTCGACCCGATGGTTCCACATCGGGACAAGCCGATTCCGCAGCGTAGTCGTTCAAGGTGAAACGGTAGCGCCCGCCTCCCCGAGAAGGAGACGGGCGCCAGGTGGACCGCTGAAGGTCAGAGGGTCGCGACGACGGTGACCGCATCGGAGTCGTCCGGGCTCCAGACGATTTCACCGGTGATCCGGCCGGCCGCGCGCAGGTCGGGCTCGGCGCGCTCGGCCAGCGCCAGCCGGGCCTTCGGGCCGGTGACCTCGACCTTGCTGACCTCGGTCTTCATCGAGACCTGGGCCGCCGACTTCGCGCCGCGGATCCCCGCGAGCACCTCGGCGACCGCGTCCAGGACCTCGGGCTCCTGAGCCGCAACAGCGAGGTCGAGCTCCGGCTCCGGCCAGCGGGTCTGGTGGATCGAACCTTCCTGCCACCACGACCAGACCTCTTCGGTCGCGAACGGCAGGTACGGCGCCAGCAGCCGGAGCTGAACCGACAACGCAACAGCCAGCGCAGCCTTGGCCGACGAGGCGGCCGCCTCACCCTGGCCGCCGTACGCGCGCTCCTTGACGAGCTCGACGTAGTCGTCGCAGAACGTCCAGAAGAACCGCTCGCTGACCTCGAGCGCACCGGTGTAGTCGTACCGGTCGAAGGCTGCCGTCGCGTCGGCGACCACGGAGCGCAGTCGCTGCAGCATCGCCAGGTCGATCGGCTCGGTGACCGCGGCCGCGTCGACTGTGGTCGCGCCGAACCCGAGGACGAACTTCGACGCGTTCAGGACCTTGATCGCCAGCCGGCGGCCGACCTTCATCTGCGACTCGTCGAACGGCGAGTCCAGCCCCGGCCGGGCCATCGCGGCCCGCCACCGGACCGCGTCCGAGCCGAACTTGTCCAGGATCTCGTCCGGGATGATCGCGTTGCCCTTGGACTTGCTCAGCTTCTTGCGGTCCGGGTCGACGACGAAACCGGAGATCATCGACCGTGCCCACGGCAGCGTGCCGTTCTCGAAGTGGGCCCGGACGACGCGGGAGAACAGCCAGGTCCGGATGATCTCGTGCGCGTGCGTGTTCAGGTCCATCGGGAAGGTGCGGGCGAACAGGTCCGGGTCGCGTTCCCAGCCGCAGACGATGTGCGGGGTGAGCGACGAGGTCGCCCAGGTGTCCATCACATCGGGGTCGGCCTCGAAGCCACCGGGCTTGCCGCGCTGCGACTCGTCGTACCCGCGCGGGGCCTGTGAGGTCGGGTCGATCGGCAGCTCGGCCTCGCTCGGCATCAGCGGGTGGTCGTAGTCCGGCTCGCCGTCGGCGTCGATCGGGTACCAGACCGGGAACGGGACGCCGAAGAACCGCTGGCGGGAGATCAGCCAGTCGCCGTTCAGCCCCTCGACCCAGTTCAGGTAGCGGTGCCGCATGTGGTCCGGGACCCAGGCCAACTCGTTGCCTCGGTCAACGAACTCCTGCTTGAGGCCGGCGTCGCGGCCGCCATTGGTGATGTACCACTGCCGGGTCGAGACGATCTCCAGCGGCTTGTCGCCCTTCTCGAAGAAGTTCGCCATCCGCTTGGTCGGCGTCGGCTCGCCGTCCAGGTCGCCGCTCTCGCGCAGCTTCGCGACGATCAGCTCGCGCGCGCTGAACACGGTCTTCCCGGCCAGCTCGCCGTACAGCGCAGAACCTTCCAGCCACGCAGGGGTCTCGCGCAGAAGCCGGCCGTCGCGGCCGATGACGGTGCGGACCGGGAGCTGCAGCTCGCGCCACCACTGGACGTCGGTCAGGTCACCGAACGTGCAGCACATCGCGATTCCGGCGCCCTTGTCCGGCTCGGCCGCCTCGTGGGCGAGGACCGGGAGCTCGACGTCGAACAGCGGCGAGCGAACCGTCGTACCGAACAGGTGCTTGTAGCGGTCGTCCGACGGGTGGGCGATCAGCGCGACACAGGCCGGGATCAGCTCCGGACGCGTGGTCTCGATGTAGATCGGGCCGTCGGCGCCGTGGAACGCGATCCGGTGGAAGGCGCCCGGGTAGTCGCGCGCCTCCAGCTCGGCCTGCGCGACCGCGGTCTGGAACGTGACGTCCCACATCGTCGGCGCCTCGGCCAGATACGCCTCGCCGCGGGCGAAGTTGCGCAGGAAGGCGCGCTGGGACGTACGGCGGGAGTCCTCGGAGATCGTGGTGTAGAGGTACGACCAGTCGACGCTCAGGCCGACCCGGCGCCACATCGCCTCGAACGCCTGCTCGTCGATGTGGGTCAGCTCACCGCACAGGTCGACGAAGTTCTGCCGGCTGATCGGGACCTGCTTCTTCGGGTCCGGCTTGGCCGGCGGGGTGAAATCCGGGTCGTACGGCAGCGAGGGGTCGCACCGGACGCCGTAGTAGTTCTGCACCCGGCGCTCGGTCGGCAGGCCGTTGTCGTCCCAGCCGATCGGGTAGAAGACCGTCTTCCCGCGCATCCGCTGGTAGCGGGCGACCAGGTCGGTGTGGGTGTAGCTGAAGATGTGCCCGACGTGCAGCGACCCGGACACGGTCGGTGGCGGCGTGTCGATGGAGTACACGTCGGCTCGCTCGGCCGTCCGGTCGAAGGCGTAGGTCTGCTGCTCCCGCCATACGGAAGCCCACTTCTCCTCGAGGCCTTCGAGGGTGGGCTTGTCTGGAACACGGGACGTCTGGCTCATGCGCACAATCGTAGTGGTTGTCAAGGGGTGCTTCCGACCGGTTATCCACAGCCCCTCCTAGACTGGGCCTCCTGATGAGTGACCTCTCCTTCGCCGAGGTATCGGCACGGCTCCAGCAGCGCTGGCCGGAGCACAAGATCGAACCCACGCTGGACCGGGTCCAGCGGCTCGTCGAGCTGCTCGGCGATCCGCAGAAGGCGTACCCCGTGGTGCACCTGACCGGGACCAACGGCAAGACCTCCACCGCGCGGATGGTCGACGCCCTGATCCGCGAGGCCGGGCTGCGGACCGGCCGGTTCACCAGCCCGCATCTGGAGTCGGTCCGGGAGCGGATCACCCTGGACGGCGAACCGATCAGCGAGCAGCGCTTCGTCGAGGCGTACGACGAGATCGCGCCGTACCTGGACGTGGTCGACGCCGAGCAGGAGCACCCGCTGTCGTTCTTCGAGGTGATGACCGCAATGGCCTTCGCCGTCTTCGCGGACGCCCCGGTCGACGTGGCGATCATCGAGGTCGGCCTGGGCGGCACCTGGGACTCCACCAACGTCGCCGACGGCACCGTCTCGGTGATCACCCCGGTCGCGGTCGACCACGCGCACATCCTCGGCGCGGATCCGGTCACGATCGCCCAGGACAAGTCCGGCATCATCAAGCCCGGCGGTACGACGGTGATGGCGCAGCAGAGCCTGGACGTGTTCGAGGTGCTGCTCCGCAAGGCCGCCGAGGTCGGATCCCAGGTCGCCCGCGAGGGGATCGAGTTCGGCGTCACCAGCCGCTCGGTCGCGGTCGGCGGCCAGTTGATCTCGCTCAAGGGCCTGGGCGGCGAGTACGAGGAGATCTTCCTCCCGCTGCACGGTGAGTATCAGGCCCACAACGCGGCCACCGCGGTCGCCGCCGTGGAGGCGCTGTTCGGCGCCAGCGCGCAGACCGAGGGCCGCGTCACCACCGAACTCATTCAGGCCGGCTTCGCCGAGGTGACCAGCCCGGGCCGGATGGAGGTGGTCCGGACCAGCCCGACGATCATCGTCGACGCCGCGCACAACCCGCACGGCGCCGAGGCGACCGCGGCCACGGTGTCCGAGGCCTTCGCGTTCCAGCCGCTGATCGGCGTCCTGGGCTGCATGAAGGACAAGGACGTGTACGGCGTCCTGGAGGCGTACGAACCGATCATGGAGACGGTCGTCTGCACCCGGAACAGCTTCGTCGACCGGTCGATGCCGGCCGAGGAACTCGGTGAGCTCGCGGCCGAGGTGTTCGGCGAGGACCGGGTCCTGGTCCGGCCGCACCTGGTCGACGCGATCGACGACGCGATCCGGCTGGCCGAGGAGAACGCGATCGCTATGGGCACCGGCGGCGTACTGATCACCGGATCCGTCATCACCGCCGGTGAGGCCCGCGCCCTGCTGGTCCGCAAGCCGAAGCAGAGGGACGAGTCATGAGGTCGCTGGCGTCGATCGTGCTCGCGTTCGAGTCGCTGGTGATCGCACTGGCGACACCGGTGATGATCTCGATCGCCGATGTCCGGCCCGCGGTCGCGCTGCCGGTCTGCCTCGGGCTGGCGTTCCTGGCGCTGCTGGCGACCGGGTTGCTGCGCAATCAGGTGGGCTACGCGCTCGGCTGGGTGGTCCAGGTCGGTGCAGTCGGGCTCGGGTTCGTCGTACCGGTGATGTTCGTGCTCGGCCTGGCGTTCGCGTCGTTCTGGGTGGCGGCCATCGTTCTCGGCCGCCGGATCGAGGAAGCGAAGCAGGCACACACCGGTTAGGCTCAGCGGCCCGACCTACTTCGAGAGAGAGTTTGACTGATGTCGCAGCGCACCCTGGTCCTGCTGAAGCCCGACACGGTAGGCCGTGGCCTGGTCGGGGAGGTGCTCGGCCGGTTCGAGGCCAAGGGACTCCGGATCGTCGCGATGGACCTGCGCACGATCGACGCCGACCTCGCCGACCAGCACTACGCGGAGCACGTCGAGAAGGCCTTCTACCCGCCGCTGCGCGACTTCGTCACCAGCGGTCCGCTGGTCGCCCTGGTGCTCGAGGGTGACGAGGCGATCGAGGTCGTCCGCGCCCTGAACGGCGCCACCGACGGCCGCAAGGCCGCCCCGGGCACCATCCGCGGCGACCTGTCGCTGTCGAACCGCGAGAACCTCGTCCACGGCTCGGACTCGCCGGAGTCGGCCGAGCGCGAGATCAAGATCTGGTTCCCCGACCTGCCCTGAGCCTCTCCAGGTGGTCGGCGGCGGCACCGCTGCGCCGTCCGGACACGATGCGTGCGCGGCCGATCTCAGCCCGCGAGCCCGTGAAAGCGTTCTGAAAGTCCGTACCCCGACCATTTCGGCGTCGGCCTCTCGGCCGGCCTGATCTGGAGGGGTGCAGCGTGGGGCAAGGGGCATTGAGGTGGGGCATGCGCCGGGTCGTTCCCGGCGTCTTGGCGGCGGTCCTGCTCGCCGCGTCGTCTGTACAGAGTTCGGTCGCATCGGCGCCGGTGATGCAGTCAACGGAGCCACAGCTGTCGGCGGAGGCTAGGGCTCAGGCTGAGGCGCGTCGTACCGGCAAGCCGGTCGCGGTGGCCGGCCGACAGGATGCGGCCACCTCGGTGGTGGCCAATCCCACCGGCGGCTTCACCGCGACCCTCAAGGCAACTAGTGCTCCGGCGGCTCAGTTCGGTGTTGCCGGCGTACCGACACCGACCGATCCGGCACAGGCCGGCTGGGCGCTGGTCGTCTCCGGCCACCCCGGCAATCCGTACTGGAATGGCGACGGTGACGGTGTCGCCAAGGTTGGTCAGTGCTACAACGCCAACGGCGACTGTGACGGCATCGGCGCGGCTCGGTCCTACTTCCAGTACAACACTGGCTGGCTGAACGGCCGGGAGATCATCAGCAGTTCGTTCCGCGCGCTGGAGGTTCACGCGCCGAGTTGCCAGGCCCGCTGGGTCGACGCGTACGGCACCTGGCCGGTCTCCGGTGGGACCACCTGGAGCCAGCAGCCAGGAGTGACGCACAACCTGGGCGGCTATAACATCGCCGCTGGCCGGTCCGGCTGCCCGGCGGCGTACCTGGAGTTCAACAGCGCCGATCTGGTCCGCTGGTCGACAACTCCGTCGAACGGGTTGGGCACGACCACGGTGATGCTGCGCGCCCGCGACGAGGGCGACCAGATCGCTTGGAAGAAGTTCGCCACCACGCCGGTGCTGAGTGTCACCTACAACACCCGGCCGAACACTCCGGACGGCCTCGCAATCGAGAACGACCGGCCCTGCGGTACTGGAGCGAACGAGGTCCGGGTCAACCCGCAGCTGAACGCACCACCGGGGGAGCCGTCCCGCGGCCCGCGGCTGTGGTCCACCGTGAGCGATCCGGACGGCGGCAGCGTTGCCGCGCGCTATCGGGTGTACGAGCGCGACCACAGCACACTGGTGCACTCGGCCGACACCACTGGGCTCAACTCGCCCGGACGCTTCAGCATCGACGTTCCGGCCGCTCTCAGTGCTGACGGGCGACAGCTGTCGTACCGGGTGCTCGGGTGGGACGGCATGCACGAGTCCGCGGCCGCCTCGGCCTGGTGTGACGTCACCATCGACCGTACGGCGCCGTCGTACGCGCCGAATGTCACGTCGCCGACGTACAAGGAGTGCCCGGACGAGCTCACCTGTCCGGCCAGTGGAGCGGTCGGCTTCACCGGTGGGTTCGCGTTCACCTCTGGTGGGGACACCGATCTGGCTGGGTACCTGTACACGCTTGAGGGTGCCGGACCGGTGGGTGGTGAGCCGCAGCAGGAGAAGTACGCCACCATCGGCGCGGACGGGGTCGCCCGGGCGTTGGTGACACCGCAGGACGACGGTCCGCAGACGCTCATCGTTCGTGCGGTCGACAAGGCCGGGAACGCATCGGCGGTGGTCAAGTCATTCCGGTTCTGGGTCGGCCGGGGTACGCCGCCGACCGCGCACTGGCGGCTGGACGGGCACGGCACGGACACGGCTGTCGTGGACGACCGGCCGGGCCGTCTGGACGGGGTGAAGCCCGCCGGCGACGCGGTGGCGTGGCGCACCGGCCGTATCGGCGATGCGCTGTGGATGAACGGCTCGGCGAACGCCTACGTGTCGACCAGCAAGCAGTCGGCCATCGACACGTCGAAGTCCTTCACTGTCTCCGCCTGGCTGAAGCTGGACGAGGCCGGGACCGTGCACCGGACCGCGGTCAGCCAGGACGGCTCGACCATCAGCGGCTTCTTCCTGCAGTACAACCCGGCCTCGCGGAAGTGGAACTTCGTCCTGCCCGCGACCAACGCCGACGGCGCGGTCCGCGACCTCGCGGAGTCGTCTGCACCCGCCGTTGCAGGCCGCTGGACCCATCTGGTCGGCGTCTTCGACGATGGCGCCAAGCAGTTGCGGCTGTACGTGGACGGCGTACCGGGAACGACCGGCAGCCACCCGACCCCGTGGGCTGCGACAGGGCTCGCCAAGCTCGGCGCGGCTCAGGTCGGCAAGCAGGTGGTCAACCAGTGGCTGGGCTCGATCGACGACGTCCGGCTGTACCAGCGGGTGCTCACCAAGGCGGAGATCGACGATCTGGCCGGCCGACCCAGCACCGAAGAGCTCTTCTGGGGCTTCGACGAGTCCACCGGCGGCCGGGTGTCCGACGCCTCCGGCAACTACCGCCAGGGCGCGCTGCGGCCTGACGCGAGCAGGACAGCAGGTGCTGTCGGCAGTGGTGCGGTCCGTCTGGACGGCAGTGGGCTCGGCATCTTCCCGGGCGTACCAGTGGTCCGGACCGACGGCAGCTTCACCGTCAGCGCCCGGGTCAAACTGGACGCGGTCGACGGAGTCAGCCGGACCATCCTCAGCCAGGACGGCGCACAGGCCAGCGGATTCCAGCTGAGCTATCGCGGCGACAACCGGCGCTGGTCCTTCTCACTCGACAAGGGCGGCACGGTGGATTCCGATCAGATCGCCAGGCAGGGCGTCTGGACCGAGCTCACCGCCGTGTACGACCAGGCGGCCGGACAGATGCGCCTGTACGTCGACGGCGAACAGCCGGGCGCCTTCGCGCTGGCCCAGAGCAGCGTCAACAGCACGGGTACGTTCCGGGTGGGCGCAGGGCAGCAGGGCGCGTCTCCGCTCATCGGTGAGATCGACGACGTACACGCGTGGACTGGTGCGCGGACCGGTGACCAGATCCTCGCCGACCACGACCAGGCCGCTACCCAGCGGTCCACTCCTTACGGCGGACAGCTGGCCAGGTACGCCACCAACGAAGGCATCAGCATTGTCACCAACGGTCCGGTGCCGCCCGGTGCGCACTACCTGGGATCACTCGGAGTTCCAGCGCCAGAAGGGACCGCCGGCACCCGCACGATCTACTCCTGCCTCAACAACACGCGGGACTACTTCCTCAGCGCGACCTGTGAGGGCCACCTCGAACTTGGCCCGGTCGGTCAGTTCTGGATCTCGAAGCCGTCCGGCATCGACACGATCCCGGTCTACCGGTGCTACGTCCCCGGTGTCGCTCACTTCGCCTCGACCGACCCGAACTGCGAGGGCGCGACCACGGAGTTCCTGCTCGGCTACACCAAGGCCTACTCGGGCTTGGTCCGGCATCTGGCCACCAACTACCCCTACGACCACCTGTCCAGCACCGCACGCACCACCGGCAATGTGCGGCCGGAGCTACCGCTCGGCTACCTGTCACCGATCCAGGTCCCGGGTACGACGGCTCTGAAGCTGTGCAAGGCGGGAGAGGACGCATTCAGCTCCACCGACGCCTCCTGTGAAGGCGAGACCGTCGTCGGCAGCTCCGGCTTCATCTGGACCGAGCCACCGACCGATCGCACCAGCCGTCCGGTGTATCGCTGCCGCACCAGCTGGAACGACCTGTTCGACTCCAACGACCCCAACTGCGAAGGCCAGACCGTAGAGCGCCTGCTCGGTCACGTGGTCGTCCGCCCCTGAGATGAGGACGGGAATGAAGCTCTCCACTCGTGGACGCCGCGCGGCCGTCACCGCGGTCGCCGGCCTCCTGACCCTGTCGCTGGTCGCCCCAGCCCAAGCCGTCGACCAGACGGTCGAGCAACAACAAGCCACCGGCAAGCGCCCTGACCCGCAACGCCTGCCATCCGTCCCCGGCAAGGACTACGTGCCAGAGGTAGCCAAAGGGCAGCCGCAGGCCGCTCGAGCATCAGCGGCCGTAGCGTGGCCGAAGGCAGGTACGGCGGAGGTCGCGCCAGGCACCCGGCAAGCTCTGCCGGTGCGACTCTCGTCAGCCGGCTCCGGTACTCCGGACCGCGTACGGATCGACCTGAAACCCACCACTGGCAAGGACCTGCGCTTCACCCTGCAACGCTCCGACGGAGCCAAGGGAACCGGCACTGTCCGGGTTGCCGTCGACTACAAGGCTTTCAGAGACGCGTACGGCGCCGACTGGGCAACCCGACTCCAGATCACTCCGGCCGTACGCCAGGCCGGCAACAACACCGAGACAGGCATCGTCTCGGCCGACGTACCGGTCGACGGAACGGCCCGGACCTTCGCCGTGACAGCCGGCCCTTCCGGCTCGACCGGCGACTACCGTGCCACCTCCCTGGCCCCATCCGGCAAATGGCAAGTCTCCAACAACGGCGGCGGCTTCACCTGGAGTTACCCGTTCCGGACGCCGCCCGTCCCGGGCGGGCTGGCGCCGGAGTTGGCCGCCGGGTACGCATCACAGGGCTCGGACGGCCGGACCGTAGCCACCAACAATCAGTCGTCCTGGTTGGGGGAGGGTTGGGACCTGAGTGCGGGGTCGATCGAGCGCGCATACAAGCAGTGCTCCGACGATCTGGACGGAAACAACGGCAAGACCAAGACCGGGGACCTGTGCTGGGAGACCGACAACGCCGTGGTGGCCTTCGGCGAACAGTCCGGCGAGTTGGTCAGGGAGAACGGCGTCTGGCACCTCAAGGACGACGACGGCACCAAGGTCGAGCGGCTTACCGGCACCACGAACGATGACAACGACGGTGAGTACTGGAAGATCACGACCACTGACGGCACGCAGTACTACTTCGGCCTCAACAAGCTGCCCGGCTGGAGTAGTGGCAAGCTGACGACCCAGTCCGCCTGGACTGTGCCCGTGTACGGCAACGACACCGGAGAGCCCTGCCGGCAGGACACCTTCGCGGCGTCGGCGTGCCGGCAGGCCTACCGGTGGAACCTGGATCACGTGGTCGACCCGCACGGCAACACGATGAGCTACTTCTACGACGTCGAGACCAACGCATACGGTCAGAACCTGGGCGCGACCAAGGCTGTCTATACCCGCGGTGGCGTGCTGCGCCGGATCGAGTACGGCACCCGGGCAGGTGACGCGTACGCGACTGCGCCCGCACGGGTGGTCTTCGAGTCAGCCGATCGTTGCGAGGCAGGGCAGAACTGCGCCTCGCACACCGCCACCGCGTGGCCGGATGTGCCGTGGGACCAGGACTGCTCGACCGCTACCTGTCCGGACAAGGTCTCTCCGACGTTCTGGTCCACGAAGCGACTGGCGAAGGTGACTACTCAGGTGTCCACCGGCGGAGGCAATTACCGCAGCGTGGACCAGTGGGACTTCGCGCACTCCTACCCGCGGCCCGGGGACGGTACCGCCCCAGGGCTGTGGCTCAACTCGATCACGCACGCGGGACTCGCTGGTGACGCGATCACGCTGCCCGCGGTGACGTTCACGCCCACGCTGCTGCCGAACAGGGTCGACACGCCGACCGACCAACTGCCTGCGCTCTACAAGCCGCGCATCACCACCGTCACCACCGAATCCGGCGGCCAGGTCACGATCGGCTACGCGCAACCGGACTGTACGCCGACCCAGCTCCCGACAGCTCCGGACAGCAACGGGAAGCGCTGCTATCCGGTCAAATGGACGCTGCCGCCAGAGACGGAGCCACGCGACAACTGGTTCCACAAGTACGTGGTGTTCACCACCACCGAGCACGACCGCGCCGCCGGCAACAAGGACCTGTTGACCGCCTACGTGTACGAGGGTGACGCGGCCTGGGCGTACGACGACAGCCCGCTGGTGGATCCGAAGTACCGGACGTGGTCACAGTGGCGCGGCTACGGGAAGGTCGTCGTGGTCAAGGGAGACGAGTCTCAGGACCCAGGGATCAAGCGCACTGCCACCAGATACCACTACTTCCGCGGTATGCATGGCGACAAGCTCGCGGCAGGTGGTACCAAGACCGTGGACGTCGTGGACACCACCGGTGCGGCGACACCGGACGTCGAGCAGTACGCCGGCTTCCTGCGTGAGCAGATCGTCTACAACGGCGTCGGCGGTGGTGAGGTCCAGGCGGAGATCCACGATCCGTGGTCCCGGCTGACCGCCACTGAGGGCGCCGAGCAGGCACACCAGGTGGAGGACGTGAGGGTCCGGACGCGCACAACGATCGCCGGCGGCGGCGTACGTCGCACGGACGTGACAAGGACCTTCGACCAGTTCGGCAACGAGACCCAGGTGAACGACCTCGGCGACATCGCTGTCGGCACGGACGACCGATGCACGACGAAGACCTACGTCCACAACACAGCGGCGATGCTGGTCACACTGCCCAGCACGGAGAAGACGATCGGCGTCGCCTGTGGGACCACGCCGAACCTGCCGGCCGACGCGATCTCCGACACGCGGACGTCGTACGACGGCGGCACCGTCGACGCAGCGCCTGTCCGTGGCGCGGTCACACGCACCGAGCAGGCCAAGTCGTACAGCGGTGGCACCCCGGTGTACCAGACCACCAGCACTGCGACGTACGACGCTTACGGACGCCCGCTGGAGCAGAAGGACGCGCTGGAGCGGGTGTCGACGACCAGCTATACCGAGGTCAACGGCCTGACTGTCGGTGTGATCAAGACGAATCCGAAGGGGCACCAGTCGACGGACACGATCGACCCGGCCTGGGGTGTCGCGGTGCAGCAGATAGACGCCAACCAGCGGGTCACTTCACTCAAGTACGACGCGCTCGGCCGACTCAGCAAGGTGTGGAAGCCAGGCCGAACCGAGGCCGACCAACAGACGCCGCACGTCGCGTATGAGTACGGCCTGAGGCAGACGGGCGGACCCAGTTGGGTCAGGACGCTGACCCTGAAGGCCAACGGCAATCAGGTGGCCTCGTACACGCTGTACGACGGGCTTCTGCGCGAGCGGCAGACGCAGCAGCCCAGCCCGGCAGGTGGCAGGATCCTGACGGACGTCGAGTACGACAGTCGCGGTCTGGCCGTCGTCAAGCGGGCCGGCTACTACAACAGCCAGGCAGCGCCGGGGACAACGCTGTTCAAGCCGGACCCGGGCAAGGTGCCGAACGCCACCGTCATCGCCTACGACGGCGTCGGCCGGCCTACCAGCGAGACGTACGCCAAGTTCAACGTCGCGCAGTGGGCGACCACGACGACGTACGGCGGCGATCGTGTGACTGTGCTGCCGCCTGAGGGCGGCACGCTGGCCACCACCGTGTCGGACGCCCGGGGCCAGGTCACGGCCAAGATCCAGTACCAGGGCCGGACCACGGCTACGCCGGCGGAGACGACACGCTACGACTACACCAAGCGGGGTGACCTGGCCCGGATCACCGACCCGGCCGGCAACATCTGGCAGTACGAGTACGACGTTCTGGGCCGCAAAGTGAGGGCTGTCGACCCGGACAAGGGCGCGGCGGCGCTGGGCTATGACGACGCGGGTCAGTTGACCAGCGTGACGGACGCACGCGACCGGACGGTTCTGACCAGTTACGACGCACTCGGCCGGAAGATCGCCGCCAGGATCGGCTCGCCGACCAGTCAGCCGGTAGCCGAGTGGGTGTACGACACGGTCTACAAGGGCTCGCTCACGTCTTCGACCCGCCGCGTCGGCACAGCCGAGTACACGCGGGCCGTGACCGAGTACGACACGGCAGGGCGGCCGACTGTTTCGACCGTCACCATCCCGGCAGTCGAGGGCAAGCTCGCCGGCACCTACACAACGACCAGCAGGTACGCCGACGACGGCAGCATCCGGTCGATCCGGTTGCCCAAACTGGGTGACCTGCCGGAGGAGAGCATCAACAACGAATACGACGCTCTCGGCCTGCAGGAGAAGGTGACCGGTGCGCTGCCTTATGTCACCGCGACCGAGTACAACGGCCTCGGCGACGTCACTCAGGTCGAACTCGGTGGAGAGGCTCGCCGGCTCTGGCGATCCAGCTACTACGAGGACGGCACTCGCCGGCTGCTCCAGGTGCGGACTGACCGGGAGCAGGCGGGCGGGGTTCGGCTCGACAACCTGACCTACGCGTACGACCAGGTCGGCAACGTCACCCGGACCACCGACGAGGTGAGCGGGAGCCCGGCCGATACGCAGTGCTACAGCTACGACCACCAGCGGCGTGTCAAGGCGGTCTGGACCGCGACAGACAACTGCGCTGCGGCTCCATCCACGTCGACGGTCGGGGGACCGGCGCCGTACTGGCAGGAATACACCTACGACGTGGTGGGCAACCGCACCAAGATGGTCGACAAGGGTCTGGCCGGGGCGGCCGACGTGACGAGCACGTACAACTACCCGACGGCGCATGAGCTCACCTCGGTCACCACGGGCTCGGTCACTGGCGACTACACGTACGACAACGCGGGGAACCTGCTCACCCGGCCCGGTCCGAACCGAGCCGAGCAGGCGCTCACCTGGGACGACGAGGGTCTGCTCACCTCGATCGGGACGACCAAGTACGTGTACGACGCCGACGGCACCCAGTTGATCCGCCGGGATGCGGGGTTGACCACGTTGTTCGTCGGCGGCGGAGAGGTGACGGTCACCACGACCGGTGTGGTCAAGGGCACGCGTTACCTGGACGGCATCGGCACGCGGACCGCAGCCGGCTTCACCTGGACGATCGAGGACAACCACGACACCGCGGTCGCCGGAATCACCGAGGCCGGCCTGACGGTCTCGGCCCGCCGGTTCGACCTGTTCGGCAACGCTCGTACCGGCACCGGAAGCTGGACCGGCGGCGACCGTTCCTTCGTGGGCGGCTCGTCCAACTCAGAGACCGGCTTGATCCGCCTCGGCGCCCGCGAGTACGACCCGGCACTGGGCCGCTTCATCTCGGTCGACCCGGTGATCGACCCCCAGGACCCGCAGCAGCTCAACCCGTACGTCTACGCGAACAACAGCCCCGCCACGTTCACCGATCCCGACGGCCTGAGGTTCTTCGGCGGCGGCTCCCGCGGCTGGTTCAACCTCGGGGCGATCTTCAAGAAGGTGGCGAAACGGATCACGGCCATCGCGAAGAACCTGCGCAAGAAGCCCGGACCCAAGGACAACCTGTGCAAGATCGTCAAGTGCACGGTCAAGGGCAAGCCGATGGTGCACAACTGGCTGCTCGACAACATGAACACCGACACCCTGAACCGCATCCGCCGCATCTCGAAGGAAGCCGGCATCGATCCGCAACTGCTGCTCGCGATGCTGATTGCAGAAAGCGCGGACAAACACGAGAGCATTTTGGAGGTTCCCGCGAATCCCTGGGCCGGGAGCGTCGGAGTCGCGAACATGCAGGAGCAGCCGTTCGTCGCCGCCGCCATTCAGTCGAAGGGAAAGATGGACTTCAGCTACGCCGACACCTTCTCGGTCACCGACAATCGCGAGGTGTACAACTCGATCAAGGCCGCCGCCTATTACATCGCCTTCCTGCAGGATCGGCTGGAAAAGACCGTCGGCAAGCCGAAGTACGTGACCGTGCCGCAGGCGATCCGGATCGGTTACAACATGGGCGTCGGCCGGGTCATGACGCAGTACCCGGGCACCAAGACCACGGTCCATCTGAACCTGGGCCGCGACAACATGACGAAGGTGGCAGTACTCAACCGGGCGCCACGTGGTCAACATGGCGACGTCGTGCGCAGGTTCGCCCACGAATGGGATATCGCCGGGAACCTGCTTGACGCTGCCGGCTGACCGCCCGGCCGAGGCCCCTGGTGGCCGGTAGTGAGTGGACCGATACGATTCGTCTTGGGCGGACGGGTCGTGTCGGTCCATGGGCTGGGCGCGGGCGGCGTTTAGCCTGATCGGGGACCGAGTGGGAGGTGCCGCGGTGGCGAACAGCATGCTCGGCCGCGACATGGCGGTCGACCTCGGTACGGCGAACACCCTTGTCTACGTGCGGGGCCGCGGTGTGGTCCTGAACGAGCCGTCGGTGGTCGCGACCCGGACCGACGAGCCGCGGGAGGCGGTCGCGTTCGGTCACGAGGCGAAGAAGATGATCGGCCGGACACCCGGCAACATCACCGCGATCCGGCCGCTCAAGGACGGTGTGATCGCCGATTTCGACGCCGCCGAGCAGATGCTGCGCTACTTCATCCAGCGGGTGCACCGGCGCCGGTACTTCGCCAAGCCGCGGATCGTGGTCTGCGTACCGTCCGGGATCACCGCGGTCGAGCAGCGCGCGGTCCGTGACGCCGGGTACATGGCCGGCGCCCGCAAGGTCTACATCATCGAGGAGCCGATGGCCGCCGCGCTCGGCTCGAACCTCGAGGTCCGCGACGCGACCGGCAACATGGTGGTCGACATCGGCGGTGGTACGACGGAGGTCGCGGTCATCTCGTTCGGCGGGATCGTCACCAGCCAGTCGATCCGGGTGGCCGGCGACGCCATCGACAAGGCGGTGGTGAACTACTGCAAGAAGGAGTACTCGCTGATGCTCGGCGAGGCCACCTCCGAGCAGATCAAGATGACCATCGGCTCGGCCTTCCCGACCACCGACGGGCCGGACTCCGAGATCCGCGGCCGGGACATGGTCTCCGGCCTGCCGCGCACCGTGAAGGTGTCGTCGTCGAACATCCGGCAGGCGATCGAGGAGCCGATCACCGCGATCGTCGACGCGGTCAAGGCCACCCTGGACAAGACCCCGCCCGAGCTGGCCGGCGACATCGTCGACCGCGGCATCGTGCTGACCGGCGGCGGTGCGCTGCTGAAGGGGATGGACGAGCGGCTGCGGCACGAGACCGGCATCCCGATCCACGTCGCGGACAACCCGCTGGACGCTGTCGTCCTCGGCGCCGGCAAGTGTGTCGACAACATCGAGACTCTGAACCGCATTCTGGTCACCGACACCCGGCGCTAAGGTTCCACCGATGCTCAAAGACCTCGGTACGCCGACGGCCAGGAGCGCCTTCCGCTCCGCCGGAGAGGCGCCGCTTCGCTCGGCCGGCACCCCCGGCACGGTCCGCCGGCGCCGGACCGTGCTGGTCCTCGTCGTGCTGGCCTGCTTCACGTTGATCGTGCTGGACGCCCGCCGCTCGGCCGGCTCGCCGGTGGACCCGCTGCGGCAGGCCGCCGCGAGTGTGTTCGGCCCGTTGGAGTCGACCGCGAGCTCGGCCCGGCAGCCTGTGGACAACCTCCGCGACCGGTTCGCGGAAATGGATAGGTTGAAAGCAGAGAACGAAAAACTGAAGAGTGAGAACGAGAAGCTCCACCAGGATCTGAACACCACCGACTACGCCCGCAACCGGGCGGCCGAGCTGGATCGGCTGCTCAAACTCGCGCCGGCGTACACGATGACCCCTGCCCGGGTGATCGGGATCGGTAGTGCGCAGAGCTTCAACCACACGGTCACGATCGACGCCGGTACGGCGGACGGCGTGCACGTCGACATGACCGTGCTGAACGGGGACGGCCTGGTCGGCCGGGTGGTCCGCACCACCCAGGCGACCGCGACCGTGCTGCTGATCGGCGACCGCAACTCGACCGTGGGCGGCCGGCTGAACGCCTCGATGGCGCTCGGCTTCGTCTCCGGCCGGGGCGAGGTCGGCGGCACCCTCGACTACAAGCTGGTCGACCTCAAGGCCAGGCCGAAGGTCGGGGACCGGATCGTCACCTGGGGTTCGAGCGGCAACGCGCCGTACGTGCCGGGGGTGCCGATCGGCGTGGTCACCTCGGTGACGCCGAACGAGGGAGCTCTCGGGTCCACGGCGACCATCAAGCCGTACGTCGATCCGACCCGGATCGACACCGTGGGCGTGGTGACCGGTCCGCCGGCCCGCGGACCGCGCACGCAACTCAAACCGACGACGACTGTGACAGAAGGGAAGGGGAACTGACGTGATCGCGCTACGCATCGGGTTGGCGGCCCTGTTCCTGATGATCGCCGTCACCGTGCAGACGTCCGTGCTGTCGAACATCGCGGTCGCCGGGGTCACCTGTGACCTGGTGCTGATCGTCGTCATCGCGCTGGCCCTGTCCCGCGGAGCGGAGTGGGGTGCGATCACTGGCTTCGCAGGTGGTCTACTGCTCGACGTCGTACCTCCTGCTGATCACACCGCCGGCCGCTGGGCGCTCGCGCTGGCCATCGCCGGGTACGTGGCCGGTCTGATCCGGCGGGAGACGTCGGCCGGCCCGGTCGGACCGTTGATCGTCGCCGCGACCGTCGTCCTCGGGGCCTCGCTGTCTCTCTTCATCTACTGCGCGACCGGATCGCTCCTGCACGACCCGTCGGTCGACTGGGGTGAGTTCGGCGTCCGCCTCGGTATCGCGGCTGGGTACGACGTGGTCGGTGCGATCGTGGTGATCCCACTGGTCATGTGGATCATGGGTCGAGTCGTCGCCGCCAGAGAACGGCGCCGGGTGCTGCCATGAGTTTCGACGGCTTCGAAGCCCCACTCAAGGCGCGGTTGCGGTTGTTTGTGATCGGGGTCCTGGTTTTCTCGTTGTTCTGCACGTTGTTCGCGCGGCTTTGGTACATGCAGGTGATGTCCAACGCGGACTACACCCAGGCCGCGACGCAGAACCACACCCGCCAGGTGCTGGTGCCCGCCCCGCGCGGCACGATCGTCGACTCGCAGGGCCGCACGCTGGTCGGCAACCGGGTGTCCCTGGTCATCACCGTCGACCGTTCGGTGCTGGCCAAACTCCGGGACAGTCAGCAGAACGTGGTGATCGCCCGGCTGGCGAAGGTGCTCGGCCAGAAGCCGAAGGACCTGAAGGCGCGCACGATGCTCTGCGGTGAGCCCGGTGCCTCGAAGCCACCGGCCTGCTGGAACGGTACGCCGTACCAGCCGATCCCGGTCGCGAAGGACGTCAGCGAGCAGGTCGCGATCGAGGTGATGGAGCGCCGCGAGGACTTCCCGGGCGTGGCCGCCGAGTCGCAAACGCTGCGCGCGTATCCCTCGCCGTACAAGGTGAACGCGGCACACATCCTCGGGTACCTGTCGCCCATCACGACCGAGGAGCTGGACGACCTGGAGAAGGCCGGTACGGACTCGGTTCCGCACCGTTCCGACCTGGTCGGCCGGGCCGGGGTGGAGCGCACCTACGACAAGCTCCTGCGCGGTACGCCGGGTGTCAAAGACGTCACCGTCGACGCTGTCGGGTACACCACCGGCGTCCAGAAGCAGACCGCGCCGGTGCCAGGAGCCACGCTGGTCTCCACGATCGACGCGCGGATCCAGGCGTCGGTCGAGGCACAGTTGCGCAACGCGATCCTGACCGCGCGGAAGCAGTACGACAAGATCACCAAGCGCAAGTACGTCGCCGACTCCGGTGCCGCCGTGGTGATGGACACCAAGACCGGCCGGATCGTCGCGATGGCCAGCTACCCGACGTACGACCCGGGCGTCTGGGTCGGCGGTATCTCGCAGCGCGAGCTGGACGCGTTGTACTCGACGAAGTCGGGCACCCCGCTGGTCTCACGCGCCCTGCAGGGACAGCTCGCCCCCGGGTCGACGTTCAAGCCGATCACCACCGCGGCCGCGATGGCCGCCGGGTACAGCACGAAGACCCGGCTGGACTGCTCGTCGTACTTCGAGGTCGGCAACCGCCGGTTCAAGAACTACGAGTCCGCGTCCTACGGGATGATCGGCTTCGACCAGGCGCTGTCGCTGTCCTGTGACACCTTCTTCTACCGGATCGCGTACGCGCTCTGGCTGAAGGAGGGCGGCAACTCCAGCGACGTGACCACCCGTGACCCGCTGGTCGAGATGGCGCAGAAGTTCGGCCTCGGCAAGCCGACCGGGATCGACCTGCCCGGTGAGGTCAGCGGCCGGATCGCGGATCGCAAGTGGAAGAAGGAGTACTACGACTCCCAGAAGGACTACTACTGCAAGCTCGCCGACAACCCGCCGGCCGGGACGTCGGCGTTCCTGAAGCAGTTCTCCCGCGAGTTCTGCGCCGACGGGTACCGGTACCGCGCCGGTGACGCGGTGAACTTCGCCATCGGCCAGGGCGACACCACCGTCACCCCGCTGCAGTTGGCCACGGTCTACTCGGCGCTGTCCAACGGCGGCACGCTGTACGAGCCGCGCGTCGTCCAGTCGTGGATCGGCGCGAACGGCAAGCCACACGAGATCAAGCCGAAGGCGAAGGCGAAACTGCCGGTGTCGTCGTCGAACCTCCGCTACATCGACCGTGCCCTGAAGGAGACGGTCAAGACCGGTACGGCGGCCTGGAAGTTCAACGGATTCCCGGTCGACCAGGTGCAGATCCGGGCCAAGACCGGTACGGCGGAGGTCTACGGCAAACAGACCACCTCGTGGCTGGCGTCGTACACGGATCGCTATGCCGTGGTGATGATGATCAGCCAGGCCGGTACCGGTTCGGGCGCCGGTGGTGACGCGGTCCGCAAGATCTACGAGACGCTCTACAACATCAAGCCGACGCCGCCGGCCGAGCAGCAGAAGCCGAGCAATGAGTAGCGCCGAGTCCGGCCCGGCCGCCGGGGGATCGCGATCATGGCGCTGCTGACGCCGATCCGGACCAGGCCGCGGATGGACCGGCGGTCGACCGTGTGGCACGTCGACTGGGTCCTGGTCCTCGGCGTGGTCGCGCTGTCGTCGATCGGCGCGATGCTGATCTGGTCCGCGACCCACAACCGGACGTCCCTCACCGACGGGAACCAGTACGCCTTCCTGCTCCGGCACGCGCTGAACTTCGCCATCGGCCTGGTGCTCGCGGTCGGCGCCGCCGTCACCGACCACCGCCGGGTCCGCATCCTCGCCCCGGTCCTGTACGCCGCCTCGATCGTCGGGCTGATCCTGGTCCTGGTACCCGGGGTCGGCGCCGTGATCAACGGCTCGCGGTCGTGGATCCAGCTGCCCTGGATGTCGATCCAGCCCAGTGAGTTCGCCAAGCTCGCGGTGATCGTCGGGATGGCGCTGCTGATCGCCGAGAAGGGCGAGACCGATCACCGCGAGACGGCCCGGACCATCGACGTCGCGCAGGCGATCGCGGTCGCCGCCGTACCGGTGGTGCTGGTGATGATGCAGCCCGACCTGGGCACGGTGATGGTGCTCGGCTCGATCGCGTTCGGGATCATCGCGGTGTCCGGCGTACCGAAGCGCTGGATGCTCGGGCTCGTCACCGCGGGCGTGGTGGTGGCGGCGCTGGCGATCAAGTTGCAGGTGCTGAAGGAGTACCAGCTGGCCCGGTTCATCGCGTTCGCGGATCCGTCCCAGGACCCGCAGGGCATCGGGTACAACGTGAACCAGGCCCGGATCGCGATCGGCAACGGCGGAGTGTTCGGCCAGGGGCTGTTCCACGGCGGCCAGACGCAGAACGCGTTCGTGCCCGAGCAACACACCGACTTCGTCTTCACGGTGGCGGGGGAGGAGCTCGGGCTGATCGGGGCAGGCGCGATCATCGTGCTGTTCGCGCTGGTGCTGCTGCGCGGATTGCGGATCGCGATCAACGCGCGGGACGCGTTCGGCCGGCTGGTGGCGACCGGGATCGTCTGCTGGTTCGCGTTCCAGGCGTTCGAGAACATCGGGATGACACTCGGGATCATGCCGGTCACCGGCCTGCCGCTGCCGTTCGTCTCCTACGGCGGCTCGTCGATGTTCGCCTGCCTGCTTGCGATCGGTCTACTCCAGAACATCCACCTCCGCTCGCACCGGTTCTGACACACGGAGCCGGTCACGCCTTCCCCGAGAAGACCTGACCGGTCAGGTACGCTGCTGCCTGCTCGGCCACCGGTGGGCCTGCGCGCCCTCAGAGGTTCTGGAAGGTTCTGGAAGCCCCATGACCAGGTTCGTGTCGTTCCCGCTCGCCCTCGTGACCGCCGTCAGCCTTTCGCTGACCGCCTGCGGTGATGACAACAAGGACTCAGCATCTGCTCCGCCCGCGAGCACACCGACACCCACCGTCACGCCAGAGACACCCGATGCGACCGGGACGCCGGCCGCCACGGTCAAGCGCACCTCGGCCGAGCTCGCCAAGGCACTGCTCGAACTCGCCGACCTGCCCGAGGGTTACCAGTTGGAGAAGGACGATCCGGCCGGCGACACCGAGAAGCCGTTCTCGTCGACGAGCAGCAAGTGCAAGACGCTGGTCAAGTTCCTGAACGCCAACGAGGCACCGGGAGCCAAGGCCACCACGCACCGCTCGTACTCGGCCGGCCAGGAAGGCACCTTCCTCGACTTCGGGATCGATGCGATGGGCAACAAGGATGAGGTCGCCTACCTGCAGCACGCCTACAAGAAGGCGGTCACCTCCTGCCCGAAGGTGACGATGAAGATCGGCGCGGGCAGCTACTCGATGGAGGTCGAGGAGATCTCCGCACCGCAGTTCGGCACCGACCCGTTCGCGTTCCGGCTCACCGTCATCTCCGGTTCGCGCCGCGGTCTGGAGTTCACCGCCGCCACCTCGGGAGTCGAGGACGTCGTCGTCTCCGTCACCCTGCTCGCCGGTCAGGACGGCGAACTCGAAGGCGCCACCGAAGCTGCGGTCGCCAAGGCCCAACAGGTCCTCAAAAAGGGCGCCTGACGGGCTATCGGCGCTCAGGCAGCGGCATGACCGTCGTACGGCGGTGATGCTCGAAGACGACCGAGCTGCGGATGTCGGCGATCTCCTGCCGTTTCGCCAGCGCGAGGACGAGGTCGCGCAACGCCTGGGTGTCCTTGACCGCGACATGGGCGAGGAAGTCCGACGCACCCGACACCATGAACATCGCCAGTGTCTCCGGTAGTTGGTTGACGTAGTCCTGGAAGGCGGTCGCGACCGCCATGGCCTGCGGGCGGAGCTTGATCGAGATGATCGCCTCGGTGGACCGATCGATCGCCTTCAGATCGACCTCGGCGTGGTACCCGCTGATCACCCCGCGGTCGCGCAGGCCGCGGATCCGCTCCAGGCACGTGGACGGCGCGATGCCGAGCTCGGCCGCCATGTCCCGGTTGGTCCGGCGCGCGTCGTTCTGCAGCATCCGCAGCAACGCCGTATCAAGTTCGTCCATGATACGTAGTTTGGCAGGTTTGCCGAACGATGTTCGGTGGCCGGAGTGACCTGCCGGGCAGCCGACTAACTTTGGCCGCGTGCTGACGAACAAGATGGTCGTGGTCATCGCGGCCGAAGCGCCGGTTGGCGTCGCCCTGAACACTGCCGCCCTGCTCGGCGTCGCCCTCGGCGACCACCACGATGACGTGGTCGGCCCGGACACCGAGGACGCGGCCGGCAACCCGCACACCGGGATGTGCGCGTACCCGATTCCGGTACTACGGTCATCGTCCGAACAACTGCACGACCTCCGCACCCAGGCGGCGGCCCGGGACGGCGTCACCGTGCACGACATGCACCAGATCGCCCAGCGCGCCCGGACCTACGAGCAGATGTCCACGACCCTGAGCGGAACCAAGCCGGACGACGTCGAGTACCTGGGCCTCGCCCTCTTCGGCCCCCGCGCCGCCGTCGATTCCCTCACGGGAGCGCTGGCCCTCTACCGCTAGATCGTCCGACCGCGCCGGGCCGGTTGGAGCTGCAGTTCGATTGCGCCGACGGGTTGGCCGCCGCCTAGTACGGGCACCTCGAGCAGTTCCGCGGCGGCTGAGACGTCCACGCCACACATGCTCAGCAGCATGAGCCCGAGAGCCGTCGTGGCCCGCGGGTTGCCGTCGATCACCTTGACCGCCACCGCGTGACCGTCAGGCGCCGCCATCGCGATCACGCCTTCCGCGCCACCCTTGGCGATGACCCCTGGGAGCAACTGCATCACCAGGGTGTTCTGGTGACCGCGACCGCCGACGTACTCGGAGTGCTGCCGCATCGCCTCTGCCACTTGGTGTTCCGGCGTACCGACCGCAGCCGTGGCCAGCCGGCCGAAGCTCGCCGCCAGCCCGCGCAGCGGAACGCCGACCAGCGGAGCGCCGCATCCGTCCACGGTGACGATCCCGGTCGTTGCCCCGGTCAACCGTTCGATCTCCGCGGTGATCGTCTTCTGGACCGGGCTTCCCGGGTCCAGGTACGACGCCGGATCATTGCCGGACGCAACCGTTGCCATGAGCATCGCGGCGTGCTTGCCCGAGCAGTTCATCAGGACCCGGGACGGCCCGATGCCCGCGGCGATCAACCGGTTCCTGGTCTCCTCGTCCTCGGGCAGATCCGGCGGGCACCCCAGCACACCTCGATCGAGCCCGGCGCTCGCGAGCATCCGGTCGACCACGGCGACATGGACGTCCTCGCCTGTGTGGCTGCCCGCCGTGATCGCGGCCTCCTCACCCGTCAGCGCCGCGCCGGCCGCGATGCACCCGACAGCCTGCAGCGGCTTCGTCGTGGACCGGGGCAACACCACCGCGTCCACGTCGCCGACCGCGACGACCGGCGTACCGGCCGGATCGACCGCGACCGCGATTCCGAAGTGGCGACTTTCGACGAACCCGCCGCGCACCACCGAAGCCAACTCGCGGACAGATTCCAGGCCCGGCACACCCTTGGTCATGCCGCGGAGAGTAGCAGCGTCCGTAGTGTGGGCCTATGCGACTCAACTATGAGGAGACCGGTCCCGCCGACGCGCCCGTGGTTCTGCTCGGGTCCTCGCTCGGGACGACACATGCGATGTGGGCGCCGCAGGTCGAGGTGCTGGCCGAGCGGTTCCGGGTGATCGCGTTCGACCACCGCGGCCACGGCGAGTCCGAGGCACCGCCCGGTCCGTACACGATCGACGACCTCGGCGGCGACGTACTCGAGCTGCTCGACACCCTCGGTGTCGACCAGGCGTCGTATGTCGGCATCTCCCTCGGCGGCGCGGTCGGCCTCTGGCTGGCCGAGAACGCGCCCGACCGGTTCCACCGGTTCGCGCTGCTCTGCCCGCCGTGCAGCCCGGCCGACGACGCCCAGATGTGGACCGACCGAGCGGCCACCGTCCGCGCCGAAGGCACCCAGGCCATCACCGACGCGACCCTGAGCCGCTGGTTCCTCCCCGACTTCCCCGACACCGAGCCCCTGCGCGAGCAACTCCTCAACACCCCCGACGAGGGTTACGCCGCCTGCTGCGAGGCCCTCGGTACGACGGACCTCCGCGCCAAACTTGCCGACATCACCGCCCCCGTCCTCCTCGTCACCACCGAACAAGACACCTCCATCCCACCCGAAACCGTCATCCCCCTGGCCTCCGCCATCCCCGGAGCCCACCTGGAAATCATCGAAAACGCCGCCCACCTAGTCACCTACTCCCACCCCGAAACCATCAACCCCCTCCTGCTGGCCCACCTCTCCTAGCTGCGGCGTCCACCTTTGAGGGTTCAAGCAATTCTTCAACGGGGGTTGGGGGATTGGGGGAAAGTTCACTGCCTGGGTGCGAAGGGTTGTGCGCGTGCGGTGATGGGTGGAAGGTGAACGGAGAGCAGTGAGTTGGGGGCACGCTGTTCGGTGGGGGAAGGCGGGCGGGACCGTCTTCGATCGAAGGGTGGGCTGGGGAATCCTTGTCGGTCCGGGATCGTGCTGATCCCGACCTGCGTGTTCGCCCCCGCTTGGAAGGGGGAGAGATGCCGAGGAAGGCCAACGGGAGAGCGGACAAGCACCGCGACGACGGTCACCGAATGCCGGGTGAGCACAGTGCGAACGGTGCACCGGCGGCGAACGAAATGCCTGGGGCGGGCAACCGCATGTCGATGAGCGGATCAGGCACCGACATGCCGGGCGGATCCGGTGCACCGGGTGCCGGGATGGGTGGTGGCGCCGGCGGCGGTGCCGGAATGAGCGGTGCCGGGCAGGCAGGCGGCGCTGGGATGAGCGGCGGCGGCCAAGCGGGCGGTGCCGGAATGAGCGGCGGAGCCGGAGCCGGTGGTGCGGGCATGAGCGGCCCAGGATCGGGCACCGACGGGCGAACGGAGACTCCGACCAGACGGCAGTGCGGCGTGATGGACGTGCACCGCCGACTGCTTTCCACCTCACCCGAGTACGCCGCCGCACGGTCGGCGATCGAGAACGCGACGACGCAGTACGTGGCCCGCCAGCAACGTTTTGCCGGTATAGCGCGGATCCCGTGTGTGGTGCACGTGGTCTGGAAGACCGCGGCACAGAACATCTCGCAGGCCCAGATCGACAGCCAGATCGACGTCCTGAACCACGACTTCCGCGCCACGAACTCCGATATCGGGATCGTCCCGCCGGCGTTCAGCGGGCTGATCGCGGACGCGCGGATCGAGTTCTACCTGGCCACCGAGGATCCGGACGGCAACGCGACCACCGGTGTCACCCGGACGCAGACGAACGTCAACGGGTTCGGCTCGGACGACAAGGTGAAGTCGTCGGCGACCGGCGGGCACGACCCGTGGCCGACCGACCGGTACCTGAACATCTGGGTCTGCCAGCTCAGCGGCGGCCTGCTCGGGTACGCGCAGTTCCCGGGCGGACCGGCCGACACCGACGGCGTGGTCATCCTGCACAGCGGGTTCGGCACCAACGGTACGGCGGCCGCACCGTTCGACCTGGGCCGGACCACGACCCACGAGATCGGGCACTACCTGAACCTGTTCCACATCTGGGGCGACGACGGCACCGGCTGCAGCGGCAGCGACGAGGTCGCCGACACCCCGAACCAGGCCGGCCCGAACTTCGGCGTACCGACGTTCCCGCACGTGACCTGCAGCAACGGGCCGAACGGCGACCTGTTCTACGACTACATGGACTACACCGACGACCGCGGCATGGTGATGTTCACCGACGACCAGGTGGCCCGGATGGAGGCCTGCCTGGACACCGTCCGACCCGGCCTGATGACTGGCGGCGGTGGTGGCGCCGGTACGCCGGAACCCGCCGGGTCCGTGGTGGCGTGGGGTGCGAACCGGCTGGACGCGTTCGTGCTCGGCACCGATCTGGCGATGTACCACAAGTGGTGGAACGGCTCGGCCTGGGGACCGTCCGTCAGCGGCTACGAATACATGGGTGGTATCTGTATGAGTGCTCCTGAAGTCGCGTCCTGGGGGCCGGACCGGCTGGACGCGTTCGTCCTCGGGACCGATCACGCGCTGTACCACAAGTGGTGGAACGGCTCGGCCTGGGGACCGTCCGTCACCGGGTACGAGTACCTGGGCGGCATCTGTATGAGTCCGCCGCGACTGGCCACCTGGGGCCCGGACCGGCTGGACGCGTTCGTCCTCGGCACCGACCGCGCGCTGTACCACAAGTGGTGGGACGGCTCGAACTGGGGACCGTCGACGACTGGGTACGAGTACCTCGGCGGGATCTGCATGAGCCCGCCCGAAGTCGTTGCCTGGGGCAGCGACCGGCTCGACGTGTTCGTGCTCGGCACCGACAACGCGGTCTACCACAAGTGGTGGGACGGCTCGAACTGGGGACCGTCGGCGACCGGCTACGAGTACCTCGGCGGGGTCTGCGCTTCTCCGCCGCGGGTCGTCGCCTGGGGTGAGAACCGCCTCGACATGTTCGTCATCGGCACCGACTCCGCGCTTTACCACAAGTGGTGGAACGGCTCGGCCTGGTCGGACTGGGAGTACATGGGCGGTGTGTGTACGACGGCTCCGACCGTCGTCTCGTGGGACACCGACCGGCTCGACGTGTTCGTGCTCGGCACGGATTCCGCGCTGTACCACAAGTGGTGGAACGGTTCCGCCTGGGGACCGTCGGTCACCGACTGGGAGTACATGGGCGGCATCTGCACCGACGAGCCGCGGGTCGTCTCGTGGGGCGCGAACCGGCTCGACGTGTTCGTCACCGGCACCGACAAGCAGCTGTACCACAAGTGGTGGGACGGCTCGGCCTGGGGACCGTCGGTCACCGGGTACGAACCGCTCGGCGGCATCATCAGCGACTTCAAGGTGACGGTTCCCGAGACACCGGCGTCGATCGAACAGGTGGTGCTGAGCTGAGCGAGCACACGCCAGGGCGGTGGACGCATTCCTTCGAGGAGGACCACGACGGGATCACCGTCTACCGCCGCGACGACTTCGCCTTCCCGCCGGCCCGAGGCCGGCGGGGGGTGGAGTTCCGCCCGGACGGCACCTGGGTGGACTGGGCGATCGGCCGCGGTGACGCGCCCGAGGCCCGGCCGGCCGGCCGGTGGGACGCCACCGGCCGGCTCACCCGCGACCCCGGCGGCGTTCAAGGTGCCGGCCGTATCGTCACGGCTGAGCCCGACCGCCTCGAGATCAAATGGCAGGGCTGAACATGACCGCTGCACCGGTTCGTTATCTCGTCGTACCGACTGCCGAAGCCGCCGACGGCGCGCACTCGGCGCGGTTCGGCGACAAGACCCTCCTCTGGGTCCCGGCCGACCAACGCCTCGGCCGGGCCTCCCGGACCGCACCCGGCCTGCTGCTCGTCACGCAGGTGGGCCGGAGTTTCCAGGACGACTTCCCCGATGTCACGCCGCTGGTCGACCACGGCCGGCACCTGGTGATCTCGTCCGCCGACAAACCCCGCCGCCGGTCGAACAACTGCTGGCGGGTCGAGCCGTTGCGCGCCGGTACGACGGTCGTCGATCTGCCGGCTCCGTCCGCGGCCCGGGTGGATCCGGCCGTCGCGGATCTCGTCGGTGAGCTGTCGCCGACGTCGTACCAGGCTGATCTGACCTGGTTCGCGAGTCTGCCGACGCGGCACTCGGTCAGTCCGTCGTTCACCACCGCGATGGACTTCGCCGCGGCCCGGATGGTTGCCCTCGGCTACGGAGTGACGCGGACGACGGTCACCGTCGGCGGCGGGAAGTCGCAGAACCTGATCGGCGATCGACCGGGGACCGGTGGCGGCGGCGTCGTACTGATCACCGCGCACCTGGACTCGGTCAACCTCGCGGGTGGACCGGCCGCGAACGCTCCCGGTGCGGATGACAACGGAAGCGGCTCGGCCGGGGTGCTCGAGTTGGGACGGCTGCTGTCGACCCGGTCGTGGCGGCACGACGTACGGCTGATCCTGTTCGGTGGCGAGGAGCAGGGGTTGTTCGGCAGCAAGCAGTACGTCGCCGCACTGCCGCAGGCCGAGCGGTCGCGGATCCGCGCCGTACTGAACATGGACATGATCGCGAGCAAGAACAGCGCCGTACCGACAGTGTTGCTGGAAGGTGCGGCCGTGTCGTCGAGTCAGATGGACGACCTGGCGACGGCGGCCGCGACGTATACCGGGCTGAAGGTGGAGACATCGCTGAACCCGTTCGCGAGCGACCATGTGCCTTTCATCAACGCCGGGATCCCTGCCGTGCTGACGATCGAAGGGGCGGACAGTGCGAACGGGCACATCCACACCGCGACCGACACGCTGAACATCCTCGACTGGGCGCTGGCGGCCGAGATCCTGCGGATGAACGTGGCCGCGCTGGCCGGCTGGCTCGAACCGATCGCCGCGGTGACCCGGCCCAGACTGGCCGGCTCGGTGGTGGCGTGGGGTCCTGGCCGGCTCGACGTCTTCGCGGTCGGGGTCGACTCGGCGATGCACCACAAGGCATTCGACGGCACGTGGAACGACTTCGAGTCGCTCGGAGGTGTTGTCCTAAGCTGACCGGGTGTGGAGCGGATGCCTGAACGCGCGTGACATCGGCGGACTTCCGACCCGGTACGGCGTACCGACACGCAGCGGGACCGTGCTCCGGACGGACTCACCGGACAACCTGGACGACGAAGGGCAGGCCGCCTTCGTCGCCGCCGGACCCGGGTTGGTGCTCGACCTGCGCTCCGACTGGGAGATCAAGCAACCACATCTGCTCGACGGCTCGGCGTCGTACCAGCGGATCCCGTGGATCGACCCGGCCGCCGAGGTGCACCGTGATGCCGCGGCCGAGCCGCTGCTGGCGGACATCTATCGGGGCAGTCTCGACCGGAACAAGAGCCAGATCGCCAAGGCGTTTCGTGCGTTGATCGCGGCGCCGGCCGATGCGCCGGTCGTGGTGCACTGCAAGTCCGGCAAGGATCGGACCGGGCTGCTGATCGCGTTGTGGCTCGACCTGGTCGGGGTACCTCGCGAGGTGATCGCCGCCGACTACGCGGTGAGTGAGGAGCGGCTTGGCATCCTCGCGCAGCTCGCTGAGATGCCTGCGAACAAGCGGCCGAGAGCGGAGATCCTCTCGCGGACGATGCCGTCGACGATCCTCGAGTCGCTCGATCACGTGGACCGGCGCTACGGCGGTGTGCGGGCGTATCTGGCCGCGTGCGGGCTGAGTGAGGCCGACGTACATCGGCTTGCGGCGCGGTTGGTGCCGGTCGGGGTGCGGGCGGTGGTGTTCGACTTCGACGGGCTGTTGATGGACACCGAGACGACGATGGTGGAGAGCTGGCGGTCCGAGTGGGCGCACCACGGGCTCGAGCTGGATCTCGACGACTTCTGGCCCGGGCACGGCGGTGACATCACCGAGGCGCGGTACGAGCCGCTCGGCGCGGCGGTCGGGGCCGGCTTCGACCGGGCGGCGAGTCACGCGCGCCGGACCGCTCACCGCGACCGGTTGCACGAAGAGCTGGACTTTCGGCCGGGGATCCGGGAGTGGATCTCGGCGGCGCGGGAGCTGGGGCTGACGGTGGCGATCGCGAGCAGTTCACCGCGACCGTGGGTGCGCGGTCATCTGGAGCGGGTGGATGCGATCGAGCTGTTCGATGAGATCGTCACCGGCGACGAGGTCGCGACGCACAAGCCCGATCCGGCGATCTACGAGTTGGCTCTGCGACGGATCGACGTACCAGGTGCGGAAGCGATCGCGGTCGAGGACACCGCGCATGGGGTGGCGGCGGCACAGGCGGCGGGGATGTTCGCGGTCGCGATCCCGAATCCCTATGTCGACGAGGCGCACGTGGCTGCCGCTGACCTGGTTCTGGGCAGTGCT
Organism: Kribbella sp. CCNWLW201; assembly: GCF_037203805.1. Lineage (NCBI taxonomy): Bacteria > Bacillati > Actinomycetota > Actinomycetes > Propionibacteriales > Kribbellaceae > Kribbella > Kribbella sp. CCNWLW201. The sequence continues at coordinate 1,366,575 of NZ_JBBCBQ010000001.1, read as the reverse complement.
GACCAGGTCCTGCTCAGCGACCTGCTTCTTTCGGCGTCGACGGGTGTAACTGACTGACCTATTCTGATTGCTCTCTGTAAATTTCCCACCGCCCCAGAGAGGAATCAGATGAAGAAGCTTCTTGGTGCCGCGCTGACCACCGCTGCTGTCGCCGCCGGCCTGGCCGTGGGCGCCCCGGCGCACGCTGCTCCGGCCGGGATCCAGGCCTGCGACCTGACGACGGCGAACAGCGTCGGCTACAGCGCACTGATGCTGTACGTCGGCGTCGGTCTCGAAGGCTGCTCGAACAGCGTCACCGAGGTTCGCGTCGAGCTGCAGAAGGGCGCGAGCGCCTCCGGTCCGTTCACTACGGTCGCCGAGACGTACGCCTACTCCGGTGGCGGCGCGTGGTTCGACGAGGGCACTGGCTGCGGTTATTACATCGGCGTTGCCCACTGGCAGGACCAGACCGAGACGACTCCCAGCCCGGCGTACTACTGCAACTGATTGCCCCGGCCCGCGGCGCGCGGACGACAGCCTGGTCGGCCCGTGCCGCGGGATAGGGTGAGCGGCGGATGCCGGGCTGGTTGGGGAGGCCTCGCGGCCTCCGAACCGTGGGTTCGGATGGCCGCCGAGAACGGTCACCTGGTCGCCAAACGCTTCTTCCGCAAGGGTTCCGCCCTGAACCTGGACGGCACCAACCCACTCTGACCTCAGCCGACCATTTCAGGGGATAACCCCTGAAATGCTCCCTTCTCACGTCGTATTTCGACGGGAGAACCGGCAACGTGAGGGGTTATCCCCTCAAATTGCCGGGGGCGGGGCGAGGGGTTAGACCACGGACAGCGGAAGCAGCTTCTTGCCGGTGGGGCCGATTTGGATTTCGGTGCCCATCTGGGGGCAGACGCCGCAGTCGAAGCAGGGGGTCCAGCGGCAGTCCTCGACCTCGATCGCGCCGTCCTCCTCGAGCGAGTCCTGCCAGTCCTCCCACAGCCAGTCGCGGTCCAGGCCGGAGTCGAGGTGGTCCCACGGCAGGACTTCGGCGTACTCGCGCTCGCGGGTCGTGTACCAGGCCAGGTCGACCGGCTCGTCGGCCAGCGCCTTCTCGGTCGCCTCGACCCAGCGCTCGTAGGAGAAGTGCTCGCTCCAGCCGTCGAACCGGCCGCCGTCACGCCAGACCTGCTCGATCACCCGGCCGACCCGGCGGTCGCCGCGGGACAGCAGGCCCTCGATGATGCCGGGCTTGCCGTCGTGGTAGCGGAACCCGATCGCCTTCGCGTACTTCCGGTCCGAGCGGATCGCGGCACCGAGCTTGGCCAGCCGGGCGTCGGTCTCCTCGACGCCGAGCTGCGACGCCCACTGGAACGGCGTGTGCGGCTTCGGCACGAAACCGCCGATCGACACGGTGCAACGGATGTCGTTGCGGCCGGACACCTCGCGGCCGGTGGCGATCACTCGCTTGGCCAGGTCGGCGATCGCGAGCACGTCCTCGTCGGTCTCGGTCGGCAGGCCGCACATGAAGTACAGCTTCACCTGCCGCCAGCCGTGGCTGTACGCCGCCGCGACGGTGCGGATCAGGTCTTCCTCGCTGACCATCTTGTTGATCACCTTGCGCATCCGGTCCGACCCGCCCTCCGGGGCGAAGGTCAGGCCGCTACGCCGGCCGTTGCGGGAGAACTCGTTGGCCAGCGTGATGTTGAACGCGTCGACCCTTGTCGAAGGCAACGACAGTGAGACGTTGCTGCCCTCGTACCGGTCGCCCAGGCCCTTGGCCACGTCGGCGATCTCGCTGTGGTCGGCCGAGGACAGGCTGAGCAGCCCGACCTCCTCGAACCCGGACTGCTTCAGCCCGTTCTCGACCATGTCGCCGATCGTGGTGATGCTGCGCTCGCGCACCGGCCGGGTGATCATGCCGGCCTGGCAGAACCGGCAGCCGCGGGTGCAGCCGCGGAAGATCTCCACCGAGTACCGCTCGTGCACGGTCTCGGCCAGCGGGACCAGCGGCTTCTTCGGGTACGGCCAGGCGTCGAGGTCCATCACCGTGTGCTTGGCCGTCCGCCACGGTACGCCGGGACGGTTCGGAGCGACTCGCTTGATCCGGCCGTCGGTCAGGTACTCGACGGTGAAGAACTTCGGGATGTAGACGCCGCCCGACGCGGCCAGCCGCATCAGCACCTCGTCGCGCCCACCCGGGGAGCCCTCGTCCTTCCACTCCCGGATCACGTCCGAGATGGCCAGCACGATCTCCTCGCCGTCACCGAGGACGGCGGCGTCGATGAAGTCGGCGATCGGCTCCGGGTTGAACGCGGCATGCCCGCCGGCCAGCACGATCGGGTCCTCGTCGGTCCGGTCGACGGCGTACAGCGGGATGCCGGCCAGGTCGAGCGCGGTCAGCATGTTGGTGTAGCCGAGCTCGGTCGAGAACGACAGCCCGAACACATCGAACGCGCGCACCGGCCGGTGGCTGTCCAGGGTGAACTGCGGGATGCCGTTGTCCCGCATCACCTTCTCCATGTCCGGCCAGACCGAGTAGGTCCGCTCGGCCAGCAGGTGGTCGCGCTCGTTCAGCACCTCGTACAGGATCTGGACACCCTGGTTCGGCAGTCCGACCTCGTACGCGTCCGGGTACATCAGCGCCCACCGGACACTCGCCGCGTCCCAGTCCTTACTGACCGAGTTCAGCTCGCCTCCGACGTACTGGATCGGCTTCTGCACCCCCGGCAGCAACGCCTCGAGGCGCGGGAACAACGATTCGACAGTCATCGGGCACTTCCGGTCGGGATCAGAGCGCCTACCAGACTAACGCTCGCCCCCCGATATCCCCGCATCGCTGCGCCCGAGCCGAAATGGCTGGGGTGGGTCCGGACATTCGGACAGTGAAGCTTCGACTACGAAGGGGATGTCTGTGCGGAAGAGACGATGGGTGCCGATGCTGCTGGGGGCGACGCTGTGCGCTCTGGGTCTGCCAACGATCGGCCAGGCTGCGCTGCCGGCCGAGCCGAGGGATCGTGTCGTCACGTTGATCACTGGTGATCGGGTGATTCTGCGCGGTGAGCAGGTTTCGATTGCGAAGGGTGCCGGTCGGGAGCGGGTGACGTTCGAGAGTCGCCGTACCGGCAAGGAGTGGACGGTGATCCCGTCTGATGTCCGGGAGGCCGTCCGGACCGGGCAGTTGGACAAGCGGCTGTTCGACGTCGACCTGCTGTTCCGCGACGGGTACGACGATGCCGCCCGTGGGGATATTCCGCTGCTCGTCACCGGTGAAGTCCCGCGGGTGAAGACGGTCCGCACGTTGAAGTCGGCGGCCGCGCTGGCTGTGCCGAAGCGGGACGCCGCCGCGTTCCTCACCCAGGCCCGGCAGCGGAAGGCCGGCGGCAAGATCTGGCTCGATCGGAAGCTGCGTACGTCGCTCGACCACAGCGTCCCGCAGATCGGTGCACCCGCGGCGTGGCAGGCGGGATACACCGGCAAGGGCGTCACGGTCGCGGTCCTGGACAGCGGCATCGACACCGCTCATCCGGACCTGGCCGGCCAGGTGGCCGCCGCCAAGAACTTCACCGCGAGCCCGGCGGCCGACGTCGCGGGCCACGGCACCCACGTCGCCTCCACGATCGCGGGTAAACGCGGTGTGGCCCCCGACGCGAAGCTCCTGGACGGGAAGGTGTGCGACGACTCCGGCGACTGCTCGGAGTCCGCCGTACTGGCCGGCATCGAATGGGCCGTCGCCCAGCACGCTCCGGTGGTCAACCTCAGCCTCGGCAGCCCGGGCGGCGACGAGACCGATCCGCTGGAGGAAGCGATCGACCGGCTGACTCGGACCACCGGAACACTGTTCGTCGTTGCCGCAGGCAACCGTGGTGGTCCCGAGTCCGTCGAGTCACCCGGTACCGCCGAGGCCGCGCTGACGGTCGGCGCGGTCGACCGGGACGAAGCGCTCGCGGACTTCTCCGGCCAGGGGCCGGCGGCCGGCGGAGCAGTCAAGCCCGACATCACCGCCCCGGGTGTCGGAATCGTGGCGGCACGCGCTGCGAACGCCGTACTGGGGGAGCCGGTCGGCGACCACTACAGCCGGATGTCAGGCACGTCGATGGCGACACCGCACGTCGCGGGTGCGGCCGCGCTGCTCGTCCAGCAGCACTCCGGCTGGAAGGCAGCCGAGCTGAAGGGCGCCCTGATGGCGGCTGCCAAGCCGAACGACGCACTGACGCCGTACCAGCAGGGTGCGGGCCGGGTCGACCTGACCCGCGCTGTCACGCAGTCCGTGGTCGCCGCCACCGGCAGCATCTCGTTCGGTACGGCGCTGTGGCCGCACGCTGACGACAAGCCCGTCAGCAAGACACTGACCTACCGCAATCTCGGCAGTACTCCGGCCACCCTCGATCTGAACGCCGAGCTCGCTCTTGGCGGCCAGGCGGCTCCGACCGGCGCGCTGCGGCTCAGCGCTCAACGGATCACCGTCCCGGCCGGTGGTGAGGCGTCGGTCCAGGTCATCTCCGACACCACGCATCCAGGCGCCGATGGCGTCTACAGCGGCCGGATCACCGCGACTGGGGGAGCGCAGCGAGTCGTCGTACCGCTGGTGGTCGACAAGGAGGTCGAGAGCTACGACGTCGCCCTGCGCGTGCTCGGTGCCGATGGCGCGCCCGTCCCGGCGTCCCGCGGCTACGTCTCCTTCTGGAACGTGCGGACCGGCGACACCGAGGACGCCACCGGCAAGACGACCGTCCGCGTGCCGCGCGGCACCTACATTCTCGAGGCCACGATCTTCGGTCCCAGGGGACAGCTGTACCGGTTGGTCGAGCCCGGTTTCGACGTACGGCGTGCCACGAGTGTGACCGTGGATGCCCGCCGGGCGAAACCGGTCAGCATCACGGTGCCACGCAAGGACGCCAGCGGTTTCGTGGCCTTCGTCGGCTATCAGTACAAGGGTGGCGACCAGGATCTGCTCACCTGGCAGCTGCGCCCGGAGATCAAGGACCTATACGTCGGCCGGATCGGCTCTCGCCAGGTGGCCGAGTTCACCGCCTTCCAGGTCTCCTATCTGGGCAAGGTCGCCGCCAACGGTTCGCTGGAGGGGAGTCCGTACCTGTACGGCCTGGTCAACACGCACCGCGGCCAGTTCTTCGACGGTCTCCGCCGCCGCGTCTACTCCGATCGCCACTTGGCCGAGGTCGTTGCGCAGTACAACGGCCCGGCCGGTACGACGACCTCGTGGCGGCTGGGCACTCCCGGGTTCAAGGTGATGCCGATCGGTGCCGAGGTCGAGCTCCCCAGCCGGCTGAACCACTACCTCGAACCCCGGGTCGACTGGGAACAGGCTTTCAGCTCCGAGACCCGCCCGCCACGCCAGTTCACCGCCGGCACCACCACCCACCAAACCTGGAACTACACGCCTTAGCCTCAGTCCGTGGAGCGCCAGCCGCAGCCGCTGGTGCAGGCCGGCCGAACTGCCCGCAGCCAGGGATCCTGTCCGTCGGCGGACCTCCAGCACTCACCAACCACAGGCAACCCCCGCGGCTCACGCTCAGCCTCGAGCTCAGACCGGCGATCAGCAAGGGTTGGTGAGTGGCGCAGGTCCGGGAACGGCAACCCCGGCCCACGGATTCAGGTGCCCGCGGTGGGAGCGGCGGACGAAGGTGTCGTACTGGTTCAGCCGGCTGGGAGTTCCCGGCGTACCGCCCATCTGGGTGTACGCCGCCAGCTCGCTAGTGGTGGGGGCGGAGGGCGCGGTTGGCGGCTGGTTCGGCTATTTGGGCGCGGAAGGGGTGGGCGGGGTAGACGCCGAGGAGGCGGACCTCGACGGAGAAGAAGGCGAGTTCCTCGAGGGCCAGGGCGACGTTCGGCTCGTCGGGGTGGCCTTCGATGTCGGCGTAGAACTGGGTGGCGAAGAACATGCCGCCGAGCTGGTACGACTCCAGCTTGGTCATGTTGACGTTGTTGGTGGCGAAACCGCCGAGCGCCTTGTACAGCGCGGCCGACACGTTGCGGACCCGGTACACGAAGCTGGTGATGACGGGGCCGGAGCCGACCGGCGGCACCTCGGGTTCGCGGGACAGCACCAGGAAGCGGGTGGTGTTGTGGTGCTCGTCCTCGACGTCGCTGGCCAGCGTCTCCAGCCCGTACAGGTCGGCCGCGGCCCGGGGGGACAGCGAGGCGACGGTCGGGTCGGCGAGCTCGGCGACCTCGCGGGCGGAGCCGGCCGTGTCGTCGGCGACGACGGTCGACCACCCGTGCTCGCGGATGATCTTGCGGCACTGCCCGAGGGCGTGCACGTGGCTGCGGACGGTCCGGATCTGGTCGATCGACGTACCGGGGACGGCCAGCAGCTGGAAGTGGATCGGCAGGAAGTACTCGCCGACGATGTGCAGACCGGACTCCGGCAGCAGGTGGTGGATGTCCGCCACCCGGCCCGCGATCGAGTTGTCCACCGGGATCATCGCCAGCCCGGCCCGGCCGCTGCTGACCGCCTCGAGCGCGTCCTCGAACGTCGTACAGGGCAGCTGCTCGCGGTCCGGGTACATGTCGGTGCATGCCATCGCCGAGTTGGCGCCTGGCTCACCCTGGTAAGCGATCGATCCGTCCACGATCTCCCAGGGTAGACCCCACGTGTCTCGCCAACTGGATCAGGTGTCCGACTTGCGGACCTTCTTCGGTGCGCCGGTGACCGCGCGGCCCTCGAGTGCCTTGGCCTTGGTGGCGTACATGTCGATGTACTCCTGGCCGGACAGTTCCATGATCTTGTACATGATCTCGTCGGTGACGGCGCGCAGGATCAGCCGGTCGCCCTCCATCCCCTCGTACCGGGAGAAGTCCAGCGGCTCGCCGAACTTGACCGTGGGCGGGGCGACCGAGGCGACGATCTTGCCGGGCGGCGCGACCTTGTCGGTGCCGATCACGCCGCACGGGATGACCGGGACCTTGGCCTCCAGCGCGAGCCGGGCGACACCGGTGCGGCCCTTGTACAGCCGGCCGTCGTGCGAGCGGGTGCCCTCGGGGTAGATGCCGAACAGCTCGCCGCGCTCCAGCACCTTCATCCCGGCCCGCATCGCGCCCTCGGACGCCGATCCGCCGGACCGGTCGATCGGCACCTGGCCGGTGCCCTTGAAGAAGCCGCGCTGGAACCGGCCCTTGATCCCGGCACCGGTGAAGTAGTCGGACTTCGCCACGAAGGTGACCCGCCGGCGCAGCACCAGCGGCATGAAGATCCAGTCGGCGTAGGACAGGTGGTTGCTGGCGATGATCGCCGGGCCTTCGGCGGGGATGTTCTCGGCACCGATCACGTTCGGCCGGAAGATGCGCTTGACCGGGGGACCGATCAGCACGTTCTTCAGCACCCAGTAGATACCCTTGCCGTCGCCGTCTCCAGCGTCATCAGCCGGTCGTCCCCGGTCCGGCTCGGGCCGCGGCGCCTGCGCCGGTTCCGTCATCGATATCCTTTCCTCACAGTTCCCCGACCCCTCATGATGCCGCACGACGGCCCCGATTGGCGCGCATGTCGCCACGCGTGAACTCCTGACACGGGCCGACGTACCTTCGTAAGCTGCTCACGCCAGTGTCGCCCGACTGGGGAGGTCTTGTGCGGACAAGAGGACTGACGGCAGTGCTGGGGGTGGTCGCGGCGGTGTTCGCCGGCCTGCCGGTCGCAGCCGGAGCCAGTACGACGGAAGTCGTGGCAGCGACGCAAGCAAGGGTGGTCCCGATCCAGGTCACCGGGCCGGCCGAGTCGCGGTTCAACCTGGTCGTGATGGGCGACGGGTACACCGCGGCCGAGCTGCCGAAGTTCCGCGAGCAGGTCGACAAGCACCTGAACGTGCTCTGGAGCATCGAGCCGTTCAAGTCGTACCGGAACTACCTGAACGTCTACGCGGTCGAGATCCCGTCGCCCGAGAGCGGCGTCGACTGTGACCCGAACCTCACCTCGCCCAAGGTCGACACCCCACTCCAGATGGGGTTCTGGGGCGGCTGCAACCCGAACAGCGTCCAGCGTCTGCTCACGGTCAGCTCGACCGCGGCCATCCAGTACGCCGACCTCGTCGCCGGCACCACCGCCGCCAACCGCCAGATTCTTGCTATCGGCAACAGCGATACGTACGGCGGCGCCGGCGGGACGTACGCGACCGCCTCCGGTGGCAACGCGCTGTCCGCCCTGATCACCCCGCACGAGCTCGGCCACTCGCTCGGCGGCCTGCAGGACGAGTACGACTACTACGCCCGCGGCGACCGGGGCGCGCCGTACCAGGGAGCTGAACCCTCCTCGATCCACCACACCTTGCTGACCGAGCAGCAAATGCGGGATCAGCAGAAGAAGTGGTACCGCTGGCTCGGCGAGCCGTCCGAGTCCGGCGGCACCATCGCCCGCTACGAGGGCGGCATGTACGCCGGATCAGGCGTCTGGCGACCGAGCCGGCACTCGATGATAAAGACGCTCGGCTACTACTTCGACCAGGTGTCGCGGGAGCGGATGACTCAGCGGATCTCGTCCCGGGTCAACCTGCTCCAGGGCAGTACGCCGACCGGACAGGTGGCCGCCGACCAGGTCGTCTGGCTGCAGACCTTGCACCCGGTCAGCCACGAACTCGAGGTCACTTGGACCTTGGATGGTACGACGCTGCCGACCGCGAACCGCCGTGCCGTCGATCTCTCGCTCCTCGACCTCTCACCCGGTCTGCACACCCTCACCGCCAAGATCGTCGACCCGACTGGGTTCATCCGCGATCCCGCCGTACGTCCGACCGCTTCTCGCTCGTGGACCGTCAACACCGAGCTCACGGCCGAGCCGTCGTCGGAGCCGGTCGAGTTCACCGGATCGACGTCGACCGAGCATCCGGTGAGCGCCGACGAGGTGGTCTACGCCGAGACGACCCAGTCCGACACGTCGCAGCCGGCGATCGAGTGGCGGTTGGACGGCCAGCCGGTCGCGAACCCGGGCAACGACCGGGACCTCGACCTCGAGCCGCTCAAGCTGACCGGGCGGCACACGCTGACCGCGACCGTGGGCGGCGAGACGCTGACCTGGTCGGTCGACGGGGTCGAGCCGGTGGTGGAGTCGACCCTGTCGAAGCCGCTGCTGAAGGTGAACAAGCCGACCGGACCGGAGTACATCTACAACGACGCCTTCACCATGGGCCTCGCGGCGACGGACGACAGCGAGGGGTACGTCGTTCCGGAGTTCAGGGTCAACGGGGACGGTTGGTACAACTACTACGGCTGGCCGACGGACGCGTCCGCGCCGTTCCGGTTCACCGCCGAGGGGACCGAGATCGACCAGCTCGTCTACGGGAAGCTCGGGGTGCCGCGGGTGGTGCCGTGGGACGACGTACCGTCCGGGTATGGGCGGCATCTGGTCGAATACCGGGCTATCGATGCCACCGGCAACATCGGGACCCCGCGCCGCTTCGCGGTCACCTTGTTACGTCCGGCCCCTGCTTGTACGACGACCGTGACCGGGGTGCGGAACGGCCCGCTGTACGTGCGGTCCGGGGTGACCTGCCTGGTCGGTGCGACCAACAACGGCCCGGTCCTGGTCGGCGCCGGCGCGTCGCTCGTTGCCACCGACAGCCGCGTCGTGGGTCCGCTCCGGGCGGATCGTGCGGCCGACCTGCACCTGCTCCGGAGCCGGGTCGAGGGCCCGGTGAGCGTCGACGGCGCGACCCGGAGCGTGGTCGCGGTCGGCAGCTCGGTCGAGGGGCCGGTGTCCGTGACCAGATCGGGTACGACGGAGGCCGCCGTGCTGGCCGGGAACACGGTCGGCGGGCCACTGAGCTGCTCGGGCAACGCGCCCGCGCCGGTCAACCTGCAGGCGCCGAACCAGGTGTCCGGACCACGCTCCGGCCAGTGCGTGGGGTTGTGAGCCCCACTGACATGGATCTGAGTTTCGGTGACATGTCCGGGCAGGTTTCGGTGCTCTAGTTTTTCCGGTGCGGGACGGTCCCGTCGTACTGGAGGGGTGAGATGAACGGACTGCGAGTGGCGTCGTTGCTGGCGGCCACGATGGTGACGGGATTGATGGCGGGGATCTACGGGATCTACTCGAACGCCTTCATGCCCGGCCTGGCGAAGACGGACGACAAGACCTTCGTGGGCGCGTTCCAGGCGGTCGACCGGGCCATCCTGAACCCGGTGTTCCTGCTGCTCGGGTTCCTCGGCGCGGCGGTGTTCACGGTGCTCGCCGGTCTGCTCAGCCTGAAGGAGGACGCGCTGCCGTGGATCGCGGCGGCGTTCGTGCTCTACCTGATCACGATGATCATCACGATCGCGGTGAACGTCCCGATGAACGACGCGCTCAAGGCCGCCGGCGACCCCAACACGATCGACGTCACCGCCGCCCGAGCCGCCTTCAACGAGAGCAAGTGGCAGGCCTACAACCTGGTCCGCGTCATCCTCAGCACCCTCGCCTTCGCCCTCCTCGCCTGGTCCCTCTACCTGACCGGCAAATCAGCCGCCCAGCCCTGACCCCAACCACGCCG